>NZ_FOGG01000003.1:133144-305625 GCF_900111155.1 Pedobacter rhizosphaerae | reverse complement strand
ACCCTGTTATACAAAAGCAGATGGGATATTGAAGTCTTCTTCAAATTCCTCAAACAGGAATTAAATTTCAGCCATCTAATAAACAGAAGTGAAAATGGCATCATGGTAGTACTTTACACTACCATGATTGCCGCAACACTCCTATTAACCTATAAAGAAATTAATGGGCTGAAAGGATATAAAATCATGAAACAACACTTCTTGAATGAGCTGGAAAAATTATTGATGAAAGATATTGTGGCCTTATGTGGTGGTGATCCTAATAAAGTAGATTTATTACTTAAAATTCCCCCAAAGTGATCTTCCGAACACTTATGGTGACCCACGGACCAGTTAAATGAACCAGTTAAATGAACCAGTTAAACGGACCAGTTAAATAAACCAGTTAAACGGACCAGTTAAATGAACCAGTTAAACCCACCAACTAAACGCACCAGTGAAATAAATCGTGGCTCATTATACCTGCTGCTCAATACTCCGCCAATGCTATTAACTTATCGAGAAAACTAAAATGGATTGTCAATCCTGAGTATGTCGAAGGGTAATCCATTTTAGTTTTCAACTTAACAAGAACGTCTTCAACAGGCTCAGGACAGCGTTTAGCTTAAGTTAATTGCATTGGATACTCCGCTTCAACCCCCATACTTTATCCACACAATTTTGCCGCTTTAATTATTCTTTATACCTTCGGTTTCTCGCTCCAATATATTTAAAATCGATTTATGTACTCCATTATTAGGCTGGCGCTTGCCCTTTTCTTTTCTGCATTTATAGGTATTCATTCAGCTTCTGCACAACAAACTGCTAACCACGGGTATGGGCTAATTCCTTATCCTAAAAATTTAACTCCTGTAAATGGCACATTTACCATTGGAGCCAATGTGAAAATTGAGTATCCGTTAGCGGAGAAAACCTTGTTGAATGAAGCTAAATATTTACAGGAAGTAATCAAGCAAGATTTAGGAATTACATTAGGATTGACTACAACACCTGGCAAGAGGAATATTATTATAAAAATCAACAGCAATATTAACGAAGAAGAAGGTTATGCATTAAGCATTAACAATACTCAGATCGTGATAGAAGGAAAAAACAATACAGGGGTTTATAGGGGTGTTGAAACTTTAAGGCAACTTATTCTTCAAAATGCGCATCAAAAAGGACAAGTGAATCTTCCTGGTATTAAAATTTCCGATGCACCAGCTTTCGGCTGGCGAGGAATGCATTTGGATGTATCAAGGCACTTTTTCTCGATCAAATATTTAAAGAAATTTATTGATGTAATGTCGCTTTATAAAATGAATAAGTTTCATTTACATCTCACTGATGATCAGGGATGGCGCATAGAAATTAAGAAATATCCATTGCTCACCGAAAAAGGAGCCTGGCGGACTTTCAACGCGCAAGACTCTGCTTGTATGAAAAAAGCCATAGACAATCCGGATATGGAGATCGATCCGGCACATATCATTCAACGTGATGGCAAAACACTTTATGGTGGTTATTATACACAAGAACAACTTAAAGATTTAATTCGCTATGCGCAGGTGCGGCACATAGAAATCATTCCTGAAATTGATATGCCCGGTCATATGATGGCTGCAATTAATGCTTATCCATTTTTAAGTACCAAAGAAGGAATATCCTGGGGGAAGGATTTTAGTACCCCAATTTGCCCATGTAAGGAAAGTACTTTTGAATTTGCAGAAAATGTATTCTCAGAAGTATCCGTATTGTTTCCATCTAAATATATACACTTGGGTGCCGATGAAGTAGAAAGAAGTACTTGGGCTGAATCTGCTATATGCAAAGAAATGATGAAGGCAAATAATTTCAGTACAACCGCCGAGTTGCAAAGCTATTTTGTAAAAAGAATGGAAAAGTTTTTTCACAGCAAAGGGAAAGAATTAATAGGCTGGGATGAGATTTTAGAAGGAGGGGTAAGCAAAACTGCATTGGTAATGTATTGGAGAGGATGGGTGCCTGATGCACCTATCAAAGCTGCAAAGAATGGCAATAAAGTGATTATGACGCCGGGAAATCCTTTATACTTTGATGTTGTTCCTGATCGTAATTCTATCTTTAATGTATATCATTTCGAACCTGTACCTAAAAATCTTAATGCTGAAGAGGGTAAATATATTCTCGGAGCACAGGCAAATATCTGGACAGAATACATTCCTTCAGAAAAAAGAGCCGATTATATGTTTATGCCAAGGATGACAGCTTTAGCTGAAGTACTTTGGACACACAAAAATGATTATCAGGGCTTTTTAAAGAGACTGGAGGCGCAATATCCTATTTTAGATAAATTTAATGTAAATTATCGAATTCCTGATTTAACAGGATTTACAGAAGAAAATGTTTTTAACAAACCTGTTGCTTTAAAAATTAATACACCACTTCCTGCTTTGGTCATCAGGTATACAAACGATGGGCAGCTGCCAACTACAAATTCACCTGTTTTATCAAATCCTTTTATGGTCAGTTCAGCAAGTAAAATTAAAATTGCAGCCTTTGGGCCAACCGGCAATCGCGGGGATATTTATACTTTAAATTATAAACAACAAGATTATTTTAAACCACAGGCAGCAGGCAATTTAAGTGCAGGTTTACAACTCTATTTTTTCGGTAATAAAATAAAAAGCGTAGCAGACCTGCCTCTAAAATCCGACACAGCTGTTGTAGTATCAAATTTTGCTATTGCAGAGGGTTTGGCTAAAGAAGGTGCATCCTTCAGTGTAAGGTTGTCGGGCTATATCGACGTTCCGGAAACCGGAATCTACAGCTTTTATTTGACAGCAGATGATGGCGCTAACTTATACATCGATGGAGAAAAGGTAATAGACAACGATGGTTGGCACTACCCGATACAAAAGAGTGGTCAGGTTGCACTTGAAAAAGGACTTCATCGCATTAGCTTACCATTTGTTGAAGCAGGCGGCGGATATACCTTAAAGTTAGAATATAGCCTGAATGGTAGCGAATTGAAAAAAATTCCTGATACCTGGTTGAAAAGAATTAATTAAGCGTACACATGAAAGCCATCTTTCGTCTTTTCGATTTGGAACAGAAAATTAACTATCGGACTGAAATATTAGCAGGATTAACGGTAGCAATGACGATGATGCCAGAATCGCTGTCATTTGCCATACTTGCGGGTTTCCCGCCCTTAGCAGGATTGTATGCCGCTTTCATCATGGGCTTAATTACTGCGGTCTTTGGTGGTCGACCTGGCCTTATTTCCGGTGGAGCAGGAGCAACAGTAATTGTACTTATTGCACTTATGAAAAGCAATGGTATAGAATATGTGCTTGCTGCGGTAGCGTTGGCAGGTGTTTTTCAGATTTTGGTGGGCTTATTCAAACTGGGAAAGTTTATCAGGCTAGTCCCGCAATCAGTAATGTATGGGTTTGTAAATGGCTTAGCCGTTGTGATCTTCATGGCCCAAATAGAACAATTTAAGGTTACTAGTGGTACCCAAACCTCCTGGTTGGTGGGCACACCATTGTTAATTATGTTAGGGCTTGTATTACTTACTATTGGAATCGTATTTGTATTTCCTAAAATAAGCAAAGCTGTTCCGCCATCACTTGTTGCTATAATCGTTGTTTTTGTATTGGTACTCGTATTTAAAATTGATACCAAAACAGTTAAAGATATCGCCTCAGTAAAGGGAGGATTTCCCTCTTTTCACATTCCCGTAATTCCTTTTAACCTGAGTACATTACAAATCATTTTTCCTTATGCTTTAATTATGGCCGGTGTAGGACTTACGGAAGGCTTGTTAACCCTTAATCTGGTTGATGAATTGACCTCAACTAAAGGCAATGGGAACAGAGAATGCTTGGCGCAGGGTGCTGCAAATATCACCAGCGGCTTTTTTATGGGGATGGGTGGATGCCCAATGATTGCACAAACCTTAGTAAACCTTTCTGCAGGTGCAAGAGCCAGGCTATCGGGAATTATAGCCTCCATAACCATATTAATCATCATTCTTTTTGGAGCGCCAGTGATAGAGCGCGTGCCTATGGCCGCTCTTACAGGAGTAATGATTATGGTAGCTATCGGCACATTCGAATGTTCAAGTTTTAGAATTATCAATAAAATGCCTAAACAAGATATTTTTGTCGGCGTTTTAGTAGCTGCAATTACAATCTATCTTCATAATCTTGCTCTTGCTGTATTAATAGGGGTTATTATCTCTGCGTTGGTTTTCGCCTGGGAAAGTGCTAAGCGAATTAGAGTAAAAAAATATTTAGATGCCAACGGTGCGAAAACTTACGAAATCTACGGACCCTTATTTTTTGGATCTGTGGCTACATTTGTAGAAAAGTTTGATATTGAAAACGATCCGGAAAAGGTAGTGATCGATTTTAAAGACAGCCGGGTGGCAGATATGAGTGGCATTGAAGCCTTAAATAAGCTCACAGAACGATATCAACATGCAGGGAAAAAACTGCATTTAAAACACCTTAGCCCGGATTGTAAGAAGTTGCTTAACAATGCTGCAAGTGTAATTGAAGTAAACATAATCGATGATCCTAATTATAGGGTAGTCTCCTAAATAATTACACAATCAATCAACTAAAGCTAAAAACAACTTACCAACCCACCATTCAAGCAACTAAACAGTTAGCCAATTAAACAATTAAGCAATTAAGCAATTAAGCAATTCAACAGTTAGCCAATTAAACAATTAAACAATTAAGCAATTCAACAGTTAGTCAGTTAAAACAATTAAGCAATTAAGCAATTCAACAGTTAGCCAGTTAAACAATTAAGCAATTAAGCAATTCAACAGTTAGTCAGTCAAACAATTAAGCAATTAAACAATTAAGCAATTAAACAATTAAGCAATTAAACAATTAATCAATTAAACCTCTAACCCCCTCACCATCTTCGCATTCTTACCCCTAAATTTTACCGATTTTACCCCCTCGTATCTTACATACCCCATACTTTTGAATTATAATTTCTGACCAATTTTATTCAAAAGATGATTGTACATACACACCAACAAAATTTAATCAAACTTAGTATCCTCACTATTTTATTGCTTTCCCTATCCTTTAACAGAAGCCACGCTCAGCAAAATTCAAATGGTGTAAAGGATAGACAAATTTGGGTTAAAGCACTTTATAAAATAGCTTATCCCGTAATCCATAATCTGTCCAAGGGAACGCTTAAACAAAACTTACCATTAGAAAAAGGAAATAATTATAACCTGAAACTCCAGGATGTGACCTATCTGGAAGCTGTAGGCCGAACTATTGCTGGTGTTGCACCTTGGCTGGGATTGCCGGATGACAATACAGAAGAAGGTAATTTGAGAAAAGGAATGCGCTTAGAGTTGTTGCAGGGCTTAAAAAATGCTGTAGACCCTCAAAATCCGGATTACCTGAATTTTAGATCTCAGGCGCAAGCCATTGTAGATGCCGCATATCTAGCTCAAACATTCATTAGAGCCCCAAAAGCATTATGGGAACCTTTAGATCAAGTAACTAAAAAACGTTATATAGAAGAATTTAAATCTTTAAGAACCCGCACAGGTGCATACAATAACTGGTTGCTGTTTGCAGGTTTAACTGAAGGCTTTTTAATGAGTATTGGTGAACAATACGACCCTGCCAGAATTCAATTTGCTGTAAATAAGGTTACAGAATGGTATGTGGGAGACAGCTGGTACAAAGATGGAGAGAAGTTTAGCATGGATTATTATAATTCATATGTGATGCATCCGATGATGGTCGATTTAACTAAGATTTTGTCCGAGCAAAAAAAGGGAAGCACAGATAACTACAATCAGGCTTTAAAAAGGATGGTTCGTTATGCTGAATACCTGGAGAGAATTATTGGAACAGATGGAAGTTATCCGGCCTATGGCAGATCCGTAACATATCGTACAGCAGCTTTTCAGGCTTTGGCACAAGTAGCCTTAATGGATCAATTACCTGCTGGAGTAACTCCTGCCCAAGTTCGTTGTGCACTCACTCAGGTATTTCTTAAAATGTATGATGGAAATCAAAATTTTGATGATAAAGGATGGCTGGTGTTAGGATTCAATGGTCATCAGCCCGAGCTTGCAGATGTATACACCTCAACAGGAAGCCTTTATATGGCCACACTAGCTTTTCTCCCTTTAGGACTTCCTGCTGAAAATAAATTTTGGAGTGACCCTTCTGCTCCCTGGACAGCCGTAAAAGCATGGTCAGGTCAGTCATTCAAGAAAGATTACAAAGTAGAATACTAATGGCATAGTTTAAAAATACTACACTAGAAGTGAGTTTGTTGATTAGAAGGCTTGGCGTAGCGGTAATGCCGTTACGCACAATCCTAAAACTATCTTAGATCAAATGAATATTTAATTTTGATTCAGTAAAGATTTTTAAGGAAATGACGTAAATGAGCAGATAAATACCTTGTTTAGAAGTATTCCAAAGATGAATGATGAGCATGATAACAGGCTTATTTTTATATTTCTACTATTGGTATTCAATTTATTTGCTTTAAAGTCAGTAGGTTAAGATAGGCTTTTTGCTAATTAAATTTACAAAGTCGTACGTAAACTAAATACCTATCTTAAAGTATTGTTTTTTGGAATACAAATGTCCAAATTTGATATGTTATGAATTAAATCAACGGGACGATTTAGATTAACACACTAGGAGAGAAGCATAAAAACTTCTCTCTTTTTTTATGGTTTAGAATTTCTACAACATAGAAGACCAGTTTTATCATTTCAAATGTATCAATGAGATTGCTTACAGGCAGCTTCTTTAAGACCCGCAAATAGTTTCAAATCGGAAGATTTTTGCTTTTAAAAACATATTCAAGATTAAATCATGTAAAACGAACGATATTTTGGTTTTCTCCGTAAAATTTACGGATAATATTGAAATGCTTGATCTAATTGCAGGTAATATTCATTTTTGTTAAAACCAAATAACATCTCAAGCAGATTATTTAAAGGAACAAATAAACGAGTGCTTTATTAATGCTTGACCCATTTTTTGGGTTGTACGCTATCAGTAGCTTAAATGATAACCAAAACTACGAACCACAATGAAAAATACACTTTTAGTCATTGCTGCTCTATTGATTAATCTCACGGTTTATGCGCAAATTGAAAAGCCCGTAACCTGGAGCTATGCCGCAAAGAAAACCAGTGCAACAGAAGCGGTTATTTATCTTAAAGCTAATATTGAAAATGGCTGGCATTTATACTCCCAAACAGTAAAGGATGGAGGCCCGGTAAAAACGTCTTTCACCTGGCCGGCATCAACAACCTATACGCTAGTTGGCAAAACCATTGAACCTAAACCCATAACCAAGTTCGAATCTACCTTTAAAATGGATGTAAGCTATTTTGAGAATACAGTACTATTTCAGCAAAGGATAAAATTTAAAGCTGGAAAGCCTGTGGTTAAAGGAAAAGTTGAGTTTATGGTTTGTAATGATAAACAATGCTTGCCGCCCGAAGAGGTAGAGTTTAGCATTCCCGTAAAATAGGATAAAGTTATTCTATAGGTAGTAGATGGCCTATTTGAATTTTAATGTTAGTTAATGATAATAATGGGGTATGTTGGATAACATATCCCTTATTTTTTTAACGTTGTAGTCTCGGGCGCTTACTCTTGATGGCAGGGTTTCCCTTTGGCTGGAATTTCTTTGGAGCTACCGGCTGTTCTTCGCAGATTTTTACTGTCACAACATTGCCCTTAAATGTTTCCCCATTTAAATTGGAAATGATGTTATTGGCATCTGCTAGTTTGTTAACTTCCAAAAAAGCGTATCCCTTGCATTTTCCAGTAGAACGGTCTCTAACCACCTTGATAGTTTCAATCTGCCCATGCAAACTCACAAAAATAGCCAAGTCCATCTCTTGAATATTTTCCGAAAGTCCCCCAATAAAAAGCTTAGTCATAGCGCAAATCTGATTTAAATGTTAAAGAGACATAAAAATAGTAGTATTATTTGATATTTATCTCTTAAAAGTTACAATTTGTTGCAAATTAATATAATTAATTCCTCAAAACAAAAGAAAATTCAGGTTCATAATGGAATTCATAAGGGTTCCCTAAACCAAACAAAATTAATGACCAGGATATTAATAAACTGTGTAATCATTTTAATGAAAATGTAAAGCCTGTACAATTACTAAGTTATTGTTATTCTTAATTGGGGAGTGTATATTTTTATGAGCTAATCGGAAATTATGCTCAACATTTTAACTAAGCAAGAAACCATTCTGCTCATCGCAGAACTAGAAGATATTTTATTAACAAGTATATCCAAGTGCAATATCAAGTGCTTAGAACTTTTACTTGCTGATGCAATCATTTTTTTTGATGAATTTAGCCACGTACTCGAAAAGGAAGTGATTATAGATACTTATCGCTCTAAATTGATTAGCATATATGAGATCATACTACACAAACGGGATATTCATGTTTTCGATTCCGCAGTCGTCGTTTCCACAAAACTAAAAATCAAAGGCATCTATGCTAAAATCATGCTTAATGGCACCTATCAATATGTTAGAACCTGGGCAAAAGTAAACGGCGAATGGAAGGTGATCTCTAGCAGTTGCTCAATATCAAATGGTTAAATCAACTTTTGTAAAGTCTTTCCCTTGTAACTGTAAAAAACCATAATCGGTATAACTCATTTATCCTACAGCATTAAAACTTCATGTTTATCTTCATTAATATTTAACTAAATCGTTTTATTATTTATTTTAAAAGTATTAGTTTTAGAAAAATTATCTAACCATTCCGATTAAATATGAGAAATAACTTAAAGTCTGTATTGGCAGTGCTTCTTTGTATGGCTTTCACTAATCAAGTTAAGGCACAAAACAATCAATTGGTTCATTTTAACAAAGCTCCATTAAAACAGGATGTATTCATTCAGTTACCTCTTGGAAGCATTAAGGCAAGGGGCTGGCTATTGAAACAATTAGAACAGCAGCGTGATGGTGCAACAGGTATGGCTGAACAACTTTATGCCGAAGATGATAATCTGGGGAGTAATAATGATTGGTTGGGGGGAAAAGGAAGTAGCTGGGAGCGGGCTCCCTATTATGTTAAAGGGCTCATAGCCTTAGCCTATACACTTGATGATCAGAAACTGAAGGAGAAAGCTCAAAAATATATAGAATGGACATTAAACAGTCAGCAGCCTAATGGTTTGTTTGGCCCTCCAAAGATGAAGGATTGGTGGCCTAGAATGCCCATGATGTATGCTTTACAAAGTTATTATGAGGTTACGAACGATAAGCGGGTGCTACCTTTTTTAACCAAATATTTCAAGTATGAATTGGCAAATCTGGATGCAGACCCGCTTAAGGAATGGGGAAAGTCAAGAGCGGCAGATAACATGGAAATTGCCATTTGGCTTTACAATAAAACTGGCGACGATGGCTTGTTGACACTTGTTAATAAGCTCAAAGCACAGGCTTATCCTTGGATAGATATCTATAATAATAATCAGTTCTACTACTTCGGAGATGATTTTCAGCCTAAGCACATGGTAAATGTGGCACAAGCTTTAAAGTTTCCTGCGATATACGCCCAACTGGATCAATCGCCAGTTTACCTTAAGGCAATGATGAATGGGGTAAATCATATCATGCGCGATCATGGACAACCTGAAGGTTTGGGCTCCGGAACAGAGTTTTTGGCAGGAACGGCATCTATTGAGGGGGTAGAAACTTGTACCGTGGTAGAATGGATGCAAAGTCTGGAAACAGCGGTAAGAATTATACAGGATGTTAAAATTGCCGATAATTTAGAAAAGGTAGCTTTTAATGCATTACCAGCACAATTTAGCCGTGATTTTAAAAATCACTCTTATTACACCTTGCCTAATCAGGTACAAAGTATCCACGGCGAGCATGGTTTTAATCAGGATTACAGCTCTGGTGTTGTTTCAAGCCCTTATTCTGGTTATGGCTGTTGCAGGTATAACATGCATATGGGCTGGCCTTATTATGTTAAAAATAGTATTTCTGCAACTCCAGATCATGGCTTAGCCATTCTAACCTATGGCCCCATGGAGGTAGAAACTAAACTTAATAATAAAAGGATTAAAATTTTAGAAGAAACAGATTATCCTTTTGAAGACCTTATAAGACTGAAAATTACAACTGATGAAAATATAAAGTTCCCATTAGTATTGAGAATTCCAGCATGGAGTATATCCCCTACGGTAAAAGTTAACGGAGCATTAGTGAAAGGTGCCAGAGCTGGAACTTTATTAACGTTGAATAGAGAGTGGACAAATGGAGATAGGGTTGAATTACAGTTTCCAATGGAAATTTCTGGTCAAAAGCAGGTTAATAACTCAATAAGTATAGAACGAGGCCCTCTGGTGTATGCTTTGGAAATAAAGCCGGAAAATAAAATAACCAAAACACATCCTGTGAACGGATTTAATGACTTTGAAATCAGACCTGCTTCTCCATGGAATTATGGCTTGGTACTCAATAGAAATAATATTAAAGATGCCGCTAAATTGGTAAAAAGCGAAATGCCAGGAAACCCATTTGATGCTGCTAAATCCCCCGTAAAGTTAGTTTTTAAGGCTAAAAAGATTCCGTCATGGACATTGGCATACAATAAAGTATCGGCCTTCGATGTGCCTTTCAGTCCGGTGAATTCTGAAGAGACACTCGAAGAAGTTACATTGATACCTTACGGCGCTGAAAGTATTCGTTTGAGCTGCTTTCCCGTTATTGGTGAATCACAAAAAACGTCAAGTAAGCTTACTGAAGAATTCAATACACAAATGCCAAATGATTGGGTTTTCTACGGCGGTGGCTGGTTTTGGAAAGATGGAGCAGTTCACGCAGCTTCCAATGCAGGTTCTGGAGGTTTCGGAATTAATGGATCTAAAATCGTAGCAAATGCTACAAAATTTGGAGATCTGGATTTTCAGGCTTCCATAAAGGTTAATACAGATGGAGATGCCGGGTTAATGTTCAGAGTGTCAAATCCCGCAATCGGACCAGATGCTTATCAGGGTTATTATGTAGGGATCAATCCAACTACTGGTACAATAGAATTAGGTAAGGCTACAGGTCTCAAATGGATAAGCATCCAGGCCCAAAAATATACTTTCCAAAAAAACAGAGTTTATCAACTTCGGGTAGTAGCTAAGGGCGATCAATTTAGTGTGTATGTAGATGGAATGGAAAAACCGATTATCATCGCAAAGGATAAAGATTATTCCGCCGGCAGTATTGGTTTGCGAACTTATAAGGCCCAGGCAACTTTTGATTCGGTAAAGGTGAAAAAGGTATAAACTACCTTTAGGAAGGGTAGAAAGCTCGTAACATAATGTTGATGTAGATTTTTACCCCCAAAAGTTTACATAATTACCCCCTCAAGGATAGTGTGAAATTATATGTTTGTTATTTAAGTAAGGGTCAGTTTATGTCCCTTGCAAAGGATTTATGATCTGATTTATTGTATCAAATTTCTATAAAAACAATCTTATAATATATGACACGAAAATTAATCGTAGGAGCACTTTTGTTAGCCAGTCAGACAGGTTTGGCTCAAACACAAGACATGCGTAAACTGATTGATAGTGAATTTCAATTCGCAGCCAAACAGTATAAAGTTCTTGATAAAAGTATACCTGCTGGCCTAACGCCACAAAGCTTTAATGCTAAAACCAATAAACTTATTGCCTTTGATATCAAATGGTGGTGTAGCGGATTTTACAGCGGCTCGTTATGGTATATCTTTGAACAAACAAAAGATGCTGAGATTAAGAAAGATGCCGAAAAGGCGCTAAAGATCCTGGAACCAAACCAAACCTATACCGGTAATCATGATCTTGGTTTCATGATGTATTGTAGCTTCGGTAATGCCTTCAGACTAACCGGAAAACCGGAATATAAAGCCATTATTCAACGTTCTGCCGAATCGCTATCCACTCGCTACAGACCGGAAATAGCTTCTATTCAATCATGGAATAAAAACAAATATTTCAATTGCCCTGTAATTATTGATAATATGATGAATTTAGAAATGTTGAATTGGGCATCCGATAATGGCGGTGATAAGAAATTTAAAGAAATAGCTGTTAAACATGCTAATACAACCATTGTAAACCACTTTAGACCAGATTTTAGCTCTTATCATGTGGTCGATTAT
Source organism: Pedobacter rhizosphaerae (assembly GCF_900111155.1). Classification (GTDB taxonomy): domain Bacteria; phylum Bacteroidota; class Bacteroidia; order Sphingobacteriales; family Sphingobacteriaceae; genus Pedobacter; species Pedobacter rhizosphaerae. The sequence continues at coordinate 293,458 of NZ_FOGG01000003.1, read as the reverse complement.
GATTTATCAACAGGAAAGGTACTTCGTAAAGCCACTTGGCAAGGAGCAGCAAATACTTCTGCCTGGGCTAGAGGGCAGGGCTGGGCATTATATGGTTATACCATGATGTATAGATTTACCAAAGACAGTAAATACCTGGATCAGGCTAATGGTATAGCAAACTTTATTCTTAATCACCCCAATTTGCCTGCAGATAAAATACCTTATTGGGATTTTGATGCACCTTTCATGCCATTTTCAAAACGTGATGCATCTGCAGGAGCGTTAATAGCATCAGCACTCTTAGAACTTAGTCAATATGTAGCTGAAAAGGAAAAAAATAACTATAAATCAGCTGCTGAAATCATGATTAACTCATTATCTGGCGAAGCTTATAAAGCTAAGCTCGGTGAAAACGGTGGATTTATACTGAAGCACAGTACAGGTGCATTGCCATTGGATAGTGAGATTGATGTTCCTCTAGTGTATGCAGATTACTATTATCTGGAAGCTTTAGCCAGATATAAAAAATGGTATTTGTAAAGCAAAATTATGCTGTTAAAGTTTGTTAAAAACAAATTTTAACAGCATTAGAAATACAGCTAAAACTTTTACGGCAAGGATTTTGTATTGATATAATCTTAATAAAAAACAAGATTATGAAATTATACAAATCACTCCCTTTAATGTTCTTAGGCTTGATTTTGATCTCAGGCTGTGTTAGTAATAAAAAATATACAGAACTTCAAACAACTTATGCTCAGCTGAGAGAAAGAAATCAGGAGTTGAGTAATAAATATCAGGATAGTCAAAGAGAACTAAGCGGTGTAAACAGCAGAGTGAAAAGTCTGGAAGAACAAATCGCCTCAGAGCGATCTAATGTAACAGCCCTTCAAGATGCTTTAAATAAGTGCTTAAAGTCCAGTAATCAAGGAAATGTTAATATTTCTAAGCTGGTAGATGAAATCAATAGCTCTAATAAATACATTAAGCAATTGATAAATGCCAAAAATAAAAGCGACTCGCTTAACATGGTGTTAACTAATAATTTAACCCGATCACTAAGCAGAGAGGAACTAAGCGACGTTGATGTTCAGGTATTAAAAGGGGTGGTTTATATCTCGCTTTCCGATAATATGTTATATAAGTCTGGTAGCTATGAAATTTCTGATAAAGCAGGAGAGACCTTGAGCAAAATTGCTAAAATCATTAAAGACTACAGCGGCTACGATGTCTTGATTGAAGGTAATACTGATAATGTTCCTATTGCACAAACAAACATTAGAAATAATTGGGACTTAAGTGCTTTAAGAGCCTCATCTGTAGTACAAGCTTTACAAACTAAGTATGCGGTAGATCCTAAACGTTTAACTGCAGGTGGTAGGGGTGAATTTAATCCAATAGCCGACAATGCAACCGCTGCTGGTAAATCAAAAAATAGAAGAACTCAGATTATTATTACGCCGAAATTAGACCAATTCATGGAATTAATAGGCAAAGCGCCAGATCAGGGCACAAATTAGTATAGTTAAAATAGCATTAAGGCAGTCTCTCAGACTGCCTTTTTTCGTGGCTATAAAAATACATCAGCCTGCTGATGTCATTTATTAGTAGTTTGTAAAAATTAACAAAAAATTATTAATTTGTATTTTTTGTTTTACAAATTGTGTAATATTGTAGCCTAGCTAATCGAATGTAATGAACGAGTATAGAGAAGGAAAGGTAGTGGAGCTTAATCCCGAAACTGGCTTTGGATTGATCATTGATCAAAATGGTCAGGATATATATTTTTTATTATCAGAAGTATCCGGATTAATCTCTGTAGATAGTTTGGTTAACTTCGATATTATTAAAGTAGACCAGGGATTGATGGCTATTAATATTAGCTTACTTCTTTAATTTAATTTAGAAATGTCCAAATTAACAGATTCTTTAGTATTTAAAGGTAAACTAAAATAGAAAGTAGATCCCTTATCATATTCACTTTCTACCCATATTCTCCCTCCATGCCTCTTGATCACCTCAGAACAGATATATAAACCTACTCCAAAACCTGCAATGGTCTTTGTATTCGGACTATCAACACGATAAAATCTATCAAACAGCTTAGGAATATCATTCGATTTTATTCCAATTCCCTCATCTTCAACACTGATAATACATTCGCTTTTGTTGGCATCGCATTTTATTGCAATTAGGGAGTCTTTGCCCGAATATTTTGCCGCGTTACTGATAAGATTGTTTACTACAGTTGCAATCTTCTCCCAATCAGCATAAATCATTACTTTTTTATATTCAATAACCTGAATAAAATGACTAGGCAGAATTAAACGGTTTTCTTCAGCGATGCCTGCTATAAGCTCATTGAGGTTGAAATAGGTTTTGTTCAGCGTAATTTTGCCCGATTCCAACAATGAAATATTAAGAAACCCATCAATCATGATAGACATTCTCTTCAATTGAACACTCACTTTGTCCAAGGTTTCTGTCGTAAAATCGTTAGAGCCACTCTTCTTATATTGAAGCAATTGAACATAAGCACTTAAAGATGTAAGGGGCGTTTTAAGTTCGTGGCTTACCATTCCTATGAAATCATTTTTCCTGATTTCATCCTGCTTTTGTTCTGTAATATCTAAAATAGCACCTGCAATATAAAGTGGTTTGCCTTCTTTATCATAATAGGCTTTACCAGCAACTCTAACCCATTTTGTCTTGCCCTCAGTAAATTTAATCTGATATTCCAGGCTAAAACCAGACCTGTGGTGCAGCGCTTTCTTAATGTTATTTGTAATATATTCGAGGTGTTCCTCAACAATAAAGGATTTTGCTTCTTCAATATCTAAACGATAATCATCCAGTTCATAAATCTGCTTCGCACGTTCTGAAAAAACAACCTTTTTGGTCGACAGGTCTACATTCCACGATCCCATTTCTGAAGCATCCATGGCCAGCTTTAAAATATCTTTTGCCTTTTGAAGTTCTTTCTTAAAAATAACTTGCTGTGAAATGTCTCTTAAAATGATTAAAATACTGGTAACTTCATTTCTTTCATTGGTTAAGGGCTGGTAAACAGCACTGAAATAACCATCTAAAACAAGAGTAGAGACTTTAACTTCTTCAATAACTAATGGTTTCTTGGTACTGAAAATATTCTTAACCTTTTCAATAACATCTTTTTGATCTTTTAATTCAGGTCTTGCAATCTCTTGAGGAAAACCTATTAATTCTGAGCGATTTCTGCCCCACAATTTCAGAATATTATCGTTGGCATATTCAGTTATTAATTCCCGACTACGCAATACACAAACACCTAGGGGCGCATTATCAAATAAGGCTTTGAAATGTATCCTGTCTGTCGAATGGTTTGGTTTATGTTGGATAGTAGCTTCATCAGAAATCCATTGCTCGGCGATACTGCAGGTGATGTATTCGATCGGCTGTTCTTTAATTAAAACTGGTGTAAAATTAAATTCCCATGTAGACTGTGGCTTGTTCGAATAAATAGGATGAACAAGTATAGATAAAGAAGCCCCGCTGGAGATACTTTCTTTCAATTTAGCAATAAGTAGATCCTTCTCCTCATCAGCCAAAAGATTGATTAGGGTTGTGAGAGTTCGATTACCTTTTTTTGAAGACAGACTATTAATCAGCTTTTCAAATAACCGGTTTGAGGATAAAATCGAATATTCGCTAGCATGAAAAATAAAGGTCGGGTTTTTATTTTGTTGAAGCAGAGCAGATAAAAATTCGATTGGGTAATTATTCATAGATAATTTGAAGCTTAGCCAAATATAATTTTCTTGTTTTGATTTGACAATGTAATTTATCGAATATCATTCGTTTATAAAAGATTAAAAATTTTTATCATCGGAATAAGGATACAGCTAAAATTATCAGACTATTAATATCACCTAACTTTAAAAAAATAGGAGGTGTTTTTTATAAAGGAAATACTGCACTAGTTGGAGGATTTGATAAACACCAGTAAAAAAGAGCGTTTAAAACGCAGACGTTCTCCTGATGCAAAAAGATGTGCTCTTGTACGAGTTCACAGACAAAAGAAAACGCTTTTTTCTACTTGATTCAGAATTTGAATGTACTTTCTCATTGACTTTTGTCAATGTTTTCGAGTTTGTTAACAAAAATGATACTTAAAATGTTAATTTTCTGTTTGTTAATTACCTGTATTACAGCGTGTTGATTGATTGTTTTGAAAATAGTTGAGTATTTGTACTATTTAATTCCTATACATGATCTTTTTTTAAAAAAATATATATATTTGTTCTTACCCTTTCGAGGGTATGTTTTTCATAGGTAGATGTAGGGTCAGAACGGTAGTTCTGGCCCTTTTTTGTTTTATGAACAGGGAAAAGCTTACTTTTGTTTTATGACTAAAAAAAAGAAGGTAATAGTTGCAGTTACAGGTGCGAGCGGAGCTGTTTACGCAAAGGTTTTATTTGATCAATTAACCATTCTTCATGAGCAAATAGAGCAGGTTGGCGTTGTTATGAGTGATAATGCCAAGGAAGTTTGGCAGTTTGAATTGGGAAATCAGCATTACAACGACAACAGTTTTACTTTCTATCATAAAAATGATTTTAATGCACCCTTCGCTTCTGGATCAGCTAAGTACGATACCATGATTATTGTTCCTTGTTCGATGGGAACACTCGGACGTATTGCACATGGCATATCAAATGACCTGATTACACGAGCTGCCGATGTTATTTTAAAGGAACGCAGAAAGTTAATTGCTGTGGTTAGGGATACACCTTTTAGTTTAATTCATATTAATAACATGAAAATCGTTACCGAAGCGGGAGGAATAATTTGCCCTGCCAATCCATCCTTTTATAGCCTGCCCAAAACACTAGAGGAGGTAGCTGGTACGGTAATCAGTAGAGTTTTAGATTTAGCTGGATTCGAACAGGATAGCTACCGCTGGAAAGAATAATTTGATATTGCACTCAATCAGTTGACCGGTAACTTAAAACCGTTAACCTAAAACTGTATTGTTATTTCTCTGTAATTTATGAGCTCATCCCTTTCTCGGGCTTGTACTACAAACAAATTTCTTATCTTTGCAGGCTAAATGAAAAAGGTCGCATTTTATACATTAGGCTGTAAGCTAAACTTTTCTGAAACTTCAACCATTGGTCGTTTATTCGCCGATGCCGGGTACAGTGTGGTAGAATTTCAAGATCAGGCTGATGTTTATGTGATCAACACTTGTTCTGTAACAGATCATGCCGACAAAAAATGTCGCAAGGTAGTTAAAGAAGCGCTCAAGTATTCCCCAAATGCATTTGTAACCATTGTGGGGTGTTATGCACAATTAAAACCCCAGGAAATTTCTGAAATAGAAGGAGTAGATATGGTTTTGGGTGCTGCCGAGAAATTTAGAATTATCGAATACATTACAGATTTAACTAAACAACCCAAAGCCGTTGTTCATCAAACGAATATAGAGAAGGTTAATCATAATTTTATCGCCTCTTATTCCATTGGTGATCGTACGCGTACTTTCTTGAAGGTGCAGGATGGTTGTGATTACCCATGTACATATTGTACAATTCCTTTGGCACGTGGCGCAAGTCGTAGTGATACCATAGAAAATGTGGTAAACAGAGCAAAATTAATTGCCGAAAGTGGTGTGAAGGAAATTGTATTAACAGGAGTGAATCTTGGTGATTTCGGAATCAGAAATGGTGAACGTGAAGATAAATTTTTCGACCTGGTTAAAGCTTTAGATGAGGTTGAAGGAATAGAAAGAATTAGGATTTCATCAATTGAGCCTAATTTATTAAGTAACGAAATTATTGAGTTTGTAGCGAAATCTAAGCGCTTTGTGCCTCATTTTCATATTCCATTGCAATCAGGATCTGATAAGGTTCTAGGCTTAATGCGCCGCCGTTATCGTAGAGACTTATACGTAGAGCGTGTTGCAAAGATCAAAGAAGTGATACCGCATTGCTGTATTGGCGTAGATGTAATTGTAGGATTTCCTGGAGAAACAAAAGAAGATTTTCTAGATACTTATCAGTTCTTAAACGGTCTTGATATCTCTTATTTACATGTGTTTACCTATTCAGAACGTGAGCAAACTGCTGCGGCAGAAATGAAAGGTGTGGTAGCGGGAAGCGAGCGTAACGATCGCAGTAAAATGCTGCATATTCTCTCAGATAAAAAACGCAGAGCCTTCTACGAATCTCAGATAGGTAGTAAGGCTGAAGTACTTTTTGAAGCAGATCAAAAGGCCGGTTACATGCATGGATTCACCAAAAACTATGTAAAAGTCCGTGCTAAGTATGATCCTTTATTGGTGAATGAACTTAAAGGCGTTAAATTGGTTGGAATTACGGCTGATGGTGAAGTAGAGGTAGAAGAACTGGAAACCGTTTACGCACAGCATTAGAGGGAGTCCTTAGTCCAAAGTCTTTAGTCCATAGCCTGGACACACCACATTCTAAGGAATATTCTTTGTAAATCCATCTTCCATTTTACATCAAATGATAAACCTTTATAGAGTTACTCTTTTGTAGTCAATTTTCCACCTTTTCATTTTACATTATAGAAAAGCAGTCATTAGGGCTATTCTTAGGATTTCCATCTTCCATTATTCCATTTTACATCAAACGATAAACTGTTATTGAGTTACTCTTTTGTAAGTCCATTTTCCATCTTTCCATTTTACATTAAAGAGAAGCAGTAATTAAGGCTATTCTTAAGGATTCCATCTTCCATTTTACATTAAAGAGAAGCAGTCATTAAGTATGTTCTTAGGATGTCCATCGTCCATCTTTCCATTTTACATCAAAGAGAAGCAGTAATTAAGGCTATTCTTAAGGATTCCATCTTCCACCTTTCCATTTTACATCAAATATAATCAACCATTAAGGCGATTTTTTTCTACCGTGTTTTCCATCACGCCTTTTTCCTCAAGATCCTGATTTCCTCGGCCATTTTTGGTCTTTAGCCTTTCAGCTTTCTTTACTATCTTCGCAACAAATAATTTATATGTTTCCTACCGTATCACATTTTCTAGAATATTTTTTAGGCATCAACTTACCTTTACCGTTTAATACATTTGGCGTATTTGTTGCGTTAGCCTTCGTTGCCGGATATTGGGCGTTCACGAAAGAATTAAAACGTAAAGAAGCCTTGGGTGTATTACATCCAGTGCAAAAAACAATAATTTTGGGCAAGCCAGCCACTGTTTCAGAATTAATTATGAATGCCCTGTTTGGATTCTTAATTGGTTATAAGCTGGTTTATGCATTGGTAAACTATAAAATGTTTGTTAATGACGCACAGTCAATTTTAATGTCAGCAAAGGGAAATATTTTGGGTGGATTATTTTTTGCAGGTCTCTTTGCCTACTGGGATTATAAGGAAAAAGAAAAAAATAAACTAGATAAACCAAAGGAAACTAAAGTATTGGTTCATCCATACCAATTGATGAGTAACCTTATTGTATGGGCAGCTATATGGGGTTTTTTAGGGGCTAAATTTTTTGATAATTTAGAATATTGGGATGATTTTGTTCAGCATCCGATAGAACGTTTACTCTCATTTAGCGGTTTAACATTTTATGGTGGTTTAATTTGCGGAGGTGCAGCGGTATTGTATATCGCTAAAAAGAACGGCATTAAGCCCTTGCATATGCTCGATGTTGGTGGACCCGGTATGATGTTAGCATATGCAGTAGGACGCATAGGCTGTCACATGTCTGGCGATGGGGATTGGGGAATTCCAAATCCAAATCCGAAACCCTTTACTTGGTTGCCAGATTGGTTATGGTCTTATAAGTATCCAAATAACGTAGTAGGGGAAGGAATTCCAATTCCTAACTGTGTAGGTAAATATTGCAATGAATTGCCACAAGGAGTATACCCAACTCCAATTTATGAAGTAATTATTTGTTTGTTACTTTTTGCTTTTTTATGGAGCATCCGCGATAAGATAAAAGCACCAGGCTTAATGTTCGGTATATATATGATCTTAAATGGTCTAGAAAGATTCTGCATCGAATTAATCCGTGTAAATTCAAAATATCATGTTTTTGGCTTATCATTTACACAAGCAGAAATGATTTCTACCATTTTGGTTATTGGTGGTACAGCGCTTTGTATCTATTCATTAAGAAATAAAAATGAATTGGAGTTAAAATCATAAATTACTCAACCAATTCTTTACACTTTTGTTAAACAATGATGAATTACGAATTACTATGCAATAAAGTGATCTCAATTGTGAGGCTCACCGGAAATTTTATACGGAAAGAGGCCATGCAATTCGATCTCAATAAAATTGAGTATAAGGGTTTAAATGATATGGTTTCTTACGTAGATAAAACTGCGGAACAGAAACTTGTGCAAAACCTTGAAAAACTTATTCCTGATGCTGGATTCTTAACAGAAGAGAAAACGATTAATAGAGAGGGAAAAACTTATAAGTGGATTATTGATCCATTGGATGGTACTACTAATTTTATTCATGGAATCCCAACTTATGCAATCAGTGTAGCACTTTATGAAGATGGTATTCCTGTTGTGGGCGTGGTTTATGAATTAAACAGGGCAGAGATGTTTTACGCTTACAAAGGTGGAAAGGCGTACCTGAATAAAAAGGGAATAAAGGTTTCTGATAATCCCGATTTAAAATCGAGTTTGTTGGCTACCGGATTTCCATATTATGAGTTTGATAAACAAGCGCAATATGTTCAGCTATTAACTGAAATGATGCAGAAAAGCCATGGGGTACGCAGGATAGGCGCAGCTGCTGTAGACTTAGTATATGTGGCCTGTGGGCGATTTGATGCCTTTTTTGAATATAATTTACAACAGTGGGATTTTGCTGCTGGTTGTTATATCATCCAACAGGCAGGTGGGGAGATTTTTGATTTTTCCGGAGGATCAGCCTATTTTGACAAAAGAGAAATTGTGGCTACCAATGGCAAGCTTTCCAATGAGATGCTTACGGCCATTAAGAAATATTTTTAACTGACCATTATTAACGAATTCATAAAAAAAGAAAGGGTCCGAACAATGTTCGGACCCTTTCAAATTATAGAAACTATGAAAAATGCTCAGTTATAATGCTTCAGAAACTACTTCTGTAACTTCAGGAACCATTCTTTGTAAAAGATTTTGAATGCCCGATTTCAGGGTGATGGTTGAAGAAGGACAACCACTACAAGATCCTCTTAGCTCTACAGTTACCACGCCTTCATCAAAAGATTTATAGGTAATTGCTCCTCCATCTTGTTCAACAGCCGGACGAACATAATCGTGCAATATCTGCTGAATTTTGATTTCAGTTTCCGAGCCTTCAAATACAGGAGCCTCATCTGCTGAAGCTTCTTTTATTTTCAATTCAGATTCTACAGCACCCTTAACAAATTCTTTAAGAATTGGCTCTATATCTGGCCATTCTGCATCTTCAGTTTTAGTAATAGTAACAAAATTACTAGCGAAGAATACACCCGCAACAAAGCTAAACTTGAATAATTCTTTTGCGAACGGTGAATGCTCTGCACTTTCTTTGGTTGCAAAATCTTCACTTCCGTTAATCAACAGCTTGTTAACCATAAATTTCATGGTTGCTGGATTCGGAGTTTGTTCTGTATATACGTTAATAGTCATGTCTTAATCAATTAGAATAAACAAAATTAACAAATCCCAATCAATTAAAATTTTTTAGGCTGTCTGTTTAGCGTCAATTTAATGAATCTTAATAAAGACCAGTATAATTAAAAGGGGTAATCGTTCTCAATTGTACCTTAATTGCTTCTGTTACATCCAAACCATCAATAAAGTTCGCAATGCTTTCTGCATTTATTTTTGAATTGGTTCTGGTTAATTCCTTTAGTGCTTCATAAGGATTGGGGTAGTTTTCTCTACGCAAAACAGTTTGAATAGCTTCTGCAACTACCGCCCAGTTGTCATCCAAATCGGCATTTAATGCTGCTTCATTCAATAAAATTTTGTTCAATCCACGCAACGTAGAGTTGATAGCGATTAAAGTATGTGCTAATGGAACGCCAATGTTTCTTAAAACAGTTGAATCAGTTAAGTCTCTTTGTAATCTGGAGATTGGCAATTTTGCAGCAAAAAATTCAAATAATGCGTTGGCAATACCAGCATTACCCTCAGCATTTTCAAAGTCGATAGGGTTAACCTTATGTGGCATAGCCGATGAACCAATTTCTCCTGCTTTAATCTTCTGTTTAAAGTAATTTTTAGAAATGTAAGTCCAGATATCACGATCAAGGTCAATAATAATATTGTTGATTCTTTTCAATGCATCGCATTGCGCCGCAAATTGATCATAATGTTCAATCTGTGTAGTATGCTGTGCCCTTGATAACCCTAAGGTATCATTCACAAATTGGTTAGAAAAATCTATCCATTTAACTTGAGGGTACGCAATATGATGCGCATTAAAATTACCTGTAGCACCACCAAATTTGGCACTATTAGGAATTGATTTTAAACCTTCCAGCTGAATAGCCAAACGATCTGCAAAAACTAAAAATTCTTTTCCCAGTTTGGTTGGTGAAGCTGGTTGTCCGTGAGTATGGGCCAACATTGGAATCTCTTTCCACTCTACAGCCAGATCATTAATCTTATTTATTAAGTCATTGAGTGCTGGATAATAGCTTTCTTCTAAGGCTAACTTAACAGAGAAGGGGATTGCTGTATTATTGATGTCCTGAGAGGTTAATCCGAAATGGATAAACTCTTTATATTCTTGCAGAGATAAAGCATCAAATTTACTTTTGATAAAATATTCTACCGCCTTAACGTCATGGTTAGTTACCTTTTCAGTTTCTTTAACTTCTAAAGCATCAGTCTCAGAAAAGTTTTCATGTATTTTCCTTAAATCAGCATAAAGACCTTTGTCAAAGTTTTCAAGTCCAGGTAAATTGATTTCGCAAAGCGCAATAAAGTACTCTATTTCTACAAAAACACGATATTTGATTAATGCTTCTTCAGAAAAGTATTTAGCTAAACTTTCAGTTGTCTTTCTGTATCTACCGTCAACAGGTGAAATAGCTTGTAAAGGGGTTAAATTCATTATGCGGATTATATTTTGCCGCAAATTTACTACAATTGAAGGACTTTAAGTGGTAAATTATGAAAGAAATGCTTTTAGGCATCAAAAGGTCTCTCATTCATCACGTAGCTTTAAATAAAAAAACTGATTGAGTAATAAAACTCAATCAGTTTATAGATCTTATTTGAAACAAATTAAGGTTTAACCTCAGTTTTTTCAGTCGTTGCTTTAACAGTTGTGTCTTTAACTGTAGAATCTTTAACGATAGTGTCAACAGAATTAGTGTCGGTAATGATAGTTGATGAATCTGTAACCGTAGTATCAGAACCAGTTCCAGTTTTTCCAGAACCTCCACATGCTGCAACAGTTAAAGATAAAGCCAGGGCTAAGAAGCCTAATTTGAATGCATTTTTCATTTTGATAATTGTTTTAGGGTTAATATATATTATTAATACCTTGAAAATCAAAAGGTAACCCAAAAAAATGGCGAAAAAAAATGCCTTAGAATTTCTAAGACATTTTTTTATAAGATTGAATCAGACTAGTGTTTAACTTCTGTAGTAGTAGTAGTAGTTTTAACAGCTGTATCTTTTACAGTAGAATCAGTAACTGCAGTATCAACTTTGTTAGTATCAGTAACGATAGTTGAAGAATCAGTTAAAGTAGTGTCAGCACCATCAGCTTTTTTTTCTGAGTTACAAGCAACAACTGATAAAGATAAAGCTAAAGCTAAGAAGCCTAATTTGAATGCATTTTTCATTTTTCTAGAATTTTTGTTTTAAGTAATTAATTAATTTACACTTGTTAATACTGGTAAGTGAAAAAGGTAACCCTAAAAAATAAAAAAAAAGTTAAAAAAAATAAAAAAGGCCTTTGGGATATCCCAAAGGCCTTTTTTATATCTATTAGTTTAGACTAGTGTTTAACTTCTTCAGTAGTTGTAGTAGTAGTTTTAACAGCTGTATCTTTTACAGTAGAATCAGTAACTGTAGTATCAACTTTGTTAGTATCAGTAACGATAGTAGAAGAATCAGTTACAGTAGTATCAGCACCTTCAGCTTTTTTTTCTGAGTTACAAGCAACAACTGATAAAGATAAAGCTAAAGCTAAAAAGCCTAATTTGAATGCATTTTTCATTTTTTTCGAATTTTTTTAAGTAATTAATTTAACGTTAATGCCGCAAAGGTAAAAAGGTAACCCGAATATTTTAAAAAAAAGATAAAAAATATTTTTTTCGCCTCTGAAGGTTACCCTTTTAAGGTATGTTGTATTAATCGAAGTAACAGCTATAAATATTTTTACTAATATTGGGTTACTATTTTTAGAAAAACGTATTAACTAGTGAATAACAGTTTAAAGAGTTCAGTTCCAACAGATAGAGAGGTTATTTTAGGTATTCTAAATAACTCAGAAGATACACTTAACAAGTTATACAAAGGATATTTTGCGATGATTTTGCAGTTTATCTTAAATAATAACGGCGATGAGGATGATGCGAAAGACGTATACCAGGAAGCCATCATTATTTTATATAACAAAGTAAAGGAAGGTAATTTTGAGCTTAGCAGTAAACTTAAAACCTATATCTATTCTGTATGCAGGCGAATCTGGCTTAAGAAATTAACCCAGAACAGCAAAAAGACAGGAAACATTAACGACTATGAAGATGTTTTCGCTGTTGAAGAGGATGTAGAAGATCATGAAGAGAAGGATTTGCAATTTGTTAAGATGCAATCCGCTTTGAGTCATTTAGGAGAGCCTTGTAAAACCATTATTCAGGATTTTTATATCCATAATTTATCCATGCAGGATATTTGTGAGAAATTCGGTTATACCAATACCGATAATGCGAAGACGCAGAAATACAAGTGTTTGCAACGATTAAAAAAAATATTTTTTCAACCATAATTGAAATGAGAAACGATTTAGAGTTAGATGCAATTATCGAGGATTACCTTCTGGGTAAACTAAATGCAGAAGAAAAGGAGGCTTTTGAGCAACTTAGGCGTAATGATGCTACAGTTGATCATAAAGTCGTTTCCCATAAATTCTTCCTTCAGTCTATGGAAGAATTTGCTGTTCAATTGCGTTTGAAAGAAAAGCTGAACAGCATACATGATGAGATTGATGTAGAGACTTTAGCGGCAGATTTGAGGCCACATCCTTCTAAGGTGGTACAACTGTGGCGTAAACATAAATCGGCCATTGCAGTTGCGGCATCTTTCCTGGTATTATCTTTAGTTTCTATTTATTCTATTCAGCATAACAGCAAACAAGAAGACCGTTATGAGCAAGTGAGCAGAGAGTTATCAAAAGTTAAAAAATCGCAGAATAGCTTAATTAGAACTATACAATCTAATAATTCTAGTGCTGCTGCCAAAAATGTGAATCCAGGGAACTTTGGAGGAACTGGTTTTGCTGTCTCTACAAATGGATATATTTTAACGAATTTACATGTAGTAAATGGCGCTGATTCTTTATATGTTCAGAACAATAAGGGCGAGTCTTTTAAAGTGAAGGCTGTGTATACTGATTCTCAAAACGATATTGCTATCCTGAAAATCAGCGATAAAAATTTCAATCACTTATCTACTATACCTTATACTATTAAAAAGAGTATTTCTGGCTTAGGTGAAAGTGTGTATACCTTGGGTTATCCAAAAGACGATATCGTGTTAGGTGAGGGATCTGTAAGTTCCAGAACTGGTTTTGTTGGCGATACAACACAGTATCAGGTATCTATCTTAGTGAATCCAGGTAACAGTGGCGGACCACTTTTAGATAATAATGGAAATCTTGTTGGTATTATCAGTGGTAAACAAGATCAAACAGAAGGCGCTGCCTTTGCCATTAAATCTAAGTATATTTTAGAAGCTATGCGTGCAATTCCGCAAGATTCGTTAGGTGATAATCGTTTATCTGCCAACAAGAGAAGTTTATTGTCTGGCATGAAACGTACTAAACAGATTGAAAAATTGCAGGATTATGTTTTCATGATCAAGGTTTATAATTAATTTACCCAAACAAATTAATATTCTTGAAACCCTTTAGGCTAACCCCTTTAGGGTTTTTTGTTTCAGGTCATTTTTCGCTCAAACAATTTCGTACTGATTATGATTGAAGGTTGTAGTGATTAGCCCAAACACCTTAGCGTTTGTATATCATTTAATTGTCTTAAATAAATATTAAATCTATGTATTTAGTATACTATTGTTTAGATTTGTTTATATCACTTAAATAAAAATAATACTATGAGTATAAGATTAGGCGATGTTGCACCGAATTTTCAGTCGGAAACATCAATAGGTAAAATTGATTTTTACGAATACCTGGGCGATAGCTGGGGTGTTTTATTTTCACATCCAGCTGATTATACACCGGTTTGTACTACAGAATTGGGCAGGACTGCGGCCCTTAAAGGCGAATTTGAAAAACGAAATGTAAAGGTATTGGCACTGAGTGTTGATTCTGCTGAGTCTCACAAAGGCTGGATTAGCGACATCAATGAAACACAAAATACCAATGTAGAATTCCCTATTATAGCAGATCCGGAGCGTAAAGTAGCCGATCTGTATGATATGATTCATCCTAATGCCTCGGAAACATTAACAGTAAGGTCATTATTTGTAATCAGCCCCAATAAAAAGGTGAAGTTAATTATTACTTACCCTGCTTCAACCGGAAGAAATTTTAATGAGGTATTGAGGGTGATTGATTCGTTACAACTTACAGCTAATTATAGTGTAGCTACCCCAGCTGATTGGAAAGATGGGGAAGATGTAATCGTGGTTAACAGTATCAAGACTGAAGATATACCGGCTAAGTTTCCAAAAGGGCATCAAGTAATTAAACCTTATTTACGAACTACACCACAGCCTAATAAATAAATAGATTTGTAAGTGGTTTTTAATGCAACTTTATTGTTTATTGCGGAAAAATCGCTTGCATTATATCTGTAAATTATTATATTTGGTAGTTTTGTTTCAATATTAACGCTTAATCTGATTGTTGAATTGTTTTTACTTCCAATTGGTTTGAAGAAATGCTGATCAAAGCATAAAGAGTTTATTTATTTTATACATTTTTTTATTTTTTTATGGCAACCGGAAAAGTTAAATGGTTTAACACTCAAAAAGGCTTCGGATTTATTGTGCAAGAAGACAATAAAGACTTATTTGTACATTTTAAAGACGTAGTTGGCGGCATTGATAGCTTGAAAGAAAACGACACTGTTGAATATGAAGTAGCCGACGGCAGAAAAGGTTTACAAGCAGTAAACGTAAAGAAAGTTTAGGCAAAAAATTATACCAAATTTTCATCCCTAACCTGAAGCCTTCCTTTTTAAGGGAGGCTTTATTTTTTAATAGTATTGTTGGATGGAAGATCTTAAGATGATATGATCACCATTCAGGATTTTTGTAAAGATTAAAAATTGATCTTTACCGGGCTTGATTTTGTATTTTTTTACTAAATCTTCAGGCTTTGCCGGATAATTCCTTACGATTACGTTTCCATTAATTAGTTTAAGTTTTTTTAAGTCGTTAGTGGAATAGATCTCCTCTATTTTAAAAGCCCTACCTGGGAATAGGGGATTTAAGCTCTTTGAAATATACAATTGAGTTTGAGGATGTAGTTTTTGTAAATCATACTTATTGCCGATCAAATTAAATGCACCTGATTTTAGCAGTGCAGCATCTGGTTCAAAAAGATAATCGCCAGTGGAAATATTATTTGTATAAGCAGCGGAAGTGTTGTTCTCTGACTTTAAAAATGAAAATGCTTTCTGCGTTTCGTTTATGGTGACCGCTATAATTTTCGGATCGGGATTAGCGTTGGCTTCCACTACCCATAAAATCTCTTTGCACTCGTTTTTGATGCTTACGATATGAATTTCACTAACATTTTTTAATTCCAGTAAACCAGCTGTAATATCCAGTAGGGGGGCAGTTTTAATAATGATCCGATTTGATTTAGACAACAAAAAGTCCAGATTGCTGACCACGTTTGGTGTACAATCTTTAAGCATAAAAACCTTCCCTTTTTCTGCTCGTCTTGCTGGGTCGAGATAAACAGTGTCAAATTTCTCTTCTGTCTGTATAAGGTAGGAGAGGCCATCACCTGAAAAAAAAGAAATGTTATCAGCGCGTAGCGCTATGGCATTATTTTGTGCTATTTGTGAGAGTGTTGAATTAATTTCACAATGGGTTACTGCTTTTAGTTTCCTGGAGAAATAATAGCTATCTACTCCAAATCCGCCTGTAAGATCTATTAAGTTATTTCCCTTAGCTAGACTAGCCTTGTACTCTGCGGCGATTTCAGAAGAGGTTTGTTCGATAGATAAAGTAGTGGGGTAGTAAATTCCATTGGTACTAAACCAAGTGGGGAGTTTTTTTTCTGCCTTTTTCTTTGCTGTTATTTGTGCTGCCAGTTCTGTTGCCGAGATATTTTGAAAAGGACTTTTAGCCAAAGCAATCTTGTTTACATCGGCATTTATATTTTCGCGAATGTAAGCCTGGACTGCAGGGGCTAAAAGATAGTTGTTCATTGTTTAGTATCAAGTATTTAGTATCGAGTATTTAGTAGCGAGTATTAAGTATTTAGTAGCAAGTATTGAGTATCGAGTATCAAGATGGATCAAAGAACAAGGATTAGAGATATTATCATTGAGCCCTTTTCTTGGTCAAGATTTTGAATAGTTCAGCTTGACTACTTATTTTTCATCACCATCTGACAAGTATGCCTACTCTTAACCTCTAGCAAGATATCTTTCTCTAAGGTAACCCGCTCTATGGTTTGTTGGTTATAATACCGAATCGTAACTAATTCTAAACCCTTGTTGTATTTGATTGT
Source organism: Pedobacter rhizosphaerae (assembly GCF_900111155.1). GTDB lineage: Bacteria > Bacteroidota > Bacteroidia > Sphingobacteriales > Sphingobacteriaceae > Pedobacter > Pedobacter rhizosphaerae. The sequence goes on along the minus strand of NZ_FOGG01000003.1, from coordinate 276,571 downwards.
AAATTCAGCTGACAGGTCTTTAATCAGTTTTTCTATCTTATCGGCCTGATCATCTACACTTACTGAAAAGCTGATGGCCGAATTGAGCATGGTATTGATTTTAATTTTATGCTTATGGAACAATTCAAATATATTGCTTAGGTTTTCCTCTATTATAAAAGAATAATCTTTTGGGAAAATAGATATCAGCGCCTGGTTTACCTTGAAAATGAAAGAGGGTACAGGCAGCGGACTATTTTCTTTCGTAATGGCTGTTCCGGCACCTTCTGGTTGAATAAAAGACCGTACAAATAACGGAATGCCCTTGTTTTGCAAGGGTTTAATCGTTTTTGGATGAATGACAGTTGCTCCATAGTAGGTTAGCTCTATTGCATCGTGATAGGAGAGATGGGGGATTTTTTCCGTTTCGTCAAACCATTTTGGGTCTGCATTTAATACTCCCGGAACGTCTTTCCAAATGGTAACTGCGGCTGCCTCCAAACATGATGCGAAGATTGCTGCTGAATAATCTGAGCCTTCTCTTCCGAGTGTTGTGGTATAATTTTCGCTCGTACCGCCTATAAAGCCCTGAGTGATGACGATGTTTTCATTTAATAAAGGAATGAGGTCTTTTTGGATAATTTGATTGGTTTTTACCCAATCTACCTTTCCTTCGCGATAGCTATTGTCTGTTTGAATATAGTTTCTTGCATCCACCCACATTGATTTACTGCCATTTTCATTTAGCCAGGCCGCCACAATTTTGGTAGAAACCACTTCTCCTACAGATACAATCTGATCGTAAATGTAATCGGGGTCATTATCTGGTTCATCTTCTATTAACCAATCAATTTCCACAAATGTATTGGCAACATCATCGTATACTGAGCTGGCTTTCCCTTGAAATAGTTCTTCGATAATATTAAAATGGAAATGCTTAATTTCTTCAAATATGGTATGCGTATCTTCGCTTTGCGATAAATAAGCATGGGTAAGTTCTTCTAGCTTATTGGTGATTTTGCCCATAGCAGAAATGACCACCAGCAAATTTCCCTTTTTGTAATCGCGAATAATATTAGCAACGTTCTTTACTCCTTCAGCATCTTTAACCGAGGCACCACCAAATTTAAAAATATCCATATTAAAATGCTTTAACCTGCTCAGTAGATAAGGCAGCATTTAGCCAACCACTTTCTAAGGTTGCGTTGTATTTGTTGTAAAAATTAATTGCTGGTTCGTTCCAGTCTAGAACCTGCCAAACCATACCATTGTAATTGCCGTTCTTTGATTCTTCTATCACCTTTTCGAAAAGGATTTTACCAACTCCCTTTCCTCTGTATTCTTCTGTAACTATAAAGTCTTCGAGATAGAGTCTGCAGCCCTTCCATGTTGAATATCGGGTATAAAAGAGCGCGAAGCCAATTATCGCACCTGCTACTTCTGCCACATAAGCCTTCCATACCGGGGTTTTACCGAAGCCAGCATCAATAAAATGATTGAGATCTACGGTAACTTCTTCAGGAGCACGTTCATATACTGCCAATTCGTTAATAAGCGCTAATATTTGAGGACAGTCTTTAGCTTCTGCTACTCTTAAATCTATATTCATGTGCTAGTTTGCAGAGATATTGGGTTTGAAATGTTTAATTACTCGCTTTCCGAAAATACTGCTTCCAATACGCACCATAGTACTTCCTTCTTCGATAGCCAATTTATAATCGGCGCTCATGCCCATTGAAATTTCTTTAAAAGCTTCATCTTTTCTAAAGAAACTAACTTTAATTCCATCGAAAAAGACCTTCAACTCATTAAATTCCACTGAAATCTGCTTTTCATTTTTAGTATTCGTTGCAATTCCCATCAGACCTACAATTCGAATATTTTCCAGTTGACTGAATTCTTCAGCGCGTAATAATTCTACTACTTCATCAAAGCCTAATCCAAATTTAGTGTCTTCATCGGCAATATAAACCTGTAACAAGCAATCTATAACCCGCTTGTTTTTTAAGGCTTGTTTATTGATCTCCTGAAGAAGTTTTAAGCTGTCTACTCCATGAATCAGTTTTACGAAGGGTGCAATGTATTTTACCTTATTGGTTTGCAGGTGGCCAATTAAGTGCCATTCTATGTCTTTAGGGAGTTCTGCGGCTTTATCAACCATTTCCTGAACCAGGTTTTCGCCAAAAACACGTTGTCCTGCTTCGTAAGCTTCTAAGATAGATTCTACTGGTTGCGTTTTCGAAACGGCTACCAGAGTTACTCCATCAGATTCGACTTCACTTTTATATTGTTTTAGATTATCAGCTATGCTCATTTATAACTATTTTTGGTAAAATTAATAACCTTGCCGCAATTTGGGCAAAAAATAATGTTTTAATTCAATAATGAAGAGATTAATGTGGGTTTTGGCGGCTTCTTTGCTGATGTTTGGCTGTAAGCCAGGTATCCCTGAGCATATAATTAAGCCCGATAAAATGGAGAAGATTGTTTATGATATGCACATTGTAGATGGGTATCTTTCTACGATTTATATTCCCGACTCAGCCAAGCGGGTTGCGGCTGCCTATTATAAAGGTATTTATAAAAAATTTAACATTGATTCTGTTTCCTACTCGAGGAGTTTAACCTATTACAATAACAATCCTGATGAGTTGGAAAAGATCTATAAAAATATTTCTAAGAAGTTAGATGCGCAAAAGCTGAAGATGCAAAAGGCAGACTCTTTGTCTCTGCAAAAACCAAAAGCGCAAGAAACACCTGCCCCAAAATAGTATGTTGTATCCTGAAAATTGTTTAGAGCGTTTAGGTTTTGTTGAAATCAGGCAGCTCATTAGTAAGCATTGCTTAAGCCCAATGGGGCAGAATATGGTTCAGAAAATGCAGGTCATGAACCGTTTTGATCAAATAGATAAATTTTTACGGCAAACGCATGAATTTAAAAGTATCCTTGAAAATCAGGAGCCGCTTCAGATCAATACTTTTTTTGATATTAAATCACTGGTTGATAAAATCAGGGTTGAAGGAACTTATCTTTTAGAAGATGAGTGGTTTCAGGTTTATACTTCCTTACAGACCGTTTTTTCTGTGCTTCGTTTTTTTGAAGAAAGGGCAGAGACTTATCCGACATTGGAAGCGTTATTTGAGCACTTGCCGATTGAGAAGGATATTTTAAGAAAAATAGAAACTGTAATTGATCAAAAAGGTAAGATCAAGCCTAATGCTTCAAGAGAACTTCAGGAAATTACTTCTTCGATTAGTAAAACCGAGCAGGATGTGCGGAAGCGAATGGATTCTATTTATAAGCAAGCCATTGCCAGTAATTGGGTTGCCGATGGAAGTTTAACCATTCGGGATGGAAGAATGTGTATTCCGATCTTGGCGGAAAACAAAAGAAAGCTTAAAGGCTTTGTTCACGATGAGTCGGCTACCGGGCAAACCGTTTATATTGAGCCTGAAGAAGTATTTACCTTAAATAACAAGTTGAGGGATTTGGAATTCGATAAACGAAGAGAAATCATCAGGATTTTGATCGCTTTAACAGATGACCTGAGGCCATATTCTCCTTTACTCTTGTCTTATCATGGATTTTTAACCAAGTTAGATTTTGTAAGAGCTAAAGCCCTATTTGCCTTAGATATTGAAGCTGAAATGCCAGGATTGGTTAAAGAGTCTTCCACGAAGTTAATTAACGCCAGGCATCCATTGCTTACCCTCTCGTTAGCTGCAGAGCAGAAAACGGTTACTCCGTTGAATATACACATCAATGCTGAAACCAGAGTGGTACTGGTTTCAGGCCCAAATGCGGGTGGTAAATCTGTTTGTATGAAAACGGTAGGCCTCTTGCAGATCATGCTGCAAACAGGTTTATTGATCCCGGTTGACAGTAATAGTGAGGTAGGAGTCTTTGAAAATATATTTGCTGATATTGGTGATGATCAATCTATTGAGAGCGATTTGAGCACCTACAGTGCCCACCTAACGAAGATGAAATATTTTGTAGAGCATGCCTCTCCAAAAACATTGGTTTTGATAGATGAGTTTGGAACCGGAACTGATCCGCAGTTTGGCGGGCCAATGGCAGAGGCCGTTCTGGAAGTATTGAATACGAAAAAAGTGAGGGGCGTAATTACTACCCACTATTCTAATCTTAAATTATTTGCAGGGAATACGGAAGGTTTGGAGAACGCATCAATGTTGTTCGATAATGCCAAAATGAAGCCGCTCTATATTTTGGAAATGGGTAAACCGGGAAGTTCTTATGCCTTTGAGATTGCCCAAAATATTGGATTACCTAAACAGGTTATTGAGTTAGCCAGGGAGAAAACAGGTTCTAATCAAAATAGGATAGATACACTTTTAGTTGATCTGGAAAGGGAGAAGAAAACCATTTATGACACGAAAGTTAGCTTAGCTCATCAACAAAATAAAGCTAAAAATCTTTTAGCTGAAAATGAGAAAATAAATGCCTTTTTAGAGGAAAACAAAAAAATACTGATCAAGGAAGCTAAGTTAGAGGCACAAAGTATTATCAAAAATGCCAATAAGCTGGTTGAAAATACAATTGCTGAAATTAAGCAGAAACAGGCAGATAAAACAGCGACGAAAGAATTACGCCAAAATTTGCAAAAGGAATTGGTAAAAAATACAATCCCCAAGGAAAAGCCGAAACCTGCTCCAGTAGTTGTAGGTGGAGAAATTGCGGTTGGCGATTGGGTTAAGTTTAATGATAGTGAAACTACAGGTCAGGTTTTAGAGATTAACAGGAACGAATTGGTTTTGGCTATTGGTGATCTCCGCTCTAACGTGAAAAAAAATCGCGTGGAAAAAATTAGCAATAAACAGGCTAAGAAAGTAGTTCAAATGAATTCTTTTGCCGGAAAAATGAATGACGCTGTTTCTTCTTTCCGGCCTGAATTAGATTTAAGGGGAAAACGTACAGAAGATGCATTGTTTGAAGTAGAAAAATATTTGGATAAAGCCATCATGCTTGGATTTCCTTCGATTAAGCTAATTCATGGTAAGGGGGATGGTATTTTGAGGAAAATGATCAGAGAGTATTTGAGAAAATATAGCCAGGTAAACAGGATGGAAGACGAACATGCGGATAGGGGTGGTGATGGGATTACGTATGTTTATTTGAATTAGGGTTTTTGGTCAGGGTGTCACAAACACTCCGTGTGCTACGAATGGTCCGTGTGTCACGAATGGTCCGTGTGTCACGAACGGTCCGTGTGTCACGAATGGTCCGTGTGTCACGGACCATGGTAAAACTAAATGCTCATAACTGTGTTATTTATAAAACGTTATGGGTTATGAGGTCAATATTACTATGCATATTTATACTTGTGATTGGTATGAATTGCAAAAAAAATGGAGGTGATGACGGTTCTACTGATTTGCCTGATGCAGAGCTAAAAACAAGAGTTGTTGCTACCGGATTGAATCTCCCCTGGGAGCTTGTTTATGGGCCGGATAACCACATTTGGTTTACTGAAAAGGCTGGTAAAATTAGCCGTTTGAATCCAACTACGGGTCAAGTTACTCCTGTTATTACCATCGCAGATGTTCGATCGAATGGAGAGGGAGGGCTATTAGGGATGGCGCTTCATCCAGATTTTTCTACAAATCCATACGTTTACGTTGTATATGGTTACGGTAGTACTTACCGTTCAAAAGTTGTTCGCTATACTTATAACAGTGGAACATTGTCTAGTCCGCAGATTTTGTTAGATCAAATTCCGGGGGCTTCTATTCATAATGGTTCCCGGTTGTTAATTAGTGGTGGCAAGCTTTTCATTACAACGGGTGATGCATCGAATACATCGACACCTCAAAATACAAATTCTATTGCCGGAAAGGTATTGAGAATTAATCTCGATGGTAGCATTCCTGCAGATAACCCGATTCCAAATAATCCATTATGGACATTGGGGCATAGAAATGCACAAGGATTGGCTCAGGTTGGTAATAAAATATTCTCTTCCGAGCATGGACCTGATTCCGATGATGAAATCAATATCATTGAAAAAGGAAGAAATTATGGATGGCCGACGGTTAGGGGATTTTGCAATGAGAGTGCTGAGCAGAGCTTTTGTTCTGCCAATAATGTTGCACAGCCATTGATCAATTGGACACCGACTATTGCACCCAGTGGCTTAACCTATTATAATTCGGACTACCTTCCTCAGTTTAAAAATTCTTTGTTACTGGCTGTACTTAAAGGAAGTAAATTAATGCAGCTTAAACTAGATGGCGATCAATCGAAGATTTTGGAAACTACAGATTTCTATGAAGGCACCTATGGAAGATTACGGGCGGTAACAACTTCACCAGAAGGAAAAGTTTATTTCTGTACCAGTAATGGAAGTGATGACAAGATTATTGAAATAGCGAAGTAGAAAATTACTTTTTCCTACCAGGACACTTTTTACAGCGTTTACCTTCTTTGTATTTTTTGCAGCATTTTTTATGTTCTGCCGTACAACTGAAAATATATCCCATTCCTTTTTGGAATTCAGGGTCAGTTGGTAGTATAAAATTTATATCTTCTCTCTCGTAAGTCATTGCGATACAAAGGTAAGTGTAATTTAGATTAATTCCAATTAATTAAATATTCTTAAATCATTTAAACGATAATACTCTTTGTTTTGTATGTGCAATTTGTAATTTAGCCAAACTAACCAACAATTCGTAAAATGATAAATAAAGTTGTATCAGGGGCTGAAGAGGCTATTCATGATATTGCAGACGGCGCTACACTCATGTTAGGCGGTTTTGGTCTCTGTGGTATTCCGGAAAATTGTATACATGCCTTGGTAACTAAAAAGGTTAAAGATTTGACTTGCATTTCCAACAACGCAGGGGTTGATGATTTTGGTATCGGTTTGATGCTTAAGCAGCGTCAGGTTAAGAAAATGATATCCTCCTACGTGGGTGAAAATGCCGAATTCGAACGCCAGTTACTGAGTGGAGAGCTAGAAGTAGAACTTATACCGCAAGGCACATTAGCCACGCGCTGCTTAGCGGCCGGATATGGTATGCCTGCTATTTTTACTCCGGCCGGTGTGGGTACAGAAGTGGCGATAGGAAAGGAGATTCGCAACTTCGATGGAAAAGACTACTTAATGGAATATGCTTTTGAGGCCGATTTCGCTATTGTGAAGGCTTGGAAGGGAGATACTGCCGGAAACCTGGTGTTCCGGTCGACAAGTAGAAATTTTAACCCAGTGATGGCTATGGCAGGTAAAGTTACCATTGCAGAAGTAGAAGAGCTGGTTGAAGCCGGAGCATTAGATCCTGATCATATCCATACCCCAGGAATTTATGTTCATCGTGTTTTTCAAGGTAAGGACTACGAGAAAAGAATAGAGCAAAGAACCGTTTTAAGTCTTAAGCCCTAAGTGGGCTGTATTGAGTTTAAAAAATATTATGGCATTTTCAAAAGAAGAAATAGCAAAGCGTATCGCTAGAGAAATAAAAGATGGATACTATGTTAACCTTGGGATCGGCATTCCAACTTTGGTGGCTAATTACATCCCATCAGGTATCAATGTAGTATTACAATCGGAAAACGGTTTATTGGGCATGGGACCTTTCCCTTTTGAGGGTGAGGAAGATGCAGATTTAATTAATGCCGGTAAGCAGACCATTACTACTTTGCCTGGATCGGCGATTTTTGATTCGGCAATGAGTTTTGGTATGATTAGAGCACAAAAGGTAGATTTAACTATTTTAGGTGCGATGGAAGTATCTGAAAATGGAGATATTGCCAATTGGAAAATCCCGGGTAAAATGGTTAAAGGGATGGGTGGGGCGATGGATTTGGTGGCTTCGGCAAAAAATATAATTGTGGCTATGCAGCATGTAAATAAAGCTGGTGAAAGTAAGTTGTTACCTCAATGTACCTTGCCTTTAACAGGCGTTAAGTGCATTAAGAAAATTGTTACTGAATTAGCGGTTTTGGATGTATTACCTGAAGGGGGCTTTAAGCTGATTGAAAGGGCACCTGGTGTTAGTGTAGATTTAATTAAACAATCTACTGCGGGGAGATTACTTGTAGAAGGGGATATTCCTGAAATGCAGTTAAATTAAATGCAAAAACGGGATGGCTTTAAACCATCCCGTTTTTCTTAAGCCAGGTCTATTAAAACCCGATTTCTAAGTTCATTGGAAATCTCTTCCGTAATGGCGATTATTTCCTCAGGCTCATTGGTATTATTTATAATTACTTTATGGCATTCGTTTTTATAAGGCAAAAGATATTCTTTATAAGCTGGTACAACGTGGTTGTGCCATTTGTATAAAACATCTTCTTCAGGGTAGCCTCTTTCCAAACCATCACGTTTGATGCGTCTGTCTAATGCAATATGTTCGTCTGCATCTACAAAAATACGGTGGTCTAAAAGCGCGGCAATTTCTTTGAAATGGAGAATAAACAATCCTTCTACAATAATTATTGGTGCAGATTTAATCTCCAGAATCTTAACTACGGCTAAAGGGTTATTGAAGTTGTATTCTTTTTTATAAACTACCTCTCCATTTATCAATTGCTTGATGTCCCTTAAAAACTGTTCGCTATCGATGGTTTTAGGTAAGTCAAAATTATAGCGTTTATTCTCTTCCTGGGTCATTTCGCCGGCTGGAATGTAATAATCATCTTGAGATACCAACGTTACTTCATCTTGTTTAAAGTGATGAAGAAAGCAGTTTAGAAAAAATGTTTTGCCTGAGCCACTTCCTCCGGCAATACCGATAATAAAAGGCTTTTTATTTAAACTCATTGAGCACTGTAAGTAATGTTGCAGAAAAATCTTTTGTCTAAAGCACCTAATGAATCAGCAACCGCCTTAGTCATCACAATAATAACATCTTTAGTCGATTCGTTCTCTGTAAATTTACCAACAACTTTGGCAAAGGTACTGCGATTGGTCATTGGGTTAGTTATTTTTACTACTCTTCCAATAGGTGCGGTACGGTGCAACACCAACATTTTAGAGGCATCTAAATCTTGATCGGCAATCCAAACTGCGGTGCCTTTTTCTTCAATCTGGCTTAAGCCGTAAACACTTGGATCTCTGCGGAGTTTAGGATCTTTTACCATGGTGCTATCAGGTTCGCTTTGCTGATCTTCTTTAGAAGCATCATTAACCGAACGTGGCTGAGGAGGTTTAGGAATCACTAATTTCTGGCCAACAGTAATCGTGTTATCTTCCAATTTGTTGGCGGTACGGATCTGATATGCGGTTAAATTATATTTTTTAGCAATTGAAAAGATGTTTTCGCCGGTGGCAACAGTGTGTACAAAGCTCTCTTCTTTTTCCACTGATGTATCCTTTACTTTTTCTTCTTTCTTTTTTTCTTCCCTTTTCTCTTCTTGTTTAGGAACATCAACCACAATATCAGAAGGTACTTTAATTACTTGTCCGATTTTTAAGGTATTATCTTCTAAGTTATTTAGTTTTCTAATCTGATAAGCAGTAACACCATATTGTTTAGCTATGGTAAAGATGGTTTCATTTCGGAGTACGGTATGTGTACCCGGATTATCTTTAGGGTTATTTTGTTGTTCTTCTTTTGGCTCTCCAGCATTAATTACTTTATCCTGAGTGACATTTTGTGTAGCAGGAATTTTCAGCTTCTGACCGATACGCAGATTGTTTCCAGATAATCCGTTTGCTTTTTTAATTTCTTCGACAGTTGTGCCATATTTTTCAGCAATTTTGCCTAAAAACTCCTTAGGTTGTACAGTATGTTCAATGGTTGTTGGATCTACTGAATTTGAACTGGTATTTGCGGGCTCTTCCTTGCGTTTCGGACTTTCTTTTACAGGCTCTGGAGTAGCTTGCTCCTGACCTTTGAGCTGTACCTTTAATACCTGACCGATACTGAGATTGTTTCCTGATAGGTTATTTAAGGACTTGATGTCATTAACTGTTGTGCCGTATTTCTCAGCAATTTTATTCAGGTTATCCTTTGCGATAACCGTATGCTCAATAACGTTAGATTTTGATGAAGGAGATGGAGTAGATGTTGGGCCTGAAAAAGGAATGTTTGTAGGTACTTTGATCACTACACCTACCTGAAGATATTTATTATCGTTAAAAGCCATAATATCTTTAGGAGATACATTATATCTTCTGCCGATAGAATAATAGGTGTCTTTAGCTACGGTTTGATGGATAATTAATTTTTTGCCTTTATTGTTTTCTACGCCGATGGAGTCTCTTACTGCGGTAGCTTTTGCATTTGCCGCATTGATAGCGAGCAACAATACAGCAGATAAATATATTTTATGCATTTATTTTTGTATAAATTTTATAAGTCAAAGGAAGCAATTATACGAATAATATTGTAAATCGACCTCAGCTAAAACAAGGGTTTTTGACTAAAGATAAATGACTTTTTGGTCAATTAGGGATATATTATTCAAAAACAATTACTTGCTGACGGACGCTACATTAGAATTACGATTAATAAACGTACATCTAAATCAGGTATTGTACAAAAAGTGAAGTGGACGCAAACTTTTATAGGGTACGAATTGTTAATCAGGCAGAAAAAAACATAAAACATAATACAATGGACGCTAAGGAAATAAGCCTAAATGAAAAAGAAGTAAAACCGGTTGTAGACCTGTTAAATGACTATCTTGCTAATTATCATATTCATTATCAGAAATTAAGGGGCTGTCATTGGAATATTAAAGGACAGAATTTTTTTACCCTTCACATTAAATTTGAAGAGTTATACACGAATGCTCAATTAACTATTGATGAAATTGCAGAACGTGTTTTAACTTTGGGTAAACCGCCACATAGCCGTTTTGCCGACTATATCAAAGAATCGCGGATTAAAGAGATTAATACTATTGGCTTGAAGGATTTGGATATGGTTGATGCTATTTTAGATGATATGGCGATATTGATTGAGTTGGAGAGAGAATTGTTAGATGCAACCGATGAAGCCAGTGATGATGGTACTAATGATATGGTAAACCGTTTCATGCAGTTTAAGGAAAAAAATACCTGGATGTTGAGGTCTTTTGCAGGAAAGAAATAGGAACTGAGTTTGGGGTGTCTAGTATTTAGTATAAAGTATCTAGTATCAAGTATCGAGTAGCAAGTATTGAGTATCAAGAGCGCGAAAAAGATACTATAGCCTGGATGACAAGGATGGCCGCTAATTGAAAGGACATTGTAAAATCTTTCAATTAGCGGCTTTTTTGTGGTATAGAAATTCGAAATATCTATCTTTGGGCATGGCGTACAAAAGTTTAGCAGAATGCGTTTCCGACTTAGAAAAACACGGTCATTTAATTAGAATAAAGGAAGAAGTGGATCCCTATCTGGAGATGGCTGCTATTCATTTAAGGGTTTTTGAAAGCAAAGGACCCGCTCTTTTTTTCGAAAAGGTAAAGGGGAGTCCCTTTCCGGCAGTTTCCAATCTTTTTGGAACATTGGAGCGCTCGAAATTTATATTTAGAGATACTTTACCTAAAGTGCAGGCATTGGTAGGATTGCGTAATGATCCGATGAAGGTATTAAAAAATCCATTTAAGTATGCTGGTTCGGCCTTATCTGCTTTATCTGCACTGCCATGGAAGACACCATCGGCAAAACAGAAGTTTTTAAAAACCAGTATTAGCCAATTGCCGCAGATTGTAAACTGGCCTATGGATGGAGGTCCGTTTGTGACCATGCCACAGGTATATACGGAAGATGTAGAAAAGCCGGGTGTTTTAAATTCTAATTTAGGCATGTACCGTATCCAATTGGGTGGTAATGACTATGTACAAGATCAGGAAATTGGGTTGCACTATCAGATTCATCGCGGAATTGGTGTGCATCAATCTAAAGCGAATGCACTGGGACAGCCTTTAAAGGTAAGTATTTTTGTAGGTGGTCCACCTTCGCACCCTTTGGCGGCAGTAATGCCATTGCCTGAGGGCTTATCTGAAATGACCTTTGCAGGCGCATTGGGTGACAGGCGTTTCAGGTATTTTTATGATGATGAAGGTTTCTGCATATCTGCGGATGCCGATTTTATCATTACTGGGACAGTTTATCCTAATGACAATAAGCCAGAAGGTCCTTTTGGCGACCACTTAGGTTACTATAGTCTTACACATCCTTTTCCACTGATGAAGGTGCATAACGTTTACCATAAACCTGATGCAATCTGGTCATTCACGGTTGTGGGCAGGCCTCCACAGGAAGATACCAGTTTTGGCGCTTTAATTCATGAGATTACAGGTTCAGCTATTCCTCAGGAAATTCATGGCCTAAAAGAGGTTCATGCAGTTGATGCTGCCGGGGTACATCCATTATTATTTGCTATTGGAAGCGAACGTTACACACCTTATTTAAAGGAGAGAAGTCCACAAGAGATCTTAACCATTGCGAATCATATTTTGGGTAAAAACCAGTTGAGTTTAGCGAAATATGTTTTTATAGCTGCAAAAGAGGATGATGCAACTTTAGATACGCATAATATATCTGGTTTTTTAAGTCATATATTAGAAAGGGTTGATTTTACAAGAGACGTACATTTTTATACCAATACGACGATTGATACCTTAGATTACAGCGGTGATGGGTTAAATAGTGGTTCAAAGGTGGTTATAGCGGCGGCAGGGGAGAAGAAGCGAGTCCTTTCTTCGAAATTGCCTGCATTAAATTTGCCTGGTGGTTTTTCTAATCCTCAGGTAGCAGACCAAGGTATTTTGATTCTGGAGGGGAATTCATTTTTAAATGCAGAGAAAACAGCTGCTGAAATAGCTATACTTAATTTGAGCTTAAAGGACCAGGATTTAACAGGATTTCCATTAATCGTTATTGCGGATGATGCGGAGTTTACTGCAAAAAATATCGATAATTTAGTCTGGGTAGCCTTTACAAGAAGTAATCCTGCGGCAGATATTTATGGAACTAATGATTTTACAGCCAATAAACATTGGGGCTGTAAAGGATCGCTGATTATAGATGCGAGGAAGAAGCCTCACCATGCACCGGAATTAATTAGAGATGCTGAAGTGGAGAAGCGGGTAGATGCCCTGGGCCAGAAAGGCGGTTCATTATTTGGAGTGATTTAAGTAATAAAAAAAGCTGTATCATAAATTAGGTTTTCCATGTTGAAAGCGTTTCGACAGGCTCAACGTGACAATGTTAAAGATAACCGCGAGTTCTTGAATGATAAATGAGGGATAAATTGTCGAATGGCTAGTGGAAGCTATGTTGAAAGCGGTTCGACACGCTGAACGTGACAATTTTGAAGAGACAATCGGAAGTTCTTGATGATAAATGTGAGATAAATTGTCTAATGGTTAGTGGGAGCTATGTTCAAAGCGGTTCGACAGGCTGAACGTGACAGTTTTGAAGAGACAACTTGAAGTTCTTGATGATAAATGTGAGATAAATTGTCTAATGGTTAGTGGGAGCTATGTTGAAAGCGTTTCGATAGTCTCAACGTGACAATGTTCAATAGCTTCAATTTGAAAACGTTCTAGAGTTGATGTTCTTGGTGAAAAAGGCACATCGCTAATTAGATAATTTAATAAAAAAAAATCCCCTGAGTAACAGGGGATTTTTTTATTAGAACCTAACACCAAAGGTTAGAAATACATTATTTCGATTGCTTTTTATATCAGCAACGGGTTCGCTATAATCATTCAATTCATAAGGACTAGAACTGAAGTTAGTTTTTAGGTTTTGGTAAGCTACATCGAAATAGTAGTTATCTACGCGGTAGCCAATACCACCAGTATAAAACTGACTTTGATAAAATGAGTTATCTCCACCTTTAACCCCGTTTCCATTTACACCGTATCCACCTCTTAAACTTACCTCATTACTTACTTTAACCTCAGCACCAATGCGATAGTTTACTGCTTCCTTGTAAGAATTCTGGATGAAAGTATTTGAACTGTTAATGGTTTGAATATCTGAACCATTATCTGCAGAGAAACGCATAGAAGAATAATCTACATAATCTACATCCGCAGAAATCAATGCCCTTCCACCGATAACATAACTTAAACCAGCTGATGCTTTAAGCGGCGTACGCAAGTTATATGTAAAGGTATAGTAGCGGGTAGGATTGCTAGATGAGGTAGGAGAGTTGGTTGCATTTCCAGCAAGATTTGCCTGTAAGGATTCGCTGGTGTCATCTTGTAAGTTCATCCAGGTAGGTGTTTGGAAATTAATACCAATTCTGAATTCGTTTACAGGTCTGAAAATCATACCCAGTTTTAAATTGAAACCACCCCCTTTTGTTTGCTGATTTCTAAAATGAGTAAGTGTATAGTTTTCATTGCCGGTATAGATTGGAACAGCTAATTGATCGTCGTAAGTATTCACTACGCCAGACTCTACATAATATGCATCGCTGTTGTACTTCACGTTTACAAAGCTTGCTGTTGCACCAATATAAAGTTTATTTGAAAAGTTTAGCGCTCCAGCTACGTTAAATTCAGACGTTGAACCCAACCTGGTTTCATTCCAGTTTTGGTCAAAATTAACGCCATTGTAAGGCTCTGCTGAGTATCCATTTGGATAATTGGGTGCATTTTTATTGATCAGGTAGCTATTGTAGGCATCGCCGGCAACACTGTTGTCGATACCAAAGCTATTGGCTTGCTCAGCATAAGCATCTCTGATAGAGCTGTTATTATTTATACCACTATAGTTGATGTTGTTAAAGAAATCGTTGTTACGGGCATAACTTAAACCATAAACAGCACTTACTAATCCCTTTTCAGTATCGGCTCCCTTTGCTTTATAAGTTGGATTGTAAAAAACCACACCTATATTATTAAGGTTAATTTGATTCTTACTTGATTTGGAGGTGTTCCCTAAAAAGGCATTTTGATTAGATACTGCATTAAATTCAGGGGTGATACTGAATTCTGATTTAGTAAATAAGCCCAGTCCTGCGGGGTTAGCACTGATGGAGCCGATATCGCCACCTACGCCGATTTGCGCGCCAGCCATACCTTTAAAACGAGAAGTACTACCGTAATTTGTTTGTGAAAACCTAAACGCATCCGGAGCATAGCTTTGGGCGTAACTGGTTCCTATAGTGGCTACTGTAGCCACTAGCGAAGCTAAAATATATTTTTTCATTGTGTGTTGCTATTTAATTAACCTCTTCCTGCTCTTGATGGTCTGCCACCGCCGCCGCCGCCACTATTTCCGCCACCATTAGATGGAGGTGGAGAGTAACTTGGTCTGCTGCTTTCTCTTGCTGGCGCAGATGGTGTGTAATTTTCATTTCTGGTAGGTCTGGTGCTTTGACCGCCTTGAGGTTGGTTTCCATAAGTTTGGTTTCTTGTAGGTCTGCCACTTACATTACCATTGCTGTTGGGTCTGTAGTTTCCATTCCCTTGCGCAACACCCGAACGGCTTGGTCTGCCAAAGTTTGTACTTCCAGGATTCATTCCTGTTCTTGGCATACCTGTATCGTTACTTCCTGGTCTTGGTCTGTAGTTTCTGTTGGCCACGGTACCACCACCGTAGTAGCCTCCACCTACACCCCAGCCGCCACCGTACCAGCCACCGCCCCAACCGAAGCGATCGTAGTAGGAGTATGGGCCCCATGCATTCCAGCCAAAGGGAGAATTCCATCCGTAACCGAAGTTGCCATAATAGAAAGGATTATTCCAGATACTTCCATATCCGAAACCGCCTCCCCATCCCATATTTAATCCATAGCCGCTATTCCAGCCTAATCCAAAACCTAAGTAATTAGATGCGCCGTAGCTATTTCCATAATAGTAGTTGTCATAATAAGGATCGTAATAACCTCTGAAAGAATAACCGTTATAGAAACGGTTGATTCTGGAAGCGTAGTCCATATCATAGTAGGGATTACTTGTTCCATAGTATTCATCGTCATACGCCGGTTGTTGCTGATCCTGAGGTTGTGGTCTTGGAGCCACGTATTCAACCTCTTTAGCTTTTGCAACCGAGTTGTAAACATCATCTGTAGACTTGTTTTGAGCCAATTTTGATGTAGAGCATGATGCCACCAACCCAGCGGCAGCAATCATTACAATGGGTAAAAATTTAATTGGTTTCATTGTGTTTATATTTAGTTGTGTGTGTTAGAAGATAGCAGCGCCATATTGTCCATCCCATCAGCTATAAAATTAGTTAAAAAACGATTTAAAAAATTAATGCTACGTATTGATAATCGTTTTGTAGGCATAAATTTATAAATTTGTGGTCTAATTTCACATTTTTTAACATACAATTTACGTTCCAAATACATAACATGAGCAAAGAAATTACAAGCAGAGAAACAGATTATTCTCAATGGTACAATGATATCGTGATCAAAGCAGACTTAGCTGAGCATTCGGCGGTGCGTGGATGCATGGTTATTAAGCCCAACGGCTATGCTATATGGGAAAAAATGCAAGCGGTATTAGATAAAATGTTTAAAGATACCGGTCATAGCAATGCTTATTTTCCTTTGTTCATTCCAAAGTCATTTTTTTCTAAGGAAGCTTCTCACGTAGAGGGATTTGCAACTGAATGTGCAGTTGTGACACACTATCGTCTGAAAAATGACGGAAATGGAAACATTGTTGTAGATGAGACGGCTAAACTGGAAGAAGAACTTATTGTTCGTCCAACTTCAGAAACGATTATTTGGAATACGTATAAAGGCTGGATTCAATCTTACCGCGATTTGCCTATTTTAATTAACCAATGGGCGAATGTGGTACGTTGGGAAATGAGAACACGTTTGTTCTTACGTACGGCGGAGTTTTTGTGGCAAGAAGGACATACCGCTCATGCCACTGCAGAGGAAGCTATTGAGGAAACAGAACGCATGTTGCATATTTATGCCGATTTCGTTGAAAATTGGTTAGCTGTACCAGTAGTGAGGGGGAGAAAATCCCCAAATGAAAGATTTGCAGGCGCTTTGGATACCTATTGTATTGAGGCTTTGATGCAAGATGGAAAAGCATTGCAAGCGGGAACCTCACATTTCTTAGGTCAGAATTTTGCCAAAGCTTTTGATGTTAAGTTTACCGGAAAAGATGGTAAGTTAGATCATGTGTGGGCAACATCATGGGGGGTATCAACCCGTTTAATGGGCGCATTAATCATGGCACACAGTGATGATTCTGGTTTAGTTATTCCACCAAAATTGGCTCCAATTCAAGTGGTAATTGTTCCGATTTACAAAGGGGAAGAAGATTTAGCTAACATTACTTCATACGTTAATGAACTCACCATGCGTTTGAAAGGTATGGGAATCTCAGTAAAATTTGATGATCGTGATACTCAGCGTCCGGGATTTAAATTTGCTGATTATGAAATGAAAGGTGTCCCTGTCCGTATTGCTATTGGTGGTAGAGACATGGAAAACAAAACGGTTGAAATTGCGCGTAGAGATACTAAATTAAAGCAAACTGTACCGCAAGAAGGCCTGGATATTTACATCGTTAAATTGTTGGATGAAATTCAGCAGAGCATGTTCAACAAAGCGTTAGCCTACAGAGATGAGCATATTACAGAAGCCAATACTTACGAGGAATTTAAGGCCTTGTTAGATGGTAAAGCTGGTTTTATCTCCGCTCATTGGGATGGAACTCCAGAAACCGAACAGAAAATAAAAGAAGAAACCAAAGCTACGATCCGCTGTATTCCTTTAGACAATAAATTAGAGGATGGCATCTGTATTTACTCTGGGAAACCATCTATACAAAGAGTATTGTTTGCAAGAGCGTATTAATTTGGTTTTGAGTTGGGAGTTTTGAGTTAGGAGACCTGAGTCTGATTGCCACAAGCTAAATTTAGTCACTCGGCTGACTATAGGTGCAACAAAAAAAGAAAAAAGTGCTGAGGAGGGATGGAAAATTCCTCCTCGGGAATAATTATAAACCCGTTGGGATTTGGTTTCAAATCTCAATGCTATTAGCCTATATTAAGAAAGAAATGAAATTCGGAACAAAAGCTATACATGCTGGCCAAGAGCCTGATCCAACCACAGGTGCCGTAATGACACCTATATATCAAACCTCTACTTACTGGCAAAAGTCTCCTGGTGATAATAAGGGATACGAATATTCGAGAGGTACAAATCCTACGCGTAAGGCTTTAGAGGATTGTTTGGCTGCGTTAGAGAACGCAAAGTATGGTTTAGCCTTTTCGAGCGGAATGGGTGCAACAGATGCTGTGCTGAAATTATTGCAACCAGGCGACGAGGTGATTACAGGAAACGATCTTTATGGTGGTTCTTACCGGATGTTTACAAAGATCTTTAGTAAGTATGGTATTAAGTTTCACTTTTTAGATTTGTCTAAGCCAGAGAACATCTTACCTTATATTAATGATAAAACTAAATTGGTTTGGATTGAAACGCCAACTAATCCGACCATGCAAATTGTTGATATTGAGGGTGTAGCGAAAATTACTAAAGAGAAGAATTTAATATTAACAGTTGATAATACATTTGCCTCTCCATACCTGCAAAACCCTATTGATTTAGGTGCAGACATTGTAATGCATTCTGTAACCAAATACATTGGTGGACACTCGGATGTAGTAATGGGGGCTTTGGTAACGAGTAATGAGCAACTTTATAAAGACCTTTGGTTTATATATAATGCTTGTGGCGCTACTCCGGGGCCACAAGATTCTTTCCTGGTTTTAAGGGGAATTAAAACCTTGCACCTACGGATGAAAGCGCACTGTGAAAACGGTGAGCGCATTGCTCATTATCTTAAAAACCACCCTAAAGTGGACAAGATTTACTGGCCGGGTTTTACTGATCATCCCAATCATGATGTAGCGAAGAAACAAATGAGAGGTTTTGGTGGAATGATTTCCATTACATTAAAGGATGCTGATTTACAGGAAACTTTCAGGATTTCTTCCAATTTTAAAGTATTCACCTTAGCGGAGTCGTTGGGTGGTGTAGAATCGCTAATCAATCACCCGGCTACCATGACACATGGCTCTATTCCAAAAGAGGAAAGAGAAAAAGTGGGCGTAACGGACAATTTATTGCGACTTAGTGTAGGTGTTGAAGATATTGACGATCTTTTAGAAGATCTGGAAAATGCTTTAAAATAAGAATATTAAAAAATAGACAGGTCATCTGTTGCGTTATCGGCTTACTGATTTCGGGCAGATGACCTTTTTGCTTTAAATTGATGGATAGATTAGAACTACAGAATTTCCTGGATGCTAAAGTTGATCAATACAACAGGCCTGATTTTATTCCGAATGATCCAATCTGCATTCCTCATTTATATAGCAAAAAGCAGGATATTGAAATTGCAGGTTTTTTTGCTGCAATATTGGCCTGGGGGCAACGCAAGACTATAATTAATAAGTGTAAGGAGCTTTTAGAAAGAATGGATAATGCACCATTCGATTTTGTAACTCAGCATGAGGAGCAGGATTTGAAAAGTTTGTTAGGCTTTAAACACCGTACCTTTAACGATACGGATCTACTATACTTTATTGCATTTTTTAAGTTCCATTATACTCAGTCGACCACTTTGGAAGAGGCTTTTATTCCGCAGAGCAGTCGGGTTTTTCGTGCTGATTATTTGGATATAACGGTAAACGTAGGAACTGTTAGTCTTAGTTCAGAGGTCTGCATGGCGGGCAATCTGAATTTCAGCATAGAGGAAGCCCTCAATTCTTTCAGAGATTACTTCTTTTCATTGGAAGATTATCCTCACCGGACAAAAAAGCACATCTCATCGCCGAGGCAAAAATCGACTTGCAAAAGGTTAAATATGTTTTTGCGCTGGATGGTAAGAAAAGATGACCGTGGTGTAGATTTTGGTCTCTGGGAAACGATTAAACCTTCACATTTAATTTGCCCTTGCGATGTTCATGTAGATAGGGTAGGAAGATTGCTAGGCTTAATTAACCGGAAGCAAACAGACTGGCTAACAGCAGTAGAATTGACTCATTATCTGAAGGCTTTAGATCCGCTGGATCCGGTAAAATACGATTTTGCACTTTTCGGTTTGGGGGTAGAAAAGATTTTATAGCAAGCGGTATTAAATAAAAGTTAAAAAAAACTTCTTTTTTAACCTCAAACTTCATATACTTACATCTAAGTTCTACATTGGTATGTAGGATTAAATCTATCCCAATTTCTAAATCTAATGATCGCAGTCAACTTATCTGATGAAGATAGGTGGAAAAAGTATAACAACTTTTCTCCACTGATATCTATTTTTAAGAAATTTCATCCCCTCAATGATGAGATCGAAAGAAGGATTAACCAGCACACTTTTCCCATTAGTTATAAGAAAAATAAATATTTGGTCTCTCCGGTAGATCGCAATAAATATCTTTTCTTAATTGTTAAAGGCGTTGTTCGTGGCTTTATTAAGGATGGCGAGAGTGAAATAACAACCTGGATAGCCAAGGAAAATGAAGTGGTGGGTACCATTCGCAATTTATGGGTTGAGGGTGATTCGGAGGAATACCTTCAGGCATTAGAGGATGTTGACTTAATTGCAATTCCCCACGTATTATCTGAATACTTATACGAGAATTTTGCTGAAGCCAATATTGTGGGTAGAAAAATGATGGAGACCTACTACCGCTCGGCGGAGGAACGTGCTTATCTCTGTAGAATTTCTTCTGCTGAAAAGCGTTATAAGCGTTTTCTGGTTTCCTTTCCTGACTTGATTAATCGTGTTTCGTTAAAGTATATTGCTTCTTTTTTAGCTATAAGATTAGAAACGCTAAGCCGGATCAGGGCGAAGATATAAGTAGAGCAGGGGTGTAGGTTTAACCATAGAGTACGCAGGGATAAGGCGCAGGTTTAACCAAAGAGTGCGCAGAGATAAGGCGCAGGTTTAACCACAGAGTACGCAGAGATATGGCGCAGAGGACACAAAGTTGGGTGTTCGATTCTTGAGCAAAATTAGATTGAACTTTCGTAGAAGCTGGTTCGTGGGGCACGAACCAGGGGGAGTCATTTAAACTTTCATTGAAACCGGTTCGTGGGGCACGGACCAGGGGGAGTCATTTAAACTTTCATTGAAACCGGTTCGTGGGGCACGGACCAGGGGGGAGTATTAAGCTTTCAATCGAAACTGGTTCGTGGGTCACGAACCAGGGCGAATAAATACCTCATCATGAACAGCTAAAAAACGTGAGTAATCCACTCAACTGATAATATCATTTGTCTTTTTTTGGGTATGGTGTAAGATAAGCACTACTTTTTTAATGATTTTTTGAGTGTTTGATTTTGAACTCATCTTTTTGGGGTAACGACTGCTGTTGTGGTTATAAAAGCTAATTCATTTAATCTTGAAACTGTTTTGTAATCGCCTGTATATAAGTGTTATTTGTTTCATTATTAGCTTTTTGTTTGAGAGGGTCTTGTACAATTTATAGTTTGAAAATGTTTTTTAGGTTCAAAACTGAGAAAATGTGTATAATAAATTTTACAGAATTAGACAATAAATTCAATTACATTGACGTAGAATAAATAACTTTTAGTACATTGCGACACAATACATAATATAATGAAAGCAAAAAATGCAGTAAGCACATTTACGGTCCTTATCGCCGATGATCATGAAATTATCAGGAGAGGGTTAAAAAGTTTAATTTCTGACTTTTGGCCTGGTGTTGAAATTATAGGCGCTTCTACTTTAGAAGAGGCATTAGTAGAAACAGAGAAGTCGCCAAGTTTAATCATTATTGATGTTAACTTGCCGGGTGGTAATAATCTGAAAGTTATTGAACAGTTAAAGCAAATTCAACCTAATGCGAAGATCTTAGTATTTTCTTCCTTGAACGAAAATATTTATGCTGTTCCTTATTTAAAATCGGGTGCTTCTGGTTACTTAACTAAAAATGCAGAAGAATCTGAGATTGTTACAGCCATCACAACGATTTTGGCGGGAAGCAGATATTCTAGCAGAAATGTTAAAGAAAATATGTTCAACAGTATTTTAGGAAATGATGTTGACAATCCGTTTACCAAACTTTCGGGAAGAGAGCTGGAGGTTGCAGAATTACTGACTAAAGGAGTAGGGGTACTTGAAATTTCCAATCAGCTTAATTTACAAATGGGTACCGTAAGTACTTATAAATTAAGGCTTTTTCAAAAGTTAAAGATAAAAAGTATTATAGAACTCGCTGAAAAGATGAGCATCTACGAAAGATAAAAAGAGTTAACGGCTCTTTTTATCTTTTCTATTTTTCCCTGTGCTTATTGGTAGTTCCAGGGCCATCTTCATCTCCTGATTCATTAGATGACTCTCCCGCCTCTCCATATTTATCCGAGGCACCCTTTCCATTCTGATCAAAAGTTGCCTTTTCCTTCGATGTGCCAGTTGTCTTCTTCTGGTCTTCCGCTTCTGATTTTTCTTTCTTACTTTCCATAATACCTATTCTTATTCAAAGAACAATTGGTTGAGTAAATAGTTTATCAAATTTACTTTTGACTAATTTTAATGTACTACGAACTTTAAAATAAGCTAATTTTTTCGCCTGGTTCTACACTGACTTATTTTTCAAAAAAGACAATTGCATTGAAATAAGTAGGTTAACTTTTACTTGATGTATGATCTTTTAGATAATTAAAATAACTAATAACAGCTATTAAACGATACGATTTTGTCTGTCAATCTTTAAAGAAATCAATATTCAGTTACCATAGTAAGGAATTCGAAATTTAAAACCTGATTTTTGATTCCCAAAACCTGGATAACTTCAGCCATGAGCTGTCATAAATATTTCACCCATAAAAAATATTTTTACTTCTGAAAATGCTTTTACAGCAGTTTTTCTGTGCTGGTCAAAAGAATTGTTCGTTTATAGTCAGTTGGTCAGCTTATTATCATTTTTTGAGCAGCTGTGCAGAACATCTACAACTGAAGGTTGTGTGTGGGTTTGATTAATGTCAACAGATTTGGGAACTCGCATGCACCAATCGTCATCCCTGTGTAATCAGCAATAATTACTTAATGATAATTGTCAAAAAAAAATCTAATTGTATTATTAAAACTACAAATTTGAAACGTTATTGATTAAAAATACATCTTTGAATATTATCTTTGAGCCATAATATTTGTCTTCTCTTCTGCGCTCTTGAACCTAGTTTTTAATACAGCGTGAAAAAGCAGGCAATTACAAAAAATTGTTGTCTGCATCATCCCTATGCTGCGTGATCTTCATTAACATCCCGTGTATGAATAAAATTTTACTTTATTCGTGTGGCCTCACACGATCATTTTTGAGCAACCCAACAAATACGAGCTCAACTAAGTTTAGCTTTAAGTTAGTTTTTCGTGTGCTATCAGTTTTACTTTTTTTGATTGTATCGAACTTAGCACCAGTATCTGCTCAATTTACCATCGTTGAGAATTTTAAAGGCAGTAATGCCAATGGCATTGTTTTAGGGGGAGGAGGTGGTTCTCAGGGAACAGCTTACCTTACTTCCGGACGGGATGATCCGAATGGGAACGGTTGGCTGAGGCTAACTAAGGGATTGGGAGATCAAAAAGGGTATGCATATGTCAATAAATCTTTTCCAACTACACTTGGTGTATTAGTCGATTTTGAATATAAGACATGGCGTACCAATAGTGATAGCTATAATGGTGCTGATGGTATTGGTATTTTCCTATTCGATGCTAATTCTACCTTTTCTTTAGGGGGATTAGGCGGATCATTGGGCTATGCACCAAATACAGGTGGTTCATCGCCAGTAAGTACTGGTTTAGCAGGTGGATATGTAGGGATAGGATTAGATGAGTACGGGAACTTTTCAAATGCTACTGAAGGTAGAAATGGTGGTTCAGGCTTGTTGCCAAACTCTGTAGTGATGAGAGGACCAACTACCTCTAATCCGGGTCCATTAACGGTTAATGGAATAGAACCAACCAATAAATATTTGACTGGGATACAGTTAAATACAAATTCTACTGCGGATGAATTGGATTATAATACACTAACCGGTACCAGGCCAACTGATGCTGTTTTTTACAGACGTGTTCAGGTCGAAATTACACCTGTAAATGGTTTATATGAAATTATTGTTAGATGGACTAAGACTCCAAATGGGCAATTCCAGGAATTGTTAAGATATACGACTACGACAGCTCCGCCGCAGTACTTAAAACTGGGTTTTGCCGCATCTACTGGTGGTGGAATCAACTTTCATGAGATCAGGAACTTGCTGGTAACTACACCAGGGAATATTCGAGCGGTAAAAACAACTACTCAGAACTCACTAACCTTAGGTACAAATCAAAATTATAATTATAAAATTGATGTAGTGAACGATACTCAGGCAGATTTGTTCAATATCAATTTAACAGATACCCTTAAGAATGCTGACGGAGCAGTTTATCCTGTATCAGATTATTCGATAAACAGCATTAGTTATTCGGGCTTTAGCGGAGGAACTTTAATGCCTTCTTCCTCTGCTGCAAACAACTTTGCTGCCACATTAAACCTGGCCAAGAATTCTACGGGTACAATTACCGTGAACGGTACTTTCAAGGCAGGAGCAACCATGCCTGTTGGGAATAAAATTCTGAATAAGGTGGTGGTGATGCCGACTGATATTACTGATCAGGACTTAGATAATAATACCTCTATTGTTGAAACTCCGATTTATTCATCAGGTGTAGATTTAACGCTCAATTCTACTATTAACAATCCTTGTTTGGATTTAACTAATGGAAATACCTACACCTACACGGTTACTAATTTGTCGGCTTCAACAGCAACCACTACCACAAACCGGAGATACAGTGTAAATGTTAGTGTTCCTGCCAACTATACGGTAGTAAGTGAAAGCCACGCTGGCTGGACCGGCCCTGTTATTACGGGAACGGCACCTAACGCCAGAACTTACACCTTTTATAAGTCGAACGTGGCTTTAGGGGCGGGTATTACCGATGCGAATCCCATTACAATGACTTTGAAAGCTCCTTCTGGAACTACATCGTATACAAATACCGCAGCTGTTTCTTATACTGATGACACAGCTACGCCTGTTAATGTGGAAGGAAATACAACTAATAATAGTTCTTCAAATACAGCTGTAGTGGCACCATCTGTTGCTCCAAATGTATCACCGGCGGTATATAATTATTGTCAACACCCTACACAATCTGCAACAGCGATAACTGCTACAACAACAGACCCGGCTTACTCGCTTCTTTATTATACGAATTCGGGTGGAGTAGGAAGTGCGAATGCACCGGTACCTAGCAGAACACAGGGTGGAACATTTTTATATTATGTAAGTCAGACTAATGGCAGTTGTGAGGGACCCCGTGCTACGGTTACCGTTAATGTAATTGCTAACAGTGCAAATGCAGGAGTAGATAAAATCAATTGTAATAGCGGTACATTCACCATGACTGCGAACGCTACAGCCACGAATACCGGAAGCTGGAGCATTGTTGGGGCGGCAAATGGAGCTGTGATCACAACTCCTTCGAGTAATACCACTACTGTTACCGGGCTTAATGCAGGTTCAAGCGTTACCTTGAGATGGACTATATCTGGAGGTAGTTGCGGAACTTTTACTGATGATGTAGTTTTAACCAATTCTAATACTGTACCGACTAGTCCATCGTCTATCACCGGGCAAACCGTTTGTTCTGGAAGTACCGCAACGTTGACGAGTAATTTGATACAGGGTTATAATGCTAACAACACTTACCACGTATATTCTGATCCAACCAACGGAAATTATCTGGGAACCTTACCTTTTACTACTCCCGCATTAACCACTACTACTAGCTATTATATTCAGACGGTAAGTGCAGGAGGATGTATATCTGCAGAAAGAAGACAATGGACGGTGACTGTTAATGGAACAGCACCTGCAAAAAGAACCATTTCTCCGAGTACACCTTCGGCAGTTTGTGCCGGATCTGTAGTTACTTTAACCTCATCCAGTACCGGAGGGGTAACTGTTTATCAATGGTATAGAAATGGTGTGTTAATTTCTGGTGCTACGGCAGAAACCTATAGTGCAACCAGTTCAGGTAGTTATAGTGTTGTAGGTGGAAATAGTACCTGTTCAAGCCCAATGTCTGATGCTGTTAATGTTACAGTTAATCCATTACCTACAGTATTCAATATAACTGCTTCGGGTTCTTTATGTAGTACCGGAACCAGTACTGTTATTGGACTAGATGGAAGCCAAAGTGGTGTTAATTATCAGCTAAAAAGAGATAATACCAATGTAGGTTCTGTTGTTGCAGGTACCGGCAATATAATTACTTTTCCTGCTACTACAACAGCAGGCGATTATACGGTTGTTGCGACAAATGCTTCTACGAGTTGTACTGTCTCAATGAACGGTAGTAAAGTAATTACGACTACACCTGTAATTACCAGCACTACGCCAACCAACCCGACTACCTGCTTAGGTACAAACGGAAAGATTGTGTTAGGCGGATTAACGAATGGTGTAAGTTATACCATTAATTACAGCAAAGGAGGTGTTGCCCAAACGGCTATTGTTCAAGTCGCTGCTTTCAATGCGGTAACCATTAACAACCTGTCAGCAGGATCTTATACCAATATTACGGTAACGAATACCGGTTGTGCTTCTGCAGCTACTTCGGCTACTTTGGTTGGTCCTGCACCAGCTGCGCCAGGAGCAATAAGCGGAAATGCGGCAATTTGTGCCCCTGCTTCAAATCAAAATTATTCGATCACTACCGTTGCTGATGCTACCGGTTATACCTGGAGCTACAGTGGCACGGGAGTGACTATCAATAGCAGTAACAATACGGCATCTTTAACTTTTGCTGCAAACGCAAGCGGCGGTACACTCTCGGTTATTGCAACCAATAGTTGTGGTAACAGCACTGCTTCTACATTAGTTATTGGTGTTACCAGAACACCAATAATTAGCAGTACCACACCAACTAACCCGACTACTTGTTTGGGTACTAACGGAAAGATTGTATTTGGTGGTTTAACCAATGGTGTGAGTTATACCATTAACTATAATAAAGGAGGGGTAGCCCAAACGGCTATTGTTCAAGTTGCGTCTTCCAATTCGGTGAGCATGAATAATCTATCGGCTGGATCTTACACCAACATTACGGTAACGAATACGGGTTGTCCATCGGCGGCTACTTCGGCTACATTGGTTGGTCCTGCACCAGCTACACCAGGAACGATAGCAGGAAATACTGCAATTTGTGCACCTGCTTCAAGTCAAAATTATTCGATTACCGCTGTTACTGATGCTACTGGTTATATCTGGAGCTACAGTGGTACAGGTGTAACGATCAGCAGCACTAACAATACCGCATCTTTAACTTTTGCTTCAAATGCAACTGGCGGTACCCTTTCGGTAATCGCAACCAACGGTTGTGGAAATAGCCCGGCCAGTACACTGGCAATTGGCGTAAGTCCAATAGCTGATGCAAATATTGCAGGTTCAACAACAGTTAATATTGGTGCTTCAAATCCAAATATTACCTTCAATATAACCAGTGGCACAGCTCCTTTTACATTGAGTTATAACGTTAATGGTGGTGCTAACCAGGTAATTAATACCAGTTTATCTTCGGTAACGGTAAGTCAATCTACCGCCGCAGCTGGTGTTTTTACTTATAATTTAATTAGCATTAATGATAATAAAGGATGCATTAAAACCATATCTAATCAAAGTGCTACCATTACTGTTAAGCCTACAGGCCAGAACGATAATATTAGTACTTCAATCAATACCCCGAAGAATTATGATGTAAGAATAAACGATGCAGTTACAAATGGAACAGTAACCATTTTGGCCACTGGATCACATGGCACTGCAGTTGTTCAAAGCGATGGTACGGTGACTTATACCCCTGTTAACGGTTATATCGGAACCGATACTTATCAATATACCTTAACATCGGGTGGGGTAGTTTCTAACCCGATTACAGTGACCGTAACCATAGCTAATGGTGCCATTGCTGCAATTGCAGATGCAGGCACTTCGAATGCAACTTCGGGCGGTCAGGCAATTGCTTCTGTATTGAGCAACGATACATATAACGGTGTGGCGAATTCGGCTAGCTCTTCTAACGTAACGATTACCCAAAACAGTAATAACAGTTTAGGAAAAGTAACTTTAAACACCACAACAGGAGAAGTTACTGTAGCTGCCGGAACACCAGTAGGCATTTATACCATTAATTATACGATTACCGATAAGTTAGATGGAACTAAAACCTCATCAGCCGATGCTAAAGTGACGGTAACCAATGGTGCCATCACCGCTGTTGCAGATGCCGGTTCTGCAAACGCCACTTCAGGTGGGCAGGCAATTGCTTCAGTATTGAACAACGATACCTATAACGGTGTGGCGAATTCGGCTACGTCTTCTAATGTAACGATTACCCAAAACAGTAATAACAGTTTAGGGAAAGTAACTTTAAACACTACTACAGGAGAAGTTACTGTAGCTGCTGGAACACCAGTAGGTATTTATACCATTAATTATACGATTACCGATAAGTTGGAGATGACTAAAAGCTCATCGGCCGATGCTACGGTTACAGTAACGAACGGTGCCATTACCGCTGTTGCAGATGCCGGTTCTGCAAACGCCACTTCAGGTGGGCAGGCAATTGCTTCAGTATTGAACAACGATACATATAACGGTGTGGCGAATTCGGCTACGTCTTCTAACGTAACGATTACCCAAAACAGTAATAACAGTTTAGGGAAAGTAACTTTAAACACTACAACAGGAGAAGTTACTGTAGCTGCCGGAACACCAGTAGGCACTTATACCATTAATTATACGATTACCGATAAGTTGGATGGAACTAAAACCTCATCAGCAGATGCTAAAGTGACGGTAACCAATGGTGCCATTACCGCTGTTGCAGATGCCGGTTCTGCAAACGCCACTTCAGGTGGGCAGGCAATTGCTTCAGTATTGAACAACGATACATATAACGGTGTGGCGAATTCGGCTACGTCTTCTAACGTAACGATTACCCAAAACAGTAATAACAGCTCAGGAAAAGTAACTTTAAACACTACAACAGGAGAAGTTACTGTAGCTACCGGAACACCTGCAGGCAGTTATACCATTAATTATACGATTACCGATAAGTTAGATGGAACTAAAACCTCATCAGCCGATGCTGTAATAACAGTAAGCAATGGTGCCATTGTCGCTAAAAACGATTCGGGCTCGACTAACACCTCAGGTGGAGAAGCTGTTGTTAATATATTAAGCAATGATACATACAATGGAATAGCTAATAGCGCAACTTTAGCTGATGTGACTTTTTCGGAAGTGGCCAATGATAGCAATGGTAAAATCACGATTGATCTTTCAAAAGGCGCTGTTAATGTAGCTGCAAATACACCCGCAAAAGTTTACACCATTGATTATAAAATTGTAGATAAGCTGGATGTTACACAATCATCGAATGGTAGAATTACAGTAACGGTAAGTGGTGGCGCAATCCTGGCCAAAAATGATTCAGGCTCAATTGGCGGGTTAAACGGAGGTACAGCAATAAACAATGTACTCATCAATGATGAAGTTAATAATGGACAACAAGCTACTTTAACCAATGTTAAGCTTGTCCAGGTTTCTTCTGAGCATGCCAAGGTTAACCTGGATATTACAACAGGTAAAGTAAATGTGGCAGCTAATACGCCTGCAGGTACCTATAAAGTAGTTTATACCATCACTGATTTACTAGATGCATCGAAGGTTTCGCAGGCAGAAGCAACGGTTACGGTAACTGCACCAGTTATGGCTGCCAATGCAGATAACGGAGCCATTAATGGCTTTGAGGGTGGAACAGCTGTAACCAATGTTTTATCTAACGATACTTATGATGGTGCAGCAGCTACATTAAGTAATGTAAACTTAACATTTGTTTCCGCTTCAGATGCAAATGTAACCCTTGATTTAAATACGGGAGATGTGAAGGTAGCTGCAAACACACCAGCGGGCAACTATACTTTAACTTATCAGATTGCAGATAAATTAAATCCACTTTTAACCAAAACAGCCACAGTAACCGTAACTGTTAATTTACCGGGTATGATAGCCTCTAATGATGCAGGTTCTGTTAATGGATTAACAGGTGGAGAGGCAGTATCTAATGTATTATGGAATGATACGTACAATGGTACTGCGGCTACGTTATCAGAGGTAAGTCTGGCCCAATTGTCTACTTCAAATCCGAAGGTAAGCCTGGATGTAAATACAGGTAAAGTGAATGTTGCGGCCAATACTCAGGCAGGAAGTTACATTTTAAATTATCAGATTACGGATAGATTAAATCCAACAGATAAGAAAACAGCTAGCGTTACGGTAACTGTTGATGCACCTGAAATGATCGCCAATGCTGATAATGGGTCGGCTAATGGCTTTACGGGAGGCACAGCGGTGATAAATGTACTGACTAACGATAAATATAATGGTAATCCTGCTACTTTATCTGATGTAAGCTTGTCGCAGGTTTCTACATCAGACAGCAGAGTAACCTTAGATCCTGCTACAGGTAAAGTGAATGTAGCGGTGGGCACGCCTTCGGCTAACTATACGCTTATTTATAAAATTACGGATCAATTAAATCCAACGCTAAGCACGCAGGCAACGGTTACCGTTTGGGTTGATGCTGCCCCGCTAATTGCCAATGACGATAACGAAAGCATTAATGGCTTAACTGGTGGCACCGCCATAGCAAACGTTTTAGCTAACGATAAGTATAACGGAAATACTGCAACGCTTGCCGAGGTTAACCTTACGTTCGTTTCAGCTTCCGATGCAAAAATAACACTTGATGTTACTACGGGTAAGGTGAATATTGCTGCCAATACTCCGGCAGGAAGCTACAATGTAGTTTACAGAATTGAGGATAAAGTTAATCCCGGGGTAGTTAAAACGGCAACCGCTACGGTTATTGTTAATGCAGC
Organism: Pedobacter rhizosphaerae; assembly: GCF_900111155.1. Classification (GTDB taxonomy): domain Bacteria; phylum Bacteroidota; class Bacteroidia; order Sphingobacteriales; family Sphingobacteriaceae; genus Pedobacter; species Pedobacter rhizosphaerae. The sequence goes on along the minus strand of NZ_FOGG01000003.1, from coordinate 245,678 downwards.
ACCTATGGTTGCCACTGCGGATAATGGCACTGCGAACGGTTTTACCGGTGGCGTAGCTGTTCCCAATGTATTAACCAATGATACTTACAATGGAAATCCGGCTACTTTATCAAATATTACTTTAACTCAGGTTTCTACTACACAGCCAAAAGTAACCCTTGATCCAAGCAATGGAAGTGTAAATGTAGCCGCAGGAACACCAGCCGGAACTTATACAGTTGTGTACCAGATTGAGGATAAATTAAACCCGGGACAAACGAAACAAGCCAGCATTACAGTTACGGTAACCGCTCCATCTATTGCAGCCAGCGATGATAATGGAACTATAAATGGTTTTACTGGTGGCACTGCCGTAACTAATGTATTGGGGAACGATAGTTATAATGGTAACACAGCCTTGTTGACGCAAGTAAACTTAACACAGCTATCTGCTTCAAGTACAAAAGTAACTTTAGATGTAACTTCCGGAAAGGTAAATGTTGCTGCAGGAACACCTGCAGGAGATTATACCTTAGTTTATCAAATTGAAGATAAAGTAAACCCAATTGCCTCGCAAACCAAAACAGCTACCGTAACCGTAACCGTAGCAGCCCCTGTAATGACAGCCGATGCTGATGCAGGTAGTATTAATGGTTATGATGGCGGAACGGCTGTTGCAAATGTTTTAAGTAATGATACTTACAATGGCATGATGGCAACCTTAAGTACGGTTACTTTAACTCAGCTATCGACTACAAATCCTAAAGTGGTATTAGATCCTGTTTCAGGTAAAGTAAACGTTGCTCCTGGAACACCAGCGGGAACTTATACTGTGGTTTATCAAATTGCAGATCAGTTAAATCCTACGCAGGTTAAAACGGCAAGCGTAACGGTTAATGTAGCTGCTCCGGCCATGGATGCCAATAATGATACCGGTTCAGTAAATGGCGTAACGGGTGGTTCACTATTAAATAACGTACTGGTTAACGATACTTATAATGGTTTGCAAGCTAGCTTAACTACGGTTACTTTAACGCAGGTTTCTACCTCTGATCCGAAAGTAACTTTGGATCCTTCAACAGGAAAAGTAAACGTAGCAGCTGGAACTCAAGGTGGATCATATACACTTACTTATCAGATTGCTGATCAATTAAACCCTACACTAACACAAACAGCAGTGGTAACGGTAACGGTAACTACACCAGTAATGGCTGCAAATGACGATACTGGTAATGCAAATGGTTATTCGGGAGGTGAAGCAGTAGCTAATGTATTAAATAATGATACTTACAATGGAAACCCGGCTTCGTTAGCAGCAGTTAACTTAAGTCAGTTATCTACATCAAATACCAAAGTAACTTTAGATCCAGCTACGGGCAAAGTAAACGTTGCTCCTGGGACACCAGCAGGAATATATACTGTAGTTTATCAAATAGAAGATAAATTAAATCCGGGTCAAGTTAAAACGGCTCGTGTAGAAGTTACGGTAACCGCACCTGCAATGATTGCTACCTCGGATTTGGGTACTGCAAATGGCTTTGAGGGCGGCGTGGCGGTACCAAATGTTTTGGTAAACGATACTTACAATGGTAATCCAGCTACAACGGCTCAGGTTTCCTTAGCTCAGGTTTCTTCTACCCATAGTAATGTAAGTCTTGATCCAACTAGCGGAGCTATAAATGTAGCGCCAAATACTCCGGCAGGAACCTATACTTTGGTTTACCAAATAGAAGATAAGTTAAACCCAGGACAGAAAACCACAGCAACGGTAACCATTACGGTAACTGCGCCGGCAATTGTTGCTACTGCAGACAACGGAACTGTAAATGGATTTGAGGGTGGCGTGGCCGTATCCAATGTATTAAACAATGATACTTATAACGGAGTAGCGGCAAGCTTGTCAACGGTGAATTTAACTCAGGTTTCAACAAGCAATCCGAAGGTAACCTTAGATGTAACTTCCGGAAAAGTAAACGTTGCCGCTGGAACAGCCGCAGGTACTTATGAAGTGGTTTATCAAATTGAGGATAAATTAAATACCGGACAAGTTAAACAGGCAACGGTAAGTGTAACCGTAACTGAACCAGGTATATTAGCAACTAACGATGCCGGTTCAGTTAATGGCTTTGCAGGAGGAACAGTTCTTGCGAATGTATTAGTTAACGATGTTTATAATAATGCTACTGCAACATTAGCGGAGGTAAACTTATCATTGGTTTCTTCTTCTGATCCTAAAGTAACTTTGGATGTAACCACAGGAAAGGTAAATGTTGCAGCCAACACCGCTGCAGGAAGCTATACATTGGTTTATCAGATTCAGGATAAAATTAACCCAGCGCAAACGTCTAATGCTACAGTTACCGTAAATGTTACTGCACCAGCTATAGTAGCAAATACCGATAACGGTTCTGCCAATGGTTTTGCGGGTGGGATAGCCGTAACTAATGTTTTAACAAACGATACATACAATGGGGTAGCTGCAACTTTAAGTCGGGTAACTTTATCTCAGGTATCGACTACTCATAATGGTGTCTCTATAGATCCTACAACGGGAGCGGTTAATGTTGCTCCAAATACACCAGCAGGCATTTACACCTTAGTTTACCAGATTGAAGACAAATTAAACCCTGGACAGAAAACTACAGCGAGTGTAAATGTCACTGTAAATGCACCTTTGATGGATGCCAATGCAGACAATGGTACTGCAAATGGTTTTATTGGCGGTGTAGCGATTTCGGATGTATTATCAAATGATACATACAATGGATCAACAGCTACTTTAAGTACTGTAACTTTAACTCAAGTTTCAACTACCCATAATGGTGTAACGCTAAACGTGACTACTGGTGCAATAAATGTTGCTCCAAATACACCAGCAGGAAATTATACGGTAGTTTATCAAATTGAAGATAAATTAAACCCCGGTCAAACCAAGCAAGCAACCGTAACCGTAAGCGTAGCCGCTCCGGTAATGAACGCTGCTGATGACTCGGGGTCAGCAAACGGACTAGTAGGTGGAACCGCAGTAGCGGATGCTTTAGCTAACGACAGCTATAATGGAGCACAAGCTTCTTTAGCAACTGTTGTGTTAAGCCAAATTTCAACTACCAGTCCAAAAGTGAGCCTTGATGTAGCTACCGGAAAAGTAAATGTGGCTCCAAATACACCAGCAGGAACATATACTGTAGTTTATCAGATCGAGGATAAATTAAACCCGGGCCAAACTAAAACAGCTGAAGTTGTGGTTAGTGTATCGGCTCCGGCATTATTAGCTACTTTAGATAATGGTTCTGCTAATGGCTTTGCCGGCGGAACAGCGGTTATTAATGTTTTAGCGAACGACCTTTACAATGGCGTACAGGCGACTTTGACTAATGTTAATTTAACTCAAATCTCTAGTACCCATCCAAATGTAACTTTAGATATTACCAATGGAAAAGTAAGCGTTGTAGCAAATACACCGGCTGGAACTTATACGCTTGTATATCAGATTGAAGATAAATTGAATCCGGGCCAAACCAAACAGGCCAGCGTTACAGTAAATGTTTTGGCACCTGTTATGGCAGCCAATGGCGACACCGGAACCGCTAATGGCTTTAGCGGAGGGATTGCCGTTGCAAATGTATTAACCAATGATACATACAATGGTTCAAGTCCTGCTACCCTTAACCAGGTTACTTTAACATTGATTTCATCGACACATGCTGGTTTAAACCTTGATGTAAGTACTGGTGCAATTCATGTAGCGCCAAATACACCGGCTGGAACCTATACTTTAGTTTATCAAATAGAAGATAAATTAAATCCGGGTCAAATTAAAACTGCTAGTGTTACCATAACGGTTACAGCACCAGCTTTAGTTGCAATTGATGATGCTGCAGCAATCAATGGAATTTCGGGAGGAGTAGCCATTAGCAATGTATTGTGGAATGATACCTATAATGGAGTAGCTGCTACTTTAAGTAATGTTTCATTAACGCAGATCTCTACCAGCAATCCAAATGTTACTTTAGATGTAACTACTGGAAAAGTAAATGTGGCTGCGGGTACACCAGAAAATACCTACACGCTGGTTTACCAAATGGAGGATAAACTAAATCCTGGACAAACCAAGCAGGCTACAGTTACCATTACCGTAACTGCTGCACCAATGGTAGCCGTAAACGACAATGGAACAGTAAATGGTTTCGTTGGGGGGACTGCGGTTGCCAATGTATTAACGAATGATTTGTTTAACAATAGTCCGGCAACATTAGCAGGCGTATTTTTAAAACAAATCTCAACGGATAATCCTAAAGTTAAGTTAGACGAATCTACAGGTGTAGTTAGCGTAGAAGCTAATACTCCTGCAGGAACCTATACTTTGGTATACACGATGACAGATAGAGTAAATACTACTGAAGTTAAACAAGCCAGTGTAATCGTTACGGTAACCGCACCAGCAATGGCCGCAAATGCCGATAATGGAACAATGAATGGTGTTACTGGAGGAACAGCCATCAGCAATGTTTTAGTTAATGATACTTATAATGGGGCAACCGCAACTTTAAGTACCGTTACTTTAAAACAGGTTTCTACAACCAATACCAACATAACATTAGATGTAACTACAGGAAAAGTAAATGTATTGCCGAATACGAAGGCTGGAACTTATGTAGTTAAATACGAAATCATTGATCAATTAAATCCGGGATTAACCAAACAGGCTGATGCAACAGTAACGGTAGATGCGCCAGTGATGACTGCAAATGCAGATAATGGTGCTGCAAATGGCTTTGATGGTGGCATTGCCGTACCAAATGTATTGGCAAATGATACTTATAATGGTGTTAGTCCGGCATTATTGGTAAATGTCATTTTAAGTCAGGTTTCAACTGACCATCCAAATGTTTCCTTAAATACCACAACAGGAGCAATCGTTGTGGCACCCAATACACCAGCTGGTACCTATACCTTGGTTTATCAAATTGAAGATCAGCTAAATCCTGGTCAAACCAAAACTGCGAGTGTAACCGTTGTGGTAGCTGCGCCATTATTGGTAGCTGCAAACGATACTGGCTTAGCCAACGGCTATACTGGTGGAACGGCTGTGAATAATGTATTGGCAAACGATTCTTACAATGGCGTACAGGCTACATTAAGTCAGGTTAAGTTAACCCAGGTATCAACTGATGAACCAAAGGTTACTTTAGAAACAACAACAGGAAAAGTTAATGTTGCTCCGAATACACCAGCCGGAACTTATCAATTAGTTTATCAAATTGAGGATATTTTAAATCCTGGATCGACTAAAACAGCTTCGGTAACCGTAACGGTTTCTGCGCCACAATTAGTAGCAAACACAGATAACGGTTCAGTAAATGGATTATTAGGCGGAACAGCCGTACCAAATGTATTGGCAAATGATACCTATAACGGCGTGAGTCCTGCGCTATTAACGAACGTTAATTTATCTCAGGTTTCTACCGATAATCCAAATGTAACCTTGGATGTGACCTCAGGGAAGATAAATGTTGCGCCAAACACGCCTGCAGGAACCTATACAGTCGTTTATCAAATAGAGGATAAATTAAATCCTGGTCAAACCAAAACGGCAAGTGTTGAAGTTACGGTAGCTGCTCCGGCGATGGTTGCCAATGCAGATCACGGAACCGTTAATGGGGTAAATGGTGGAACAGCTGTAGCTAATGTCTTAGCGAACGATACTTACAACGGCTCAAGCCCGGCCTCTCTTAATAACGTTAATTTAAGTTTGGTTTCTACAACGAATCCGGGTTTATCACTTGATGTAAGTACTGGTGCCATAAATGTGGCTCCAAATACACCTGCAGGAACTTATACTTTAGTTTACCAAATTGAAGATAAACTTAACCCTGGTCAAACCACAACAGCTACTGTTACCATTACAGTTGAGGCACCTGTACTGGCAGCTAACGGTGATTCGGGTATTACGAACGCGCATACCGGTGGTACTGCAATTGCCAACGTATTAGTTAACGATACTTACAATGGTAATCCGGCTACATTGAGCAATGTGAACTTAACTCAGGTTTCTACTACTCATCCAAATGTTACTTTAGAGCTAAGCACAGGAAAAGTAATTGTAGCACCAAGCACACCTGTTGGAACATATACAGTAGTTTACCAGATAGAGGATAAGTTAAATCCGGGGCAAACCAAAACTGCCAATGCAACTGTAACCGTAACTTCGGGCGCAATTGTGGCCAATGATGACAACGGGACAGTCAATGGTTTTGCAGGTGGTGTAGCAGTAGCCAATGTATTATTGAACGATACGTACAATGGTTCGTCTACTGCCACTGTAGCTGCGGTTAACATCACGCAAATTTCTACTACCCATGCAGGTGTAAGCATTAATCCTGCCACCGGATCAGTAAACGTTGCCGCTGGAACCATTCCGGGAACTTATACGCTTCAATATAAAATTACAGATAAGTTAGACGCTGCAAAATCAGAAACAGCGAGTGTAACGGTAGTTGTACCTGATTGGATTACTGATTTGTCAGTAACTAAAATTGCCAATAAAGTAGGGGTAGAGAACAATGAAAGCATCAGTTACACCATTACCATTAAAAACAACGGACCTGCCACCATTTTAGCAGGTAAGGTAATCGGACTAACGGAAAACTTGCCGGCAGGTTTAGAAAATGTAACCTATCAGGCAGCCGGCGGTATTTATGACGCAAGCGCAAAAACTTATACCATAGCCACTAATCTAATCGCAGGTCAATCGGTTACCTTAATCGTTAATGCGAAAGTAAATGCAAACTTTACAGGATTGTTAACCAACCGGGTTTCTATTACGCCTGCATCAGGAACAACAGATCCCGATTTGGCAGATAATACAACAAGTGTAAATACACCTGTGCTTAAAGGTGGTATGGCTTTGGTAAAAACCGGTGTATTAAGCGCAGATGGCAATACGATTAACTATACCTTCACCATTACCAATACAGGAAATACCGATTTAACTGATGTAGTGGTGATCGATAGCAAGCTGGGGCTAAACAAAACTATCGGCGGTACGTTAGCTATCGGTCAGAGTGTATCTACAACTGCTGCATACACATTATCGCAGGCAGATAAAGATGCAGGTGTATTTAGCAACTCCGCATCGGCAACTGCTAAAACACCAACAGGAAATGCAATTAAAGATGTTTCAGGAACCGATAAAACAAATGATGTTCCAACAGTAACCACTTTAGTTTCATCGCCAGCATTCACTTTTGAGAAAGTAACGAATGGTACTGTACCAACAGTTGCAGGAGGGGTATTAAATTACAACCTAAAAGTAACCAATACTGGTAATGTGACTTTACGCAATATCGTGGTAACGGATGTAAATGCAACAGTAAGCGGGTCGCCAATTGCTACACTGGCTCCGGGTGCTTCAGTTACCCTTACGGCCAGTCATGTATTAACTCAGACAGATATCAATAGTGGAAAAGTAACGAATCAGGCCAATGCAATAGCTAAAGATCCTCAGGGAAGAGATATTGTTAAGGTATCCGATGATCCGTCTACACCAGCAGCAAACGATGCAACCGTTACGAATTTAACTACAACAGCATCATTTACGTTCGAAAAATCAATCAGCGGTACGGTACCTACAGTTGCCGGGGCAGTATTAAATTATAACCTGAAGGTAACCAACACGGGCAATGTAACCCTTAGTAATATTGTGGTAACAGACGTAAATGCTACCGTTTCCGGCTTACCAATTGCTACACTGGCTCCAGGGGCTTCGGTTACCCTTACTGCAAGCCATGTGTTAACGCAGGCAGATGTGAATGCCGGAAAAGTAACCAACCAGGCGAGTGCTGCGGCTAAAGATCCTCAGGGAAGAGATGTAGTTAAGGTATCAGATGATCCATCTACACCGGCAGCAAACGATGCAACGGTAACTTCATTAACTGCAAATCCATCAATGCGCCTAACCAAAGTGGCTACCAACACAGTGAGTAAAACTGGCGATGTAATCAATTACAACATTGTGGTAACCAATACGGGTAATGTTAGTTTAACCAACATTGCCGTTACCGATGCTGGTGCCGATGCAGGTTCTATTCTTCCGGCAAGTGTCGCTACTTTATTACCAGGAGCAAGCATAACGGTAACTGCTAAACATACGGTTACCTTGACAGAGGTAAACCAGGGTTCATTCAGCAATCAGGCAGCTGCAAGCGCGCAAACGCCTAATGGTGGCACCTTGACTAAACCCAAATCAGACGACCCTACAACGGCTGCGCCTGATGATGCAACAATAACACCAATTGTAACTGCATCAACCCTTACCCTGGTAAAAACAGGTACTTTAAGTGCAGATGGCAATAGCATTACCTACAGCTTCATTGTTAAAAATACAGGTAATGTTACTTTACACATCATTACTTTAACGGATCCTAAATTAGGTTTAGACAGGCTGATCCCAGGTACTTTGGCACCGGGCGCAAGTGTGACCGATAGCTATGTTTACACCATTACTCAGGCAGACAGAGATGCAGGGGCAGTGACCAACACAGCAACTATATCCGGCCAAACACCTGCTAACATCACCATTACTGATGTTTCGGGAACAGCTGAAAATAACAATACACCAACTGTTACGCTGGTGAATTCCAACTCATCAGTAGCCTTAGTTAAAACGGCTACCTTCAGTGGAAACCAGATTACTTATACCTTCAATATTAAAAATACGGGAAGCATCACTTTAAGTACAATAACCCTTACCGATGCGAAATTGGGCATTACCAATAAAGCAATTGCCGTAAATGGAGGGTTGGCACCGGGTGCTACAGTAAATCATGTAGAGGTTTACACTTTAACACAAGCCGATAAAGACCTGGGTACAACCAGCAATACGGCAACAGTTAACGCCAAAACAACTACTGGTGCCAATGTTAGTGATGTATCCGGAACAGCAGATAATAACAATACACCAACGGTAATTAGTTTCCCTAAATCGCCAAAGGCAGTAGATGATGTTGCAGGAACAGCTGCGAATGCACCAATTGTAATCAATGTATTATCAAACGATGATCCAGGAAACTCAACGCTAGATAAGTTAACGGTAGAAGTGGTTAAACAACCAGCACACGGTACAGTAAAAGTAAATGCCGATGGTACAATCACCTATATCCCTCAACCGGGTTATACCGGTGAGGATTCTTTCACCTATAAAGTAAAAGACGCTTACGGATATGAAACCAATGTGGCTTCAGTAACCTTAACGGCAAACTTTATCGGTATTACTGTGCCTAACTTATTTACGCCAAATGGCGATGGTATTAACGATGCATTTGAGATTTTGGGCTTGAACCAATATCAGGAAAATGAAATCCGAATCATCAACCGTTGGGGTAATGAGGTATTCCATGCTAAAGGATACCAGAACAACTGGACGGGTGAGGGATTGAACGAAGGGACTTATTACTATTTATTAAGAGTAAGAAGGGCTGGTAGTGCAGATTTCGACGTGTTAAAAGGATACATCACATTAATTAGAGCATTTAAAAACTAAATAAAGGGCTTGGGGAAGCCAATGTAAAAACTGGTTTCCCTTTTAGATATTGAAAGATGAAGAAAATATTAATGTTAACAATGGCTTTGTTCTCGTTTGCAGCTAATCGCTCGTTCGCGCAACAGGATGCTCAGTTTAGCCAGTACATGTTCAATGGCATTTACATTAATCCTGCCTATGCAGGTTATAAAGAAGTGCTCAATGTGCACGGTTTTTATCGTACCCAGTGGACAGGTGTTACCGGTGCGCCAAAAACAATGTCTTTAGCGGTTGATGCGATTGCAAATAATGGAAACGTAGGACTGGCTTTGCAGGTGGCCAGCGATAAACTGGGGGCACAAAACAATCAGAGCATTTATGGTAACTATGCCTATCGTATCCCTATGAATGACGATGGTACTTCCCGATTGGCGCTGGGCTTAGGTGTTGGTGTAGTTCAGCTGGGTGTTGATGGATCAATGTTAAATCCGAATAATCCTGAGCCTAATCAGCCAGTAGGTATGCAAAGCACTATTGTGCCAGATGCAAGGGCTGGAGTTTATTTTGCGAACGACCGTTTTTTTGCCGGGTTCTCTGCTGACAACCTGATTGCACAATATGTAGATATTGATCGTTATGCTTTCATCGCACAGCCTAAACCACATTACTATCTTACTGCCGGAGCACTTTTCCCTATCAATGAAGATTTTCAGGTTAAACCTTCTTTCCTGCTTAAAGATGATCGTGGTGGCCCAACCAGTTTAGATCTAAATGCGTTTTTAATGATTAGAGATGCGGTTTGGATTGGTGGCTCGTACCGTACAGGAGTTAAATTATATGATAAGAGCTATCTTCAAAAAGATTTAACCCCCAGAAATTCTGCCGTTGCTGCCATACAACTTTTCCCTTCCGAGAAAATCAGAATCGGTTATGCCTATGATTTCTCCGTTGGCCCGTTGCAAGGCTATAGTGGCGGTACACATGAGATTTCAATTGCCTATTCTTTCATTCCAATCAATGTAAGGTTGGCTACACCACGCGTATTTTAACAAGCTTTCATCCCATATCTAAATCATATTATGAAGAGATTTTTACTAGGCCTTTGTACTTTTTTCTTGCTCCATATCACTTTTCAGGGTCATGCGCAGTATGTATTGAAAGAAGCCGATAAACAATATGAACTTTACAATTACAGTAAAGCCATAGATTTGTATGAACAGGCTTATAAAAAAGAGAATACACTTCATGCTGCAGAACGTTTGGCCAATGCCTATAGCCTCATGAACAATTATGTACAGGCAGAAAGCTGGTATGCCATTGCATCCAAAATGCCAGGTAGCAAATCTGATAATATATTGGGCTATGCTAAGGCTTTGCAGAACAATTCTAAGTACAGCGAAGCCAAAGCACAATACCTGAATTATATCGATAAAAAGAAGGATGTTTCCGTACAACTTCAGGAGGCTTGGGTAGCTTCCTGCGATTCGGCATTGAAATGGATGAAATATCCTAAATCAGTTGAACTGATTAACCAGAAAGCTTTAAACAGTGCACAATCAGATTGGGGAGCTGTGAAGTTTAAGGAAGGCGTTGTATTCACCTCCGACCGTACCAACACGGGCCTTGAATCTAAAGAAACTAACCCTTTTCTAAAATTTGATGGCGCTAAAACCCCCAATAAGAAGATTTATGGCTGGACGGGCAATGGCTACCTTAAATTGTATTTAAAATCCAACGCAACAGCAGATATTCAGTTATTTCCTATCAAAACCGGAACCAGGTATCACGTTGGATCGGCAAGTTTTACCGCCGACTATAAAACGATGTATTTTACACTAACCCGTATTCCAGATGATTTGGAGAAGGTTAAAAACAAGCCCAGCACAGTAAATGTAGAAATTTATAGCAGTACGCAAGATGCGGATGGAAACTGGACTGAACCCGTAGCTTTTGCATATAACAATGTAAATGAATATTCCGTAGGTGATCCCTTTATTACAACTGATGGGGAAAGCCTGTATTTCGCCTCCAATATGCCTGGAGGAAAGGGAGGAACAGATATATATGTATGTGAGAAAACAGCTGCCGGCGATTGGGGAAAACCAATTAATTTAAAGGAAATTAACACTGAAGGAAACGATAGAAGCCCGGTTTTTGATGCTAAGAATAACTTTTATTTCTCTAGCGACGGTCGGGTAGGAATGGGAGGATTGGATGTTTTCAGAGCCTGGAGAGCAGGAAGCAGCATCGGTAAAATTGAGAATCTGGGCTATCCCTTCAACTCACCACAAGACGATTTCGGCTTTAGCCTGAATGATGCCGGAGGGATTGTTTATTTATCTTCCAACCGAAATAATGGATTGGGTAATGATGACATTTATACTATTCATCAAAAACAGATTCTGGCCTTCAATTTAACCGGTCGGGTATTTAATAAAAAAACAAATGAGCCCATTGCTGCGGCATTGGTTGCACTGGCCAAAGTTAATGGCTCAACAATGAAAACTGAAACAGATGATAACGGTGCATATCAGTTTAACCTGTCAAAAGAGTCAGAATATAATGTTTCAGCAGGTAAAACCGGCTATCGTTCGGATGTAGAAAACCTGGCAACCATTGGATTAACCAGTTCTGAAGTCTTGGTTCAGGATCTTTACCTGGATCAGATTGAAATCAATAAAGCCATCAGACTGGAAAATATCTATTATGATTTTGATCACTGGAATATCAGGCCAGATGCCGCCACAGAATTAGATAAGCTGGTGAAGATCATGAACGAAAATCCAACCATTTGGATTGAGTTGGGCTCACATACTGATAGTCGCGGTAAAGATGCTTATAACCTCAAACTTTCTCAGAAAAGGGCAGAATCGGCTGTGCAATACATCATCTCAAAAGGCATTGATAAAAATCGCATTACCGCTAAAGGCTATGGTGAAACTCAATTGTTAAACCGTTGTGCCAATGGTGTTGAATGTAATGATGCAGAACATCAGTTAAACAGAAGAACCGAATTCAAGATTGTTAAGCAATAGCGCTTTCAACACCTGATTATTTTTTTAGTTAAAGCCTGGACAATCGTTCAGGCTTTTTTTATTTATAGATTACTAATATTGTTAGTAATATGTGGATAAAAAAGAATCTCATTATGTATATAAAAACTAAATATATTAGTATTTTTGATGATAAGAATATGGCGGGATAACGATTTGGATTGCTTCAACTCGCACAACCCGGTTTCGCAATGACGGTTTTTTTCCATGCATTTTGTGCTTATGTGGCGCAAAAGAGCATAAGAGATGTTAACTATAAAGGTACAAAGTAGCCATTAGACTTAGATGCCTCAGGTGTCTTAGGTGGTTGAATTTGAATAACGTAAGCTGGCACGACGGTAGATGGTCACGCACTTAGCCTCTTTGTGTTCTTAGTGTGTTGGGGCTGATAGTTGAAATAGAAAAAAGATGGAAAAGGATAGGCAAATTATTCATATGGATCAGGATGCTTTTTTTGTTTCTGTAGAAACGAAGAAGAATCCGAGTTTACTTGGTAAACCTGTAATAATCGGTGGCGGTAGCGATAGGGGTGTAGTGGCATCCTGTAGTTATGAGGCCCGGAAATATGGCATTCATTCGGCTATGCCCGGAAGAACAGCTAAACTCCTCTGCCCGCAAGCTATTTTTCTCCGGGGAAATATGGAAGAATACTCCAAAGCTTCACATGAAATTACAGAGATTATAGCTGAAAATGTACCCCTTTTTGAAAAGGCCAGTATTGATGAGCATTATATTGATATGAGTGGGATGGATCGTTTTTTCGGCTGCATGACGTTTGCTACCGAGCTGCGGCAGAAAATCATGAAGGAGACCGGCCTTCCCATTTCTTTCGGACTATCAGTTAATAAAACGGTCGCCAAAATTGCCACCAATGAATCTAAACCCGACGGGCATAAGCATGTTCCTTTTCTCGAAGTGCAACCCTTTCTCAATCCTTTGCCCGTTCATAAAATCCCGGGTATTGGTCATGCAACCTATAAAAAACTGAGTGAAATGGGCGTTCGTTACATTGAAACGCTCACTCAAATTCCGCAACAGCTGATGTTTAAGATTTTGGGGCAACATGGCTTAAGTTTATGGCAAAAGGCCAATGGCATTGATCTGGCCCCGGTATTGCCTTACCGTGAACGTAAATCGATTGGTACCCAGGCTACTTTTGAAAGTGATACCATGGATATTGCCAAGCTGAAATCTATTATTACAGGTATGGTAACCGGACTTACCTTTCAATTGCGGAATCAAAAAAAGCTTACAGCCTGCATTACCGTAACGATAAGGTACACCGATTTTGAAACTGTTACCCAGCAGGAGCGAATTCCTTATACTTCCCTCGATTCTTTATTGATCCAAAAAGCACACAGCCTTTTCGATAAGGTATATAGCAAGCGAATGTTGCTCAGGCTCATTGGTGTAAAACTCTCACACCTGGTGAGTGGCTACGAGCAAATTGGTTTATATAATATAGCCGAAGAAGAATACAGCCTTTATCAGGCCATGGATAAGGTAAGAAATAACTTTGGCGATGAAGCGGTGGTAAAGGCTTGTATCGTTACACAACCCCCCAGAGATCAGAATAATAAAGTGATTAAGTATAACCCACGGAAGAAGAAAATAGCGCTTGATCAAGTGCCTGAACAAACGAATAAAGAAGAGACTGAAGAGCGAAAACGTTCAAAGATCAGAAGCTTTATGAGTGAAAAAGGAATAACGGGTTCCAAGTCATACGATTAATACCCCGTTTTAACCTTCAATAATATCGATAACCAGAAACTGAAATAGCCATGTTTCTTAATGTGCATTCTTCATATAGCCTGAAATACGGCACGCAAAGCATTGAGCAAATTATCGAAACTGCCAGGACTTTGGGGATCCATCAGTTGGTGTTAACGGATATCAATAACTCTACTGGTGCCGTAGAATTTGTGCGCGAATGCTACCGTCAGGGGATAGCCCGGGAAGCCGATGAAACCCATAAAGGCAATATTCCTTATCGCATAAAACCGGTAGTGGGGATAGAGTTCAGGTTTCAGCATCAGTTGCTTTATGTGGGCATCGCCAGAAATAAAGAGGGAATGCGTGAGCTGAATGAGTTTTTGAGTTACCATAACATTTATCATATTCCTTTCCCCGAATTTCCACCACACTTCGAAAATGCATACGTCGTTTATCCCTTTCAAAAGTTTTTTAGGCGGCAGTTACGGGAAAATGAATTTGTGGGCATCAGAAGTAAGCAATTGGGGATTTTATACAGTCATCCGCTTTTAGCACAAAAAGAAAAACTTTTGGTTTGGCATCCCGTTACCGTAAATAATAAACTGGGGTACCGCCTCCACGAATACCTGAGGGCTATTGATTTAAATACGCTTCTGAGTAAGGTTCCAGAAAATCAGAAGTGTGGAAAGGAAGAGTTTTTAATCACTGAAAATGAACTGACGAAGCAATTTGAACGCTATCCCTTTATTGTAGAAAACACACAGCGATTAATAGATACCTGTGATCTCAGTGTTTATTTTGAACGGGAGATCAAATCGAAAAATAAGATTCACTATACCAAATCAGGTATTGAAGGCGATAAGAAAATGCTGCGAAATCTCGCGTTTGTGGGATTGAAGTATCGGTATGGAGCCTATACCCAGGAGGTACTCAATCGCTTAGAAAAAGAACTCCGGATCATTGAGTTTAAAAATTACTGTGCTTATTTTTTAATCACCTTCGATATCATCCGTTATGCCATTAATAAGTGTGGTTTTTATCACGTAGGCAGAGGATCGGGGGCCAATAGTCTGGTGGCTTATTGTTTACGGATTACCGACGTAGACCCAATAGACCTCGATCTCTATTTTGAGCGTTTTTTACATGAAAAAAGAACCAGTCCACCCGATTTTGATATCGATTTTTCGTGGGATGAACGCGAAACTATTCAACAGTACATTTTTAAAAGATATCCCAAATGGCATGTGGCCTTTCTGGGTACCATGAGTACTTTTAAAAACCGGGCAATTATTCGGGAAATTGGAAAGGTTTTAGGTTTATCCAAGGGAGAAATTGATAGTTTCACTGATCCCCATAAAGAGTGTGAGAACCTTCAAAATGCTACTTTTAAAAAACTCTTAGCCGTATATCAGCATATGCAAAATATGCCTAACCAACGCTCAATACATGCGGGGGGCATTTTAATTTCAGAAGAACCAATTACTTACTACACGGCTTTGGATATGCCTCCCAAAGGGTTTGCTACCGTGCAGTGGGATATGTACGAGGCCGAACAGATTGGTTATGAAAAGTTTGATATTTTAAGCCAGCGTGGAATTGGACATATCCGGGAAGCGGTAGAACTAATTAAAAAAAATAGAAACCTGGAGATCGATATTCATGATTTTAAAACTTTTAAATCAGACACCAGGCTGAATGGAGTCTTAAAGGAAGGGCAACCCATCGGCTGTTTTTATATCGAATCTCCGGCCATGCGCCAATTGCTCAAAAAGCTTAAATGTGATAACTACTTAACGCTTGTGGCGGCGAGTTCAATCATCAGGCCAGGTGTGGCAAGTTCAGGAATGATGAAGGCTTATATCGAGCGCTATCACGCACCAGATAAAGTTCAATACCTTTGCGAGGTGATGAAGGAACAACTTCATGAAACCTATGGCGTAATGGTTTATCAGGAAGATGTAATCAAGGTATGTCACTATTTTGCGGGTTTGGATTTATCAGATGCCGATATTCTGCGAAAAGCGATGAGTGGAAAATATCGTTCAAAACTGGCCTTCGATGAGCTCGTGAATAAATTTTTCATTTCGGCCAGAAAACAGGGGCATGCAGAGGAATTGATCACAGAAGTATGGCGACAGATTTCTTCTTTTGCCGGATATAGCTTCTCTAAAGCACATTCTGCTTCTTTCGCTGTAGAAAGCTACCAAAGCCTTTACCTGAAAACCTATTTTCCGATGGAGTTTATGGTTGCCGTGCTCAATAACTATGGTGGATTTTATAGCAGATGGGTTTACGTGCACGAGCTTCAAAAAACAGGTGCCCGCGTACATCTGCCTTGCGTAAATCATAGTGACGAGGTAGTTAATATTCACGGCGAAGAGGCATGGTTAGGCTTTATAGGTGTGCAGGGGCTCGAAGAAAAAAACATCCGAATAATCCCACAGGAGCGCCATGCAAACGGCCTGTACCTCGACCTGGAAGATTTCGTTAAGCGTACCTGTATCTCTTTAGAACAGGTCATTATTCTCATTCGTTTGGGTGCCCTGAGGTTTACCGGAAAAGATAGAAAAACCCTTTTATGGGATGTGCACAATTACCTCGGTTTTAAGCAAAAGAAAGTGAATCATGCAGAGCTGTTTAAGCTAAGCTATAAAAATTACGAACTTCCTCCATTGGCCGATTCGGCTTTAGAAAATGCCTATACAGAGTTAGAACTTTTAGGCTACCCCTTAAACTATAAAATGTTCGATCTCCTTAAAACCAGCTATCGCGGGGAGGTGATGGCAGCAGATCTGCACCTGCATGTGGGTAAAACCGTTAGGATGCTGGGTAACTATGTTTGTGAGAAAACAGTGCACACCATTAAGAACACTAAAATGTGGTTTGGTACTTTTTTAGATGTCCATGGCGATTTTTTTGATACTACGCACTTCCCCAATACCACACCCATTTATCCCTTTAAAGGTAAAGGCTGTTACCTTATTTTAGGTAAGGTAGTAGAAGATTTTGGTTTTCCAAGTGTGGAAGTTCTAAAGTTTGCCAAGCTGGATGTGCAGTTAAGCCCTTTGGCCATTGATTAATCATTAGAAATAAAAGTATGGCCGTACTTAAAAACAAATTCTCGCTGGTTATCCAACCCGGTAAAAAGGTAATCATGCAAATAGATTACCTTCCCTTCAGCTATGACACCTTATTTCTTCGCAAATTTGATAAAAGTAAATGACAATATCATCCCCTGAAATGGGTTTTAATTAGGTTTTTTGGATAATTTCACTCAAAAACAAAAGGGATTATTCCATGATTACCAAAGTTTTGAGCCGCATTTTAATTAAATGCGGCTCAAAATATGCTTTTTTTTGAGCCGTATTTTTAGTATATTCGGCTCATGGGGTATAATTGGGAGAAAAAAGATTGGCCAAATTTTAGTTATTCTATCGCTGGTATTGAACAACAATTATATCAGTTTACTGAGATGATCGGTGAAGTAACAGGCGTTCTTAAAAGTTTACCAGACAGTGTACGCGAAGAGACCAAGTATGAAATGTTAATATCCGAAGCGATAAAAACCTCTGAAATCGAAGGCGAATTCTTCAGTCGAGAGGATGTGATGTCTTCTGTGAAGAACAATCTGGGGCTTGGAGAAAAAATGTGGTTTGTCCGGGATAAGCGGGCTTCAGCAATTACAGATTTATTGATTCATGTAAAACATAATTTCCAGGATGAGCTATCCGTTGCTGAGCTTTGGAATTGGCATGAAATTTTATTTAGAGACGCTAAAGGACTCCGTATCGGGGTTTGGAGGGAAGGAACATCTCCAATGCAAGTGGTGTCTGGTGCGATTGGTAAAGAAGAGGTACACTTTGAGGCACCAGATTCAAAAAAAGTTCCTGCCGAAATGAAGCAGTTTGTCGCCTGGTTCAATGATACTGCACCAAATAAGCGGAAAGTAATTATCGATCCCATTGTAAGAGCTGCTATTGCCCATTTATATTTTGAAAGTATTCATCCCTTTGAGGATGGGAATGGCCGGATAGGAAGGGCGCTTGCAGAAAAAGCATTGTCACAAACCTTGGGAAGACCTGTTTTGCTTAGCCTTTCCAAATCTATAGAGGCCAATAAAACAGCCTATTATAACGCTTTGAAGGAAGCCCAACAGAAGAATGAAATTTCCAACTGGCTCAGTTATTTTACAACGCTAACTTTAAATGCCCAAAGGGAAGCACAAGAACTCATAGATTTTACCCTCAGAAAAACTATTTTCTTTGATGATTTCAGATACAGGCTTAATGACCGTCAACTTAAAGTAGTTAAGCGAATGTTCGAAGCAGGGCCAACAGGTTTTGAAGGGGGGATGACGGCCAAAAAATATATGGGGATTGCCAAAACTTCAAAAGCAACCGCAACACGAGATCTCCAGGAACTCCTGGATTTGGACGTTTTTAGTTATATAGGAGAAAGCAGAGCCATGAAATACGATATTCGGGCAGTTTATGCCATCGCATTTTATCCCTCAACTGAGGTTATCAAAGAAGTTGGCGAACTGAAAAAAACGCTAAAAAATAAAATAGGTAATTATGGAAGTTGCGATGCAGAAGCACACATTACAATCTCACAACTGTTTGCCAGCGACAGGGAACTGGATGCAGTAAAAAATTGTTTACGCAACTGGAGCGCGAATCAAAAGCCTTTTGAGGTCAGGTTTAATGAGATCAAGAAATATGATAACGGTACTTTATTTATTGCGCCAGACGAACATTCAACTGCTGTTTTATCTGCTTGCATGAAATCCGTACATAAAAATATTACAATTAGGGAATTTTATCATACTAAGGTGCCTCACATGTCGATAGGTAGAAAACTTTCTGCTGAGCATATTCAAACAGCTTTTAACATGCTCCCGAATGTGGATTTTACTTTTCGGTGTGATTGCATTTCCTTGAGGAAATTAAAGGGGAAATTCTTTGAAAGAATTGAAGATTTCGTTTTTTTAGATCAACCCATTCATGAACAAGAGACTCAGCTTTTTAACTTATGATTCAGCTCAAAGCAGAAATAGAAAAATTTGAAACCATGGGCGAAAAAACTGGCTGGAGCTATGTTTTCATTCCAGAAGCGATCGCCAATCAAATTAAACCCAACAACAAGAAAAGTTTCCGGGTGAAAGGTAAAATCGATCAGATAGACATAGCCGGTATGGCCACGATACCGATGGGAGAAGGAGATTTTATTATTGCTTTGAAAGCTGATCTTAGAAAACAACTGAGAAAAGAAGCCGGTGCCAAGCTTGAGCTATATCTTGAAGAGGACAAAGACTTTAAGGTTGAAATGCCCGAAGATCTGGAAATCTGCTTGTCTCAGGAAGAACACCTGATGCAGAACTTTTTGAAACAGCCCAAATCACATCAAAACTATTTTATCAACTGGATCAATCAGGCGAAAACCGAAGCTACCAGGACCAAAAGAATTGTATTAACTATTAATGCGATGGATAAGAAAATGGATTACGGCCAGATGATACGGGAAAGTAGGAAGGAGTCTTGAAGTTAGTCTGAAGTCCAAAGTCTTTAGTCCTGAGTATAATTACGCAATTAAACAGTTAAGCAATTAAGCATTTCAACCACCGCAAAATTTAAAGGTAATAACCACCCCGCCTACGCTCAGCCTCATTCACCCCCTCCTTAAAAAGTAGGGGAGGTGGGTTCCTGATGCAAACATTTGCGAGATAATTAAGTAATCCAATAGTTGTTTAACTGTCTAATCGTGTAACTGTTTAACTGAGAATCGGTATTGCTAATAACAACAGAAAAGGCAAGTCGCCAGAAAGGCAACAATTAAGCAATTGAACAATTAAGTAATTAAACAACCCAAAAGTTCAAAGCTAATAACCACCCCGCCTACGCTCATCCTTATTCACCCCCTCCTTAAAAAGTAGGGGAGCCGGATCCCCGATGGATGCATCAGTGTAATGGTTAAAGCAATTAGATAAGCCGCTAGAAAGGCAACAATTGCGCAATTGAACAGTTAAGCAATTAAACAACCCAAAAGTTCATAGCTAATAACCACCCCCGCCTACGCTCATCCTCATTCACCCCCTCCTTAAAAAGTAGGGGAGCTGGATCGCGGATGGATGCATCAGTGTAATGGTTAAAGCAATTAGATAAGCCGCCAGAAAGGCAACAATTAAACGATTGAACAGGTAAGCAATTAAACAACCCAAAAGTTCCAAGCTAATAACCACCCCGCCTACGCTCATCCTTATTCACCCCCTCCTTAAAAAGTAGGGGAGCCGGATCCCCGATGGATGCATCAGTGTAATGGTTAAAGCAATTAGATAAGCCGCCAGAAAGGCAACAATTAAGCAATTGAACAATTAAGTAATTAAACAACCCAAAAGTTCAAAGCTAATAACCACCCCCGCCTACGCTCATCCTCATTCACCCCCTCCTTAAAAAGTAGGGGAGCTGGGTTCCCGATGATGCCTCGGTGTAACAGTTGTGCGATTAGATCAGCCGCTAGAAAGGCAACAATTAAGCAATTGAACAATTAAACAGTTAAGCAATTCAATTCCTTAAAAAGTAGGGGAGCTAGATTGCTATGCAACAATTAAGCAATTAAACAGTAAAGCAATTAAACCTCTAAGCTCCTCACCTCTTATAACTCCTAAACCAGCTGTTCACTTTCATCTGAATCACCCCTAAGAAAGCTTCTCTGAAAATTCGGGTACTCATTTTAGAGGTACCTTCGGTTCTATCTGTAAAAATAATTGGGACTTCAACTACTTTGAAACCAAACTTAATAGCTGTAAATTTCATCTCAATCTGAAAGGCATAGCCAACAAACTTGATTTTATTTAAGGGAATCGTTTCCAATACAATTCTTCTGTAACACTTAAAGCCTGCAGTAGCATCCTGAATGTTGATGCGGGTAATGAAGCGCACATACATAGAGGCAAAATACGACATTAAAACACGTCCCATTGGCCAGTTTACCACGTTAACCCCTTTAACATAACGGGAGCCGATAGCAACATCTGCACCGTTAACACAAGCCTCCCGCAGACGGGACAGGTCATCCGGGTTATGCGAAAAGTCGGCATCCATCTCAAAAATATACGCATATTTTCTTTCCAGTGCCCATCTAAAACCATAGATATAGGCTGTGCCTAAACCTTGCTTTCCAGAACGTTCTTCTATAAACAAATGACCTGCATATTCATCTTGTAATGATTTTACGATTTCAGCAGTACCATCTGGCGAGCCATCATCAATAATGAGCACATGAAAAGGTTGAGTAAGTGAAAATACCTTACGGATAATTCTTTCAATATTTTCCTTTTCGTTGTAGGTGGGGATGATAACTAGACTATCTGACACGTTTTGCTTTTTTAAATTTTAAACTCTTGCCTTGAGGTTTTCGCTTTTAAAGGGGCGAAAGTACGTATTTAATATGAAAAAACCCGTTTCAACATAGCTGAAACAGGGTTAAATTCTGTTCAAATGAATGTTTATTTCACTTGTTGCATTAATTTTCTGATCAATGGCGAAATAATAATCAAGGCCAGTCCGGCAACCAGCGCATAGATTGCCAGTTGTTTATAACCTTCGGTGTAATCTTGTAGCTTTGTTATCAATGAACTACCCTCTGAAGTAGACATTTCTGCTCCAATTTTGCCTGCTGCAAACTGACCGAAAGCACTGGCCAGAAACCAAAGTCCCATCATCATTCCAAATAGCCGCTTTGGAGCAAGTTTGGTAATGATCGACATGCCAATAGGTCCTAAGCACAACTCGGCAAGTGTTACTACCAGGTATGCTAAGGTGAACACATTCAATGAAGTAATGCCATTAACATCAGCAAAAAACCTCGTAGCGTAAAATATATAAAATCCGCCAGCTAGCAATAAAAATCCAATTCCAAATTTGATAACGGTATTAGGCTCAATTTTTCGTTTAGCCATTAACAACCAGAGAATACCCACAATAGGGCTAAAAATAATAACGAATAAAGAGTTTACGCTGTTGTTAACCACATTCGGATCAGCTGAGAAGAATAGCAGTTGATGTGAGAAGTTATCTTTTGCAAATAGAGACAGAGAACCACCGCTTTGTTCGTAAATGGCATTGAAAAGGAAATAGCAAAAAATAAAAAGAAAAGCTGCCAGCAACTTGAACTTTAATTGTTTCTCTCCCAATTTGAAGGTTTCATAAAGGAAGTAAATGATGGCAACAGTTCCTATGGTGTACATGAAGTAATCAGTATATGCGGTATTTCTAACCATAATAAAGATTAGTGGAATACACAGCAATGAACCAAAGTACACAGCTATTTCATATGCTTTTTGTTTTGTTTTTTCTAAATGCAAAAGTGGCGAGTTGCCAATAGGTCCTAAATATTTTTTAGTAAAAATAAAGGTACTTAAACCGAAAGTCATCACCAATGCGGCCGACAAAAAGCACAGGTTCCAGGAATAATACTTGCCCAAATAGATACACATGGCCCCGCCTAAAAGACCTCCCACATTAATGCCTGCATAAAATAAGCCGTAACCAGCATCCCTGCGATTATCCTTTTCATGGTATAATTCACCAACCATGGAGGAGATATTTGGCTTGAAAAAACCTGTTCCTATAATAGAAAGCGTAATGCCAGTGTAGAATAGATCGTGCGGTGAAAAAGCCAGAATCAGGTTTCCAATTATCATTAGGGAACCACCCCAGAAAAGAGATTTTCTAAAACCTAGAATCTTATCGGCAAAAATTCCACCAATGAAAGTAAAGGCATAAACAAAAGCTTGAATAGCTCCATACTGCAGATTTGATTTTTGATCAGATAAATGCAGTTGGTCGACCATGAAGAAAGCCAAAACTCCACGCATTCCATAAAAACAGAAGCGTTCCCACATTTCAACCAAAGATAAATACCATAATTGCTTAGGGTATTTACCTTCGAAATTTTGAATATCTTCCAGAGATAATGTTTTTTCCATTATAAGTATGCGATTATTTTACGCCGTGCATCAATTTTTTCATGATTGGCGTTAAGAGCATGATAAACAAGCCCAAACCAACAGGAATTAATGTAAAAATTAAGAAGAACGTTTTCATCGAATACTGTGCTGTAATTTCGTCAATCATGCCGCCCATGGTTCCAGCAATTTTGTTTCCAATGGCGATAGCGAGATACCAGATACCGAACATGATTCCGATCATCCTTCCCGGTACTAATTTCGAAACGTAAGAAAGGCCTACAGGAGAGATGAATAATTCGCCCAGGGTGTGGAATAAATAAGCCAATACCAGCCAAATCATACTAATTTGAGCAACTTTAGCACCTGCAGGGATACTGCTTGCGCCATAAGCTAATGCACCAAATCCGATTCCTAAAAGAATCATACCGAAGCCATTTTTGAATGTGGCAAAAGGGTTGTATTTACTTTCCCAGAGTTTAGATACAATAGGGGCGCAGGAAATGATAAACAATGAATTTAAACTCCCAAACCATGATGCCGGAACTTCCGTTTTAACATCATAATATTGGTTCTTTAACATATAAATGATTAAGATCCAGATCAATAAAAATCCTACAGAAAGAATAATATTTCCTAAAGCATATTTCCCAAAAGTTTGTCTGAATAATCTAAGCAGTACATAGGTGATGATCGATAAAGGAATAATGGTAATCAACGTGTTGATGACATTAAACACAATTTTCGAATTACCATCTAATACACGATCGGTATAATCCCTTGCGAAAAGCGTCATTGAACCTCCGGCTTGCTCAAAAGAAGCCCAGAAGAAAATGGTTATAAAAGCCATTATCACAATAGCAATCATTTTATCTCTTACTATCGGACCATATTGGAATATCCGCTTAACCAATAAAATAATAAAGAGCACCAATGCCAGCAGAATTACAAATTTATCACCATTTAAAGGTCCAACGGTGAAATTAAAGAGGTTTGAACCTGTAATTTTGGAAATCGGATCATTGATTACCCAAACCAGGCCTACAATAGAAATAAGGGCAACCATAACCAGGTCAACCGCCGAGAATGGATTTCTTTTGGCTTCCGCAGGATCTTCATTTTCGTCAACCACAACAGCGTCTTTTTTAGGTTTTAAGCCGATACTACCAAAGATATTTCTGGTGAAATAGAATTGAAGCATACCTACAAACATAAATATACCCGCTAAACCGAAACCGTAGCTCCAGCCCATGTTTTCGCCAATGTAACCACAAAGAATCATGCCTAAGAAAGCGCCCGAGTTTACACCCATGTAGAAAATAGTATAGGCTCCATCTTTCTTTTCAGGATGTTTTTTGTACATCTCAGATAAAACAGAAGTCATGTTAGGTTTGAAGAAACCATTTCCCAGTACCAGTAAGCATAAGCCCAAATACATGAAAAAAGGATGGAACTCTATGGCCATACTCAAGTGACCCAATGTCATAATTAAGGCACCAAGGATAACTGCCCATCGGTATCCCAAAACTTTATCGGCCATGTAACCACCTAAAATGGGTGTTAAATAAGCCAATGAGGTATAAGAACCGTAAACTGAAAGTGCATTGATGCTATCCCAACCCCAACCTGGATTGGTAACCCCAAACATTTTAGTGGTTAAAAAAAGTACTAGTAAAGCACGCATTCCATAGTAGGAAAATCTTTCCCACATCTCGGTAAAGAAAAGTACAAATAACCCGGATGGATGACCAAGTACTTTACTGCTAAAGAAATCGTCCTTAGTTTCAATTGTTGTTTGCATAAAACATTTGTTGGTTTTAGTTTATGAATTCAGAATTTGTGTGTTGTATAAGTTAGTTTAGCAGGGCGCAATATAGGGAGTGAATGGCAAACTCACAAATTTTTAAGCCCCGCACAAGGTAATGAAGCTGTTAACAAAGGATAATGTTAGAATTTTCTGACTGGTTTAACATTCTTTTTAGGATCGGCATACAGCTCGTCATGCGCATTCGGATCGTTATTGAGTTCGATATTTTCTAAGAGCTTCAGCTTTCCGCCAATAATTTTAAAGCCATCAAAGGTACCGTCAGAGCCATAGTATTGGTATTTGCCAACCATCTCCGGATCAAATGGCGCAATATGGTCAAGTACGATCATGCCTGCTTTATTATCCGCTTTAAGGGTCATGGCGTTTGATTTGTTATATTCAAATATGACCCTGTTCTTTCCTTTTAGTTCTTTGCTTTCAAATACCGGTGCGCCAAAAGAAACTTTATCCTGATTAAAAGATAAAATTTCAATTACCTTTTTAGTCGTTAATGATGTATTCCCTTTCCAACCCAATAATATATAGTAAGGTAACCTGCTTGCAGAGGTAACTGGGATAACTTCGTAATACCTGGCACCAAACCATTTCTGATTATCCAGAATGCTGTTTGGATCTGAAATGTTTTCTGTCTGATCAATTAATGGCAGAAGTTTAAGTGAGCCATTATTGGTATTTAGCTGTATTGTACCATAATATCGATAGGTTCCATTTTCCAATTGAACATACCAGCTTAATATCCTTAAATTTCTGTCGGGAGATTTGATTACCGAAACGTTCTTTAAGGAATCAAACTGGTAGGCAAAAGAATTTGGAGTTTTTAGAGACTCTACCAGCGTTTTTACAAATGTACCGTTTAGCGCAAGCTTTTTATCGTCAGTTTCTGCCTTTACTACCTCGTTGGATAGTTTAATTAAGGAATCCTGAAAATTATCCAGCTTATTCGGCGATTGCTGCGCCATACCCCTTGAAGTAATTAAGCTGAAAAGTAAAAAGAGAAAAAAGCAGCTGTTCTTCATGCCTTGCACTAAACGATTTAAGTTTTTGGTATAATAAGTTAAAGTTTTTCGATCACTATTGCGCTTGCGCCGCCACCTCCATTACAAATGCCTGCTACACCAATTTTGCCATCTTTTTGGGCTAAAACTGACAGTAATGTTACTACGATTCTTGCGCCGGAAGCACCCAGTGGGTGACCCAGAGATACCGCCCCACCGTTTACATTTACTTGATTTTCGTTGAGGTTAAGCTTTTGGTTATTGGCAATAGATACAACGGAAAATGCTTCATTAATTTCAAAAAAATCTACATTTTGAATGTCAATTTGAGCTTTTTGCAAGGCCAGGGGGATAGCTTTTGATGGTGCAGTAGTAAACCATTCGGGTGCCTGCTGGACATCTGCAAAGCTTAAGATTTTAGCTAAGGGTTTAATTCCAAGAGCCTTGGCCTTCTCTGCACTCATGATGATTAATGCAGCAGCACCATCATTTAATGTTGATGCATTTGCAGCAGTAACGGTACCATCTTTTTTGAAAACAGGCTTTAAACCTGGTATTTTATCAAATTTTACCGCTGTAGGTTCATCATCCGTATCAATAATGCTGATTTCTCCTTTACGATCTTTTACTTCTATAGGAATAATTTCTTTAGCAAACTTTCCGGCAACCTGGGCTGCCTGGGCTCTTTTGTAAGATTCGATGGCAAATTTATCCTGATCTTCTCTGCTGATGTTACATTCGGTAGCACAAAGCTCTGCAGCCGAGCCCATGTGGTAATCGTTATAAACATCCCAAAGGCCATCCTTAACTAAACCATCTGTAATTTGACCATGACCTAAACGATAACCATTTCTGGCCTTATCTAAATAATAGGGCACATTACTCATACTTTCCATACCACCTGCAACTACAATGTCCTGATCGCCATTGGAAATACTTTGCGCTGCAAGCATAATGGCTTTCGTGCCTGATGCACAGACTTTATTAATAGTGGTGGCAGGAAGATCTGGTAATCCGGCAAATTTTGCTGCCTGCGTAGCGGGTGCTTGCCCCAGATTAGCAGACAATACATTGCCCATAAAAACTTCCTGAATATCTTCTGGTTTAAGTCCGGCTTGTTCAATAGCTGCTTTAATTGCAAAACCTCCCAATTGGGTAGCCGAAAACTGAGCTAATGAACCTCCAAAACTGCCTATAGGCGTACGTACAGCTGAAACAATTACAACTTCTCTCATGAGTATATTTTTTATGAATCTTGGTTAGGCTGCTAAGTTAGGTATTTTGATTTAATTAGTTTATTGGTTCAATAGTTCAATAGTTCAATAGTTCATTAAAACTCAATCATTCAAAATTCAACATTCTAAATTCAACATTCACTCATTCTCTCCTTGAGACCTTCACTCATTTAATTTTATTCCTCTTTACTTTTGCCCTTTTTTCTTGATTTCAGTGCCTGGGTGAGGAGAAATTCGATCTGTCCATTGGTGCTGCGAAATTCATCAGCGGCCCAGGTTTCTATTTCCTTTAAAAGGCTGGGGCTGATTCTTAATACAAAAGCTTTTTTATCTTTCTCTGCCATGCTTATTCAATCGCTTGTATATTGTACCTGATTTTTAAGTTGATGAGGAACATTTCGAGTGCCTCTAGTTTATTGGTGCTGAAAAGTAATTTCTTGCCGTTTTTAAATTCGAGCTGAAGCCCCTTGTTCTTATCATTCAGAATGTAGGCCTTATCGCGAAACTTAAACCACAACCTTATTCTTGTTCCATAACCACCATATTCCGACAATGCATCGTATTTTCTGATGTAGGCCTTATCGAGGCTTTTCAATGTGAATAAGCAGGTTTTAGTATGAAAGGGAAAGTACCGATAGGAGATGCCTTCCTGGTTAATATGGAGTGTAAGTTTGTTTTTCTGGATAAGAAAAATGATTATAAAAGGGAGTATAACTGCCCAAAGCGGTCCAAAATAATTATCCTTTAACTGTTGAAGGCTCATGCCTCCCTTATCAAAAAGAACAATGCTCAGCACTATAGTGGCATCTACACCTAAAATAATGTAGAGCCACCACAATTTCAGGTTTTGTTTTTCCTCAAATTCCATGGCTTTAGTTATAAAGCGTTCCGGTGTTTACTACAGGCTGAACGTGTTTATCTCCACAAAGCACAACTAATAAGTTGCTTACCATGGCTGCCTTACGTTCTTCATCTAAATCTACAATTCCTTTTTCAGATAGTTTTTCCAATGCCATTTCAACCATTCCCACGGCTCCTTCAACAATAAGCTTACGTGCAGCAATAACAGCAGTAGCTTGCTGACGCTGAAGCATAGCACTTGCAATTTCAGGGGCATAGGCCAGATGGGAGATTCTGGCTTCCAGCACCTCAATACCGGCTCTGGACAATCTTTCGTTTAACTCTACTTCCAGCAAGTCGCTTACTTTTTCAGCGCCATCCTTTAAGGTGATAGAGTTTTCTTCGCCCTCGGCATGATCATACGGGAAGATGTTAGCTAAGTGTCTAACAGCGGCCTCACTTTGGATATTTACATACTGCATGTAATTTTCTACAGAGAAAATAGCTTTTGCTGTTTCATTCACCTTCCAAACTACTACAGCTGCAATTTCGATAGGGTTTCCGAGTTTATCATTAACTTTTAATTGCTGGCCGTTAAGGTTGTTTGCCCTTAAAGATACCTTGCGTTTGGTTGTTAATGGATTTACCCAAAAGAAACCATCTGTTTTTACTGTACCCACGTACTTTCCAAAGAGGGTTAATACTTTAGATTCGTTTGGGTTATTGATAATTAATCCCGGTAAAACCAGAAAGAAATTAAAAGCGAGTAAACAGCCTCCCCAAATAAAACTTTGTGTTACAAAACAAAAGATGGCAGCGCCCAATAAAGCCAGAAACAAGGCGAATGTTAAATATCCAGATGGTGGATTAATAATTTTTTCTTGATACATGATTGATATTAATTTGATATCATAAAGTAAAATATAATATTTGGTAATTGCAAACGAAACCAGTAAAATGTATATTAGATAAAAATGTTATTTTTGACTCCACTATAAATATATTGTTTTGGCAAAAATCAAGAGAAATTCCCATAAGATCCTTTACCGTAAATACTCCTCCAACCTTAAATATGTAATGATGGTGATTACGGTTTTCATCATTACCCTGTTTTTACCTAAGCAGCCACGCTTTAGGTACGAGTTTGAGCGCAATAAAGTATGGATGAATAAGGATCTGATTTCCCCTTTCAGCTTTGCCATTTTAAAAACCAATCCGCAGGTTACTACAGATAAGAAAAATGCACTAAAAGATGTGCTTCCTGTTTATCAGCTAGACCCTGAGGTGACTGCAAATGCCCTGGAAGAATTTTCCAATGAGTTCGATATAAAATGGAAATCGACACAGCTGGATGAAAAAGATAAAGTGCTTTACAAAAATCAGGGCTATAAAATCTTAAAAGATATATATGATAGGGGGATTATTGGCTTAAATGTAAAGCATTTGGGTGGAGCAAAGAATTACGATTTCTCGCTGATGTCTCACAATGTAGGTAAGGATCGCAATACGCAGGATGTTTTTACCGCAGAAACCGCCTTATTGTATTTTAGAAGCAATTTCAAAGCGCCAAATCAGGTGATGGCAGATTTGGTGGCCAACCTGGCAGAAGATCACATCACACCCAACATTATTTACGATGAACGTTTAACACAGGTTATTCAGGATAATACGGTTAATAATGTTTCTACTACAAAGGGGATGGTTCAAAAGGGCGAATTGATTGTGGCTAAGAACGATGTAATTACTGATGAAATTTACCAGAAGTTAGAATCCTACAAAGCAACGTATGATGCACAAACCAAGACAATCGGTAGCCGAACGCTGGTTTATGTTGGTCAGGTGGTGCTGGTTGCATTTATTCTAACCATATTAATGTCTTTCCTTTTTCTTTTCAGGAAAGATATTTTCGCCGATAACCGACAGCTTTCTTTAATCCTTATTGTTACCACAGGAATGCTTCTGGCGCTAACCTGGGCCTTGAAAATGAATATTGCCAGTTTGTATTATATTCCATTTTGCGTAGTACCTATTATCATCAGGATTTTATTTGATACGCGACTGGCCTTATACCTTCACATGCTGGTGATCTTGATTGCGGGCTTCTTTGTGGCGAATAGCTTTGAGTTCGTTTTCTATCAGGTAACTGCGGGGATGGTAGCCATCTTTAGTATAAAGAATTTTGTAAAGCGCGAAAGGTTCCTGGTATCGGCACTTTTTATACTTCTGGCTTATTTTGTAGCCTTTGTGGGTATTGCACTTTTACGGGAAGGTTCCCTTCGGGATATTGAGTGGATTAACTTTGTGCCTTTTATTTTCAGTGTACTCTTGTCATTATTGGCCTATCCATTGATTTATTTATTTGAGCGAATATTCGGCATTACGTCTGATGTGGCGCTCATAGAGCTTACCAATACCAACAATAAGTTATTGCGTGAATTGGCTTTTAAAGCGCCAGGAACGTTTCAGCACTCTTTACAGGTAGCTAATCTTGCAGAGGCAGCTATCTTTAAAATTGGAGGTAATTCTGTTCTGGTTAGGGCAGGGGCATTATACCATGATATTGGTAAGGTAGATAATCCGCAATACTTTATTGAAAACCAGAATACGGCCGTAAGTCCGCATGATAAATTACCTTATGAGCAAAGTGCACAGATTATTATTCAGCACGTACATAAAGGAATTGAGATTTTAAGAAAAAATCAGATACCGGAAGCAATTATAGATTTTATTCGTACGCACCATGGCAATACGAGGGTGGATTATTTTTATCAGTCATTTTTGAAAAATTCGCCGGAGAAATTTGTGGATGAAAACATTTTCAGATACCCGGGACCGATTCCATTTAGTAAGGAAACTGGTGTTTTAATGTTGGCAGATTCGGTCGAAGCAGCCTCAAGAAGTCTGAAAAATCCCGATGCTCAGAATATAAATGACCTGGTTGAACGGATAATTAACTACAAATTGGAGCAAAATCAGTTAGACGACTGCGATTTGACGTTAAAAGATATTGAAACTATCAAATTGATATTCAAGACGATGCTGATGAGCATCTATCATGTGCGCATAGATTATCAACAAATATTGTAATTTTTTTTTGAAGAATAGGTTGTTTTACTATATTTGCACACCGAAAAACAACAACGCTTCGGCGAAATTGAAAAGGAAGGTGAGGTGCCTGAGAGGCCGAAAGGAACAGTTTGCTAAACTGTCGTACTGGTAACGGTACCGCGGGTTCGAATCCCGCCCTCACCGCCAAAACAAAAATGATAAACTCGTTTGTCATTCCTCTGAAAGAGGTAAAAGGTGATACCTAATCGGGGTGTAGCGTAGCCCGGTATCGCGCCACATTTGGGATGTGGAGGTCGTAGGTTCGAATCCTGCCACCCCGACTTAAAAGCCCTCTAGATCTTAAGATTTAGAGGGCTTTTTGCTTAATTTGAATTTTTCTGGGCTAGGGCAGGCGGCACCAAATACCTAACCTTCTTCAATTTAATAAGGCCAACATCCCGCTGAAAAAGAAATAATCCTTATTTTGCAATGAGCTATAGATCAATCTTACCGATGAAATCATTGTAAATACATGACCCTAATAATCGTTTTAAGCTGTATTGCACTGTTAATCTTAATGATTGCAGTATTTAAAGTTAATGCATTCCTGGCCTTTCTGGTGGTATCGTTATTTGCAGGCATAGGCCTTGGTTTACCCTTGCCTCAAATTGCTGCTGCAGTAGAAAAGGGCATCGGCGATGTTTTAGGTTCGCTGGTAATCATCATCACCACAGGAGCTATGCTGGGCAAGCTGGTTGCCGAGAGTGGTGCTGCACAGAAAATTGCCCAGGTGATGGTAGGCGTGTTTGGTACCCGCTACATTCAATGGGCCATGGTAATTACCGGTTTTGTGATAGGAATTCCATTGTATTACGGAATAGGGTTCGTACTCATGGTGCCCTTAATTTTTTCGATAGTTTACCGGTATAAATTACCTGCCATATACATCGGATTACCCATGCTTGCCGCACTATCCGTTACCCATGGTTTCTTGCCTCCGCATCCCTCGCCGGCTGCGTTGGTGGTTCAATTTAAGGCCAACATGGGGCTTACGCTTGGCTACGGAATGTTAGTAGCCATACCGGCCATATTAATTGGCGGACCTCTTTTCGCAAAAACACTTAAAAAGATTCCTTCTAACCCAATGGCTTCATTCACTGCCAAAGAACTACCCGATCAAGAGCTGCCTGGAACTTTTATCAGTTTGTTTACGGCTTTATTGCCCGTTATTTTGTTGGGATTGGCTGCGCTGCTCCCGTTGGTACTGCATCCCGACTCATCACTTATTCCGGTTATTACCTTTTTGGGGCAACCTTCTATTGTAATGCTGCTGGTATTGATTTTGGCCAGTTATTTTTTAGGGATTGCAAGAGGGAAATCAATGGATTATCTCTCGCAAATTTTTGGCGATGCCCTGAAGGATATCGCGCTTGTGTTATTGATTATCGCAGGTTCGGGGGCGCTGAAGCAGATTTTGACCGAAAGTGGTGTGAGTAAGGAGATTGCCGGCTATTTGCAGGTATTATCTGTCGAGCCCTTGCTTTTGGGATGGCTGATTGCCGCATTGATCCGGTTTTGCGTGGGTTCGGCTACCGTTGCAGGACTTACCACGGCAGGGATTATTCTACCCCTCATGACCGCCACTCATACCGATCCGAATTTGATGGTATTGGCGGTTGGCGCAGGGAGTTTAATGTTCTCGCATGTGAATGACTCCGGCTTTTGGCTGTTTAAGGAATACTTTAACCTCAGTTTAAAGGATACTTTTCGATCATGGGCACTCATGGAGACCATAGTGGGAACAGTTGGCCTTATTGGCATACTTTTATTGAAAACAATAATATCATAATATGGAAAATTTAACTGCAGATGCGCGTTTTGAACAACTTGGACTTAGTTTACCCCCTGCACCAGCACCTCTAGGGGTTTATAAACCATGCCTGGTGGATGGAAAATACTTATATCTCAGTGGCCATGGTCCGGTGAGAGATGATAAGTCGTTGATTATCGGAAGAATTGGAGAAGATATGAACCAGGAAGAAGGGAAACTGGCCGCAAGACAGGTTGGCCTAACCATGCTATCAACCATTAAAAGTAATTTAGGGAGTTTGAATAAAGTGAAAAGAGTGATCAAAGTACTGGGTATGGTTAACTGTACCCCTGATTTTGAAAAGCATCCTTTCGTTATTAATGGTTGTAGTGAGCTTTTTGCCGAGGTTTGGGGCACTGAAAATGGCATTGGCGTTAGAAGTGCTGTTGGTTTCGGTTCGCTTCCTGATAATATCCCGGTGGAGGTAGAAGCCCTGTTTGAATTATATTAGGAAATCACCACGATGATAAGAGATGAATGGTATTTGATCAACAACCCTCACGTTGTGGAATCACCGGGTCTTGTGTTTTATGTTGACCGCATTGAGGACAACATTAAGCGGGTGATTTCGATGATTAATGATCTGGAACGGCTTCGCCCGCATGTGAAGACGCATAAATCTATTGACCTGAGCCGACTGATGATTGCGGCCGGGATTTCGAAATTCAAATGTGCAACAATTGCTGAAGCAGAAATGCTGGCACAGGCGGGAGCCAAAGATGTACTGTTAGCTTATCAGCCTGTTGGGCCAAACATAGACCGGTTTATGGCCCTTCAGCTTAAGTATCCGAATAGTAAGTTTAGTTGCCTTGTCGATGATAAGAACATTGCAGCGACTTTGAATACCCTTTCTATCGCCAATGGACTAAAGAGTTCGGTGTGGATTGATGTTAATGTGGGGATGGACAGGACTGGCATTCTTCCTGCACAGGTGGTCAAACTTTTTTCTGATTTACAGCAGCTAGATCATTTAATCTTTAAGGGCTTACATGCTTATGATGGTCATGTTCAAGAAACTGCGTTCGATATCCGTAGAGAGCAGGCTTTGGAAATTATATCCTTGCTAAGGAACTTACAAGCGGAGATTACTGCTAGATCTGGACATCAAGTTTCGGTTGTAGCGGGTGGGAGTCCTACCTACACAGTTTACAACGTTGAAAGTGATTTTGAATGCAGTCCGGGGACCTTTGCACTTTGGGACAAGGGATACCAGGAAGCTTACGAAGAACAGCATTTTGCATGCGCGGCTTTGGTAATTTCAAGAATTGTTTCCCTGCCCGAGCCAAACCTGATTTGTTGTGACTTAGGACACAAAGCCGTAGCTGCAGAGAAGAGCCTGGATCGAAGAGTCGTTTTTCTTAATGCTCCGGCGCTTA
The DNA here is from genome assembly GCF_900111155.1 of Pedobacter rhizosphaerae. Lineage (GTDB taxonomy): Bacteria > Bacteroidota > Bacteroidia > Sphingobacteriales > Sphingobacteriaceae > Pedobacter > Pedobacter rhizosphaerae. Next base: position 211,256 of record NZ_FOGG01000003.1, on the reverse strand, counting down.
AGGTAGTTAGTCAGAGTGAAGAGCATTTAGTGTTGGATGCGGGTAATGAACATGCTTTTCGGGTTGGTGATTTACTTTATGGTTTGCCCTATCACATTTGTCCAACAGTGGCGCTGTATGAAAGTGCCACTTGTATTAATACCGGCCTGGCCGGAAAAAGCTGGCCAATCAGTTCAAGAAAAAGAAAAATAACCATATAAGCCTATGTTTACGATAGATGCGCATCTCGATTTAAGTATGAATGCCCTGGAATGGAATCGTGACCTCCGGCAGCCACTTGCCGAGATCAATAAGCGGGAAGCAGGAATGAAGGATAAACCAGATCGGGGAAATGCGACTGTATCTTTCGCAGAATTGAGGCGAGGGAATATTGGTTTAGTGGTAGCCACACAAATTGCAAGGTTTGTGGCACCAGAAAATCCTTTACCAGGCTGGCATTCACCAGAACAGGCCTGGGCACAAACGCAGGGACAATTGGCCTGGTATAGGGCTATGGAAAAATGTGGTGAAATGGCGCAGATCAGTTCCCTGCCAGATTTAGAAGCTCACATTCGGCTATGGGCTCAAGCGCCTTCGGAGGCTGAACATCCAATCGGGTATATTTTAAGCTTGGAGGGAGCAGATTCAATTGTTTCTATAGAGTATTTGCAAACCGCTTATGATAGCGGACTCAGGGCGCTCGGACCTGCACATTATGGACCCGGGCGATATGCACAAGGTACTGATGCAACTGGGAAACTAGCACCAGGAGGCTATGCCTTGCTCGCTGAAATGGAAAGACTCAACATAATATTAGATGCCACACACCTGTGCGATGATAGCTTCTGGGACGCTCTTGATCATTTTAATGGTCATGTATGGGCCTCGCATAATAACTGCCGGGCATTGGTGAACCACAACAGACAGTTCAGTGATGAGCAGATTAAGGAACTGATATCACGCGGAGCGGTAATTGGTGCAGCCCTGGATGCCTGGATGATGGTTCCAGGATGGCAGAGGGGCATTTCAAAACCTCAATCAATGAACTGTAGCCTTGAGGTCATGGTAGATCACATCGACCACATCTGCCAGCTTGCTGGAAATGCAGAACATGTAGGCATTGGATCGGATCTTGACGGTGCGTTTGGAAGGGAACAATGTCCATTCGATTTGGAGAGTATTGCAGATCTGAGTAAACTTCCGGATTTATTCGCCAATCGGGGCTATAAGCAGCAGGATATTGAAAACATGATGCACGGAAACTGGCTAAGGTTTCTTCGTAAGGCCTGGGCAAAGTCATAAGCACTAAACGCCAAATTTTTTCTTCTCATTTATATTGATGCGGTATTAAAAATACAATTCAGCCCTTGCAGACTCTTCTTATATTTTTAGCTTTGCAATCGATACAAAACACAGAATCACTATTTTTTGATTACCATTACCCCATCAGTGGCCGGTAAGTGTCATGAAAAAGATGCTGTTACCAGCGGAAGAATAAATTAAATCACGATGAATAAATCCATTTCCTTTTTGTTGCTTTTATCGGGCTTTGCCCTCCATCTTAATGCTCAACAGAAACCTGTTTATAAAAATGCCAAGCTACCTGTTGAACAAAGGATTCAGGATTTGATATCCCGGATGACATTGGAGGAAAAGGTAGGGCAGGTTTCGGTATTGCTGGGTTGGGAGATGTACGATAAGCAAGGGACTGAGGTTTCGGCAAGTGATAAATTTAAGCAAGCCCAGAAGGAACAATATACCGGGATGCTTTGGGCAACTTTGAGAGCAGATCCCTGGACACAGAAAACACTTAAAACAGGATTAAATCCGGAGCTTTCTGCTAAGGCAACCAATGCACTACAGAAATATGTAATAGAAAATACGCGATTGGGTATTCCGATGTTATTTGCCGAAGAATGTCCGCATGGGCACATGGCCATTGGTACTACTGTTTTTCCTACTTCCATAGGTCAAAGCAGCACCTGGAATCCGCAGTTAATCGAAAAAATGGCTTCAGTAATTGCTACAGAGGCAAGGGCGCAAGGTGCACATATTGGTTACGGCCCGGTGCTTGATTTGGCCAGAGAGCCTCGCTGGTCTAGGGTAGAAGAAACTTATGGTGAAGATCCGGTCCTTAATAGTGCCATGGGGGTAGCTATGGTAAAGGGTTTTCAAGGCAATGATTTAAAATCAAATCACCATATTATCTCTACGCTTAAACATTTTACTGCATATGGCGTACCCGAAGGTGGCCACAATGGGGGCAGTGTAGCTATCGGGGCAAGAGAATTGCATCAATCTTACCTCCCTCCATTCAAGGCGGCAGTAAAGGCGGGCGCTTTATCAGTTATGACCGCTTATAACTCTATCGATGGCATTCCTTGTTCTTCAAACCCAGTATTACTGAAAGATATTTTACGCGGCGATTGGGGTTTTAAAGGTTTTGTGGTTTCGGATTTGGGCAGTATTTCAGGGATTAGAAGCAATCACCATGTAGCTAATAGTGCAGAAGAGGCAGCGAGTATGGCCATTAATGCAGGCTTAGATGCCGATTTAAGTGGTTACGGATACGGGAAAGCACTTAAAAAGGCCGTTGAAGGTGGAAAGGTAAGCAAGGCTGTTTTGGATAGTGCTGTGGCAAATGTGCTAAGGCAGAAATTTAATCTGGGTCTTTTTGAAAATCCCTATGTTAATGTAGCATCTGCTAAAAAAGTGGCCAGAAGCTTGGCGCACGTTGATGTGGCCAGAAAAGTTGCTCAAGAATCTATCATTCTTTTAAAAAATGATAAAAATACCCTTCCTCTGAGTAAAACGATCAAAAATATCGCTGTTATTGGCCCCAATGCCGATAATATTTATAATCAGCTGGGAGATTATACTGCCCCACAAGACGAGCAGGCTATTGTAACCGTATTGGAAGGGATAAAAAATAAAGTCTCTAAATCTACCGTAGTTTCCTACGTTAAAGGGTGTTCCATTCGGGATACAGCTAATGTACAATTCGCACAAGCTGTTAATGCCGCGAATCAAGCCGATGCTGTAGTGGTAGTTTTAGGAGGGTCGAGTGCAAGGGATTTTAAAACAGAATACCTATCTACTGGCGCAGCAAATGTTAAAGCGTCTGAAGTAAGTGTTAGTGATATGGAAAGTGGCGAAGGATATGATCGTTCAACACTTGATTTGATGGGAAAACAATTGGAATTGCTTCAGGCTGTTGCCAAAACCGGAAAGCCTGTAGTGTTAGTGACTATTGAAGGCAGACCACTTAATTTAAACTGGCCGGCTGAACATATTCCTGCTATTTTAAACGCCTGGTACCCTGGCCAGGAGGGAGGAAATGCCATAGCGGATGTGCTTTTTGGTGACTACAACCCGGCAGGAAGATTACCGATTTCTGTGCCTAAATCTGTAGGACAGTTACCTGTATATTACAATGCCAAGCGTCCACTTTCTCATGATTATGTAGAAACATCGGCGAAGCCTTTATATTCATTTGGCTACGGTTTAAGCTATTCCAAATTTGAGTATAGCGATCTGATTATCACTAAAACAGCGGGAAGTGATATAGTGACTGTAAGTTTCAAGCTTAAAAATACAAGTAACTTAGCAGGAGATGAGGTAGTTCAACTCTATCTACGAGATGAAACCAGCTCAGTAGTTACTGCAGACAGACAATTGAAAAAGTTTGCCAGGCTACACTTATCCGCTGGAGCGCAAAAGACTGTTACCTTTGCTTTAACCACAGAAGATTTACAACTCTTTAATGCCAATATGAAATGGGTAGTTGAGCCGGGCGACTTTACGGTTATGGTGGGATCATCCTCAGATGATATTAAGCTGAAAGGCGTATTTAATCTTCCCGCTGTAAATTAATTTTTATGATTAGCAGATTTTATCCATCTCATTTAAAAATACGTCTTGCTGACCTGTAACGCAATAGAAAGCTACTCAGTAAATTTATTTCAGCATCTTTACTGTAAACGTGTAGGAAAGACCCTGAAACAAGTTCAGGCTGACGCGCGAATAATCCCGTCTTGCTGAATTTATTTCAGCATCTTTAATATAAACCTGTAAAAATGGCCCGGAACAGGTTCAGGGTGACGTACAAATAATCCCGTCTTGCTGAACTTGTTTCAGCATCTTTAAAAGTAACCGGTATAAAAGGCCCTGAAACAAGTTCAGGGTGACGCGCGAATAATCCCGTCCTGCTGAACTTGTTTCAGCATCTTTAAAAGAAACCGATATAAAAGACCCTGAAACAAGTTCAGGGTGACGTACGAATCATCCCGTCCTGCTGAACTTGTTTCAGCATCTTTAAAAGGAACCGGTATAAAAGGCCCTGAAACAAGTTCAGGGTGACGTACAAATAATCCCGTCTTGCTGAATTTATTTCAGCATCTTTAAAAGAAACCGATATAAAAGGCCCTGAAACAAGTTCAGGGTGACGCGCGAATAATCCCGTCTTGCTGAACTTGTTTCAGCATCTTTAAAAGAAACCGATATAAAAGACCCTGAACAGGTTCAGGGTGACGCGCGTGTTAGGAGATTTACTATGAGATCCTTGTTTAAAATCCCGTCCTGCGAATAACTTTATTACCCAAAAAGATCACTGCTTAAATAGCGGTCTCCACGATCGCAAGCAATAAATACAATAACACCGCTTTCTAATTCCTGTGCTACGCGTATGGCTGCCGAGCAGGCTCCACCGGTGCTCATTCCGGCAAATATGCCTTCATCCTTAGTTAGTTTTCTGGTTAATTCAGTCGCCTCAATAGCCGAGATATCTATCGTTCTGTCTACACGTTCTGGTTCGAATATTTTGGGTAAATACTCCACCGGCCACCTCCGTATCCCAGGTATACTGGCTTCTTCGGTAGGCTGGCAGCCAATAATCTGTACCTGAGGTAAATGTTCTTTTAAGTATCTGGAGCATCCCATGATGGTGCCTGTAGTACCCATGGCACTTACAAAATGAGTAATTTTTCCATCCGTATCGCGTAAAATTTCCGGGCCGGTAGTTCGATAATGCGCTAAATAGTTGTCGGGATTAGCAAATTGGTTCAACAAAAAGTGTCCTTCGGTTTTTCCTTTATCCTCAGCATAATCTCTGCAAACTTCAATGCTCTCTAGTAAAGTTACTTGTGCACCAAAAGCCTCCATGGTAAGTTTACGCTCTTTAGTAGAGTTTTGAGGCATAACCAATTCGATTTCAAGTCCGTAATAGCGCGCAATTAGGGCCAGTGCAATACCTGTATTTCCACTTGTAGCCTCAACCAACTTAGTACCAGGACCAATCTCTCCTCGCTCTATAGCACTTCTAATCATATTTAGCGATGCCCTGTCTTTAACACTACCGCCCGGGTTATTACCTTCTAATTTGGCAAATATTTTGACATTTGGATTTGGATTCAGTTTTTTCAGTTCGACTAAAGGGGTATTTCCAATCAGTTCTATAATGCTCGACATAATTATGAATTTGTATGAGTTTGTTTTGATTTGCCCAATCGAATTACTGGCGAGTGATATGCCGTAGAGTAGGGAGGTATACTTTCCGTTAACCACACATTACCGCCAACTACACTATCGTGTCCGATAACCGTTTCTCCACCCAAAATGGTGGCACCAGAATAGATGACCACATTATCTTCTACCGTAGGATGGCGTTTATTGCCTGCCAGTGATTTACTTACACTCATGGCTCCTAAGGTTACACCCTGATAAATTTTAACGTTTTTTCCCAGCAGACTGGTTTCCCCAATCACAATTCCAGTTCCGTGGTCAATATGGAAATATTCTCCAATACGTGCCAACGGGTGGATATCTATACCTGTTTTGGAATGGGCATGTTCGGTTAAGATACGTGGCATTAAGGATACACCCAAAATGGCCAGTTGGTGCGCAATGCGATAGAAATAAATGGCATAAAAGCCAGGATAGGTTCTAAGCACTTCTGTTTGACTACGTGCTGCCGGATCACCCTCAAAGATGGCTCTTAAGTCGGTACGTAGAATTTGGTAAACCTCTGGCAACACCGCAAAAAAGGCCTCTGTAATACTTTCTGCATTACCTTCAGGAAGCAGGCTAGGGTGTAGCATACCTTTAAGTGTATCTTTAAGTTCTTGGCTTCTGGCTTTCAGCTCGATAAGGTTTTGCGCTTTACTTTCTTCATTTTCAGGAAATAGGAGATGGAGCAATTCCAATGCCCAGGTAGCTATAAATTCGTTACTGGGTAAAGTAATTCCTGCCGACGGTCTTTTCAGTAAGTCCCCTAAGAAATCATCATTCATTGTTTTGTTGGGTGCAGAAAATCGATCTGCGTTTTGTTGTTAAGTCAAAGTTACCACTTTTAGGAGATTAGTTCAGGATAAATATCAACTAAATCTATAGATTTTGTCATTAAATGGGTTTTTAGCCCTTAAACCGCAAAGTCCGCTAAGTTTTCGCAAGCAAGGGTTTTAACCATGTTCGGCATTTAAGAAAATATAAACCCAGCTTTGTGCCCTTTGTGCCTTTACTTAGTGGCCTTTGTGGTAAAAATATTAACCATGTAGGACATTTAAGAAAATATAAGCCAGCTTTGTGTCCTTTGTGCCTTTACTTAGTGGCCTTTGTGGTTAAAAATATTTAACCATGTAAGGCATTTAAGAAAATATAGACCCAGCTTTATGCCCTTTGTGCCTTTACATAGTGGCCTTTGTGGTAAAAATATTAACCATGTAAGACATTTAAGAAATATAAACGCAGCATAGAACCCTTTGTGCTCCATACAGTGAAATTGTGGTAAAAATATTTAACCATGTAAGGCATTTGAGAAAATATAAACCCAGCTTTGTGCCCTTTGTGTCTTTACTTAGTGGTCTTTGTGGTAAAAATATCAATCGTATTACATATTTTAGAAAGTATAAGCTTAGTTCTGCGTGTTGTCTGTCTAATCTCCGGGAAAATATTTAAACCAGGTTCTGATTAAGAAAAAATAATTTGCTGATTATTAGTTATCTAGAATAAAACTTAAAAAATAATGTTGCCATCTCTTGTAAGATGTATTCTAATTCCTATCTTTGCAATCCCAATCGGAACGTAAGATGATTCGGGAGAGCCAGAAAAAGCTCTAATACCACAAAGGTGATACCTTTTCGGGGTGTAGCGTAGCCCGGTATCGCGCCACATTTGGGATGTGGAGGTCGTAGGTTCGAATCCTGCCACCCCGACTTAAAAGCCCTTTAAATCTTAGGATTTAGAGGGCTTTTTGCTTTAACAGAATTTCTACTCTGGGGGCGGGAGCCAAACCAGCAACGCTGCAAGAACCTAATTGTGGCAATTTTGGATTAATTTTTAAAAAAAAGAATATATGCCATTCAGTTCTCTTGGCTTGTCGCCAGATTTATTAAAAGTATTGTCTAATCAAAGCTTTACTGATCCAACACCCATCCAGGAAAGTGCTATACCAGCCATATTAAATAAAAAAGATATTCTAGGCATTGCTAAAACAGGTTCAGGGAAAACAGCCAGCTATGTTTTACCCTTATTGATGAATTTGCAAGCGGCATCTGCGCTTAGAAACCGCCATGTTAATGTATTGGTATTAGTACCTACACGAGAATTGGCCGAGCAGGTAAAAGAGGTTTTTCATACTTTTAGTCGCGGGCTTTCTGTACCTGTTAAAACCCTGGCGGTGTACGGTGGGGTTTCTATTAATCCACAAATGACCTCCCTTCAGGGCGTAAATGTGCTTGTCGCCACGCCTGGAAGATTGCTAGAACTGGTAGATTCTAATGCAGTGCATCTATCAAGCATTGAAACTTTGGTGCTGGATGAAGCAGATAAGATGCTCAATCTCGGATTTAAAGAAGAGGTAGATAAAATTATCGCGCTTCTACCTGAAAAACGTCAGAATATATTATTGTCTGCTACTTTGAGTGCAGATCTTCAACAGATTCATCAGGTATTGTTGCATGATCCGATGGTGATCAAAATAGAAAGTCAGGAGGATTCGATTGAGCAGATCAACCAGGTAGCTTATATTGTATCAGACGAAAAGAAAGGACCTTTCTTGCGTTATTTGATCAATCATCACGAAATGAAACAAGTGCTGATATTTGCCTCTTCTGTTAAAACCGCTGATGCTGTTGTAAATAAGCTTCGCAAAAATAATTTTGATGCTAAAGCTATTCACAGTAAAAAAAGTCAGGGGGCAAGAAAGGAAGCCTTATACCTTTTTAAATCAGGTAAACTTCGAATATTGGTGGCTACAGATTTGATGGGTAGAGGAATTGACATCGACCAGCTTCCTTTTGTAATTAATTACGAATTACCAAGATCGCCAAAGGATTATGTTCATCGCATTGGCAGAACTGGCCGCGCAGGGAATGCAGGAGAGGCAATATCGCTGGTTAACACCGATGAATTACATCATTTCGAGGTTATCCAAAAGAAAATGGGGAAACAGGTGAAGCTGATTGATAGTGAAAGTGTTAAATAGCCAATATTCAGATAAGGCTTTAATCGTATGTGAAATGCAAGCTAAAATTAACTCTTAATTATTTTTATTCAGAACTGGCGCTTTATATCTAAATTAAATTTAGAAAACCTAAATTAAATTTAATTATCTAAAATAAAATTGATAATTTTGTGTTAATGAATTATTCGCTATGCTAGTAATAAGCTACGGAACACTCAGAGAATTTTATGAGATACATGCTGATGCAAAAGATGCTTTAAATAATTGGTATAGGCTGGCGAGCCAGGCAGATTGGTCAAACTTTCACGAAATTAAGCAAATGTTCAATTCCGTTGATGCAATAGGCAACGATCGTTTTGTTTTCAATATCAAAGGCAATGGTTATAGAATTATTACGTTAATTTTCTTTGATGTAAGGACAGTTTTTGTTCGTTTTGTTGGAACGCATGCGGATTATGACAAGTTAAAAAACAGCTCTGTTATTTAAATGAGCCCCTTGCTTTGTCTGTGGGAGATCAGGCAGCTTAAATTTACCCCTATTTATCCATAACACCGATGAATATAATAAAGAAAGAATCAGATTACAATGCTGTAATGGCTAAAATTGATAGCCTGATGTCTAAAGGAAGCCATAACGTCTCAAAAGAAGAGCTAGCAGAAATCCGTACTTTGGCGCTTACAGCACAAGCTTATGAACAAGAAAAGTACACAGTCCCCCCACCTGATACTCTGGTTGGGATGATTGAAATGAAGATGTACGAAATGAAGTTGAAACAGAAAGATCTTGCTGAGAAACTAAATGTAAGTACAGCGAAATTGTCTCTTATTATGAATGGCAAGCAAAAAGCTGATGTTGAATTTTTAAAGTCAGTTTACACACAGTTAAATGTTGATGCTGAATTTATACTTCAACATGCATAATTGCATTCTATTCCCATCAGGATCCAGTTTATTTAATGAATTAAACAAGACGACAGTACATTATAACGATTAATTAATTGTCAATTATCTAAACAGCTTATAGCGCCCCTTTTGCAAATGCAGAAGGGGCTTTTGTTTTAATCAAAATATCGCTATTTAATCGATATTAATACCAGCTAATATTTTTTAATTGAAATTCACCCTTTTTGGATTAAGGATCGCCTTAATTGATACCTAAACATTGCCTAAACGGCATAACCAAAAAGATGAAGAAATTATTATTTTTATTTGCTATCCTGTTCATTAATTTGCAGGGATTTGCACAAGTCAATCGTGTAGATATCAAAAAGCTGGGGCGAGATATTCAGCAGGTGGTCCGAAAAGTTTACCAGGCTTCTGTATTGATAACACCTTATGATCCTAGTAAGGATATAGCTTTGCCGGGTGCCTTTAGTGGTGTGGTAATAGATACAGCTGGTATTATACTATCTGCTGCACATGCAGTTAAACCCGATCAGTTATATCAGGTGAATTTTGCTGATGGCAAAAAAAGATTTGCCAGAGGGTTGGGAAGAATTGTATCTAATGATGCAGCCATGCTGAAAATTGTAGACAAAGGAACCTGGGTATATGCGCCCATGGGATGGTCCTCGACACTGCAAAAGGGTACGCCTTGTATCAGTATTGCTTATCCAGGAACTGTAGAAGCTAAAACTCCAACCATTAGGTTTGGGTATGTTGCAGAGGCAGAATCAAAAAACGGCTTTATGCGTTCGACATGTTTGATGGAGCCAGGAGATTCTGGAGGACCCTTGTTTGATATGAAAGGTAGGGTAATCGGTTTGCATAGTAGGGTAGAGCTATCCTTAGATGATAACTTTGAAATTCCGGTTGATACCTATCGAAAGTACTGGAACGCACTTATGGATCCACAAAGTTACACCTCTTTACCTACTGAAAATACTTTAGCCAGTCCTACCAGCAATAGCGATTTGAAGGTTATGGCAGGCATAACACAACTGAACGACAATTTAAGTAAAGCTTTAATAAACCAGCTTGGCACTGCTTGTGTGAAAATTAAAAGCCCATACAAAGGGAAGGGGATACCTATCCATGTATTAGGTACGCTAATAAAACCGGATGGTTTATCTGCTTCAGGAAACTGGAAAAACAAAAGCTTTATCGTCACTAAAAGTTCAATGATTAGCAATGTCGTATCTGTTGAGGTTGCAGCCAACAAAGAGGTTCCTGCACAGATAATTGCTCGCGATGTAGCTAATGATCTGGTTTTGTTGACAATAGATCAGCCACTAAACGAAGGAATTAAGTTGTCGTCGATTTCAAATGATGTTGTGCAGTTTAGTGATTTGGGGAAGTCTTTGGTTTCTCCGGTAGCGGATGATAAAATGGTTTTCAGTATTCTGGGAAACACACAGCTCAATATTAAAAAAGTACCAAGTACTGCTTATATCGGGCTTAACACTAAACTATCAGATGGAAAAGTAACCGTTGCCAGCCTGATGCCGGGTGGGCCGGCAAGTAAGGCAAAAATATCTTTAGGAGATGAGTTACTGAGTATTAATGGTAAGCCTGTGCATGGTGAAAGTGATCTTCGCGAGGAAATTGAAAGTTATATCTCAAATGATACCGTTAACCTGGCATTTTCGAGAAATGGTGTGCGGGAGGAGAAACGTGTTGCGGTTAAAATGAATCAATCAGGATTAGAAATGCATATTGCCTATCGTTTTCTGGATGGAAGGAGTGAAAGATATTCCGGGTTCAATAATATAATCATTCATGATGGCAGGTTAAAACCGGCTGAATGCGGAGGACCATTGTTCGACGCTAATGGGAAATTTTACGGGATAAATATTGCGCGTCTTAGCCGGACGAGCAGTTTAACCATACCTGCTGAGGTGATCCGGAACTTTGTGAAGGGCGAACTTTCAAAAGTTGCACTGTAATTATTTCAAAAATAGCTTCTCATTTTTTCACCCTTTTCTGTTTCCACTTCGCCTTTAACTGAATAACCTAATTTTATGACCAAAACTAACTACTTTACCAGGACCCGGTATTTCACCGGAGCCGCCATCGCCTGTGCGGTGTTGCTACCGCTGCTAGCAAAAGCGCAAGAACCTAGCGCTGGAGAAATTCAAAAAGCAACTATCCTTGCTGTAGTAAAAAACCTGAAGGAAAATCATGTACATCCCAAACCTATAGATGATAACTTCTCTAAAACAATTTGGAAAAAGTTTCTTGAAGGTTTGGATCCCAATAAAGATGTATTCCTTAAAAGTGATTTTGAAGATTTGAAACAATATCAACTTACAGTAGATGAAGCTCTTAATGAAGGTAATGCCGTTTTTTTTAATGCTGCATTTGAGCGCTACCAGCAACGATTACATGCTGCTGCCGAAGGATATCAAAAAGTATTGTCTACACCTTTCGATTTTACGCTGAAAGAATCTGTACAGTTGTACGGAAAACTAAGAGATTATGCCAGTACAGAAACTGAATTGCAGAACGTATGGAGACAACGTGCGAAATACCTGGTGTTGAGGAAAATGATGGAGCTAGACAAAACCAAAATGAATAGCCCTGAGCTGGAAAAACAAGCACGTACTAAAATAGAGAGATGGCTAAGTAATTCATTTAAAAATTTAACAGGCCCAACTGCTCAGAGCGAAAGGTTTAGTCAGTTTTTAAGCACAGTAACCCTTCAGGTAGAGCCACATACCCAATATATAGCACCTGTTCAGTTGAAAATGATTGATGCCAGTATGGCTAAGCGATTTTATGGGATAGGCTTAGAGTTACAGGAAAAGGAAGGTGATGTTTTCGTTAAAACAGTTAGGCCGGGAGGAATGGCGATGAGGAGTGGAAAAATTGAGGCCAACGATCGAATTGTAAGCATTAGCAATACAGCAGGTGAGATGGTAGATGTGGTGGGCATGTCGGGAGTAGAAGTAGGTGGAATGATCCGAGGAGATAAAGATACCCGTGTATCATTAGGGCTGATGACAGCCAATGGGACCCTAAAAACAGTTTCCCTAATGCGGGCAGAAATCAATGAAGAAGAAACCAAAGCTAAAAGTGCAATTATAGAGAAAAATGGTAAGAAAATAGGTTATCTGTTTTTAAGAGAGTTTTATGTAGATGTGAACAACCCGAAAGGAGCCCACGCAGCCATTGATTTTAGGGCAGAGCTGCTGAAGCTTAAGGAGGCAAAGGTTGCAGGAGTGGTCGTAGATTTACGTGATAATCCCGGTGGCTCTTTAGATGAAGTAGTAGATATTGCCGGTTTTTTCTTAGGTGCGGGACCTAAAGTTTTGGTGAAGGAAGTAAATGCCCTTTTTACGCCAACCACTACTGAACCAGCCTTATATACCGGCCCCTTAGTGGTGATGATGAACGAGCACAGCGCATCTGCTTCAGAAATATTTGCTGCAGCAATTCAAGATCATAAGCGTGGATTAATTATCGGGGCACCGGCCAGCTTTGGAAAGGGAACGGCACAACCTACGCTACCCATGGGGAAAATGGGAGATAGGAAAAAAGGAATTCCTAATATCAGTTATGGCTCATTGAGAATAAGTCAATTTCAATTTTACAGGGTTACCGGAGCCTCTACGCAATCGAAAGGTGTATTATCTGATATTGTGTTACCAGGAAAACTGGCTTATTTAGAAAGCAGGGAGAAATATAGAGATGCAGCATTGGCCTGGGATAGCATTTCGCCAGCTGCTTATCAGCCTGTTCGGGCAGTAGCTAGCTGGAATAAAATGAAGAATTTGGGCCGTGCAGCAGTTGGTCAAATTAATATTTTTAAAAATATAGATGAAAAGAGTAAATTGTTGGCAGAAGAACAGTTGAAGTCTGTTAGCTTAAATCCTGCCGAGTTTGTGAAGCAGCAACAAGTGTTGTTAAATTATACCAAACAAATTGACGCTGCCAGCCAATTGCCTGCAAACAGGAGATTGAAAGTGCTGGCTACACCAAATGGGGGCACCGCAGTTAAGGATTGGTACGCCAAGTGGACAAAGGAATTATCTACCGATATTTATATTGATAAATCAATTGATATCATAAACAGTGTGATGACAGTTAAATAAAGAAAACGTTAAACCCGAAGGTAAATGGCAGATCTTTCAAAGATAGAAGAGCACTTTAACGAACATTATTCCTTTTTGTGTGCGGCTGCATATAACGTGGTAGAAGATGAGGAAGTTGCGAAAGATATTGTCCAGAATTTTTTTATGTATTGCCTGGATAAGATTTCTACCATAGCAGTGCATACGAGCTTTAAGAGTTATGCATTCAGAGCAGTAAGAAATGCTTCCTTAAGCTACAGAAAAAGGGCACAGAAAGTAGATTATAATAACGAATTGATGCTGAGGGCATCGGCTAATATGGCCAGCTACCAAGAGCGGGATACGCAAGAGCGTGAGGCAATACGCGACCGTGCATTGTGGGAAATTATTGAGCAGATGCCAGAAAGGCGTAAACATATATTTCTGTTAAGCAATAAGGATGGCTTAAAGTACACCGAAATTGCCGCGCAGCTTGACATTTCTGTAAATACAGTAAAAACACACATCAAATTATCTTACGAGTTTTTAAGGCGAGAGTGCCAGCAACTTATCAGGATGATTATTTTAATCGTTATATGGTTTGGATTTCGTTAACAGGATATGGATCAGGAAGAGAAAATAAACTGGGATAAATTATTGAATCACCTTAAGCATAGCGCTGAGTTGCCGGATGATGATGAATTGAACCCTGAGGAGCTGGAAATGCTTCTATTTGCAGAAGAAATTAATATGAGGTTAAAAGAAGAAGATGTGCAGTTAAGATTTCCGGTACATGAAGGCTGGATAGAACTGCAAGAGCGTTACCAGCAAAAGATGGCAAAAGCCAGGCGGTTTAAGTTGTATCGCGTGTTGGCCCTGGCTGCAGTTTTAGTAGTTGCTCTTAGCACAACATGGTGGCTGTTTTTACAGCAAAACCATACAGAACAGCAAATAGCTGGTAATCAGATTCAGCTTACTTTGGCCAATGGCCAAACAGTAGAGCTGGATTCCAGTCAGTCGGAAATTTTGAAAACTGAAGGGGCGGCTTTAAACGGAACCAGCTTGGTTTATAAACCTGAAACGGCATTACCGAAAGGGGACCATCAGTCCAGCCTCAATGTTTTATCGGTACCCAAGGGGAAATTTACGCGTTTAGAATTAAGCGATGGAACCAAAATATGGATAAATTCTGGATCTAAACTTAGTTACCCGGTACCTTTTGCAGCCAACAAGCGTGAAGTTACTTTAGAAGGTGAGGCCTATTTTGACGTAAGTCATAACGCTGACAGGCCTTTTGTGGTGCATGCAAAATCAGTAGCGGTAAAAGTATTGGGTACGGCATTTGGTATGAGTACTTTTAAAAATCAAGTATCTACTGCCTTGGAAAAAGGGAAGGTGAGTATGCAGGCGGGTAACCAGCAGGTATTACTTGTACCGGGTGAATTAGGCCTTTACCATGCCGAAAATAATTGCTTAACCAAATCTGAGGCCGACTTGCGTATCTATACCGCCTGGAAAGATTTAGATCTATACTTTAGTGAAAGTACACTGGAAGAAATTACTTCGCGTATAGCGCGTGAGTATGATGTAGACTTTGTTTTTGAACAAGAAAATCTCAAAAACTTGCACTTTACCATAGATATGCCTAAACATGCAGCGCTCAGTAAAATACTGCAAAATATTAAGCTAAGCAGTGATGAGGTAGATTTTGAAATCAAGGGCAACCAGATACAGGTAAAACGACGCTAAGCAATAATTACTATATAATTGAAGGGTGAAAATAATTTAAAATTGTTTTCACCCTTTTTGTTAGGTCCACTGCCTATACTTTAAACCAACCTGAAAATTTATTATGAAAAAACCAATTTTGCCTTTATTAGGCTTAATGCTATTTGCATTCTCAACTCTTGCACAAGAGAAGTTAACTATCAATGCCAACATGCCCGAACTAACGGATGGTGATCCGGTATATCTTTGGAATGCATTTACTAAAACCAGTGATTCGACTTATGTAAAAAACAACAGTTTTTCTTTCTCTGTAGATGTTCCTAATGGAGCGAGTACGTTTATCCTTCAGGCAGGTGTCAATCCGGAGAAAACTGGCTTGGGTATGTTTATGCTGATGCAGACAGGCAAGTTAAATATTGAAGGTGGCAATGGTACAGGATTTAAAGGGGCGAAGTTAACAGGTGATGCCTTTGTGTCGGATTGGCTTGAAATGGAGAAGGCAATGGCCCCGGCAGATGAAAAGTTGAATCAGATTCAGGATCTCAATGCGGATTTCAATGAGGCTAGAAAATTAGGAGATAAGAGTGCCGCTGATGCTATCGCGAAAGAAATGGGAGAGTTAAGAAAAGAGGTGGCCAAGATCGGAAGGGATTTCCTGGATCAACACCCTACCTCTTCAGCTTCTGCCTATGTGCTAAACGCCATTTTACCTGATGCTTTTTCGGCTATGGAAAAGATCGAATACCTGAGTAAACTTAGCGGAAATGCCTTAAATGGAGTAAGTAAAAAGATGTTAATGGGGCTTACCGGTAGCGAAACACCTTGGATAGGAAAACAAGCCCCAGATTTTTCGCAACCAGATGTAAATGGTAAAATGGTGAGCCTTAAAGATTTTAAAGGTAAATATGTTTTGGTAGATTTTTGGGCCAGCTGGTGTACGCCATGCAGAGGAGAAGCGCCTCAGCTTAAAGCTATTTATGAAAAAGTCAAGGACAAAAATATTAGTTTTGTGAGCATTTCTTTAGATAAGGATAAGAGCAAGTGGACCCAGGCTATGCTCGAAGACAAAATGCCTTGGCAACAATTATCTGATTTGGTTGGCGAACAGAATGCCGCTGCCAAAGCTTTTAATGTGGGGGCTGTTCCAGCTAAATTTTTGATAGACCCTAGTGGTAAAGTGATTGGTGTAGGATTTAAAGATGGAAGTGAAACAGGAAAGGTGCTGGAAAAATTCTTAAATGAACATTTAAAATAATTATTGAACAACCATCAACTACTAACCCAAACATATGACTAATTTTTATCGGAAAATCATCATCATTTGTGGTGTAATGTTTTTCGCCTTTCATCCTCCGGCAATTGCCCAACAAAAAGATGATAAGGTAACGATTAATGTGAAGAACGGTTCCCTTGAGGAAATCATCTTATTACTCAAAAAACAGACAGATTTAAAGATTGTTTACAATCAGGAATTACTGCGAAGAAACTCTGTGAGGATGCCCTTCTACGCTAAAGATGAGCCACTTAAGGCGGTAATGAGAAGGCTGTTGAAAAGTTCATCGCTTACTTTCGTTGTTAATGATGGCGTACTTATTATTGCACCAAAAGAAGATGAGCAAGACGTGAGACTCGATGCTATAAAAGGCCTGGTACAAGATGAAAAAGGATTTCCCTTAGTGGGAGTAACGGTAAATGTTACAGGCCGCCCCAACAATACCCTTACTGATGAAAACGGTCGATTTAGCATAGCTCTTGACAATATTACTAACCTTACTTTTTCTTATGTAGGATTTAAGAAAAAAACGCTTCCTGCAATTACTGGTGAGGTTATGCGGATAAACCTGATTCCCGAACTGGTTGAAATGCAGGAAGTGGTGGTTACGGGATACCAGGAAGTAAACAGACGTATTTCTGCAAGTTCTACAGTAACTTTATCTGGCGACCAGGTGAATGAACCTGGATCTACTAACATTGTAAGTATGTTGCAGGGAAAGGTTGCAGGACTTTCAGTAGTTAAAACTTCTGGAAGTCCGAATGCAATTCCAACCATGCGTATGCGTGGTACCTCTACCTTAGTTGGTAACGCCAACCCAATCATTGTAGTTGATGGGGTGATCAGGGAAAACCCAAATGAGCTTAATCCGGAAAACCTGCTTGGAATTGAACCTTCAGCAAGGGATTTGATATTAATGAAAGACGGGATTAATGCTACAGGAAGTCTGACGGGAAACAGCATTTCGGGCTTGAATGTTAACGACGTAGAGAGTATTACTTTTTTAAAAGATGCATCCGCTACCGCAATTTATGGAACGAGAGCGGCTAATGGAGTTATTGTAATTACTACTAAAAAAGGCAAAGAAGGTAA
Source organism: Pedobacter rhizosphaerae (assembly GCF_900111155.1). GTDB lineage: Bacteria > Bacteroidota > Bacteroidia > Sphingobacteriales > Sphingobacteriaceae > Pedobacter > Pedobacter rhizosphaerae. The sequence continues at coordinate 193,735 of NZ_FOGG01000003.1, read as the reverse complement.
TCTGCAAGTAGCCTACAGCAGTAACTATGGTTTATCATTAAGGCCAAAATATAGCCAGTTGCAATTAATGAATTCTCAGCAACGCGTACAATTCTCGCGTGAAATGTATGAAGATGGTTACTTGTACCGAAGTATGCCCATAAAAATGGGATATGAAGGAGCCTTTCAGGATCTGGTTAATAAAAAGATTACTGAAAGCGAATTTCAGCAAGAAGTAAGCAGATTATCGGAAATGAACACTGATTGGTTTGATATATTGTTCCGCAATAGCTTCAACAACTCCCAACACTTAAGTTTTTCTGGCGGTACAGATAAAGTAAGCTATTACACTTCACTTTCTTATAACGGTGCCAAAGGAACGGCCAAATTAGATAATTACAGTGAAGGTGCGGCCTCTATGCGATTAAACGCAGACTTAGGCAGAAAGTTAAAATTAGGGATGCTTTTGAATGGAAGTTATAGAACATCTACGGGTTATTTTGGTCAGAATCCATTAGATTATGCGCTAAAAACCAGCCGGGCCATTTCGGCATCTTTAACTTACCCCACTACACAAGAGGTTCTTCCCGGAATACTCGGCTCGCCAATCGGTTTCAATATGATTAATGAATTGCAACAGACTGGCAATCAAACAAAAGACACCAAGGTAAACGCAACAATTGATCTTAACTATTTAATTACGCGCGGACTCAGGTTTGTTTCCATGGCTGGTGGTGCGGTGAATACGCAGGCTAGCGAGCAATATGCCACAGAGTTAACTACTTATGTGTCTAACTACAGAGGGTACGATTTCGGTACTGTTGCTCCAGGAAGCGAGGCTGAGCTGACAAGTTTGTTGCCACACGGAGGAATTTTACTGCCTTCAAACTCCACAATGTATAACTACACGCTTCGCAATATGCTCGATTTTAACCGCACTATTTTCGGTGAAAACCACTTGCTTAACGTAGTTGCAGGACAGGAATTAAGGTCTGTACATAATCAGTCTTTCAGTAATCTGATTCCGGGTTACTTTAGAAACAGGGGCGAAGTATTCGCAGTAACGGCAAACTCCATTCCATTGCTCAATCCGAAAAAAGTAAACTCGGTAGCGAATGCCCTGTCTGGCTTTGGTATGGCTACTTATAGCTATGCGGGGAAATACATTTTAAACGGAAATATAAGGGTTGACGCTTCTAATCGTTTTGGGCAATATGCTAATCAACGTTTTTTACCGGTTTGGAGTTTAGCGGGCAGATGGAATATCGGTTCAGAAGAGTGGTTAAAAGAAAACAAGATTGTTAATGATCTTTATGTAAAAACCTCTTATGGTTTTCAAGGTAATGTAATTACCAGCGTTGGACCAGAATTGGTGGTCACAGTAAATGATGGAAGTTCAGCTTTTAGTGCCGCTGCCAACGAATATTTTTTAAAAATCAAATCCTATCCCTATCCTGATTTAAGGTGGGAGAAAACCAGAAGTGTTAACGTAGAATTAGGTGGTGTTTTACTGCACTCTATGGTTAACTTTAATTTGGCCTACTACCGGAAAATGACTACTGATGCTATTGTTTCCCGAACTATTCCTTCTGAGTATGGGGTACAACGCATGCTCATTAACGGAGGTAATATCAAAAACGAAGGCTACGAGGCTCAGTTAGGACTCAATCTCATTAATAAAAAAGATATAGGTTGGTCTGTAAACATGAATGGAGCCAAAAACTTCAATAAATTATTACAGGGAACAGTGAGAAACATCCAGATAACAGTGTACGATTATTTCAACGGAACTGCATTTATTGAAGGTGCTTCAATCGGAACTATCTATGGATTTGTATTTAAGGGTTTAAATCCAAAAAATGGTATGCCGGTATTTGAAGGAGTTGATGATGCCAACAGACTTGCTTCCACTTCACTTTTAAACTTTCTTAAGCCCCTAGGCACCAGAGACGCTAAAATTAGTGGAGGTTTAAATACCAATCTCCGTTATAAGGCTTTTTCATTGGGCGCAAATTTTAGTTACAAATTAGGGTCGGTAAGATTTAAGAATGGCGCGTATAATTCATCTTCGGTGAATATTCCGATGCCTGAACAAAATTTACCTGCTGTTTTAGCCCAGCGCTGGCGTAAACCTGGTGATGAGGCATTTACCAATATTCCATCTTTTCCAAGAAATACAGAGGATGGAATGGAGGGCTATGCTTTTAGTTCTACATCAGGGTCTTTAAGCCGCTATGTGATGTACACCAACTCGGATGTCAATTTGGTATCAGGGAGTTTTTTACGTTGTAATAATATAGATTTCGCTTATCGTTTAGCTGATAGACTAAGCAAAAAGCTTCATGTTAAACAGGTATCTCTTTCTGCATCTGCCTCCAATTTATTTGTGATTGCTGACAAGAGATTGAATGGCCAAGACCCCGAAATTGATGGCGCAGGAAGTACCGCACTGCCCATTAGCAAAATGTTGGGTTTAGGCTTAAATGTAACTTTTTAATAGATAACAGATGAAACGACATATCCTAATTTTATCACTTATAATCGCCATTCTTTCATTTGCTTCCTGCAAAAAGTTTTTAGAGGAACAATCGCAAACCGATATTATTCCCAGAAACGCCGAAGATTTGAACCAACTGCTTGTTGGGAACGCATACGTGGCTTCCGGTATTGCAGTAGAGCGTTCTCTGAGATTGATAGACGATGATATAACTCAGGACGGGTTTTTACTTTCTGATGCCAATTCAGCCAGATTTGGATCTTATACCTGGCAGCCCGAGGGGAGAGTAGTTGCTGATGATATACCAGGTGCAAATGCATGGGCATCACGCTATCCACAAATTATGGCCTGTAATTTGGTTCTCCAATATTCGGGCAAAGTGTCTGGAACAACAGCTGAAATAGAAAATGTAGAGGGACAGGCTTACTTGTTGCGAGCCTACCATTATTTTATGCTGGTTAATTATTTTGGTAAGCCCTATACGGATCGGTTGTCTAATCCGGAACAGGATTTGGCAGTGCCTATTATGTTGGATGGAAACTTGTCTTTAGAAGGAAAACCCCGTAATACAGTAGCAGAAGTTTACACACAGATCTTAAGTGATCTGGAAAAGGGTATTCTGTTACTAGAGAGAAGTGGGAAAAACAATAATCTCTTTAGGATCAGTCATGTAGGCGGTTATTTGCTGGCTTCGAGGGTATACCTGAATATGGGGAATTGGCCGAAGGCTATTGAGGCGGCCACCAACGTGCTCAACAGAAAATCTACTTTAATGGATCTCAGTAGCTGGGGTGCCGTAAATCAAAACACAAAACCAATTGTCGAACTCCAAAATATAGAAACAATATGGGGACATGGAGATGTAAGTGTTATACCAAGATCTGGAGAAGATACGAATTATCGATTATCTGATGGACTGCTATCTATCTTCGAACCCGGCGATTTAAGAACTACTGTTTACATTGCCAATAAAAGATCTATTAAACGCACTATTGCATCAGGGTTAGCAAAGGTGGGGCAGGCATTTCGTGTATCTGAAGCACTATTGAACCGCGCTGAAGCTTATGCCCAACTGAATAAACTCGGACAGTCGAACAACGGACAGTTAGCACTCAACGATTTAAACACTCTTCGTAAAAAAAGGTTCACTACTGCATCCTATCAGGATTTGACAAGTACAGGGGCAGACGACCTATTGCAAAAATGTGCGCTTGAAAAACGCAGGGAATTTTTTGATGAGGAAGCACACCGTTGGTTTGATCTTCGCCGCTCGGGTATGCCAGAAATTAAGCACGTGTTTTATCCGAATAATGCGCAGTCGGTTACCTACACGCTTAAAGAAAGAGACCCTGCTTACTTGCTGCAGATTCCAATGTCTATTTTAAATCTGAACCCCAAATTAGTACCTAACCCTTTACCTGCCGTGCGGCAGGGACAATAATTAGCAATTTATGAAACTGAAAATATTAATTTATTCTTTTTTATCCCTGCTGCTTTTTGGAGGTTGTGGAAAAGAAGAACTGACACCAGCAGCGGAAATCCCTCCATTGTACACCTTACCACAGGGTAATCATCCCTATGATAAAACCATTGTAGATTTTTACAATACTTACGGAACTTACATACTGTATAAATTTACTGATAAAGATTTCAGGTGGAACTTCAATACTAATATCTCTTTTGTAGCCGAGCAGGGTGATGAAAACTATATTGAGCCTGCACTCGCTGCTTTGGATAAGTATCTGATCAAGTTGTATCCAACGGATTTCTTGAAAAAAGCTTTGCCTTATAAAATTATCCTGAGTTCAAGAATCAGGTCTGTGAGTACGAATGGGACGGTTTTAGATAATTACATCAATGCGGTGAGTACCTCGAGTCATTTTGCATTTGGTAGGGCAGGTAGCACATTAAGTACCCTTACCGAAGCGCAGTTGAAAACAATGAAAGCAGAACTGAACCGTGAATTTTGGCGACAAGCTTCGGCATACGGCAAGATCCCGATGCCACCTGCTTTTGTGGCTGCTACCAGCTATAATGTGGTTACTGCTGCAAATAGAAGAACATACGGGGTTTTCACGGTACCTAACGGGAGTCAGAATATTTATGGCGATTTGGTAGACTACCTTTACAACATCGCTTTGCAAACCCCGCAAGAATGGGAGCAAACTGTGTTTACAACTACCAACGACCCTACAGGCAGGTTCCGGTTTAAGTACAATTCCATTATCAATTACTATAAAGAAAAATACGGATTAGATCTTCAATCTGTTTCACAAAATAAATAACAGCTCCTATGAAAAAGTTAGTTAGTTTATTGATGCTGGCGATTCCCTTTATGGGAATTTGCCAGCAAAAATATAAGATCACAGGTGTGATATCTGGCGTTCCGTCAAAGGCTAAAATGTATCTGGTTTATGACCAGGGAAATACTTTTGTTAAAGACTCTTGTCGTTTAACTGCTGGTACCTTCAAGTTTTCAGGTTTATTTAAAGGGCCTAAGTCGGCTATTTTGGTGCTCAGTAGAACAGGTAAGTATGCAGATACTGGTGTGTTGGATATGCAATCGGTTTACTTAGAGGCCACACCGGTGCGAGTGATAGGGAGCGATTCTGTAGCCAAAGCCAAGATCACTGGTGGTACATTGAATGCACAAAACCAGGAAAAGTTAAGGCTTATAAAAAATATAAAAGGATCTGTGTATCAGCAAGAACCTAAACTGGTAACTGCGTTTGTAGCGCGTTATCCAACCTCGAAGGTAAGTTTAGACTGGCTCATGAGCTTTTCGCCCAAAAACCAATGGGTAGCTGATAGCTACGCCAAATTGTCGCCATCACTTAAGCAAAGCACAGCGGCTAAAGCATTTGGATTAGAAATACAACACTTTTTATCTGTATTTCCTGGAAAGGTTGCGCCAGATTTTTCACTCTCAGATTCAAAAGGAAAGATCAGAAAGCTATCAGACTTTAAAGGAAAATACGTCTTGCTTGATTTCTGGGCCAGCTATTGCAAGCCATGTAGGGCAGCAAATCCTGGATTAAAAGCATTGTATGATGCCCTAAAATCGACAGGTAAATTTGAAATCGTGGGTATTTCTGCCGATCGGAGCAAGGCACCCTGGTTAAAAGCCATTGAAGAAGATCAGCTTTCATGGACACAATTGATAGATCTTCCTAATGAGGGCACTACTAAAGCTACTGACTTATACAGTGTAAGTATACTGCCAACACATTATTTAATTGGCCCTGACGGAAAAATTTTATCGCTTGATGTGCTTGCTAAAATAAAAAAAGACAAGGTTTTGCCAGCAGAAGAAAAAGCTGGGGTTATGGGGAAACTGTCTGATCTTGTAGAAACCAATATATTAACGGCATTAAAAAAGGAACAATTGAGCGAAGTTGGCTTTAAAGAAGATTTCAATGATGTTGATAACCAGTTGAATACAGATATAGGTGAATCAGCACTTTCAAATGAATTGGGAATGCTTAAATTTCCTGAAGACAGTTTAGCGATTAATAGGCTGATTAATACCAGAGGAACACCGATGTATAAACAGAAGCAGAAAATGAAAAAAGCATTTATTGCCAGCCATCCGAACTCGTTTCTGAGTCTTTACCTGTTAAATGAGATGGAAATCATGTATTCTACTGAAAGCTATGCTGCGGCATTTAATGCACTTTCTGATCAGTTAAAAGCAACAAGTATCGCAGAAAAAATTAAAGCTCGTTTAGAAAAAGGTAATGCCACACCTGTAGGAACGCTGGCTGTTGATTTTAAACGGATAGATCAGTTTGGCAAAACAGTCAAACTAAGTGATTATAAAGGTAAACTGGTTATTCTCGATTTCTGGGGAACCTGGTGTATTCCATGCAGGCTAACACATCCTCATTTGAAAGAGCTGTATAGTAGGTACAAAGCTAAAGGCCTGGAAATTGTTGCGGTAGCCAACGAAAAAACAAAAGATCCCGAAAAAGCCAGAGTGGGCTGGCTGGGTGCTATTAAAAAAGACGATGTCAATTGGGTGCAGGTGCTTAATAAAGAAGGAGAGGATAATCAGGATATCGTAAAAGATTATGCCATTACGAGCTATCCAACCAAATTATTGTTAGATCAAAATGGAAAAATACTCATGCGTGTTATTGGTGGAATGAATGATGAAATGGATATTCTAATCAAGTCAATCCTTGATAAGTAGAGATGCTTGCCACCAGATCAGACTACAATTATTAGCTATAAAAAAGGGTGAAGGATATTATTTCTTCACCCTTTTTTACTTGCAGTTCGCCTATTGTTTATATCAAAACCCAAACAACCATGAAAAGAATTTTATTACTGTTATTATTAGCGCCATTTGCAAGCTTTGCGCAGCAAAATTTTACCATAAATGGAAAGATAAAAATACAAAATGCACCCGCCAAGGTAATGCTCTACTATACCGTAAATGGCAAAACCACAATAGATTCGACGGAGATGAAAGATGGAATTTTCAGCTTTAAAGGTCAAATTGCTGAGCCTGTTGCAGCATTCCTAAAGTTTAAAAAAGAGGGGCCAAAACCAAAGCCCGGTATGCGTACTAAAACCGATATGCTAAACTTTGCAGTTGAACCTGGGGTAATTAGCATCGTATCTCAGAATGATTCACTTCAGTCTGCAGTGGTAAGCGGCACTGAGGTGGCGGATGGTATGTCTAAATATACTTCGGCACAAAAGGCAATACTGGCTAAAGTAAAGGTTTTTATGGAGCCATATCACGCAGCTAGCCTTGAGCAAAAGAAAGATGAGGTTTTTGTTCGACCTTTCCAGAAAGGAATGGAGCAGTTTCAGGTCGAACTGGATAACGTACCAATGGATTTTATCCGAAACAACCCAAATTCCTTTGCCAGTTTAATTTTGTTTAAGCAATTTGTATTTAAATCTGCTGACCCATCAGCTTCTGAACGTATTTTCAATGGATTATCTGCTCGCCTAAGGGAAAGTGAGATGGGCAAACCGCTACAGCAACAAATAAAGGTGGCAAAGGTGTTTGCTATAGGTCAACAGGCACCAGATTTTACTCAAAATGATGTAGACGGTAAACCGGTAAAGTTGTCTGATTTTAAAGGAAAGTATGTTCTGCTGGATTTTTGGGCTTCCTGGTGCGGTCCATGCAGAGCGGAGAATCCTTGGGTAAAGCACATGTACGAACGATATAAGGACAAAAACTTTACTGTATTGGGTGTTTCACTAGACCATCCAGGGCAAAAAGCAGCATGGTTAAAAGCTATTGCAGATGACGGATTGACCTGGACCAACGTTTCAGATCTTAAAGGAGGACAAAATGATGTAGCCCAACAGTATCTTGTACAGGCCATACCTTGCAGTTTCCTGATTGGGCCTGATGGAAAGATCATAGCCAAAAATCTTAGAGGCACTCATCTGACTAACAAACTTGTAGAATTATTCGGAGAGATAAAAGCAGAAAAATAAAAGAAATCAGTGTTTCCTAACGTAATACGGGCAACATCAAGTTAGAGGATAGCTATATATGTGAGCGGGAAGCCCCTGAAGTTTTCCGCTCAACTTTTTGGATAGGCGATTATGAAACCTAAAAAGGTTTCATAATCAAATTGATGTCGTGCTTACCCTTGTAGCTGATATCGAGTGTTTTGTTAACAACACCAACGCTTCCTTTAAATTTCCCGGTAATGGAAACAACAGTACCATCAAGCTTTAAGCCATGAGTAGAAAGATAAGGCATGTCTATTTTCAGGTAAGCCGGAACTTTGAACACGGAATGTGCCGGTACAAAAAACGTAGTATCTATTTGCGCTGTTCCAAGTTTTAACGTGTCCAGATAAATCGTTGCTTCCCCTCCTTTAAAAGTAAATCCCATGCTGCTTTGATTGTAACATACAGCCTTGGTTCGAATAGTAGGATTACTGCCTTCCCATTTTAATACTTCAACATCAAGCGTTGGCGGCATTCTAAATTGAGGTGTTTTAAAGGGGCTGCAGGCACATAATCCCACTGCCAGAAACAATGTTAAAATAGATTTATTGAACATAACTTTTATAGTTGATTATGTGAAAGGCAATAAATATGTTAAAAGGGGTGAAGAAAGTATTTTATTTTCTTCACCCCTTTTTTTCTCTTCCATGCCTATATTCAGATATTTCAATCATTTTTGTTGCACAGCGCTGTAAAATCTCAATTATTAATGCAAGAGGAAGCCATTTATCATATCTTCTTTACATACTTGTTTACCATTTCTCTGTTCTAATTTCTATATTCGCTGCCACTAACTAAATCTCCTTGCACTCATCCGACTGCAAATGATCTCGCTATTTATCAGTATTTGACTATTAAATATAAACTATGAAGAAGAGATTTGGGCTTTTTATGTCCCAAAATGCGATTTTATTAGCCACGGCATTACCCTTAAACGCCGAACCATCAGCTATTGGGTTGGCCTCCAAAACGAAATGGGTTACTCCAGTTCAGCAGCATGCATTGAAAATTATCAGTGCAAAAAAGATCAATGAAACAACAATAGAAGTATTGTTCTCCAACCAGCAAAGGTTAGCATTCGATTTTTATGCTGGGAATATTTTCCGGCTATTTCAGGATAATCATGGTGGTTTTATCAGAGATCCTGAGGCGACACCAGCAGCTAAAATTTTGGTTGAAAATCCGAGAAGGCCTGTTCTCAAACTTCAAATTGAAGATCAAAACAATGTCATCACCATTAGCAGTGATAAAATTATTGTTCAGCTCGATAAAAATTCGACTTTATTAAAAGTAACTAATCTGGCTACGAAAGCAGTTGTACTGGAAGAAATAGCACCTGTTCAATTTGAAAAGGATAAGGTAAGCTTAACCTTTAAGGAAAATGCAGCAGAATACTTTTATGGCGGTGGCGTACAGAATGGTCGTTTCTCGCATAAAGGCAAAGTGATTGCGATAGAAAACCAAAACAGCTGGACCGATGGAGGTGTGGCATCCCCAACGCCTTATTTTTGGTCGACCAATGGTTATGCCATCTTGTGGAATACTTTTAAAAAAGGAAACTATGACTTTGGTGCTGAGGAAAAAGGTGCCGTAAAATTGTCGCATGATACGGGTTATCTGGATGCCTTTATCATGGTTGGCAATGGTGCAGTGGCATTACTGAACGATTTTTATCAGCTCACAGGAAACCCGGTCCTGTTACCCAAATTCGGGTTTTATCAAGGTCATTTAAATGCTTACAACCGCGATTTTTGGAAGGAAGATGATAAGGGAACATTATTTGAAGATGGTAAGCGCTATAAAGAAGCACAAAAAGACAATGGTGGGGTAAAAGAATCACTCAATGGTGAAAAAAATAACTATCAGTTTTCTGCACGGGCGGTTATCGATCGATACAAAAAGAACGATATGCCTTTTGGATGGCTGCTTCCAAATGACGGCTATGGAGCAGGTTATGGCCAAACAGAAACATTAGATGGCAATATTCAAAACCTTAAAAGTCTTGGCGATTACGCCAGAAAGAATGGAGTAGAGATAGGTCTTTGGACACAATCAGATCTTCATCCTAAATCCGAAGTGACTGCGCTTTTGCAAAGAGACATCATTAAGGAAGTTAGAGATGCAGGTGTACGTGTACTGAAAACCGACGTGGCCTGGGTAGGTGCCGGATATTCATTCGGACTTAATGGGGTAGCCGATGTAGGCCAAATTATGCCTTATTATGGCAATAACGCCAGACCTTTTATTATCTCCTTAGATGGTTGGGCGGGCACACAACGTTATGCAGGTATTTGGTCAGGAGATCAAACCGGCGGGGTTTGGGAATATATCCGTTTCCACATCCCCACTTATTTAGGTGCTGGTTTATCTGGTCAGCCAAACATTACTTCGGATATGGACGGCATTTTTGGAGGAAAAAACACCACCATCAATACCAGAGATTTTCAATGGAAAACCTTTACACCGATGGAGTTGAATATGGATGGCTGGGGAGCGAATGAGAAATATCCACATGCCTTGGGTGAGCCTTTTACCTCCATTAACCGAAACTATTTAAAACTTAAGTCGGAGTTGCTCCCTTATACCTATAGTATTGCTAAAGAGGCTTTAACTGGCTTGCCCATAATCAGGGCGATGTTTTTGGAGTACCCAAATAACTATACCCAGGGTACGTCAACGCAATACCAATTTATGTATGGCCCTTATTTCCTGGTGGCTCCAATTTATCAGCCCACTAGACTGGATGAAAAAGGCAATGATATCCGCAATGGAATTTATCTTCCCGATGGAAATTGGATAGATTACTTTACCGGAGCGCAATATGCCGGAAACAGTATTTTGAATAGTTTTGATGCACCAGTATGGAAGTTGCCGGTATTGGTGAAAAATGGTGCCATTATCCCGATGGCTAAAGCGAATAATAACGTCGCGGAGATTGATAAGGGAAAGCGTATTTATGAACTTTATCCTGCAGGAAAAACTTCATTTACGGAATATGATGATGATGGAACAACTGAAGCTTATAAATTGGGAAAAGGCGTTTCTACGCTCATTGAATCAGAAGTAGCAGGGAATAAGGTAACAATTACCATTCAACCTGCAAAGGGAGATTTTGAGGGTTTTGTAAGGCAGAAGACTACTGAGTTTAGGGTGAATGTAACGGAGAAGCCGAAAAAGCTATCTGTTAAAGCAGGGAACGACAAAATTAAACTTACAGAGGTATCGTCTGTGGAAGCATTTTTAAATGGAACAAATGTTTATTTCTACGATGCCAATCCGAACTTAAATCGCTTTTCTACCAAAGGAGAGGCTTTTGAAAAGGTCGTAATAACCAAGAACCCACAGGTTTTGGTAAAAGTAGCGGCTACCGATATTACAAAAAATGCAGTAGTACTTCTTGTTGATGGCTTTAAATTTGCGCCTGCCGACAAGAACCGCGTCACTTCAGGAGCCCTGACTACACCAGCAAATGCCAGGATTACAGATAAAAATACAGAAGCTTATACCTTAAAGCCAAGCTGGACTCCAGTAGCCAATGCAGATTTCTATGAAATTGATTTTAATGGAATGCATTACACCACCATTAAAGACACCACTTTATTATTTGATGGATTACAGGCAGAAACAGCTTACTCCTTTAAATTACGGGCAGCCAATAAGGATGGTTACTCAGATTGGACGGAAATTAAGGCTACAACTAAATCTAATCCGCTGGAGTTTGCGATTCAGGGAATTATAGCTGAAACAACAGCAGAAAATCAAGGAGGTTCTGGAATTAACAAGCTTTTCGATTATGATGAAGGAAATATGTGGCATACTAAATGGGGCGTAAAATCTATTCCTTTTGATATGATTATGGATCTGAAGTCGGTTAACCAGTTGGATAAATTCCTTTATTTACCTCGGTCGGGAAGGGGAAATGGAATCCTCTTAAAAGGAAAGGTATTTTTTAGTAATAATAAAGAAAGCTGGACGGAAGCCGGAGCCTTTGAATGGGCTAATAATGATGAAGTTAAGGTGTTTAACTTTAGTAATCATCCAACCGCACGCTACATTAAAATTGCTGTAGCCGATGGGGTAGGTGGCTTTGGATCGGGACGTGAACTTTACGTGTTTAAAGTTCCAGGTACAGAAAGCTATCTTCCGGGAGATATCAATAACGATCATCTGATCGATAAAAATGATTTGACCTCCTACATCAATTACACCGGATTAAGAAAAGGTGATGCAGATTTTGAAGGTTATATCAGCAATGGCGATATCAATAAAAATAATTTAATTGATGCTTATGATATTTCTATAGTCGCCACGCAACTAGATGGTGGTGTAAACAATGCTAAGATAGATCAGTTAGCCGGGAAACTAGCTATCAGTACGGCAAAAGCACTTTACAACAAGGATGAAATTATCGAAGTTAAAGTGAAGGGGCTGGATCTAAAATCAGTAAATGCCTTAAGCTTTGCACTGCCTTATAACGCGCAGGATTATGAGTTTATAGGGGTGGTAAATTTGAGTGCTAAACAAATGGATAACTTAACTTATAATCGCTTACATACCAATGGTGAGCAGGTTTTATATCCAACTTTTGTTAATCTGGGCGCTAAGGAAGCCTTAACAGGCACGAAAGACCTATTCCTGTTAAAGTTAAAAGCTAAACGTAAACTGAAGTTTGAACTTAAATTAAAAGAAGGCATCCTCGTAGATAAGAAGCTGAATACCTTAAGGTTTTAAACTATAAGTGTAGATTGAGAAAGGAGTTAGGAGGGGAGTAGAGCCCCTTACCTGACTCCTTTTTTATTGGTATAATTCGAACTATTTTTCTTTCAGAAACTCTTCAATAGCAGAAAGTACAGGGTAATAACCATCATTTGCTGTTGCGGTGGTAATCTCCCCAATGTAATCGCCGTGCCCCCCTGGCCAGATCAAGAGCCTGGCATCAGGTATTTGCCTCGACATTTCTACAGCGTGTTCCGGGGTAACAACATCTTTATCTCCTGCAATAATCAGCGTAGGGGCTTTTATCCCCTTAATATCTTCTTCATTCATATCCGTAAACGATTGCATCCTGGTTACATCTCTTTTATAGCTGGATAAAAGCGCATTTTCATCAGGATTTACCGCCAGAAAGCCCTCTTTCAGTTGTTTAGGCATTTGATCAAAGGAGGGCGTTTTCATCATTTCCCAAAGCCATGGGTAAGCTCCAGATTTTTTGTACATAGTAGAGGCAACAATGATTTTATTAACCAGCTCGGGATATTTTATGGCTAAAGTAAGCGCTGTACTCGCACCATTACTAAAACCAAAAATATCTGCTTTACTAATGCCGAGTTGCTTTAATAATGCAGCCACATCACTGGCATCGTGGTCAAAACTCAACGCTCGGTCTATGTCGGCAGTACGGCCATGTGCCTGCAATTCTACCGCAATAACCTGGTGTTGTTTGGCTAAATCTGGCAAAACCCTTCCAAATGTGGTTTCGATAGTTGATCCACCTCCATGGATTAAGACTAAAGGATAGCCTTTCCCATGAATTTCATAATACATTTTTAAGCCATTTACGGTGGCATATTTACCATTGGTTTGCGACATAGCGTTTGATATGAATATGATTATAATTAGAACCGTGTTTAATGCTTTCATCCTTCCATTCTTTTAATTCAATAATTGTTTAAATATACGTGCAAAATTAAAGTGACAAAAGAGGCATTCATGACTAATTTCGGGGTATTCATGCCATTCAATCCCAGTGATTTTATATGTTTGTAACATGACTAAACTTATTACCCGATTTTGCTTTACGGCAGCTTTTTTATTTTCATTTTTATTGCTCAGGGCCGCAGAACCAGAAGTGGTTAAAGGCGTTTCCAGGGAATTAGCTACGTATCGAAAAAAGGTAATCAGTCAAATCAGTTATCAGTTAAGCCTGGATATTCCCCTGGAACGAAAAAAAGCCATTCAGGCATCGGAATCGATTACATTTAAATTACTTTCCAATAAGTATAACCTGCAACTCGATTTCAGGGAAAACGGCGATAAAATTAAAACGATCCAGGTGAATGGTAAAAGTACTGCGGTTGTTTTTAAGGAAGAGCATATTATTATTGATAAATCACTGCTTATCGCAGGAGACAATCAGATTCAGTTGGTTTTTGAGGCCGGAGAAGCGGCGCTGAATAGAAATGCCGATTACCTGTACACCTTATTTGTACCTGACCGAGCCCGAACGGTATTTCCCTGCTTTGACCAACCAGACCTGAAAGCCACTTATAAACTCAGTCTTACCATTCCAGATAGCTGGAAAGCGATAGCTAATGCTCAAGAAGAAAATACCCTGAATAATCAGGACAGGAAAACGATCTCCTTTAAAACTTCCGATCTTTTGAGTACCTATCTGTTCTCTTTTGCTGCCGGTAAGTTTGATCTTCATACCGGTCAGATTGCGGGAATGCAGCGTGATTTTTTATATCGGGAAACAGACACGGCCAAGATTAAAAATAGCATGACCGAAATCTTTAAAATCCATGAACATTCGCTTCGGTATTTTGAAAATTGGACCGCGATCCCTTATCCTTTTCAAAAGTTTGGATTTGTGGCTATTCCGGATTTTCAATTTGGAGGTATGGAGCATGTAGGTGCCATCCAATACAAGGCTTCATCACTTTTTTTAGATCCCAGTGCTACAAAGGATCAATTGAATGCCCGATCTAATCTTATTGCACATGAAACTGCCCATATGTGGTTCGGCGATCTGGTAACGATGAGCTGGTTCAACGATGTGTGGATGAAGGAAGTGTTTGCCAATTTTATGGCTGATAAAAGTAACGAAGGCCTGGCTAGCGATAGTAATTTTGATCTTAAGTTTCTCATTGATCATTTTCCTGCTGCTTATGCAACGGATAGAACCACTGGCGCTAATCCTATACGGCAACAATTAGACAATTTGCAAGATGCGGGTTCCATGTATGGAAATATCATTTATCACAAAGCTCCAATCATGATGCGTCAATTGGAATTGTTAATGGGTAAGGAGAAATTTCAGCAAGGCATTAGAGAATACCTTAAAAAGTTTAGTAATGGTAATGCTTCCTGGCCGGAATTGATTGAGGTACTGGATCTTTATACCGATGCAAATTTAAAAAAATGGAATAAGGTATGGGTAGATGAAACGGGCAGACCTATTATAAACTATGAAATCAAGTATAACCAGGATAAAATTAAGAAGTTTTCCATCCGCCAGGAGGCAGAATATAATACCAGGGGGATTTGGCCACAATTTTTCGATCTTACGCTCTTTTATCCAGACACGGTGAAAAATATTACAGTTAATATGAACGCCGCTAGTGTGACAGTTGAAGCATTGAAAGGTGCTGATAAACCCTTGTTTGTGTTGTTCAATTCAGCCGGACAAGGATATGGCTTATGGCCGGTAGACCCTGAAATGCCTAAGCAGGTTTACACCATCAAAAATCCAGTGAGTAGGGCATCTGCTTATATCACTTTGTACGAGAATATGTTAAATGGTAGAGCAGTAAAGCCTGTTTTTTTACTTAACCTTTTAATGAATGGTTTAGAAAGGGAACAGGAGGAATTAAACCTTCGATTGATTAATGGCTATATCAGTTCCATTTATTGGGAATTTATAACTGCCGAAGAACGGAAGGTATGGAGTAGCCGTTTAGAGCAAGCGGTATGGGCTGCAATGAAAAAACAAAAATTAGCCAATAACAAAAAGATTCTATTCAAAACCTATCAGGATATTTTCATTTCTCATGGTGCCATGGATACCCTTTATACCGTTTGGTGTAAACAGCAGGCACCTGCTGGCGTTAAACTTACAGAGGATGATTATACCAGTTTAGCCTTTTCACTTTCCCTAAGGGAGAATAAATACCCGGATATTTTAAATAAACAGCTGGATAGAATTACCAATCCTGATCGTAAGAGCAGGTTCAAATTTATCATGCCGGCAGTTTCGGAAAAGGCCGCTGTTAGGGATGAGTTTTTCAATAGCTTAGCTTTAAAATCCAATAGGGAGAAGGAAGCCAATGTAACAACTGCCCTTACTTACCTTCATCATTCTTTAAGACAAAGTACATCGCTGAAATACCTGGTTAAGAGTTTAGATTTATTGGCAGAAATTCAACGTACGGGGGATATCTTTTTTCCGCAAAACTGGCTACAAGCAACTTTTGGTAATTATCAAAGTGCCGAAGCGGCAGAAATTGTCCAAACCTTTTTAGCGGCTAATCCTGACTATAACCCTAAACTCAGACTTAAAATACTACAAGCCGCAGACAATCTGTTTAGGGCTCAAAAGCTACTTAAGGCAGAATAATTGCATAAATAACGGGACGTATACCGTTATTTTACCTTAGCTTAAATATTAAAATTATTACTTCGCTGTATATTTGAAAATTACCAATCACTCGGTATTGACTGGCTGAAGAAAGTAATGGATATTTGCTTAAGAATTAAATCAACGGGACGATTTAGATTCAAAACAAAAAAAGAGAGGCCTAGTTAGTCTCTCTTTTTATTTTATAGAAAATATGGATAATGCTTAAACTAGAAAGCCACCACCCAATAAGTCATTGCCTTCATAAAAAACAGCCGATTGGCCTGGTGCAATAGCAGATACTGCATGATCAAAAACAACACGCATTTTATCTTTTTCCTGAACGATGGTGCTTAACATACCTGCATCTTTATAACGGATTTTGGTAATTACATCATTCATCGGTTCTTCAATGCTGGCGTATTTAACCAGGTTAATATTTCTAACCATAGCTTCACGACGCTCTAACTCGTCTGCTCTCCCTAAAACAACGGTATTGCTTTCTGGTAAAATCTGCGTAACAAACATGGGCTCGCCAAACGCTATACCCAAACCCTTACGTTGCCCAATGGTGTAAAAAGGATAACCTTTATGCTGGCCAACAACCATTCCATTGCTTAATATAAAGTTTCCACCTGCTACTCTGTCTTCCAGGTCTTCTACTTTATGTTTTAGGAAGGCACGGTAGTCATTGTCAGGTACGAAACAGATTTCATAGCTTTCAGATTTTTTGGCCAGTTCTTCCTGTCCCATATCTAAAGCCATTTGTCTGATTTCAGATTTGGCAAAGCTACCCAAAGGGAATTTGGTTCTGGAAAGGTTTTCCTGAGAAACGCCCCAAAGCACATAAGATTGATCTTTATTTTCGTCCTTGCCTTTAGAAATCACATAGCGGCCACTATCTTGTTGACGGATATTGGCATAATGTCCTGTTGCGATAAATTCACAATCCAGTTTATTGGCACGCTTTAACAAAGCTTCCCATTTAATATGGGTATTGCATAAAACACATGGGTTAGGTGTTCTTCCCGCAAGGTATTCATCAACGAAATTATCGATTACATAATCGCCAAATTCATCACGAATATCTAAAATATAGTGCGGAAAGCCATAATTAACAGCCAGGGTACGGGCATCATTAATACTATCTAATGAGCAACATCCGGTTTCCTTACTACTTCCGCCTGCACTGGCATAATCCCAGGTCTTCATGGTTAAGCCAATAACCTCATAACCTTGCTCATGCAGCATTACAGCTGCTACAGAGCTATCAACCCCGCCACTCATGGCTACCAGAATTCTACCGTGTTTACTCATTTTAAAAATATAGAAATGCAAAAATAAGGTTTATTTGTTTTAATTCAGTCTGGTAGGGTCAGTAACTTGTAAAAAGCATTTTCGATTGTAGGTTTTTTTTAACACAAAGAACGCAAAGTAAGGCTGCAAAATAGTATGTGAGGTGGATAGGCATCTAGTCCCGTAACTTACAACACATAACCCGCAACACATTTAACCACGGAGAACACCAAGATAAGGCACAGAGAACGCAAAGTAAGGCTGCAAAATAGTATGTGAGGTGGATAGGCATCTAGCCCCCTAACCTACAACACATAACCCGCAACACATTTAACCACGGAGAACACCAAGATAAGGCACAGAGAATGCAGAGCTGGGCTTATATTTTTCTTACATTCTCATATGGTTCAAAATTAGTTGCAAAGTTTAAGTTAATTAGGCGTTTCGACCCATAACTCGGAACACGTAACCCACAACCCCGCAAAGTACAGAGCTGGGCTTATTTTTTCTTACATGGCTCATATGGTTCAAAATAAGCTGTGCAATTCAAGATTCCTAATATGGTGATACGTTAGTTCACACACCCAAACTTATAACTTAAAACGTACAACTTACAACTGTTTCAACCGGAGAACACCAAGAGAGGCACAGAGAACGCAGAGCTGGGCTTATATTTTTCTTACATGTCTCATATGGTTCAAAATAAGCTGCAACGTTTAAGTTAATTAGGCGTTTCGACCCATAACTCGGAACACGTAACCCACAACCCCGCAAAGTACAGAGCTGGGCTTATATTTTTCTTAGATGGCTTATATGGTAAAAACAATTTAAAGTTTGTCGCCTCAGCCAGGACACATCTCATTAATCGTCCTGCTGAATTTATTTCAGCATCTTTTCCCTATCACACATTTAAAGTGGTTCTATCTTTTAAATTTTTACTAAAACTCCTTTTTACAACAACAACTTACACTCATCATATACAACACATACCCAAGATTATACTGCTATGTTGACCAAAGCTTAAAGTCAACTGTGTTTTTTCTATTAATTAAACGTTTTAGTCGTGCTTTATTCGAAGATTTGTATTTTAATTTCTACCTTTAGAAACTTCAAATATTACGCTAAATTTTAAATGAATATGATTAAAAAAATGATCCTGCCTTGTCTTTTGCTGTCTGCTTTTATGGCTTGTGCGCAGCAGCAACTGGTGCAGTATGTTAAACCGATTATAGGTACGGAGAAGATGGGCCACACTTATCCCGGTGCTACCGTTCCGTTTGGTGCTGTACAGTTAAGCCCTGAAACCGATACCTTATCTTATGAGGTAAACGGTAAATACAATGGCGATGTATATAAATATTGTGCCGGTTATAAATACGAAGATAAAACCATTACAGGTTTCAGTCATACACATTTCAGTGGTACAGGGCATTCTGATTTAGGAGATTTCCTCATTATGCCTACACAAGGTAAGCTCCAACTTAATCCGGGAACGGCAAGCGATACTAAGAGTGGGTACCGCTCGGCTTTTTCTCATGCCAATGAAGTGGCTGAAGCGGGTTATTATAAGGTAAAACTGGATGATGACAATATCTTAGCAGAGCTTACAGCAACCACCAGAGTAGGTATGCATCAATACACTTTCCCCAAGTCAGACCAATCGCATATCATTTTGGATTTAATGGCGGGAATTTACAATTATGATGAAAAAAACGTTTGGACCTATGTTCGTGTAGTGAATGATACGCTGATTACCGGCTATCGCCAAACCCATGGATGGGCCAGAACCAGAACGGTTTATTTTGCCATGAGTTTTTCTAAGCCATTTAAAAGTTATGGCAGAAAGAGTTACGATGCGAAACAGGCTTACAGAGGTTTTTGGGGTAAGTTTAATCAGGATCAGAACTTCCCGGAAATTGCAGGCAAGAAGTTAAAGATGTACTTTGATTTTGATACGCAAGAAGGAGAGAAGATCAAAATTAAATTTGCCTTATCGCCGGTTAGTCAGGAAAATGCCCTGCAAAACATGCGTGCAGAAATTTCGGGATGGGATTTTGAGAAAGTAAAGGCACAGGCACAGGCCAGCTGGAATAAAGAACTGAATAAAATTCAGGTTACTACTTCTAACGACAATAAAATTAATTTTTATACCGCACTTTACCATGCTTTTATAAACCCCACTACTTACACTGATGTAAACGGAGAGTATAAAGGTTTAGATCAGGATGTGCATAAGGCAGAAGGTTTTACCAATTATACAACTTTCTCATTATGGGATACTTATCGTGCATTGCATCCATTCTTTAATATTATGCAGCCCGGCAGAAGTAATGATATGGTGGCCTCTATGCTGGCACATTATGATCAAAGCAGTTTAAAAATGCTGCCCATCTGGTCGCATTATGCCAACGATAACTGGTGTATGAGTGGCTATCACAGTGTTTCGGTTATTGCAGATGCCATTATAAAAGGTACTTACACGGGCGATCCAAATAAAGCTTTAGATGCTTGTGTAACTACGGCTAAGCACCGCGACTATGAGGGAATTGGTCCTTACATGGCTTTGGGATATATCCCGGCAGAAAAGAGTGGTATCTCTGTATCCAATAATTTAGAATATTCTTATGATGACTGGGCTATTGCACAACTGGCTAAGAAATTAAACCGTACGGATATTTACAATGAATTTATCAAACGTTCTAACAACTGGAAAAACAATTATGATTCTTCGATAGGTTTTATGCGTCCGAAATTGGCTAATGGCAAGTTTAAAGAGAAATTTGATTCAAAAGATACCGAAGGACAAGGCTTTATTGAGGGGAACAGCTGGAATTACAGTTTCTTTGTTCCTCAAGATCCGGCATCTTTAATTGAGATTATGGGTGGGAAGAAAAAGTTTGCTTCCCGTTTAGATACTTTATTTACCATGCATTTGCCTGATGAGTTTTTCGCCCATACTGAGGATATTACCCGTGAGGGCATTATTGGTGGATATGTTCATGGTAATGAGCCGGCACATCACATTGCTTATTTGTACAACTGGGCAGATCAGCCCTGGAAAACCCAGGCGCAAGTTCGTCACATTTTAAACATGCAATACAAACCTACAGCAGACGGACTGGGTGGTAATGATGACTGCGGTCAGATGAGTGCCTGGTATATGTTCTCTGCCATGGGATTTTATCCTGTAGCTCCGGGTTCTGATGTTTATTCGTTGGGAAGTCCTTTGGTAAACAATGCTGTAATTCATTTAGAGAATGGCAAAACTTTTACGGTTGAGGCACTAAAACAAAGTAATAAAAACGTTTATATAGAAAAAGTCTTGTTAAATGGTAAGGAAATTACAAACCACATGATCAAGCATTCTGATATTACAAATGGTGGAAAGATTACCTTTTATATGAGCTCAAAACCTAAGAAATAATAGCAATCATCCCAATTGTTTATTTGGCCGCTAGCTGTAAAGGTTAGCGGTTTTTTTTTGTGTTGCGGGTTAGGTGTTGTGGGTTACGGGGCATGGTGCGTTTAGAATCTTGGCCACGGAAACACTGAAAAATGGGGAATAGGGAATGGGAAATAGGGAATAAATTGAAGCAATGAACATTTGAATGAACCAACGGCTAACAAACCAATGGTTAGCTCAGCGTTCTCTGTGTAAATCTCCTTCTCTCTGTGGTTAATCTAGATTACTTTAGGTCCTTTGGTTCGTGGCGCAGGTATTGTTTAAACAACCACCCCCGTCTGCGCAAGTTTCCCGCACACCCCCTCCTTGAAAAGTAGGGGAGCTGGATTTTCGATGCTTTGCGGTAAAAATGTTGCGGGTTACGTGTTGTGGGTTACGGGGAAGATGCGGTTAGAATCTTAGCCACGGAAACACTGAAAATAGGGAATGGGGAATGGGAAATAGGGAATAGGGAATAGGGAATAGGGAATAAATCGAAGTAATCCAATGAACGTTTGAATGAACCAACGGTTAACGAACCAATGGTTAGCTCAGCGTTCTCTGTGTAAATCTCTTTCTCTCCGTGGTTAATCTAGATTACTAGATTCCGTTGTTCGTGGCGCAGGTATTGTTTTCGATTGAAAAATAACCACCCCCGTCTGCGCACGTTTCCCGCACACCCCCTCCTTGAAAAGTAGGGGAGCTGGATTTTCGATGCTTTGCGTAAGAACTTTGCGCCCTTGGTGGTAAAAATGTTGCGGGTTACGTGTTGTGGGTTACGGGGCACGGTGCGGTTAGAATCTTAGCCACGGAAACACTGAAGGCACGGAAAAAAGGGAATAGGGAATGGGGAATGGGAAATAGGGAATAAATTGAAGCAATGAACATTTGAATGGACCACCGGCTAACAAACCAATGGTTAGCTCAGCATTCTCTGTGTAAATCTCCTTCTCTCTGTGGTTAATCTACATTACTTTGCGTAAAAACTTCGCGCCCTTTGCGGTAAAATGTATGGTGGCTTCTGTGCAAAACTTAGATTCCTTAGGCATCTTAGGTGGTTAAAAATATTTTCGCCTATTAAAAAATACATACAGTATACAAGCGCTTTTACTAATTTTAGCGCATCAAAATATCAATGAAATAAGTTTAACTATGGAAAAGCAACAATTACAAATCGGCTGGATTGGTTTAGGCAATATGGGTAACCCGATGGCTAAGAGAATCGTAAATGCAGGTTTTGCCTTACAGGTATATAATCGCAGTGTAGATAAAAGTCAGGCATTGGCCGAAGCAGGTGCTCAGGTCGCATCTTCTGTTTCATCACTAGTGAAAGATGCTGATATTATTTTTACCATGCTTTCAGATGATCAGGCTGTAAAATCCGTTTATCAGGATGCAGGATTACTGGCCAATGCAGCAGGGAAATTATTTATCGACATGAGTACAATTAAACCCGATACTGCTATCGAACTTTCGAATATGGTGAAAACAGCTGGAGCAAGCTTTTTAAGTGCGCCGGTATCTGGAAGTACAAAGCCCGCCGCAGATGGACAACTCATTATTTTATGCAGTGGTGCAGCAGCAGATTTCGAAATGGCCAAGCCTTTATTTGAAGTGCTTGGGAAGAAAGCGCTACTTTTAGGTGATATAGGCATGGGAAGTAAGGCTAAGCTGGCCATTAATTATTTGGTGGCACTCATGTACTTAGGGCTGGCGGAAACGGTACTCTTTGCAGAGCAGAACGGGATCTCGCGAACAGACATGCTGGATATTATTAATGAAGGAGCCTTAGGCGGTGGACTTACCCGTTCGAAAACACCTTTAATTATTAACGATGATTATCAACCCGCTTTTGCACTTAAGTTAATGGAGAAAGATGTACGTTTGGCTATAGAGGAAGGGGCTAGTTTTCCTTTAACTCAGGCCATGTATCAGGCATATGCCGATGGAGTAAAGAATGGCTACGCAGAAGATGATGTTATGGCTATCTTGAAATCTATTCAGGTTGATGATAATAAGGCCTAAAGACCGAAAATTGCATCGGATTGAAACCGTATTGCTTCTGGAGTCTAAATTAATATTTGTTGTTGGAAAAGCTTTGTGTTTGGATTTGTTAATGAGCCAAATTGCCTGTACTTTCAAATCACCAAACCAAACATAACGCTCATGTTTAAAGACATTTTTTCGTTTTACGGTAGAATCCGTCGCACCGAGTATGCCTTAACTTATATTTTTTATTTGATTTCTTTGTTCGCGATCACAGCAACAAGTGAAATTGCCGGCTCAGAAGCCATCAATGTTTTGATACTACTTCCTCTGTTTATATTCATTGCCCAGGGTGTAAAGCGTTGTCATGATCGGGGCAATTCAGGTTGGTGGATGCTTATCCCTTTTTATGGTTTTGTGATGCTTTTTGCTCCCGGAGATTATGGGCCAAACGAATACGGAGATAACCCCAAGGGAGAGGGGAATGATAATGTTGACCCCTTTGGATATCAATTCAACAATGGTCAGGTGGTAAAGCAACCTGTAGACTTTAATCCACCACCCGGACAGGCATAACTGCTTACTACAGGTTTAAACATAACTCAGCCACCATTGTTGGTGTTTTTCTTTATACTTTTTAAACCACTTGCAAGGAAAATACAGTGAGGCTACTACAGCCAACCAGATCAGATATACCACAGGTAAGTTAAATCCAAAACTAGCCGGGCGGAACCAAAACGGGATTTGCACGATATCTTTGCTGGAATATCCTGTTATAAAGAATAGCAAGATGAGTAGCGTATGTAGCAGATAAAAGTGTAATACATAATAAAAGAATGGGACTGCACCGTATATAGAGATGACTTTACTCCATGAATGGCTGATTTTCTCTGTATAGGCCAGGAACAAAAATGCCGGACCTAAAGTCATGCAGGTATATTGTAAAGAAGGAGGATATTTACTTACATTAAAAAAGGAAAGTAGGTTTTTAAATTGATCATGGTATTCTATTCTGGGGGCAGGATCACCATAGATGTTAATTAACCGCAGTGCGATAAACAACACGATACTTAGATACCCAATTAAAATTAGGTTTCTTTTTCTTCTTTCTGGCTCATAAGCTTTTCTATACCAGGCCGCTACGGCATAGCCTATAAACATGATACCTGTCCAGGGTAAGATGGCATAAAATATTCCGACTAAATGGGTGTTGGACAATGGAACAACAGTACCAAAGGCTGTGAATAGTATTTTAGTTAGGATGCCCAGCGGTTGGGATTGTGGTGCAGGGAAGTAATTCAGAATATCGTGCCCCAAAACCAAAATTAAACCAATAATTAAAATTGTTTGGTAAGAAAGGCGGATAGCCAATCCCAAAAGAACCATACTCCAGCCAATGGCCCAAATCACCTGTAAGATAAGGAAATTATAAAAAGGGTTAAAGGTTAATCCAAGGGTGATAACTGCTAATTCAATCAATACCAGCCATAGGCCTCTTTTAATAAGAAAAGCACTGGCTTCTGCTGGTGTTCTGCGTTGCGCAGCTAAATAAGCAGATAATCCCGAAAGAAAAACAAATATTGGGGCACAGAAATGAGTTATCCACCTGGTAAAGAATAAAATTCCAGTAGTAGTCTCGGGATTTAAAGGATCGCCAGTCATGGCCTGGATGTGAAAAAAATCACGAGTATGATCGAGCGCCATAATGATCATGACTAAACCCCGTAACATATCAATAGAATTAATGCGCTTTGGAGCAGATAGGGTTTCGAGAGTAGCCATATCGCTTAGGTTTAAGTTTGGTTATTAACGTTGTTGCTGTAACAAATATAAGCTTTTAAGCAGGAGATTTGTGTTTGATGTTTCGGAAAGGGTAGTTGATGGGAATACTGGGCTATATTATTAAAGGAAAATCGATTTAGGAATGAGGATATTGCCTTTTTGAATTTTGATGTTCAATATATTTTAATAATATTTGCTTAGTGCTAACCAGATATTGTGTACAAGAACGCTATCATTATCGAGGTTTGGCTAATAATTAATCTGATGTGTAAAGGGGAACAGATTAATGAAGAAATTGCAATTTAGTTATAATTAGTTACATAAGGAGAGAAAACCTAAATACATACATAATGAAAAGAAGAACATTTATCCAGAACACTGGTTTACTTGGCGCTGGTCTTGTTGCATCAAAATTTTCTTTTGCGGCAAACCTGGCTCCAGACTTTCCAGTGGTAAGGGTGGAGGCCGGTAAAAGGCATTTTAAAAGTAAGGCCGTAGATTCGGCGATTAAAACCTTTCAAGCAAAGGTAAAAAATCCTGAATTGAACTGGTTGTTTGAAAACTGCTTCCCCAATACTTTGGATACAACGGTTTACTACTCAGATAAAAATGGCCGTCCTGATACCTATGTTATTACCGGCGATATTGATGCCATGTGGTTGCGCGACAGTTCTGCCCAGGTTTGGCCATATCTTCAATTTGTAAATGAGGATGAGCCGCTTAAAAAATTAATTGCAGGGGTTATCAATCACCAAACGAAGTGTATTTTAAAAGATCCTTATGCCAATGCATTTTATAACGACCCGAATAAAGTAGGAGAGTGGAAAACAGATAAAACGGATATGCAGCCGGGTGTGCACGAGCGCAAATGGGAAATTGATTCGTTATGTTATCCCATTCGTTTAGCTTACAACTATTGGAAAAAGACAGGTGATAAATCACCGTTCGATGCAGAATGGAAAAAGGCAATTGTGGCTACCTTAGCTACGTTTAAGGCACAGCAGCGCAAGGCAGATAAAGGCCCTTACCACTTCCAGCGTGAAACGCAATTCCCTACAGATAGTTTACCCATGGCTGGTTATGGTTTTCCGGTAAATCCGGTTGGGTTAATCTGCTCGGCTTTCCGTCCGAGTGATGATGCTACCATTTTCCCTTTCCTGGTTCCTTCTAACTTTTTCGCAGTATCCAGTTTAAAACAAGCTGCAGAAATGATCAAAGCTTTACAAGGTGATAGTGCATTGGAAAGCAGTTTATTGAATTTGGCCGATGAGGTTCAAAAAGCGCTTCAGCAATATGCGGTTGTTAATCATCCGAAATATGGAAAAATCTATGCCTTTGAGGTGGATGGTTTTGGCAGTTCTTATTTAATGGATGACTCTAACGTGCCGAGCTTATTGAGCTTACCTTATCTTGGTGCCATGAGTGTTGATGACCCTATCTATCAAAATACGCGTAAATTTGCCCTTTCTCTGGATAACCCATATTTCTTTAAAGGAACAGCAGCTGAAGGTATTGGTGGACCACACGCCGGACAAGACATGATTTGGCCAATGAGTATCACCATGAGGGCTTTAACTTCTAAGGATGATGCTGAAATTAAAACCTGTATTGAAATGCTTAGAAAAACGCATGCGGGGAAAGGTTTTATGCACGAATCTTTCAATAAAGACAATCCGGACAAGTTTACCAGGGCCTGGTTTGCCTGGTCGAATACCTTATTTGGTGAGTTGCTTTGGAAAACTTACCAGGAGAAGCCTGCTTTGTTGAAAGCATAATCAGATATTTTGATGAGCCGTGGTGAAAGCCACGGCTTTTTTGTTAGCGTTTGTTTTGTGGTAATTTGCTACGGAAATACGGAATTTAAATGGGTTGTGGGTTATGTGTTGTGAGTTACGGGGCAAGGCGATTAACTTTTTACCGCTCAAATCATGTGACTTATTTTGATAGGGAATAAGCAGGTGCAAAACTTTGTCTTCCTAGTAGTCTTAGGTGGTTAAATGAGTTGATCTTCTTTGCGCAAAAAATATTACACAGTGTAAAACAACTTTAAGCTATATGCTGTTTGTTTTATTTGATTCTTAAATTTAGTAAATTGCTAACAAAATTATTCCAGACAAAGTTGTTGAATACACGAGTAGATATTAAATCTGATATAGAGACCATAAGCAGAATACCTGCTGTTGCGCATATCCTGGAAATTGTTTGTAAAACGACAGGGATGGGTTTTGCAGCTGTGGCCCGGGTAACTACTGAGAAGTGGATAGCCTGCGCTGTACGTGATGAGATTAATTTTGGCTTAGTGCCCGGTGGCGAATTAACATTGGAAACCACTATCTGTAACGAGATTAGAGAACATCGCCAGCCTGTAGTTATTGACCACGTGGCAGAAGACGAACATTTTGCCAATCACCATACACCATTAACCTATGGTTTTCAAAGTTATATTTCGATTCCGATTATCTTAAAAAACGGAGATTTCTTTGGAACACTTTGTGCCATTGACCCTAAACCCGCTAAGCTAAATAATCCAACCATTACTGGTATGTTTAAGATGTTTGCAGATCTTATTGCCTTTCATTTGGATGCTATGGAGGAGATTGCGGAATCCGAAGAGCGTTTGCAACTGGAAAAGGAGACCTCCGAATTACGGGAACAATTTATCGCAATATTGGGTCACGATTTAAAAAATCCTGTAAATGCGATATCCAATAGTTCACAATTATTGAACAGAATGGATTTGGATTACAGAGGTCAAAGGTTAGTTAATATTATTCATGATAGTGCCTTCAAAATGACGGGACTGATTGAAAACATGCTTGATTTTGCCAGTGGACGTTTGGGGGGTGGCATTTCGCTAACCAGAACGCATTATTCCAACCTGGATACTATTCTAGATCAGGTAATTTCGGAAATGCAAATCATCTCTCCAGAGCGGAGGTTAATGGCCAATTATGATTTTAAGCATCCCATTTACGCAGATGGTAAACGCATAGCGCAACTTTTTGGCAATTTACTTGCTAACGCAGTTAAATATAGTCCGGCAGAGGCATTGATCGAAATTGTGGCTGATAGTGATCATAATGGTTTCGTATTGAGGGTTTCCAATCCTGGAAAGCCTATACCTGAAGAGGTTATTGAACGATTATTTCAGCCATTTTCCAGAGGAGAAGTTTCGCCAGACCAAAAAGGGCTTGGCTTAGGTTTATATATCTCTTTTGAAATTGCCAAAGCACATGGAGGTACATTAAGTGTTTCATCTTGCGAGGAGCAAACATGTTTCACCCTTAATATACCTGCTCAATAAATTTAAAATTATGTTTAATCAAGATACACCAACATCTACACTTTTATCCTTAAAAATTGGCGATAGTGCTGAATTTGACAATGGAATTTCGGGTATACTGGAAGATATATTGATCCAGGAAACAGACCAATATCTGGATTTCATTTTTACGCTGACCACTGGGGAGGAAATCCAGATCAAAAAAATGCGGCAAGTGTGCTAGGTTAAAAGCGGCCTCGGGTCAAAAACAACCTGAAAGGATTTTATTTTTTCATCCTCAAGTTTATACCATCCGCAAGAAAGTATATTATTGTTTTCCATCATAATATTATACCAAAGGCATACCTCGTTATTGTCGACAAAGATCTTTTGGATATCGTACTTTAGCTTCATCTTTTGCATATCAGAAATGTACTTCTCTGCACCATTTCGCTCTCCCATAACGCCTTTAAAGCTCATGTCGTCATGTAACTGCATTCTGGCTAAATCAAAATCTTCAGCATTTAAGGCCTGAATAAAACTTAACACCACAGCTTTTGAATTGTGTGTGGTAACTAATTGGTTTTCTGTTTTCATAGCTACTGTTTATGGTTTAACCTTATAAAAATAGGATTGTTTTGTGTAATAGTATCAAGATTTTAGTATCAAGTAGCAAGATAGGGGACAAATTGTGTTATGGGTTGCGAGTTGTGGGTTATGGGGCTGGGAGCAAAAACCTACATCAATATAAGGTAGTCTATCTTTTGTGAGCTCTGTGGTTGAGAAGTTGTAAGTAGTACGTTTTAAGTTATAAGTTTGGGTGTGTGACCAACTTCTTACGGCACTTATTTTGAACCATATAAGCCATGTAAGAAAAATATAAGCCCAGCTCTGCGTGCTTTGTGCCTTTTCTTGGTGAGCTCTGTGGTTGAGAAGTTGTAAGTAGTACGTTTTAAGTTTTAAGTTTGGGTGTGTGAACTAACGTATCACCACATTAGGAATCTTAAATCGCGCAGCATATTTTGAACCATTTAAGCCATGTAAGAAAAATATAAGCCCAGCTCTGTGTGCTTTGTGCCTTATCTTGGCGTACTCTGTGGTTGAGAAGTTGTAAGTAGTACGTTTTAAGTTTTAAGTTTTTGAACCATATGAGCCATGTAAGAAAAATATAAGTCTATCTCTGCGTGCTCTGTGCCTTATCTTGGCGTACTTTGCGGTTAATTGTGTTGCGTGTTATGTATTACGGGGCTGGGAGCCAAAACCACCCCGCCACGACACGGGCTTTCGCAGCCCCTCCTTGAAAAGTAGGGGAGTTGGGATCTCTTAGGTGCCTAAGGTGGTTAAATGCGTTGAGGGTTATGCGTTTGTTAAATTGCAGGCCCTATTTTTCATACAACCTGCAATTCACATCAATCCTATTTAAACTTTTTTTGGAGGAAGATCAAAAGCTACTGCTTCATGTTCGAAGTGTCCATTGTGTGCGCCGTCACAAAAAGGCTTATTTTTAGATAACCCGCATCTGCAGATAGATACAACAGTTCTACCTTGCAAGCCATATTCATTTCCGCTTCTATCTACGATTTCAAAATCGCCTTCAATTTTTACAGAACCATTGTTGTTAATGGTAAGTTTTGTTGCCATATAATATTGTTAGTTTGGGGCAAAGCTAAGAGAATAACAGTGCGCAGAAGAATCTGTTTCCAGTTTAGAAAGATTCCTTTTTAGCATCACCATTTGGACATTCGGCACCTCTATTTATGAGATTGCCCAATCTAAAATTTCGGCTACAATTCAAAATGTATAGCTGCATGGATTCAAATTTTATATATTTGATTTACACACTAAATCGATTTAATGATGACTAACCAAATCAAACCTGTAATTTTCATTCTATTTGTCTTACTCTTTGGTGGAAGTGTTGGCAAAAGCCAGACCAAGGCTGTTTACACCAAATATGTTAATCCCTTTGTAGGAACCGCGCCCTTAACTGATCCTAAAATTTTGGGATATGAGTTGCCCCAAGGCTGGCGATCATGGGCTGGGCTAACCTTTCCGGGAAGTTCTTTGCCGAATGCCATGGTACAGTTGAGCCCGATTACCGAATATGGATCAGGGGCCGGGTACGAATATGAAGACGATACAATTTATGGCTTTACCCATACCAATAAAGGACATTGGAACTTGTGCAATATTCCTATACTTCCACTTTCTAACCCGAAAGGAAAGTTTGGTTCTAAATTTTCTCATCAAAAGGAAAGTGCTTCACCTGGTTTTTATCAGGTATATCTTGAAGACTACCAGGTGAATGTTAAGTTGACTTCTACTTTAAGGAGTGGCTATCATCAGTATACCTATAAAGACAATAACAATAGACAAATTTTGTTCGATTTAGCAAAGGCTAATAACAGGGTGAATTCATGGAGTATTGAGCAGGTAGGAGATCATGCTGTGCAAGGTGTTCAAAATGTAGGGGAGAAAATATATTTCTATGCGGAACTCAACACAGCAATTGCCAAACTGGAACAAAAAGAGGGGGAGAAAAGAGAAGGTTTTGCGATTCTACATCTACAAAATGGGCACAAAGGTCCTGTTGAACTCAAGATCGGGCTATCGTTTGTGAGTATGAAAAACGCAAAAGAAAACCTAGAAAAAGAGATTGGAAATAAAACTTTTGGTCAAATTCATCATGAGGCTGTACAACAGTGGGAAAACTTACTTTCAGCCATACAGGTAAAGGGTGGAACGGCGAAACAAAAAGGGATGCTTTATTCCTGCCTCTACCGGTCTTTTTTATGGCCCGCGCTGCGCAGTGATGTTAATGGTGAATATACTGATGCCAAAAGAAATGTATCAAAGGCAAACTTCAATTATTACACAGAGCCGTCGCTTTGGGATACCTATCGTAACAAAGATGTACTTTTAGGCCTCATCACCCCTGAAGTTACGCTGGATGTAATTAAATCTATGAAAGATGTAGGCGATAAGACTGGTTTTATCCCAACATTTTTTCATGGTGATCATGGGGCTTCTTCTATTGCCGGGGCTTATTTAAGAGGAATAGATAATTTTGATATTCAGGGCACTTATAAAATCCTGTTGAGAAATGCGAATGTAGATGGAGGTGCACGTCCTTTCATAAAAGAATACATTGAGAAGGGGTATATTTCTGATCCTGATGTAAAAAATCCACATGTGGAAACGAAAGCCAAAGCAGGCGTGTCTAAAACTTTAGAATATGCTTATGATGATTATTCGCTTGCTCAAATTGCCAAAAAATTAGGTGATAGCGCAAATTATCGCATTTTAATGGCCAGATCCAAGAATTATAAAAATGTTTTCGACACTGGCACGAGGTTCATGAGGGGAAGATTAGAGAATGGCGAATGGATTAAGCCCTTCAATCCGGAATATCCATATTATGAATACATGTATAGGGAAGCCAATGCCTGGCAGGTTTCGTTTTATGCTCCGCATGATATGAAAGGCTTAATCGATTTGTATGGCGGGTCGGCAGGTTTTGAATCTAAGCTGGATTCGCTCTTTACACTACCCTGGAATCCGAAATATATTGCCAGAAATGTAGAAACCATGATTGGACAGTATTGCCAGGGAAATCAACCTGATCATGAAGCTCCATTTGCCTACACCTTTATCGGTAAGCCAGAAAAAACGCAAATGGTAATAGATAATATTCTGAATAACTTATATGGGATAGGAAATGAAGGTATTGCCCTTTCTGGGATGGATGACGCAGGAGAAATGTCGGCCTGGTATGTATTCAGTGCTTTGGGATTGTATCCTTTTTCTGCTTCTGATCCGGAGTATATTGTTACGGCACCACTCTTTGATGAGGTGAAATGGAGAACAAGTAACGGAAAATGGATCACGATTAGTAAACCTAATAAAGGTAGGGGTATCAATAAGATCAAAGTAGATGGCCAGGTTAATGAGGGGTATTTCGTTCCGCATTCACTATTTAAGGATGGTGGGAAAGTGGAAGTTTTGACCCGATAAGATTTACAGTAATGTGCTTCAGGTTGGAGTTTTTATGTTAGTATCAAGTATCGAGTATCAAGTATCGAGTATTGAGATGGGGAATTCGATTTTTTTTAAACATTAAGAAGTTAAGGGAAGTTAAGATGGTTTGTATTACGAAGATTGATTTGTACTAGGCAGTTTGCAGGCGGCAATTAAGCAATTAAACAGTTTAGCAATTAAACATTTTTTTCCAACTACCTAAGGCACCTAGGCATGTTTGGCGATTTGGTATGCACCCTGACTTCGGACCCCGGACACCCGACCCCTGACTTTTTATATTAGTATCAAGAATCAAGTATCAAGTATCGAGATGGGTAATTCGATTTCTTTCAAACATTAAGAAGTTAAGATTGGTATTTGAAATAAATGTACGGCCATAGTTAGAGATCCTTAGTAGTTTAATATGGGCAGTTAAGCAATTAAACAGTTCAACAATTAAACATTTTTTTCCAACCACCTAAGGCACCTAGGCATGTTCGGCGGTTTGGTATGTACCCTGGCTTCGGACCCCGGACACCCGACCCCTGACTTTTTTAAGTATCAAGTATTGAGATGGGCAATTCGATTTTTTTCAAACATTAAGAAGTTAAGGGAAGTTAAGACTGGTATTTGGAATAGATGTGCGGCCATAGTTAGAGATCCTTAGTAGTTTAATATGGGGCAGTTAAGCACTTAAATAGTTTAACAATTAAACATTTTTTTCCAACCACCTAAGGCACCTAAGCATGTTCGGCGATTTGGTATGGAGTTCAGTTAAGCAATTAAACAGTTCAACAATTAAGCAATTTAGTTTCTTGAGCTTTAAGTCACCTGGGCCGTCAGGTTATTCAGCGATTTTGGCTATTTATTCATCCAAATAATAAAACAAACGTTTGTCTATATTTTTCGAAATAGAATTGGGTTATTGTAATGTAACTTAGGTTATTCAATACCTAACCAAGCTATGCATCAAACTTCTGAACACATAAGTTTTCCTTTTTGCAGGGAGATCATTTTATATAAACGGGAAAGACATAAAGTTTACGATTTTCCCCCATTTCTTTTTCATTATCACCCCCTAGGTAGTATCCGATCTCCTTACTTTTGAAGAGATAAGGAGTGATTTTTTCTTCAATCAACCAACCACATAATCAACACACATGTTTTTAAAAAGACCTATTTTACTTTTATTAATTTTAACCCTGTTTACGGGGGTTAGCCTACGGGCCCAGATTGCTACCAGTCCGGATATGACCTGGTTCAAGGATGCTAAATTTGGATTGTTTTTACACTGGGGGCTATATGCGCAAACGGCAGGCGACTGGAACGGCCATCCCTACAAGGGGAATGAGCGTTTTATGCTTTATGAGCGTATCCCGGTGAAAACTTACGCTAAAATAGCCGATCAGTTTAATCCTTCTCAATTCAATGCAGATACCTGGGTGAAACAGGCGAAAACGGCGGGGATGAAGTATATTGTTTACACCTCTAAGCATCATGATGGTTTTGCGATGTACAATTCGAAGGTAAGTGATTATAATATTTATAAGCTTACCCCTTTTAAAAGGGATCCTTTGGCAGAGTTAGCTAAGGCTTGCAAAAAATATGACATCAAACTTTGCTTATATTATTCTTTAGGAAGAGATTGGGAAGACCCGGATGTGCCTACTAATTGGCCTGTAAAGGCGGGGAGGAGCAATACCTGGGATTTCCCCAATGAGGATGCCAAGGTATTTAACAAGTATTTCGAGCGGAAGGTAAAGCCACAAGTTACCGAGCTCCTAAAAAACTACGGACCAATTGCAGTGATGTGGTTTGATACGCCAGAGTTAATTAGTAAAAAGGAAAGCGCTGAATTAAGAGGTTTGATTAGCAGCCTGCAACCCAAGTGTTTAGTGAACAGCAGGATTGGAAATGGTTATGGTGATTTTGGAATTTCAGAGCAGAGCCTTGGTGCAGCCTCGAAAAATAGCTGGGAGGCTTGTATTACTATTGGTAGGCAATGGGGATATAACAGACATGACAGTACCTGGAAGTCTCCGGAACTATTGGTTCGAAACCTCATTAATGTAGTAGCCAATAACGGAAATTTATTACTCAATGTTGGTCCAATGGGTAATGGTAACTTTCCGAATTGGGCAATAGCGAGATTGGATTCTATTGGTGATTGGATGAAGGTAAACGGCGAGGCAATTACAGGAACACGTCCATACCGGATTGCTTCTGAAGGAAATGAGTTAGAGTCTGCTTCAATCAGTAAGAAAGATGAAAACAGCAAAATGAAAGATGCAATTTATGACGGCACACCTAAATCTCGCGAAGCAGATCTCTTTTTTACAACGAAAGATAATTATGTATACGTATTGTTAAGGAGCTGGAGCAGAAAGGATTTCGACATCAAAAGTTTAAAAGGGGTTGATGTTGCATCTGTACAATTATTAGGAACAAAGAAAAAGGTGGGTTGGAAAACAACAGCAACCGGACTTACCGTATCCTTGCCAGATGATTATGCCTTGATAAATAAAGTGCCAGTTTATACCTTAAAAGTGAAAATGAAGTAATGAGAAACATCTTATTAATTTGCCTATTGCTGTGGGGTAAAATTTTAACTGCACAAGAACTACCAGCCATAGTTCCTTATCCTCAGGAATTGAAGATTAATGAGGGACATTTTGAACTCAACCGTTACGCTACAGTATACACTAATGATCACCTTACCCAAGAAGCTAACTATTTGCGCCAATCGTTATTTGAGCTATCCGGCATCAATTATTTGGCGGGAACTGACAATAAGGCGTCCATAGTATTGATCTTAAAAAAGGGCAAAAAGGCGACATCAGATGAAGGCTATCATTTAACAATTAGTTCAACACAGGTTGTTATTGAAGGAGCTACTGCTAACGGGGTTTTTAATGGGATTCAAACCTTACTTCAATTGCTAAAGGGAAGCAAGGGGAATAAAACAAAAGTGGCCTTGCAAGCGCTGGAAATTAAGGATGAACCGCTTTATGCCTGGAGAGGTTTTATGCTAGACGAGTCGCGACATTTTTTTGGTAAAGAAAAGGTAAAATCCCTTTTAAACTGGATGGCCCTTTACAAACTGAATCAGTTTCACTGGCACTTAACCGATGAACCAGCATGGCGGTTGGAGGTTAGGAAATATCCGAAATTAATCTTAATAGGGGGGATTGGAAATTACACGGACGCAAACCAGCCCGCACAATACTACAGCCAGGAAGATGTAAAAGAAATTATCGCTTACGCAGCAGCTCGTTTCATAACGGTTATTCCCGAAATTGATATGCCGGGGCATGCTACAGCCGCGAATATGGCTTATCCCGCTTATTCTGGAGGAGGATCCAAAGATCACCCTGAATTTACCTTTAACCCGGGTTATGAAAAAACCTATCAATATTTAACTGATATATTAAATGAGACCCAATTGCTGTTTCCTTCCAATATGATTCATTTAGGTGGAGATGAAGTGAGTTTTGGCAATGAGAAATGGAAAACAGATACTGCAATTACCGCTTTGAAGCGGAGAGTTGGTTTAGCTTCGGATTTAGCCGTAGAAAAATATTTTATGAAACGCATGGCAGATTCGGTATTTGCGATGAAAAGCAAAGTGCTGGCCTGGGATGAAATGGTTGATGCAGGTTTGCCAGTTGATAAAACCATTATTTTCTGGTGGAGGCATGACAAGCCCGAGCAGTTAAATCAGGCCTTAGCCAAAGGTTATCAAACAGTTCTTTGTCCGAGGTTACCCCTTTATTTCGACTTTATACAGGATGCCAATCACCAATATGGCAGGAAATGGGGAGGGAAAGTCAATGATTTACTTTCCGTTTACCATTTCGACGTTAGTAAATCCTTGAAGAATAATGAGGATAAGAAGCATATCCTTGGTATTCAGGCTAATCTGTGGACAGAAACCGCTCAGAACGAGCAGAGGTTAGACTATTTAGTGTTTCCGCGTATTGCGTCCCTTGCAGAAGCTGCCTGGTCGCTACCAGTAAAAAGAAATGATCAGGAATTTTTAAGCCGTTTGAGAACACATCTTAAATGGTATAGGGACGCAGGATTAAATTTTTATAATCCAGATGAACCGATGAAAACTCCTGAGCCTGCCAGTAGAAGGAAAGTATCGCAAAATATTATAGACTGATTTTTTTAGTATCAAGTATCGAGTATCTAGTATCAAGTATCTAGTATCGAGTATATAGTATCGAGATTTAAGTATCAAGTATCAAGATGAGGACAATAAAAGAGCAGGAATTGATACTTGATACTCATTCCTTGCTGGTATAGAGATAATGATTATATTTGCTTGCAATGAAGCACATTATCCTCCTTTTTTCATTTTACCTGATTCTTCTGGGCATTGTGCCTTGTCAGGATAAGGAGGATATGGTTTCTATTCAGCAATACACTGCCAGTATCCAGACTGAGCATGCTGATGCCAATCATTTCCATGAAGAATCTTGTCCTCCATTTTGTAGTTGCGCCTGTTGCTCTGTGGGACAGTACTTTCCCGTAGAAAACACTACTGTATCAATAGTGGCAGTTGTTCAAAAACCATATCCAGGGTTTCGTTTATCTGACTTGAAGCGTCAGCCTACCAACATTTGGCAACCGCCAAAACTAGTTTAATCATTTTTGGTCTTGGTTTCACCAAGTATTTCAGTACATGCCATAAGGTATGCTACTAAGTTAAGCAATCAGCATTTTCAGGTTGAGCTTTTCGAAGACCTTTAATAACTTAATAGCATTGATTAGCGTGTTGCCGCTAGCTTATGCAGTATTGCGGTTATTTTTTAAATGATTCATTTTTATTAGAATATGTTAAACAGCATAATTGAATTTTCTATTAAGCAGAAATTGCTTGTGGGGATAATGATATTGGCTTTAATTGGTTGGGGAGCTTATTCGCTCCATCAGTTGCCAATAGATGCCCTTCCGGATATAACAAATAATCAGGTTCAGATTATTACCAGTTCGCCGAGTAATGGCGCAGAGGATATTGAGCGTTTCGTGACTTTCCCTGTTGAACAAACCATGGCTACCATCCCCGGGATTGAAGAAGTTCGATCTTTCAGCAGATTTGGGCTCTCGGTGGTGACGGTTGTTTTTAAGGAAGAGGTAGAAATTTATTGGGCGCGGCAGCAGGTAACAGAACGCCTTGCAGAAGTGGGACGGAGTATTCCGAAGGGAATTGGCGTACCTGAAATAGCACCCTTAACAACAGGTTTGGGTGAGATTTACCAATATGTAATCCATCCGAAAAAGGGGTACGAAAAAAAATACGATGCAACAGCTCTACGCTCCATTCAGGATTGGATTGTTAGGCGACAGCTTTTAGGGGTAGAGGGCATTGCAGATGTAAGTAGTTTTGGAGGCTATCTGAAGCAATATGAGATCGCGATTAATCCAGATAAACTGCGAAGCATGAATATTTCCATTCGTGATATTTTTACTGCTTTAGAAAAGAATAATCAAAATACGGGTGGAGCTTATATCGATAAGAAACCCAATGCTTATTTTATCAGAACCGAAGGCTTGATAAAGGGAATACCAGATATAGAGAACATTGTAGTGAGGACAAATGAAAGTAGCATTCCGGTTTTGATCCGCAATGTGGCAACGGTTAGAATTGGTGCGGCTACAAGATATGGAGCTATGACCCGAAATGATGATGGAGAAGTTGTGGGTGCGGTAGTGATGATGTTGAAGGGGGCTAATTCATCAAAAGTAATTGCCAATGTAAAGGAGCGGATGGAGCAGATTGCTAAAAGTTTGCCTGAGGGTATTGTGATTGAACCTTTCCTTGACCGGACAAAACTGGTGAATAATGCCATAGGTACGGTAACCAAAAATCTGGCTGAAGGGGCGCTCATTGTGATCTTCGTTTTGGTGCTGTTATTGGGCAATTTTAGGGCGGGACTTATCGTGGCATCAGTTATTCCTTTGGCCATGTTGTTTGCCGTTTGCCTGATGAATTTATTTGGTGTGAGTGGAAACCTGATGAGCTTAGGAGCTATAGATTTCGGATTGATAGTAGATGGAGCGGTCATTATTGTAGAGGCCTCGCTTCATCACCTGGGGCTTCGGAAAAGCAAAATCCGGATGACTCAGCAAGAAATGGATGCAGAAATTTTAGCTTCTGCTTCTAAAATCCGGAATAGCGCTGCCTTTGGAGAAATTATCATCCTCATTGTTTATCTACCCATTTTAGCCTTGGTGGGCATTGAAGGAAAGATGTTTAGACCAATGGCGCAAACGGTAGGTTTTGCCATTTTAGGGGCTTTTATTCTCTCTTTAACCTACGTGCCGATGATGAGTGCTTTGTTTTTAAATAAAACCATCAGTAGCAGGAAAAATATTTCAGATAAGATTATGGCCTTTTTTCAGCGGTTATACCAGCCGATGTTAAGTTTTGCACTGAAGGCGAGGGTTTTAGTCGTAGCCGTAGCGCTTGGATTATTCGTTTGTTGTTTGGTTATTTTCAAATATTTGGGTTCAGAGTTTATCCCGACCTTAGAAGAAGGAGATTTTGCCGTGGAAACAAGAGTATTAACCGGCAGCAGTTTATCTCAAACCATTGAAGCTGCAACACGTGCAGCAAAGGTACTTAAAGATCATTTTCCTGAAGTGAAGGAGGTTATTGGCAAGATTGGCTCATCGGAAATTCCCACTGATCCCATGCCTGTGGAAGCCTGTGATCTGATGATTATTTTAAAAGATAAAGCTGAATGGACGAGTACTTCAGATCGGGATGAGCTGGCAGAAAAGATGCAGCAGAAATTGGAACAATACATTCCGGGCGTAACTTTTGGCTTTCAACAACCCATTCAAATGCGTTTTAATGAGCTGATGACAGGGGCCAGACAAGATGTAGTGGTTAAGGTTTATGGAGAGGATTTTAACAAGTTAAGCAACTACGCAAATAAGATCGGTAGCATCGCCAGAAAAACTGAAGGGGCAGAAGACATTTATGTAGAGCAGGTTTCGGGGCTTCCACAGGTAATTATTAAGTTCCATCGGGATAAGATTGCGCAATTTGGATTAAATATCGAAGATATTAATACGGCTATCCGCGCTGGTTTTGCTGGTGAAGTTGCGGGATTGGTTTTTGAGGGTGAAAAACGTTTTGATTTAGTTATTCGATTGGAAAAAGAAAACAGACAGTCGATAGAAGATGTTAAAAATCTCTTTGTAACGGCCCCCAATGGAAACCAGATTCCTTTAGAACAGCTCGCCGATATTGATTATAAGGAAGGCCCTAACCAGATTCAAAGAGATGATGCGAAACGCAGAATTACTGTTGGCTTTAATGTTAGGGGGAGAGATGTAGAAAGTATTGTGAAAGAGATTCAGCAAAAGGTGAATGCCGAAATCAATTACGACCCGGGCTATTACAATACCTATGGCGGAACATTCGAAAACCTGGAAGCGGCTAATAAAAGACTTGGAATTGCCGTACCATTGGCTTTGTTGTTGATTCTGCTCCTGCTTTACCTTACTTTCTCATCCATAAAGCATGCCTTATTGATATTTACGGCCATTCCTTTGTCGGCCATTGGAGGAGTTTTAGCCCTTTGGGCCAGAGGAATGCCTTTTAGTATTTCGGCAGGGATAGGCTTTATAGCCCTTTTCGGCGTAGCCGTGCTCAACGGTATTGTATTGATTAGTGAGTTTAACCGCTTAAAAAAAGAAGGAATGAAAGATATTCTGGTGATTATTAAAACAGGCACTGCGGTGAGGTTGCGACCTGTAATTATGACTGCTCTTGTGGCTTCACTGGGCTTTCTACCCATGGCTATTTCCTCTGGAAGTGGTGCTGAAGTGCAGCGGCCATTGGCTACAGTAGTAATTGGAGGCTTATTATCTGCCACACTACTTACCTTATTGGTGTTGCCCGTATTGTATATATGGGTAGAGAAGGGGATTTGGAAAAAAATCAGGGTTAAACCTGTGATGGGGCCGCTGGTAATCATTCCATTCTTCTTGCTCTCTACGGCATATGGTCAAACGAAATCCATAACGCTGGAACAAGCCATAAGTTCAGCATTGCAGCAAAATAAGGCAATCAGCGGTGCACAATTAAATATTACTTTGCAGGAAGAGCTTCGTAAAGGTTCTTTTGAACTGCCCAAAACAGATGTTGGATTGCTGTATGGCCAGTACAATAGTTTGGTGAAAAACGACAACAATTTTACGGTTAGCCAGACCCTTCCTTTTCCAACCTTATTTTCCGCCAACTCGGCCTTGGGTAACGAAAGGGTGAAAGCAAGCGAGTATAAAATGGCTTCTACCAAAAATGAACTGGTTTACCAAGTGAAATCTGTTTATACGCATTTACAGTACCTGTATACTAAAGAAAAGCTTCTAAATGAACAAGATATTATTTATAAAGGCTTTCTTAAATCTGCTTCTATGAAGTATAAAACAGGTGAAGGGACCTTATTAGAAAAAGTTACCGCAGAGACGCAGTTGAAAGAGGTGCAAAACCTGTTGGAACAAAATCACCTGGATATCGCAATTTATCAAAGTCAGCTTCAGTACTTGGTTAACAGCAAGGAAGAATTAATACTTGAAGATCAATATTTAAAGGAAAAATCAATCCCGCTGGAAGCCGACAGTTCTTTAATTCATGGTAACCCCGAACTTGCTTACCTTAAACAACAGGTTGTGGTTGCGGCCAAACAAAGAAAAGTAGAACAGGCTAAGGCATTGCCAGATATTACTGTAGGCTATTTTAACCAATCCCTAAGCGGTTTTCAGACTGTAAACGGATCGGAAGTTTATTTCGGTAATGATAAGCGTTTTCAGGGCTTTCAATTAGGCTTATCAATCCCATTGTTTTATAAAGCTTATGCCAGTAAAGCGAAAGCTGCAAATATAAACAAAGAAATCGCTGGAAATGAGTTGACACTCAGGCAGCAGCAGTTTAAGAGCCAATATCAGCAAAGCCTAAACGAATACTTAAAGAATAAGGAGCGCTATGCTTATTTTAAAGATTCTGCCGGGAGTAATGCCGCCTTAATTTTAAAAAACAGCCGTTTGGCTTACCAAAATGGAGAGATCGGTTATTCAGAATATCTGCTGAACTTAAAACAGGCCAATTCTATTTTTGAGGGGCGTTTATTGGCACTTCTCCAGTTGAATCAAAGTATCAATCAAATCGAATTTTTAACCGGTAAAATCTCATCATTATAATATGAAATCGATCTATCATCTTATTTATTTTCTCCTGATTTCTACTGTTAGTTTAACAGCCTGTACAGAGCCGAAAAAGGAAAAAGAACCGGAGCAGGAGGAGGCTCATGCGGAAAGCGATCTCGTAACTCTTACGCCCGAGCAGCAACAAGTAATCGGTATTACCTTAGGCTACATAGCACAAAAGGAACTTAGTGGTACTACTAAGGTAAATGGTATGCTTGATCTTCCGCCTCAAAGTCTGGTATCTGTATCTACCCCTTTGGAAGGTATTGTGAAAAGTACGGATATGCTTCAGGGAATGCGGGTAAAAAAGGGCGCTTTGGTTGCTGTAATGCAGAATCCGGAGTTTATACAAATGCAACAGGATTACCTGGATTATAAAAGTCAGCTGCAGTATTTAAAACAGGAACTAGACCGGCAGGAAGAACTGGCAAAAGAAAATGTAAACTCTAAAAAGGCTCTGCAAAAGGCCAGAAGCGAGTACCAGAGTGTAAGCGCCAGGCTTTTGGGGCAGCGAACCAAGCTTTCTTTGCTAAACATTAATTTCAAAGCTTTGGAGGCAGGTCAGATTTTGAAAACCTTTAATCTTTATGCGCCAATTGGCGGATATGTTACGCAGGTAAACACCAACATTGGAGCCTTTGCCAGCACTACAGATTTACTTTTTAAGATAGCAGATACCGAGCACCTACATGCAGAGTTAACGGTGTTTGAAAAAGATGTGCCGAAGCTCAAAATTGGTCAGAAGGTACGCTTTACTTTAGCTAATGAAGAAAAAGAACGCCTGGCTACCGTGTACCTGATTGGGCGGGAAATCAGCAAAGAAAGAACGGTTCAGATTCACTGTCATTTAGATCAGGAGGATACGCAACTGCTGCCTGGTATGTACCTTAAGGCTTATGTAGAGAGCGGTATGAATAGGGTTGATGCACTTCCTGATGAGGCGATTGTAGAATTTGAGGGCAAGAAATACGTGTTTGTGGCAGAAAAAAATCCTGAGCGAAAAGTGGCTGAACATCAGTATAAAATGACAGAGGTAAAAACCGGCATAGCAGAGAATGGCTATACTCAAATCTCTTTTCTGAGGCCAGAACAGGATCATCAGGTGGTGATTAAGGGTACTTATGATCTTTTAAGCAAGGTGAAGAATGAAGAGGAGGAGCATGGGCATTGATGTAAGATTTTTAATGTAAGATGGATTGATGTAAGATGGACTGATTAGCGAGGTGGCCTTTCCATTATGCCATTTTGTGTTTCATAAGTTAAGACTTTAATGTAAGATGGGTTGATGTAAGATGGACTGAATAGCGGGGTGGCCTTTCTATTATACCATTTTGTGTTTCATAATTTAAGATTTTAATGTAAGATGGGTTGATGTAAGATGGACTGAATAGCAGGGTGGCCTTTCTATTATACCATTTTGTGTTTCATAATTTAAGATTTTAATGTAAGATGGATTGATGTAAGATGGACTGGATAGCGTGGTGGCCTTTCCATTATACCATTTTACATTTTTTGATGCAAGATGGATTTGATGGCGCGGTGGTCTTTCCATTTTCCATTTTACCATTTTACATTTTTTGATGCAAGATGGACTGGGTAGCGCGGTCGCCTTTCCATTTTCCATTATACCATTTTACATTTTTTGATGCAAGACGGACTGGATAGTGCGGTCGCCTTTCCATTTCCCATTATACCATTTTCCATTTTTTGGATGCAAGAGGGATTGGGTAGCGCGGTCGCCTTTCCATTTTCCATTATACCATTTTCCATCATACCATTTTACATTTTTTGATGCAAGATGGATTGGATAGCGCGGTCGCCTTTCCATTTTCCATTATACCATTTTCCATCATACCATTTTACATTTTTTGATGCAAGACGGACTGGATAGCGGGGTGGCCTACCCATTTTCCATCATACTATTTTACATTTTTAAAGCGTACAATCTTTATGTTTTTATTTGTAGTTTTAGTAATACTTACTTGAGTCTCGATGTTTACGCGAACGTTAAGGATGTGGAAATAGTATGGATTGTTGATAAATAATGTGGTGTTGATCCTGAACGGAAAAGCTTATTAAAACCTTTTTCAGGCATGTTTTTGCCTTTCAATGAGTTATTTAGAGCTTATGGGAATGCTTTTTTTAGGCTAGGGTATTTGTTAGGATTAAGACGAAATGACGTACTTTGTTTGGGTATTTGTAGGAATATAGATACACACAATTAATACCGGATCAGCCTTGCATCTTATCGTCCCGTCTATGAAAAAAAGTTTACGCTTTCTATTCCCGTCTTTGAAAAGTATTTTTAAACCTACAACTATAACGAAGAATTTTTCGCTATATTATAGCAAAGTTACCTTACTGGCAGTTTTGCTGATTTTGGCAAACATGAGTCTCAGCTATGCTGATGGTAGTAAAGATCTTTATCCATCTGGAGTAGCCGGTAACAGAGCTTATTTGTATAGCAATGACTATACAACAGATGGTACGACACTGAATTCATGGCCTTTTAAGACATTGGGTACGCATTATGTTTATGCTATGGCAGGTGAAAGAATTGCTTTAGCATTTAGTTCTGCGGGAGTTGGTAATGCTGGGATTAGATTAACTTCTCCCACGGGAACGAACATACCTGTAGTTACTTCTGGAACTATTGGGAAAATTAGCACAAGAGCCTTCGAATTAGCTGGGCCAAAATTAAGTGCAGCTGATGGTAACAATGCTCGTTACCTGCCAGCATATGTTACTGCACCATCAACAGGTATCTATAGAGTTGATTTTCTACCAGTTGGAAATCAATCTAGCTCAGGTGTAAATACCACTGAAATTGGAACTACAGATCGTGATGCCAATGCTGACTGGACGGCTCCGACAACGGGGAATAGTGTTAGTTTTATTGCTGCCTGGGATATTTCGGTTACCAATTCAGGGGCAACAGCTTTTATTCCGGGTCGTGTATATGCGAATGTTTTGAACCTTTTTATTTACAATTCTGATTTCAATACTGGTTTTTACGGAATTACATATGTGCTCACCAAAAACGGGCGCGCCTATCAGGTAAAGGCCAATGGTATAAATGGTGCTGGATTTACTTTTTTTGCGAACAACAAAGGGGTTGTTAATGCAGCAGGGACACCAACATTTAAGAGTTTAAATGCATCAGACCGGGCTTCCGTAACCGGCGTGATCAAGGATCCCACTACTCAGGATATCACCAGCCCGTCTATTCAGGTTACGCA
This sequence comes from Pedobacter rhizosphaerae, assembly GCF_900111155.1. Taxonomy (GTDB): domain Bacteria; phylum Bacteroidota; class Bacteroidia; order Sphingobacteriales; family Sphingobacteriaceae; genus Pedobacter; species Pedobacter rhizosphaerae. The sequence continues at coordinate 149,194 of NZ_FOGG01000003.1, read as the reverse complement.
CAAAATCTTTTATACGAAACCAGCAGGCGATTTACCAACTACAGACCAGCCGGTTACCCTGGGTTCAACTTCTACTACTACCTGGCTAAAACGCAACGCTACTAATCCTGTTATTTCTAATGTGACCTTAACGGGTGCAGAGGGGACATCAGGGAAAGCAGGTCAAAAGGGTGGGACTATCTCATTTAGTTCTACTGAAAATGGAACGTATGAAATTACCATTCCTGCGCCAACGCCCAGGGTGCTCAGAGGTGATGCCAATGCAGGTAATAACAGTGTAGCATGGGATGGAAGAGATGGTAATGGAAATAAGCTACCTGCTGGAACTGTAATCAGTAGCATTAGTGTTAAAATGTTCTCTGCTGAGGTTCATTTTCCCTTTATTGATATGGAAATTAATCCTAACGGTATCAATGTGGAGCTTACAGAGGGAACGAGTGGTAATTACAATGTACAATCATCAAGTACAGATCCAACCGTTTACAATAATGTTGTTTATTGGGATGACTCGACTATTTCGGGTGCAGGATCACTTTCCAGAAGTTCTAGTCCCTCAACTCAAACTACCGGCATTTCTTCAATAAGTAATGGACATAAGTGGGGCGCTCTGGCATCTGGAAGCGGCGTTGAGAATACCTCTTCTGCCAATGCCGGAACCGGGCTTTATGATTTTGGTAATGAGAAAACGCTTGATACCTGGGCATATATTTCAGCTACCCCTGTGGTTCAACCCGTAAGCGTAAATATCGCCGTAGCCGATTTAAAAACAACCAGTATTACGCCATCATTTACAGCTCCGGCTGCAATTGGCAGTACCGTTACTTACACTGTAGTTGTAGAGAACGTTAATAATTCGGCAATAGGGAGTACGAGTGCCGTTACAGGTGCTGGCTTTAGGTTTATTGCACCAGCCGGCTTCACCATTACTTCAGCGAACATCACTTCATCAACCGGAACCGTAAGTCAGCAAAGTGGTGCTACGAATTCAGGAACTGTTTTCAATTCTAAATTAGATATGAGCAGTGGCTCAACAGCTACCTACACTATTGTAGGTACGGTGGGTACTGCATTGGGCGGAAAAACTATCGCCGTTGAGGCAAGTATGATTCGTCCGGCCGATACAACCGATCCGGATGCTACTGATCCAAATACCGCAAGTTCACCTACAGATCCACATCAGGAATGTAAAAACGGAACAGCAAACGAAAATTGTAATAACATTGCGTATAACAGTGCAGTTGCGGTAAGTAACTATGCCAGTATTGTGGCGAGTTCTCCAAACGCATCAGAGCCAGCTACTAATGGGGCATATACAATCAGCATTCAGAATGCAAGTACCAATGCCACGGTAGTGAGTTATAGCGTATCAGGTTCTGCAACGTCAGGTACAGACTTTACCGCTTTAACAGGTACGGCTACGATCCCTGCCGGAAGCACTTCTGTAGTTGTTCCGGTCACCGTAATTAACGATCAGATTGTTGAAGGAACTGAAACGGTAGTTTTAACCTTAACCTCGGCTACCAATGGTGTTAGCGTTACGCCAACACCAGCCAATGCAACAGCTACGGTAAATATTGCCGACGACGATCAGGCAACGGTAAGTGTGGCTGTAACTACCAATGCTGCCGAGCCTTCTACCAATGGAGTATTTACTTTTACCATGAGTAAGGCCAGTGCAACACCTACTACCATCAGTTATACGTTGGGTGGATCGGCAACCAGTGGAACCGACTTTACGGCGATTGCTAACCCAGTGGTGATCCCTGCAGGTGCTACTACGGCTACAGTTAGTTTACCTGTAATAGATGACAATTTGGTGGAGGGTACAGAAACGGTGACCTTAACCATGACTGCTGCAACAAGTAATACAGGCATTACAGCGAGTACTACCCCTGTAAGCATGAACATTACCGATGATGACGTAGCCACAGTAACTGTAGCAGCAACCACAAATGCTGCAGAACCAGGTACAAATGGCTTGTTTACCTTTACCCTGAGCAAACCCAGCGCTACAGCAACAACCATAAATTATAGCGTTAGTGGCTCAGCCATCAGTGGTACCGATTACACTTCTATCGGAACCGCTGTAATTATCCCAGCTGGCGCAACTACCGCAACGGTATCTGTTCCGGTAATTAACGACCAGATTGTTGAAGGTACAGAAACGGTTATTTTAACCATGGCTGCCGCAACGAGCAACACGGCAATTACGGCAAGTACAACCCCGGTAACCTTAAACATTACCGATGATGATACGGCAACCATTGATGTGGCGGTGACGAATGGTGCAGAACCATCCACCAATGGTGCATTTACCTTTACCATGAGTAAAGCTAGTTCTACACCTACCACGGTTACCTTTACTGTGGGTGGATCGGCAACAAACGGAACAGACTATGCAAGCATCGGTACTTCGGTAGTGATCCCGGCAGGAAGCACCACTGCAACAATTCCGGTAACGATAACCGATGACCAGTTAATTGAAGGAACCGAGAATGTTATTTTAACTTTTAGTGCTGCAACAGATAATGCAGGAATTACAGTTACGCCTGCTACTGCTACAGTAAATATTACGGATAACGACAGCGCTACGATTACCCTGGTGGCCACGACTAATGCTGCTGAGCCGGGAACAAATGGTTTGTTTACCTTTACCATGAGCAAGGCGAGCACTACAGCCACTACAGTTAACTTTACCGTAACCGGAAGTGCAACCAGTGGAACAGACTTTTCGGCAATCGGTACTTCTATTACCATCCCGGCAGGAGCAACTACGGCAACACTTGCAGTGCCCGTAATTAATGATCAAATTGTGGAAGGAACCGAAACGGTGATTCTTACCATGACGGCGGCCACTAACAATGCAGCCATTACTGCCAGCACCACAGGGGTTACCTTAAATATTGCGGATGATGATGTATCGACAGTAACTGTAGCGGCCTCTACCAATGGCGCAGAGCCCTCTACCAATGGCCAGTTTACATTTACCCTGAGCAAAGCCAGCGCAACTCCAACAACCGTTAACTTTACAATATCAGGATCGGCTACCAGCGGAGCAGATTTTACTGCCCTGGGTTCAAGCATCATCATTCCAGCCGGAGCAACCACAGCTACCTTAACTGTTCCTGTATTAGATGACAATATTGCTGAACCAGTTGAGTCGGTGATTTTAACAATGGCTGCTTCAACCAGCAACACATTAATTACAGCAAGTACAACACCTGCCACTGTAAACATCAATGATAATGATACTTCCATTGCCAGCATTGCTGTTGGGACAAATGGAAGTGAAAGTGGTCCGGCAAACGGGACATTTATTGTAAGCCTAAGCAACCCTGCTGCAACAGATACCCAAATTACTTATACTTTATCAGGATCGGCAACAGAAGGCAGTGATTATGCTAATATCACCATAAAAACGGTAACCATATTGGCCGGACAAACTACTGCTACCATTACTATCCCGGTAAGTGCAGATAATTTGGTTGAAGGGACGGAAACAGTAGTTGCTACTTTAGGTACTTCTAACAATCCATTGGTTTCGATCAACAATACAGCGGCAAGCTTAAATATAACAGACAATACCACTTCAACGGTTACAGTAGCCGCAACTACCAATGCGGCCGAACCTTCAACCAACGGTTTATATACTTTTACGTTAAGCAACGCTGCCACAACACCAACTACGATCAACTTTACAGTAGGAGGATCGGCAACCAGCGGAACCGACTATACTTCGATTGGCACCAGCATTGTGATTCCGGCAGGCGCAACTAGCGCAACCTTATCTGTCCCTGTAAAAGATGATAATCTGGTAGAGGGCGTGGAAACGGTTATCCTCACCATGACGGCAGCTACGAGCAATGCCGCCATTACGGCAAGCACTAGTCCTGCAACTATCAATATTATAGATAATGACACGGCAACCGCAACGATTACCGCCGGACAAAACGGAAATGAAAGCGGACCAGTGAACGGAACCTTTGTAGTAACTTTGAGCAATCCTGCTGCAGTAGACACACAAATCAGTTTTACATTAGGCGGATCGGCAACAGAAGGAAGCGATTATACTACGGTTACTCCAAAAACAATTACCATACCAGCCGGACAAACCTCGGCTACCATAACTATTCCGGTATTAACCGATGCGATTACTGAAAGTACAGAAACGGTTATTGCCACCCTGGGTACATCCAATAACCCATTAGTTTCGGTTAACACCACAGCGGCCAACATTAATATTTTAGATGCGAATACGGCAAGTGTGAGTATCTCTGCCCCGACGAGTGTTAACGAAGGCGATGGTACGGTTACTTTCACGGTAACCCTAAATAATGCCGTTCAAAATGCCTTTAATGTAAATTACACAACCAATAACGGAACGGCAATTGCCGGAACAGATTTCACCACTACTACCGGAACCTTAGCTTTCGACGCAGGTTCGGCAGCAGGGACAACCAAAACCTTTACTGTTCCAATTATCAATGATAACATTGCAGAAACTACAGAAAATTTTAGTGCAACCCTGACAGGCATTACAGGAGGAGTAGTGATTATTGCAAATGCGACTGCATCAGTTAATATTGTCGACAATGATCCTTCAACAGCAAGCATCACTGCAGGCACTACAGGCAATGAAAATGGTCCTGTATCGGGTAGCTTTACCGTTACCTTAAGTAATCCTTCGGCTACCGATACACAGCTTACTTATACCCTGACAGGAACAGCTACAGAAGGAACAGACTACAGCACGATAACCACTAAAACGGTTACCATCCCGGCAGGACAAACTACAGCTACCATTACCATTCCGGTATTAAGCGATGTACTGGTTGAAGGAAATGAAACCGTTATTGCTACTTTAACAGCCTCAAACAATGGCACTGTAGCTATTAGCAATACACCAGCAACCATTAATATTTTAGACGGTACAACATCCGTTGTAAGCGTTGCGGCAACCACAAATGGGGCAGAGCCTGCTACCTCGGGTTTATACACCTTTAGCTTAACCAATGCTGCGGCTACTCCAACAACCGTTAACTTTACGGTAAGCGGAACGGCAACCAGCGGAACGGATTATACCGCTATTGGAACTTCTATCGTTATTCAGGCAGGGCAGAAGAGCATCACGCTTAGCGTACCCGTACTTAACGACGATGTTGCAGAAGGTAATGAGACGGTAATTTTAACGCTGGCATCTACCAACAACAGTGCTATTACGGTAAGCAATACACCAGCAACGGTTAATATTGCCGACGACGATGGAGCAACAGTAGCCGTAAACAGCGTTTCTGTAAATGAAAGCGCTGGCACAGCCACTTTCACCGTTACCTTGACAGGCAATGTACAAAATACGTTTTCAGTAAACTATACAACAGCCAATGGTACAGCCCTGGCTGGATCAGACTATACGGCCACAACAGGTTCAGTAATTTTCCCTGCGGGTTCGGTAAATGGTGCTACCCAAACCTTTACTGTTCCAATTTTAAACGATAATGTTGCAGAGCCAACCGAAACCTTTACTGTTAGTTTAACTGGTGTTAGCGCAGGCGCTCCGGTTACTATCCCGGCAGTGGGCTCAACAGGAACTGGAACAATTAACGATAATGATGCCGCGAGCGTGGCCATTAACAGTGTTACTGCGGGAGAGAATGTAGGTAGCATGGTATTTACCGTTACCCTTACTGGAAATACCCAGGAACCAATTGTATTAAACTATACCACTTCAGACAATACTGCATTAGCAGGAAGCGACTATACCGCAAAAACCGGAACCATTACTTTCCCTGCGGGATCTGTTAACGGCGCAACGCAAACCATTTCTGTGGTGATTCTTGACGATAACGTTAGAGAAAGTACAGAAGACTTTAAAGTGACCTTAAGTGGGGCTGTGAGTCCGATAACCATATCACAAGCTGAAGGCATTGGCACCATCACTGATAATGATGTGGCCACAGTGAGTATCTCGGCAACACCTTCCTCTGTAACAGAAGGAGCTGGAAACGCCACCTTTACGGTAACCTTAACGGGTGCGGTACAAAGCGCATTTACAGTAGATTACAGCACCTTTAGCGGAACAGCCTTATCGGGTACAGATTTTACATCAACTACCGGAACCATTACCTTCCCGGCAGGATCTACTTCAGGTACCGCGCTTACCTTTAATGTTCCGATTATAGATGACAACTTACTCGAATCAGCAGAAACTTTCTCTGGAACCATCAGCAACGTTTCTGGTACACTGGTAACGATTGCCAATTCCACTGCGGTAAGCACCATCAATGATAATGATACTGCTGTAGCTTCCATTACGCCAGGTATTGCCGGCAATGAAAACGGCCCAGTTAATGGAACTTTCACTGTAACCATCAGCAATCCTTCAGCTACAGATACTAAGATTACCTATACCCTGGCAGGTACTGCTTCAGAAGGAAGTGATTACAGTAATATTACGGTGAAAACGGTAACCATACCTGCAGGTCAAACTTCGGCTACCATTACCATTCCGGTTCTGGCCGATGCCATTTTAGAAGGTACAGAAACCGTTATTGCCACACTGGGCACTTCAGATAACCCTGCAATTACTTTAAATACCACACCTGCAACCCTAAACATATTAGATAATACCACTGCAACAGTAAGTGTAGCGGCTACAACCGATGGTGCGGAACCTACAACAGCAGGACAATTTACCTTTACCTTGAGCCACGTGTCTACTACCAATACTGTGATTAACTTCTCGGTAAATGGGACGGCGACCAGTGGCGCTGACTATTCTGCGCTGGGAACTTCAATCACCATTCCGGCAGGCCAGACTACAGCAACGTTAGCTGTTCCGGTTTTAGATGATAACATTGCCGAAGGAACAGAAACAGTGATTTTAGCCATTACAAGCGTTAGCGGAAATGCAGCTATAACGGCCAATACGAACCCAGCCAGCATTAATATAGCTGATAATGATACCTCAGTGGCCAGCATTGCCGCCGGAGTAACCGGAAATGAAAATGGACCGGTAAACGGAACTTTTGTGGTTACCTTAAGCAATCCATCAGCCAATCCAACCACCATTACCTATACTTTAACCGGTACGGCGACCGAAGGAAGTGATTTTGGTAACATCATTACCAAGACCATTACCATTCCTGCTGGTCAAACTACTGGAACAATCACCATTCCGGTAAGTAGTGATGCCATTGTAGAAGGTACTGAAACCGTTATTGCCACATTGGGAACTTCTAACAATCCATTGGTAACCGTTAACAGTACATCTGCAAGCATAAATATTTTAGACAATAACAGTGCTACGGTAAGTATTTCTGCAGCTGCTACCATTAATGAAGACGCAGGTACGGCAGTATTTACGGTTACTTTAAGTACAGCCGTTCAAAATGCATTTAGTGTAAATTACGCCACAACAAACGGAACAGCGCTTTCAGGAGCAGACTATACCGCTACAAGTGGTACTTTAACCTTCCCGGCAGGATCTGCTGCAGGCGCTACCTTAACTTTTGAAGTGCCTGTTAATGATGATAACCTGGTGGAAGCTTCAGAAACTTTTAGCGCATCAATAGCTAACCCAACAGGAGGATTGGTAACCATTGGTACGGCAACAGCTCCTGTATCCATCATTGATAATGATAGTTCGATTGCCTCACTTGCACCTGGAATTAACGGCAATGAAACAGGTCCGGTTAACGGAACTTTTATCGTAACGTTAAGCAATCCTTCTTCAACCGATACAGAGATTATCTATAGCAGAAGTTCTGCCTCTACAGCAACAGAAGGAGTAGATTTTCAAACACTATCTCCTAAAACGGTAATCATTCCTGCTGGCCAAACTACAGCTACCATTACCATTCCTGTTATTCAGGATGCCATTGCAGAGCCAACAGAAACGGTAATCTTATCGCTATCAACCACCAATAACCCTCAAATTACCGTAAATAATACTGGTGCTACCATCAGCATTTTAGATGCTAACTCGGCAAGTGTGAGTATTTCTACTACCCCAACGGTAAATGAAAATGGAACAGCAACTTTTACGGTAACTTTAAATAATGCCGCTCAGGATGCGTTTACTGTAGATTATACCTTTGCGAATGGTACAGCAGTTGCACCTCAGGATTTTACGGCAATCCCCGGATCAGTAAGTTTCCCTGCAAATTCTCCTGCGGGCACAACGCGAACTTTTGATGTGGTTATTGTTGACGATAACATCGCCGAGCCTACAGAAACCTTTACCGCAACATTGAGTAACATCAGTTCTAATGTGGTGGTGATTAGTAATGCAACGGCTACAGCATCTATTATTGATAACGATAGCTCAGAAGCATCAATAGCCGTTACTACGCAAGGAAGTGAAAATGGGCCAACAAATGGTGTCTTTACCGTTACGTTGAGTAAGCCTTCCTCAGCAGATACACAGGTTACCTTCAGCTTAGCAGGTACTGCAACTGAGGGAACGGATTATACCTCGATTCTAACCAAAACGATTACTATTCCGGCAGGAGCAACCACCGCAACCATTACTATCCCGGTATTAACAGATAATTTGGTGGAAGGCAATGAAACGGTGGTGGCAACACTTACGGCTTCGGGCAATCCACTGGTAACGATAAATAATACACCGGCAACACTCAACATTACAGACAATACCACCGCTACGGTAACTGTATCAGCAACGACGAATGGTGCCGAACCAAGTACTCCGGGGCAGTTTACCTTCACTTTAAGCAATGCTTCTTCAACAGATACGCAAATTACTTTTGGTGTTAGCGGTACGGCAACTAGTGGATCAGATTATACCAGCGTTGGTACTACAGTAACTATTCCTGCCGGACAAACTACAGCAACAGTATTTGTTCCTGTAATTGATGATGCGATTGCAGAAGGTACCGAGTCGGTGATCTTAACCATGACTGCGGCAACCAATAATCTGGCGATTACAGCTTCAACTGCGCCGGCAACAGTAGAAATTACCGATAATGATGTTTCCACAGCCACTATTGCTGCGGGTAACCAGGGCGATGAGAATGGACCGGTTAATGGAAGCTTTACCGTAACGCTAAGTGCAGCATCATCTGTAGATACGCCTGTTAATTATACATTAACCGGAACCGCATCTGAAGGAAATGATTATACGGCTATTGTAACCAAAACCATTATTATTCCGGCCGGACAAACCACAGGCACCATTATTATTCCGGTGAAAGCTGATGCGATAGTGGAGCCAACGGAAACAGTAATTGCCACATTAACTACTTCTGCCAATCCATTGGTTACGGTTAATACCTCTCCGGCAACGATTAATATTGCTGATAACACCACCGCAACAGTAGATGTAGCAGCAACAACTGCCGCTGCAGAACCGGGTACAGCAGGACAATTTACCTTTACACTGAGCAACACATCAACAACAGACACTCAGATTACCTTTGCCGTTAGTGGTACAGCTACCAGTGGAAGCGATTATACACCTCTTGCGGCAACAGTTACTATTCTGGCTGGACAAACTTCGGCTACGGTAGCTGTTCCTGTAGTAAACGATAACCTGGTTGAAGGAACTGAGACGATCATTCTGACTATGGCATCAGCCACTAATAACCCAGCCATTACCGCCAATACTACTCCGGTAACGTTGAATTTAACAGATGATGACACGGCTGTAGCCACTATCGCTGCGGGGGTAAATGGAACTGAAAACGGCCCGGCGAACGGAACATTTGTGGTTACTTTAAGCAATCCTTCGGCAACCGATACGCAACTTACCTTTACTTTAGCAGGTACCGCTGTAGAAGGAACAGATTATACCAGCATAGTAACTAAAACGGTTACCATCCCGGCAGGACAAACAACAGCTACCCTAAATATTCCGGTATTAACCGATGATATTATTGAAGGTGATGAAACCGTTATTGCTACCTTAACTGCTAGTAATAATCCATTAGTTACCCTTAACAATGCTGCTGCCACAATTGCAATAACAGATAATACCAAGGCAACGGTTACTGTATTGGCGGCAACAGATGGTGCAGAGCCAGGTACCCCAGGGCGCTTCATCTTTACTTTAAGCAACCCGGCAACCACCAATACCCAAATAACCTATAGCATTACAGGTACCGCAGTGGCAGGAGCTGATTATACCACTATTGGTACATCAGTAACTATTCCTGCTGGTCAAACCTCGGTAGCCCTAGATGTTCCTGTGTTAGACGATGATACTGTTGAAGGTACAGAAACGGTAATTTTAACCATGACCGCTGCCACCAACAACACGGCTATTACAGCATCAACCACTCCTGCAACAGTAAACATTACCGATAACGACACCGCAGTGGCCACCATTACCGCTGGTACAAATGGCAATGAAAGCGGTCCGGTTAATGGCACGTTCACGGTAACCATCAGCCATCCGTCATCTACAGATACCCAGATTAATTACACCTTAAATGGAACCGCAACGGAAGGTGCCGATTACAGCACCATAGCCGCGAAAACGGTAACCATTCCGGCCGGACAAACCAGTGCAACTATTGTGATACCGGTTCTGGCAGATGCTGTAGTTGAAGGAGTAGAAACGGTTAGGGCTATCTTATCAGGTACAAACAACATTGGTATTACCGTTGATAATACACCAGCAAGCATCAATATTTTAGACAATAACACGGCTTCGGTAAGCATCAGTACACTGCCAACTATTAACGAGGGCGCTGGTACTGCAACCTTTACCGTAACCTTAAATACTGCTGTGCAAACACCATTTAGTGTAGATTACAATACTTCGAATGGAACCGCAACGGCAGGATTGGATTTCACCGCTTCTACAGGGACACTTACCTTCCCGGCAAATTCTCCGGCGGGAGCAGTGTTAACTTTCAGTGTTCCCATTATTGATGATAACCTGGTAGAACCAAGTGAATCCTTCTCTGCAACATTAAGTAATATTCAGGGCGGTTTAGTAACTATTGGTACTGCTACTGCAACGGTAACCATTACCGATAATGATACGTCAACAGCAGCTATAAAAGCAGGATCAAACGGAAATGAAACCGGCCCTGCAGATGGTACTTTCATAGTAGAATTAACCAAACCATCGGCTACAGATACGCAGATTAGCTATACCTTAGGTGGCTCGGCAACCGAGGGAACTGATTACACCACCATTACCACTAAAACAGTTACTATTCCTGCCGGCCAAACCACAGCCACCATTAACATCCCAGTATTGGTAGATGCGGTAGCCGAGAGTACTGAAAACGTTATTGCTACTTTAACCACTTCGAGCAATCCGTTAATTAATATTAATAATACGCCAGCAAGCATCAATATCATTGATGCCAATACTGCGAACGTTAGTATCTCCATCAGTGCGCCAAGTGTGGGCGAGGGTGTAGGTACAGTAAGCTTATCGGTAGTATTAAATATTGCCGTTCAAAACAGCTTTACTGTCGATTATGCTACAGCAAATGGAACAGCACTTGCCGGATTAGACTATACTTCAACCAGCGGAACGTTAACCTTCCCGGCAAATTCTCCGGCAGGTACAACGCTTACCGTAAATATTCCGATTATTGATGACCAACTGGTAGAGAAATCAGAATCGTTTACTGTTGGATTGAGTAATGTTCAAGGCGCAGATGTAGCCATTGGAACCAGTCCGGCAACAGTTACTATTGCCGATAATGATAACTCATTGGTGACCATTACACCAGGCGGCGATGCCAATGAAAATGGATTGGTTAGCGGTAAATTCAACATTACCTTAAGCAATCCTTCTGCAACGCCAACTACTTTAACCTTTACGCTTGCTGGTACGGCTACAGAAAGTACCGACTTTAGCGCGGTTAACAAAACGATTGTGATCCCTGCTGGAGAAACCACTGCCAGCATTACCATTCCAGTTTTGGAAGACGTATTGGCAGAAGGAACAGAAACAGTAATTGCAACCTTAACGGCAACAGACAATCCAGCCATTATGGTGTCAACCTCTCCGGCAACGATTAACATTATCGATGAAGATGTTGCAACAGTAAGTATTGCAACTAATCCGGTTATTAATGAAGATGCCGGTACAGCGACCTTTACCGTTACGCTTAACCAGGGTGTTCAAAATGGATTTACTGTAAACTATGCTACCGCAGATGGAACTGCAACAGCAGGCACAGATTACACCGCAACCAATGGCACCTTAACTTTCCCGGCTAATTCAGCAGCAGGAACCAGTTTAACATTTACCGTAGCCATTAACGACGATAATTTAGTAGAAACTGCAGAAAACTTCTCTGCAGCCTTAAGTGGTATCACTGGCGGAATCGTAACCATCGGAACATCACCGGCAACGGTGAGCATCACCGATAACGATAATGCAGTGGCAAGTATTCTGGCTGCTACAGATGGAAATGAAGATGGACCTGTAAATGGAACATTCACCGTTAAAATCAGTAATCCATCTGCAACAGATACGCAGGTAACCTTTAGTCTGGCCGGAACAGCTAATGAAGGCAATGACTACACCACGGTTTCTAAAACCATTACCATACCAGCCGGACAAACATCTGCTACTTTAACTATTCCGGTTTTAGCCGATGATATAGTAGAAGGTGCAGAAACAGTTGTAGCTACTTTAGTGAGTACAGACAATGCCAAGGTTACTGTTAACAACACACCTGCAAGCATCAATATTTTAGATGACAACTCGGTATCCGTAACCATTTCGGTAACTACCGTAAGTGTAGATGAAGCAGCGGGTACAGCAACCTTTAAAGTGACTTTAAGCGGCGCAGTACAGAACGGTTTCAGCGTAGATTACACTACCGCAGATCTAACAGCCATAGCCGGATCAGATTACACCAAAACCAGTGGTACCTTAAACTTCCCTGCGGGATCTGCTGCGGGAGCAAGCTTAACCTTTACTGTTCCAATTATTGATGATAATGTGGCAGAGCCAACAGAAACCTTCAATGCCATTATTGCCAACGTAACCGGAGGCCTGGTTAAAATTGGAAACGGTACGGCTACCTTAACCATTACCGATAATGATGCTTCGGTGGCCAGTATTGCCGCCGGAACAACTGGAAATGAAAATGGACCTGTAGCAGGAACTTTTGTCGTTACTTTAAGCAATCCTTCTTCAACTGATACCCAGTTAACCTATACCTTAGCAGGAACAGCAACAGAAGGAAGTGATTACACCACCATTACGACCAAAACAATTGTGGTTCCAGCCGGACAAACAACGGCAACCATTAACATTCCGGTAATTGCAGATAATACGATTGAACCAACCGAAACCGTTATTGCCAGCTTAACAGCTTCAAACAATGCCACGGTTACGGTAAATAACACGCCTGCAACCCTTAATATTTTAGATAATACAAGCGGATTAGTAACAGTTAATGCCACTAACGATGGGGCAGAACCTGCTACGCCAGGCTTGTTTACCTTCAGCTTAAACAATGCCTCTACTTCAGATACACGCGTTACCTTTAAGGTTACGGGTACTGCAACAAGTGGAATTGATTATACCGTTTTACCATCAACCATTGTTATCCCTGCCGGACAAACTTCGGTAACCTTATCGGTTCCGGTATTGAATGATAACATTGTGGAGGGAAGCGAAACAGTTATTATCACCTTAGACCCAACAACTGATAATGCCGCTATTTCGGCAAGCACAACACCTGCAACAGTCAATATTATTGATAATGGTTCTTCCATTGCCACCATTGCAGCAGTAAATGATGGAGCAGAAGCTGGGCAGGTTGCGGGTGTATTCCGTGTAAGCCTAAGTGCACCTTCGGCTACAGATACACAGATTACCTATGCCCTTAGCGGAAGCGCAACAGAAGGAGCAGATTACAGCACCATTATAACTAAAACGGTGACTATTCCTGCAGGATCAACCTCGATTACCTTTAACATTCCGGTATTGGCAGATGCAATAGTAGAAGGGGTTGAAAATGTAGTAGCTACTTTAGTTTCGGGCAATAACCCATTGATTGCGGTGAGTAATGTACCGGCAACCATCAATATTACCGATAATAATACCGCTACAGTGAGTATCTCTGCTGCACCAACAGTAAATGAAGCTGCGGGTACAATAACTTATTCGGTAACCTTAAGTGCGGGCGTACAAAATGCCTTCACGGTAGATTACGCTACAGCAAATGGTACGGCATTGGCAGGAAGCGACTATACCGCTAAATCAGGAACTTTACAGTTCCCGGCGGGTGCTGCTGCAGGTACAATTTTAACCTTTACGATAGATATAACTGATGATGGTATTGTAGAAGGAAATGAAGACTATACTGCAACCATTAGTAATATAACTGGCGGTTTGGTAACTATAGCCACATCAAGTGTAACCACTACCATTGTAGACAATGATCAGGCCACGGCAACCATTGTGGCAGGATTAGATGGAAAAGAAAATGGCCCTGTAAATGGTACATTCACCATCAACCTGAGCAAGCCTGCTGCAACCGATACCCAAATCACATTCGGTTTAAGCGGTACAGCAACCGAAGGCACAGATTACACTACCATAACACCTAAAACCATTGTTATCCCGGCAGGTCAAACTACGGCTACCATAAGTGTACCGGTATTAGCCGATGCATTTATTGAGGGTAATGAAACAGTGATTGCGACCTTACTAACCTCAAACAATCCTTTGGTTACCACAAGCAATACACCTGCAACCATTAATATTATTGATAACAGCAAAGCTACTGTAACAGTTGCAGCAACAACCAACGGAGCAGAACCTGCTACTCCAGGTCAGTTTACCTTTACCTTGAGCACCGCATCTAATGTAGATACGAAAATAACGTTCAATGTTTCGGGTACCGCTACAGCTGGAGCAGATTATACCGCTTTGCCAAATACCATTACTATTCTGGCAGGTCAGACTACTGCTACCTTAACAGTTCCAGTGTTAGACGATAACTTAGCTGAAGGCACTGAAACAGTTGTATTAACAATGGATGCCGCAACCGATAACCCTTTAATTACAGCGAGTACTATTCCGGCTGTAGTAGATATTATCGATAACCGTCCTCCTATAGCAACAGCAGCACCGCTTACGATAAATGAGGATAATACAGGTAACGGAACTATAAATGCCAGCGATCCGGATGGTGATCCATTAACTTATGCGGTAACTACTCCGCCGGGACATGGAACAGTAGTGGTAAACCCAGACGGCACTTATGTTTATACACCTGCCGCCAACTATAACGGAACTGATGTATTTACGATAGCAGTAAGCGATGGCAAGGGCGGAACAGTTGCAGTAACCATCAACATAACCATAAATGCTGTTAACGACTTGCCAGTAGCCTCAGCAGCGCCGATAACCACAACACAAGATACGCCAGTAAGCGGAGCCATTACAGCAACGGATGTAGATGGTGATCCATTAACCTTTACCGTAACTACGATACCAGCAAACGGTACGGTAGTGGTAAATCCAGATGGAACATATACTTATACACCAGCGGCGGGCTACGTGGGTAACGACACCTTTACCATAACGGTAAGCGATGGCAAAGGAGGAACAGTACAGGTGCCTGTTTCGGTAACCATTACCAATGTGAACGATGCACCAATAGCGAGTGCTCCGGCCATTACAACACCAGAAGATACCCCTGTTAATGGAACCATCACTGCAACAGATGCGGATGGTGATCCACTAACCTTTACGGTAACGGCAACTCCTGCTCATGGTTCAGTAGTGGTAAATACCAATGGAACCTACACCTATACACCAGATACCAACTACAACGGAACGGATGTATTTACGGTGAGTGTGAGCGATGGAAATGGGGGTATAGTAACGGTAACCATCAATGTAACGGTTACGCCGGTAAATGATCTGCCTGTAGCAACAGCAGCTGCGCTTACCACCGCTCAGGATACACCTGCAAATGGAAGCATAACTGCAAGTGATGTAGATGGCGATCCGTTAACTTTCACCGTAACTACAGTGCCAACTAACGGTACGGTAGTAGTAAATGCAAATGGAACCTATACCTATACGCCAACACCAGG
>NZ_FOGG01000003.1:0-131729 GCF_900111155.1 Pedobacter rhizosphaerae | reverse complement strand
ACAGCAGAAGATACCCCGGTAAACGGAACCATCACGGCAACAGATGCTGATGGCGATCCGCTAACTTTCGCGGTAACTACTGCTCCGGCAAATGGAACCGTAGTGTTATATGCCAATGGCACTTATACGTATACACCTGCAGCCAATTACAACGGAACTGATGTATTTACAGTAACTGTAAGCGATGGTAATGGTGGTACAACCACAGTAACCATCAATGTAACGGTTACGCCGGTAAATGATGCACCGGTAGCGAGTGCTCCGGCCATAACTACGCCTCAGAATACTCCTGTTAACGGAACCATTACGGCAAGTGATGTGGATGGTGATGCCTTAAGTTTTACCATTACCACTGCCCCGGCACACGGAACGGTAGCGTTAAACCCTAACGGAACTTACACCTTCACGCCAGCTGCGGGGTATGTAGGTACGGATAGCTTTACGGTAACGGTAAGTGATGGTAAAGGGGGAACGGTAACAGTAACCATTCCGGTTAACATTACCTTAGTACCGGCAGCCTCAATGAGTTTAACTAAAACCAGTACAAACACCGTGAGTAAGGCAGGTGATGTAATCAATTATAACATCATCGTAACGAATACCGGAAATGTAACCTTAACCAATGTTGCAGTAAGCGATCCGGGTGCTGATGCAGGTTCAATTATCCCTGCGGGTATCGCTACTTTAGCACCGGGTGCCAGTGTTACCGTAACAGCGAAACATACGGTTACTTTAACAGAAGTAAATGCTGGTTCGTTCAGTAATCAGGCCAGCGCCACTGCAGTTGATCCTCAAAATGGAGTGGTGACTAAGCCAAAATCAGACGATCCGAATACACCAGCTGTAGATGATGCAACGGTTACACCAATCGCTGCCGCTTCTACCATTACTTTAGTGAAAACAGGTACACTGAGTACAGACGGAAATAGAATTACCTATAACTTCACCGTAAGAAATACTGGAAATGTAACCTTACACATTATCACGCTAAGCGATCCAAAATTGGGATTGAACACCGTGATTCCAGGAACACTTGCTCCGGGAGCTACCGTAAGTGATACTTATGTGTACACCTTAACACAGGCAGATAAGGATGCAGGCAGTGTTACCAATTCGGCAACGGTAAGGGCGCAAACCCCTGCAAATGCAACGGTATCGGATATCTCTGGTACTGCCGAAAATAACAACTCGCCAACCATAACGCCATTAGTGGCGAACGGCGCAATTAGCTTGGTTAAAACAGCAGTATTTAGTGGTAATCAGATTACGTACACCTTTACCATTAAAAATATTGGTGCCGTAACCTTGAACACCATCACGCTAACGGATGCTAAATTGGGTATTACCAATAAAGCTATTCCAGTAGTGGGTGGCTTATTACCAGGAGTGAGCATCACTGATGTTGAAGTGTATACCTTAACCCAGGCCGATAAAGACGCAGGAACGTTAACCAACACCGCTACTGTGAATGCGAAAACACTTGGCGGCACCAATGTAAGCGATGTGTCTGGTACTGCCGATGCGAACGATACGCCTACAACAACAACGTTCCCTAAATCGCCAAAAGCGGTTGATGATGTTACCGAAACACCAGCTAATGCACCAATAACCATTAAGGTATTAGCCAATGATGATCCAGGTAATTCCAACTTTAACACTTTAACTGTTGAAATCATCAGTCAGCCTAAAAATGGAACGGTAACGGTAAACGCAGATGGTACGGTAACCTTTAAACCAGCACCAGGATTTGTGGGTCAGGATGTATTTACTTACCGCGTAAGAGATGCCTACGGTTACTACACGAATGTGGCTTCGGTAACCTTAAATGCCAACATAACCGGATTAACCATTCCTAACTTGTTTACACCAAATGGTGATGGAAACAACGATGCTTTCGAGATTATCGGATTGAACCAGTACCCGCAAAATACCCTGCAAATTATTAACCGTTGGGGTAATGAGGTGTTCCATGCAGATGGTTATCAGAACAACTGGACCGGAGAGGGCTTAAACGAAGGAACTTATTACTATCTCCTTCGAATCACCAATCCGCAAACCAAAGAGGTTCAGGTATTAAAGGGATACATTACATTAATTAGAGCGTTTAAAAACTAGATAAGAGGCTTAAGGAGCTGGCAAAAGCCAGCTTCCTTTAAAGAGATTACGACGATGAAAAAAACGATATTGTTATTAGCAAGTTTTCTATTACTGACGTTCTTAAACGCATCAGCACAACAAGATGCGCAATACAGCCAGTACATGTTTAACGGTATTTATGTTAATCCTGCCTATGCAGGCTACAAAGAAGTACTCAACTTACATAGTTTTTACCGTACCCAATGGACAGGTATTAATGGTGCCCCCAAGAGTATGGCACTGGCCGTTGATGGTATAGCCAATGATGGTAATGTGGGACTTGCTCTTCAGGTAGCAAGTGATAAACTGGGTGCTCAAACTAATCTGAGTGTTTATGGTAATTATGCCTACCGCATTAGGATGAATGATGATGGCAGCTCGCGTTTGGCACTTGGATTAGGTGTAGGGATGGTGAACCTGGCCATAGATGGCTCGCTTTTAAACCCCAACAACCCCGAAATTAACCAACCCATCGGATCACAAAGTACCATTGTACCCGATGCCAGAGCTGGTGTGTATTTTGCCAATGATCAGTTTTATGCAGGCTTCAGTGCCGATAACCTTATCGCACAGTATGTGAACATAGATCGCTATGCATTTATTCCACAACCTAAGCCACACTATTACTTAACAGCTGGTGCTTTAGTGCCGCTAAATGAGGACTTTCAGATTAAACCTTCTTTTTTATTAAAAGATGATCGTGGTGGACCAACAAGTTTAGACTTGAATGCCTTTTTGATGATTAAAGATGTATTATGGGTGGGTGGTTCATATAGAACAGGAGTGAAGTTATACGACAAAAGCTATCTGCAAAAAGACTTAACGCCCAGAAACTCTGCGGTTGCAGCCATACAGATTTTTCCCTCAGAAAAGTTTAGAATCGGCTATGCTTATGATTTTTCTGTAGGGCCTTTGCAGGGATATAGCGGCGGAACACATGAGATTTCTATCGCTTTCTCTTTTATCAGACAGAATATCAGACTCGCTACACCAAGGGTTTTTTAATACGGTAATCCATTATTTATTTACATCCGAAGAAAGAAATGAAGAAATTGACAATAGGTATATGCCTCTCAGCTTATTGTATGCTGGCTACCGGCCTTTCGGTAAAGGCACAGTATGTGATCAAAGATGCCGACAAACAGTTCGAACTATATAATTATACTAAGGCCATTCCTTTATACGAAGAAGCCTACAAAAAGAAAGCAAGCCTTCATGCCGCAGAGCGATTGGCCCAGGCTTACACCCAAATTAACAATTATCCGCAAAGCGAAAGCTGGTATGCAATAGCCACTAAGTTGCCTAAAAGTGGGCCCGAGAATGTGTTGGGTTATGCAAGAGCCTTACAACATAATGCTAAGTTTTCTGAAGCCAAAGCACAATACCTCAATTACGGTGATTTAAATAAAGGCATCGCACCTAAACTTTTAGCGGGTTGGGCTGCCTCTTGCGATTCGGCCATTAAGTGGATGAGAAATCCTAAACAGGTAGTTATAAATAACGATAAAAAACTGAACAGCCAGCAATCGGACTGGGGCGCAGTAAGATTCGGACAAAGCATTGTTTTTACTTCGGATAGGATAGACTCTAGCCGTCAATATAAAAACAATAAAGGTTTCTTATGGTTTGATGGCAGCAAGGAGCCAGATAAGAAAAGATATGGCGGCAGCGGCAACGCTTATTTAAAGCTTTATGTTAACGATCTTAAAACCGATAGCATTCACCTTTTTCCTGTTGATGCAGGTATCGATTATCACGTGGGACCAGCCAGTTTTACAGCTGATGGTAAAACCATGTTTTTTGCTTTAACCCGAATTCCGGATGTATTGGCGAAAAGCAAAAATAAAACAGCAACCGTAAATGTAGAAATTTACAGCAGTACCATAGATGCAGATGGAAAATGGACCGAACCTGTATCTTTTAAGTACAATAATGTAAGCGAATATTCGGTAGCTGATCCTTTTGTGAGTAGTGATGGACAGAGCCTTTACTTTTCTTCTAATATGCCGGGGGGTAAAGGGGGAGCGGATATTTATGTTTCGCTTAAGACTGATGCCGGCGACTGGGGGAAACCCACTAATCTTTCTGATTTAAATACGGAAGGGAATGAAAGAACTCCTGTATTTGATTCTAAAAACAATCTTTATTTTTCTTCAGATGGCTGGATAGGCATGGGCGGACTGGATATCTTCCGCGCACTGCGTTCGGGATCTGGAATTGGAAGGGTAGAGAATCTGGGGTATCCCATCAATTCGCCAAAAGACGATTTTAGTTTTAGTATTGACGCTGGCGATGGATTGGCCTATTTCTCCTCTGATCGTGATGGAGGGTTAGGAAGTGATGATATCTACACTATTGATAATAAAATAATTGCCGTTTACCAACTGGAAGGAACGGTGTATAACAGTAAAACGGGTCAGGCGGTTAGCGGTGCCACCGTAACCTTGGAAAAAGTGAATGGAGGAGCTGTTTTAATTGAAACGGATGATAATGGCGGCTACAAATTTAACTTAGCCAAAGACACAGAGTACAATGTAAAAGCCCAAAAAACAGCATACAGGGTCGATATTGAAAACTTAGCCACCATCGGGCTAACCTCATCTGAAGTAATAACGCAAGATTTGCACATTACACCTATCGAGCTCTACAAAGGCGTGAGGCTGGATAATATTTACTATGATTTCGATAAATGGGATATCCGTAAGGATGCGGCACTGGAATTAGATAACCTGGTAAAAATCCTTCAGGAAAACCCTACCATTTGGATTGAATTAGGCTCACACACCGATAGCCGCGGAAAGGATAGCTATAACCTTACCCTTTCGCAAAAAAGAGCTGAGGCTGCGGTAGAATACTTGATTTCCAAGGGTATTGAACGCAGCAGGCTAGAAGCCCGTGGCTATGGAGAAACAGTACCTTTAAACAAATGTAAAAATGGTGTAGAATGCAGCGATGCAGAACACCAGTTGAATAGAAGGACGGAGTTCAAGATTACGAAGATGTAAGGATGGCCAAGGCCTGAGGACACAGACCATGAGTTGTTTTACCTCTGCTATGGTTGTAGAGCCCCAATGCTATTAACTTAAGCTAAACCCTGTCAGTCTGAGCCTGTCGAAGACCTTCAAAATAAGTCGAAAACTAAAATGGATTGTCATCCTGAGCCTGTCGAAGGGCAATCCATTTTAGTTTTCTCCTTAACTTAATAGCATTGGTAGCGTCCCGCTACGACTTAATAATTTCTTTTTTCCTCGCCGCCGGAGGGGCTCCTTCTTTTGGTTTGGCCCAAAAGAAGCAAAAGCCCAAGGCTTGCATCCTTTCTTGGCTAGGATCATCCGAATGCTATTTGCGGTAATAAGAGGCTTAGGCCTTTTTGCTCCATGCCATCCCTCGCTGCTTATTCCCTTGGTAAGTAAGTAAATGTTTGAAACTGCAGGCATTCAAATGTCCTATCCTGCGAAATAATGCTAGGCCGGAGCTGCGTATAGGAAAGTAGGGTGAGGGGATGAACGTTAGCTCACTGATTCATTGGTCATTGGTTCATTTGGCAAAGCGTCGCAACCTACAGGGTTACTGTTTTGCCGATACACAGTCTTGCTCATATCTTTATATTTATATATAACAATCAGAAAAGAGAGGCAAGTTGAGGTCCCGCTAGACACGAAATATTACAGATGTTGACGGAGAGGATTATCCTCTCTTTTTTACTTCTTAAAGTCAGAACAGTACCTATTGACCAGATCAGAGTATCTGGATCAGCGATTAACATGAGCAAAGACTGAGAGTAGTTTCTTATTGTCTTATTCTAATCTATAGACTATGAGTAATCTAAAGTATTCAATCGGGATTGATGTGTCCAAAAAAGATTTCCACTGCTGTCTTTCAGTTATCGATACGGAGCAGGCTGTGAAGATTAAATCTACCCATAAGTTCGCGAATTCTACATCGGGATTTAAGCTCCTTACTGAATGGGTAAGGCGTAACATGAAAGAGGATTTAGCAGTTTTCTGTGTGATGGAGGCAACTGGCGTATATCATGAGCAGCTTGCATGGTATCTATATGACAAGGATTTTTCGATAAGCATCCTTCTGCCTAATAAAGCGAAGAAGTATCTTCAGGCAAACGGCGCCAAATCCAAGAACGACAAAATAGATGCACGGGGCCTGGCACAGATCGGGGCTGAGAAAAAACTTGATTTATGGATGCCACCGAGCCGGAAACTTTATGACTTAAGGAGCTGTACACGGCAGCATCAGAGCCTGAGTGAGATGCACACTGCGATCAATAACCAGCTTGAAGCGATCACCTATAGCCAGTTCCAGAGCAAGGATATTATCAGGCAGATGAAAAAAACAATGCGCCTGCTCGAACAGCAAATAGATGAAATGGATAAGATCATTGAGAAAATAGTTAAAGAGGATGAGGTACTCAACCTTCATTACCAAAATATATCGCAGATAAAAGGTCTAGCTATGCTTTCATTTGCAGTAATTGCGGCTGAGACAAATGGTTTTGCCTTGTTCAAGGATGCGAGATCACTTGTCAGCTATGCAGGCTACGATGTGGTTGAAAATCAATCAGGAAACCATGTAGGTCGGACCAAGATCTCCAAAAAAGGAAATTCAAGGATAAGAAGAATTCTGCATATGCCAGTCCTATGTGCTGTTCGTGATGATCAGCCGCAGTTTAAGAAGCTATACGAAAGAGTTTATAAAAGAACAGGTATAAAGATGAAAGGATACGTTGCTGTGCAGAAAAAAATACTGATAATGGCGTATTACTTATGGAGAAAAAAACAAAAATACCAGACTGACTTTAATTATCCTGAAAAAATAATAGCCCCTGAACAAGCAGAGGCTACACATGATAAAATTTCCAAAGAAAAATTTCACTAAACAAATTTATTAAAAATATATCGATTTTAATTTGGTTTTGAAGACAGTACCTCTCCGCCTAATTTAGGAGGGGCTGGGGGTGGTTATTAGCAATGCTTATATTTTTCTACTATGGCTTGATAGTGTTATGGGTTATGTGTTGCGAGTTACGAGTAAATATGCCTGATCCCTTATAAGTTATAAGCTAGCCTTACTCTGTGTGCTTCGTGTTTTATCTCGGTGTTCTTCGTGGTTTAGAAAGTGTTATGGGGTGCGTGTTCCGTGTTGCGTGTCAAAGCGCAGAAACCACCCCGCCACCACACATGCTTTCACACCCCCTCCTTGAAAAAAGGCGGGGAGTTGCATGGTGCAGAACCAGGCATGGTCAATAACCTTATATTTAATATTTATCCCTATCAATAATCCGCCATCCTCGCGCAGGCGGGGATCTTATACAGATGGTTCATTAGTGTCACTGGTTCATTGGTCATTGGTTCATTTGGCAAAGCGTCGCAACCTACAGGGTTACTGTTTTGCCGATGCACAGTCTTGCTCCCCGCCTAATTTAGGAGGGGCTGGGGGTGGTTATTAGCAATGCTTAAATTTTTCTGCTATGGCTTAATAGTGTTGTGGGTTATGTGTTGCGTGTTACGAGTCAATATGCCTGATCCCCTTAGTTGTTATAGGCTAGACTTACTCTGTGTGCTTCGTGGTTAGAAGGGTTGTGGGTTGCGTGTTGCGTGTTGCGAGTCAAAGCGCAGAAACCTACAGGGTTCGAATATGGCCGATGCAAAGTCTTTCTGCTGTGGTTATTAGCTTTTCTTATATTTTTCTGCTATGGCTTATATGGTTAAAAGCATTATAGATTATGTATTCCTCTCTTTTCTCTGTGAAAACTCGGTGTTCTTCGTGGTTAAAATCGTTATGGGTTGCGAGTCAAAGCGCAGAAACCACCCCCGCCACCACACAGGCTTTCACACCCCCTCCTTGAAAAAAGGCGGGGAGTTGCATGGTGCATTACCAGGCATGGTCAATAACCTTATATTTATCCCTATCAATAATCCGTCATCCTCACGCAGGCGGGGATCTTATAGCGAATCGTGCATTGGTCTTCTACACCCTCAACAATCCCCTAAAACCCCTTGCCCCATAATATGACTCTGCACCATTGTGGTAGGTGAAAACAGTGTTATAGCGACGGTCGCAAAACAGTGCTCCACCCAATTTTCTAATGGCCACAGGCGTAATAATCCAACTGGAAGTTTTGAGGTCAAACTGACCCAGTTGCTGCAATGATCGATACATTTCCTCATCTAAAAGTTCAATGCCCATGTCTTTGGCCATTTGTATCGCACTATTTTGCGGCTTATGCTCCTTACGTGATTCCAGGGCCTCGTGGTCATAGCAAATGCTTCTGCGGCCTTTCGGACTTTCAGCTGAGCAGTCTACAAAAATATATGCTCCGCCTTTAGCATCATAACCGATAACATCAGGCTCACCTCCGGAAATTTCCATTTCATCTAAAATCCATAATTTGTCCGGATTGGCTTCAAGCTTAGCTTGCACATCAGACCAATCCAGATTTTCATGCCTGGATCTGTTTTTTTCGAAACGCGTTTTTAATGTACGGAGTAACTCCTCGCTTTGCGATGTAGATAAGATGTTTTTCATAATTTTTAGATGTTAGATTGATCGTGCACCTTACGCTTGTAATGTTTAAATAAGTAAAATCTGCTGATAGAAGAGGTGTAGTGATAACTCGCCGTTAAACTCCAACTTCCATTTATCGCTCTTCCATAAAATACTAGTCGTCCAGTCCCTTTCCACTTAATATCTGCGGGATACACTTTTCTACTCTGGCTTCACGGGTTTTGGCCTGTTTAGCGGAAGAGAAATGTAAAAGGTAAGCGCGTTGTCGACCCGGGGTTAAAGCCTCAAAAGCTATTTTTAATGCAGGAATATGATCCAGCTTTTGCTGAAATTCTGCTGCTACCGCAAATTCTTTAACTTTCTTGAGTGCAACTTTCAATCCAGCTTCTTCAACTGCTATAGCTTCATAAATACAAGCCTTAATTGCGGCTTTCAGATCGATAATTTCTCTGATATTAGTAAAGCGTATTTGGCGCGCTGCCTGTACATTTTCAGTTTGCTGGATGAGTATCCCGTCGGGGTCTTTAAGCAAAGCGCCCTTAAAAAACAATAAGGCGCAATATTCTTTAAAAGTATGGATAAGTACAATATTACTTTTTTGATGAAGGTAGCAGGGACATCCCCATTTTAACGCTTCCGCTAAACCACAGTCGAGTACGATGGCTCTCAATTGTATGATTTCTTTCTGCCACTTTTCGGCCTTATCGAAATACCAGTCTACTTTTGGATTCATGTTATTTTTCAGTTGAGGTGTGGGAGATCGGTTTAGTGCTGCCTGCGTACCATTTCATTAATCCATATCGGAGCAAAAGGAGAGGTGCAACCCTTAGATACAGGATAATCCCTGTAAATACCTAGCTTTTCGCCAATGGCTAAAGCCCGTTCCCGGTATGGAGGGTGATGAATGCCAATTTGTGCCAAAGCACTATTCATTGTCCACTGTACCGCGGGTGCTGAAGTAGCCAGCTCAGTTTCAATCCTATCTAATAGCGCCGGGATATCCACAAGATGTGCTTGTCTTACGATACAGCCGCTGGTTAAACTCCAGCCAGCCCGGGCAGCCATCGGATCGGTAGATTCCATCCATTCTTTCCTTAAAGTCTCTGTATCTGGATAGCCTTTAATCACATAAGTGTATAACCAATCGGCAATATGGGGAAACTTTTCAGACTTAACCAGTTCATTGATCGCTTCGTATGTGAGCTTCCTGGGGTCCATAATTAAAATCGCTAAAAATCGGGCATCAACATTTTCTGTGTCCCAAAGCGCTAAAGCGAGCTCGTGGTCAGTTTTTATTTTTTTTGCCATATTTCTGATGTCACCCATCTTAACCCCAAACTGATGAGCACCAGCTCCAAATTTGGTGTTATGCACCCGAACCTTTTCATTCCCGAGCCCTGCAAGCTGGATCATCACCTCATTAAGCGTCATAATTATTTTTTTTTGGTTTGTTGATAATTTTTCGAGCCCTGCTACCTCTTTTTATCCAATTGTCGGCCCGCTAAAATCAAATTTAATAAATTTCTTACACAGTCAGCTTTCTGCTTTCAGGCCGGAAATACCAGGAAATAACAGTGAGCACAACTAATAAAAGTGGCCCAAATAATGTTTTAGGACTATCGCCAATGGCTAAATGCGCATAAACTGCACCCGACATGGCAAAGAAGAAGCCTGCATAAGCCCATTCTTTCAGCAACTGGAATTTAGGCATCAGTATAGCTAACACACCTAAAATTTTCCAAATACCCAATAGTGGGAGCAGGTAAATTGGAAAGCCTAAATGACTCATCAAGGCTTGCTCTTCCTTCATCTTAATTAATTGTACAATACCAGTAGATAGCATCCCTAAGGCCAGCCAGATGGTGGCAATCCAATAGATAACTTGATTACGTTTATTCATCAGATTTTATTTTGAGGATTTAGAATTTCTTCAATACGATTATGTGCCATATTAATGCCATAGTCGAAAGGTAGCTTCAGGTTCTCATCTCTATGGCTAGCAGACCGGTAGATTACATGCATGTTGAGTTTACTGGTGTTAGCACTTAAACCTTCAAATTCTAAAAACTCTAAGGTAACGCCGAAAGGGGAGTTCTCCATTTCAAAAGTGCGGGTTATCTTTAAATCCGGAATAAATTCATGGATGGTACCATTAGCTTTAAACACTACATTTCCCTTTGGATCACTCGTTTCAAACGCATAGCTGCCATGCTTTTTACTCTCCCATTTAAGAACCTTTGTCCCCATCCATTGAGCTACAATTTCGGGGTCTTCGTAAGCTTTAAAAAGTAAGGCTAAAGGAAGATCAAACTCCCTCGTAATCGTTAAATCTGGCTTTCCCTGTTCTGCCTGGATTTGGGTTTTACGTTCCATGGTTAGTTATTTTTTATGTTGATAGTTTTTCATTATGGCTTCCAGCTTATTAAAGCGGTCGTCCCACAGCTCACGGAAGGGTTCAAGAAAATCGGCTATTTCTTTCATGTTCTTCGCATTAATATGGTACAAAACTTCCCTGCCATTTTGCTCTTGCTTAAGCAACTCGCATTCAGTTAAGATTTGTAAGTGCTTAGAAACAGTGGGCCTTGCAGTATCAAAATTCGCCGCAATTGCACCCGCTGTCATCGTTTGCGACGCAGCTAACAATAATAGTATCGCTCTTCTGGTCGGGTCGGCAATGGCCTGAAATACATCTCTTCTTAAATTCATTGTGTAGCTATTTGACTACAAATATAAATGTAGTTATTTGACTACGCAAATTTTTGTGTTATTTTTTTCCATGATAATCATATTTATACCAGCTTTCGCATTATGGATTAAACAATTAATCTGCGTAGATCTTCTAAATCTGCGGGAGTAATGGAACTGGCCTCAATGGAGGATAGGGATAGAAAAACAATGATCAGGCTATTAATTTTTGTTTAACCATATAAGTCATATTAGACCAAAGGATGAATCACAAAGCTTAACTTGGTTTATCAATGGGCATTTAACCATATAAGCCATATCAGAAAATAGAAGTATCCATAAAAGCTTAACTTTTCTTAATTCCTTTATGTTAATTTATATAACAATTGCATAAGCCACCTGGTTTCCCGCAGATAAAATATGATTAGCTCAATAACCATTTAACCATATAAGCCATATAAGAACATAGGATTACCACAACACCTTAACTTTCCTTAATTCCTTAATGTTAATTTATTCAAGAATTGCATAAGCCACATGTTTTCCCGCAGATCAAATGTGATTTAGCTAAATGAATTTCCGTTTAACCTTCCATTTAACCATATAAGCCATATCAGAACATGGGATTAACCAAAAAACCTTAACTTTCCTTAATTTCTTAATGTTAATTTATCCAAGAATTGCATAAGCCACCTGGTTCCCCGCATATCAAAATGATTTAGCTAGATGAATTTCCGTTTAACCTTCCATTTAACCATATAAGCCATATCAGAACATGGGATTAACCATAAAACCTTAACTTTCCTTAATTCCTTAATGTTAATTTATCCAAGAATTGCATAAGCCACATGTTTTCCCGCAGATCAAAATGATTTAGCTAAATGAATTTCCATTTAACCTTCCATTTAACCATATAAGCTTTCTCCTTATTACGAAGGTCTTCGACTACTTGTCTCGATTTCACATCGTGAAGCTCAGACAGCATTTAGCTTAAGTTAACAGCATTATTGTTGCCCCAAAATACCCAAATTGAGCAATTTTTTAAATGATGAAGCACTACTTCCCTAGTTGTCTAAGGTGCCTTAGGTGGTTTAAAAATAGCCGAAGACCTAAAAGCCCCCTCCGGCCTGTACTTCATCTTACTTTTCACTACCCCAATCTTGCTACTAAATAATCAGCAATCATCACAACACACAGCAGCCACTGGAACCAACGCAGATGTCCTGTAAATCCTGTAATTTCCAAGACCTGTGGTGAGGGGATTGAAACTCGATTCCTGGTTTGTAGCTTCCCTTCCTCTTCCAATCCGCGTGTCTAATTGCCAGCTGTTCTGTAAAGGAAACATTTCTACACAAAGCACACTCAAATCCATGTCTTTTGGCAGTCCTATTTCTGTAAGTCTCGTTTCAATATCAGTAACTGCCAGCACTGCCGTACCGTGTCTTGTACCCTCATCGCGCATGGCTAATAGTCCTTTTTGTTGCGATTTCCGTTTTTCGGGTACATACAACAACTGACCGGAATGTATAAGCAGGTTACGGTAAGAAATACCGTCTGCCTGTCTAACCTGGGTATAAAGCATATACCATAAAGTGGTTTGTGGTGGCGTTGCAGATATATTTTTCCCGTTAAGAACAGCAGTAGCGAAAGGAGCCGTAACCACAATTTCATTCTTAAAAGTTACCCTGCCCCGAATTGGAATTTCAAAATTGGGTCTGCCCAGTGGCGTTTTATCCGTTTTTCTTTGATCAAACGTCTTAGCCGCTCTAGATAATAAGGGAGTTTTCCTTCGGATAACACTACAGCTCAGGGCAGGAGCAGGGTGTTGTACGCCATTGGCTTTCAATGGCCTGCCGTAGCGGGCTTGTGCAGTACTCCAGGTTTCAGCCTTGTGTCCGAGCCTAATCTCATAACTGAAAAAACCGAAAAGTTCGTCACTATCAGCATGTAGTCCGGGAGGAAGTGGAAGCATGTAAAAGTTAGAAGCACCGTTATCATCGCCCTGAACCATTTCCTGCATGGCACCTAAACCAGCAAAATCTTTGGGTATGGCAGGTATAACAGACCGGATTTTTTCACTGTCTATCGGAAGCGGAGGATCTACAGGATCAAAGGCCAGTAGTTCTTCACTCACTCGGGCCAGCAGCGGATCGGGTGCGTTGCTCAGTACCCTTGCAAAATAGGTGTCGTTCGGATCCTCTGGCGCGCTTTCCATTTCCAGCCATAAGAAACGCTGACGCATTTCTGTAGATGCATATTTCTCAGCATCAGCAACATATGGTGATAGTGCAATGCCTGCCGAGATCAGTTTCGGTACTTGTTTAGGGGCAATGGTTACAGGTAAAGCAATGGTTTTCGTTATCGCTCCAAATGATTCGTTGAGTAGCTCGCTTTTAAAGTGGACTGTAATCTCATACTTCAAACTTATTTCAGTAGGAAAATCAATTACAGTTTCCTTGGGATCAAAAGCATCTAGAAAGAGTAACCTGGAATAAGAACGGTTTGGCGACGATAAGGCCGTCATAGAAGCGGTGTTAACCACACTAATGGTACCCACAGGAGTAGTATCTGTGGGGAACGCTTCGTTTTCACGCGCCCATGATCTTTTTATGCTCACACTTTGTGGGGCAAATCCATTCCAGGTCCAATCGCGGTCTAAAGTAAAGCTAAGCCCGATTATCCAATGGTTAAACAGCTCTGCAAGCGATGAAAAGGATATGGATGAAGAATCAGGGGCAAGTGAATGCCGCATCAGGCTGGAGCAGCCAAATTGCACCCTGATGCCTTTTTCTCCCTCCAGGGTGAGGTGATGTGCCCTGAGGCCGAATGCATCGGCCAGCCTGCTCAGTTCTACCGGCGTGCTGCTGTGGATTAAATTGAGGTTTAGAAAATTGTTTACCGGTATTACTTTATGTTGATCTACTGGGTTTTCTGGCTGTAAATAAACCGCTTTAAGGCCGCCATCAATTTCAGAAAGTAAGTCAGATTCAGTTCTGGCAGCTTTGTATGCACTCAGCACCAGTTTTTTACCTTCAGCAATTGCTGGATGAGCATAGTCATTGTCGGCTTCAGCAATTAGCGGGATAAAGGTTAAACGAAGTTGCCTGGAGGTTGGCAGCACCAATTCAGTATCCGTTCCCGGATCATCAAAACCGCTGTCAATATCGATAACATTGATATCCTGATAGATAACCGTTAAGGGGAAGGTTTGATCGTACTTGTCCAGAGATCCCGCTAATTGATAAGGCTTCTCATAAAGCAAAACATAAGCGTCTTTTCCATCCAGCGATTTGCCGTTGTCCATTTCCAATGATTTTGCCTCTACACGCACCCTGAAACCGGTAACATCGGGGTCAGGTAAGCCAATGTCTACTCCTTTAGCACTTCCCGACATAGCCGGGAGAATGGCTTTTAGTTGTCCGGTTGCATCGGTATATTTTCCGGTGTACACCACTGCCGGATAAGCCAGAAGCGGCCTTTTAATGCGCAGCACCGGATCAGCATCCGTAATGAGGTTTTCAAGTATGCTGGTGTCTTTTAACAGTACTTCAGGAGTTCCGGAGGGGAGTGCATCGTAAATGGCCGCTACATTGGTAATATTCATGGCCCCTGCAGCCACATGCCTTTTAAAATGCAGGGAAGCAACAGGCTTTTCCCCACCATTCAGGGCCTCATCTTCTGCCATGGGGCCACCGCCAGAAATATCCATCAGCCTTACGCGAAACTCATAATCTGTACCATAAGTTAAGGGCAATACATATCGGGGGTCTGGCCCGTATGGGTGGATCACCTGTTTAGGGATAGTATTAATGGTGTTGGATGGGACATCAGGCCGGGGAGCGAGCACCTGGTCTGCCTTTAATATGTTGATGTCTTCAGCATCTTTATCAGCCAGGGTAATGGGTTTTCCTGCCCAACTGCTAAAATA
Organism: Pedobacter rhizosphaerae; assembly: GCF_900111155.1. GTDB lineage: Bacteria > Bacteroidota > Bacteroidia > Sphingobacteriales > Sphingobacteriaceae > Pedobacter > Pedobacter rhizosphaerae. The sequence continues at coordinate 116,458 of NZ_FOGG01000003.1, read as the reverse complement.
CATGGGGAGCCAAAAGCCTTCACCTTGCGAGTCGCCATGCGCTGAAGGATGTATTTCAATGCCCGGCTCCAGCAAATCGCCTGCGGTGTTAATGGGAATACTGCCCATAATCGAAGTTGGGATTTGAACACTCAAGCTGTTTTGCGAAAGCCAGTCTTCAGTACCCTTTAATCTCGCATCAACCCGATAGCCAAATACACCCAGAGGGGCATTAACGGCAGTATCGCTTTGCTCTTCTTTTTGAAGCATTTGCCTGTTGTACCAAATGGCAATCTGTTCATCATCCCAGCCCAATCGGATTCCAATATCTTTTAACGGTGGATTTGAAGTGTCTTTTTCCTGAAGCAGATCCTGATTTACCGGTTGGTTGGCATGCACAATTTTCGCAAACCCATCGTCATAAACCACTGCATCCCGCAATATTTCATCCATAGCGGGATTATTTTGTATCACATCGTAAACAGGAAATTGAACCGCGGCAAACAATCCACGTTTGTTCAGGCCTTTCAATGCAGGGATGCGGGCAGCATATCGCACTTTCCCCAATCCAGCAAAATCACTTGCCGCTGTCAGTTCGGCGTAAATCCATCCGCCTTTTTCAAATAAAGCCGGCGCAGTAATATCAATTGAAGCACGGTAAAGTAAACCTGCCTTTTCTGCCAGTTTAGGGTTACGTAAGCAAAATGCCACTACTTTTCCCCAAGAAAGGGTATTGCGCTGTGAGCTTTGATCAGTAACCGGATTATCTTTATTCTTAACCGCACAGCTGTATTCATCCCCGATAAGGGCATAACGGGTACACGCCTTTACAAAGTTGAAGGCCCCGCGATAACTTTCTGGCAGATACTTGCGGATAGAGCGGTTTTTATATTTATCGATATCTGCTTGTGCCCGCTGACTGGGTTTGGCCGTTTCGGCATCATCTATCTTCATCCCATCGCTGGCCTCCAATTGCAGTTTAAGTGCTTCCCATACACTGCGGGTGGGTACTGCAGGATTTTCAAGGGTAACGGCAGGCAAGGCATTTACGGCCGTGGAGAGCGGTAAGCCCTCCAGTGTGTCAATCACCTTTGCGCTAAATTCCAGTTGAGCATCGGCAAAGGCAGGCTGTCCGGCTTTGATGGGCAACAAGGGGTTGAGGTTTCGCGGAATAATTAAAATATTAAAATGGATCCTTCCGGCTTCTAAACGTTGCGGGAAGGTAAGTATGCTAAGTGTTGTAGGTTCCATGATAAGAATTTAAGGTTAAGCAATCTGACGGGTTTCTTCCCAGGTTTCGGTAAAGCTGATGTCGATGACCCAGAATATGCTGATGTCTAAGGCAAAGGTGCACATGGCAATGCAGCTGGTTGGTCCACCATCAAATTGTTTCTGGATCTTTCCGGCGGCTTCAATCGCGATGGTAATGGTTACAATACCACCAAAAATCTCTGCTCTTCCCCTAAAGTAGATGAAAGCACCTACAGTAAGTTGTTGGGTGTTTAACGACATATCTACCCCAACCATGTACAGTACCGCAACACTGCCAATAACCGGTAAGCCTACACAGAGCTCTATACCAAAACCAAATTTAAAATATAGCGTAGGTGGGCTTTTTAAATCGGCCGCCAAGCCAACTTCGGCCCTTCCTGTAGCATACACCGTTGCTGCTGCCAGCGATACACACATGACACGTAAATCTGCGCCAAGTTCTAAAAAGGCACCTGCCGATGGCATCAGCTGATCAATGGTGTTAGGAATTCTGATCGGTTGGTTAAAGTAGCAACCAATCTTAAAAAAGGCATCGAGTTTGAGCGGCGTGGTGGGCGAATTATAGTTAATCGGATCAAAAGGAAATTTAACCAAAGGAATTTCTTTGCTTGCCTTAAATTTATAATCCCAGCTATCGGCATTGTTACTCATGGCAATCTGTAAGCCTTTTTTAATGGCTTCTACCGGTTGTGATGGATCCAGGTTATCTAAAAACTCAAGGATCTGGTAAATTTTTTCTAAAGGCTCTGCCAGTTTCAGTTGGGGTGCTTTACCCGAATCGAAACCCGGGTTGGCCGATATGTTGGCTTTCAGATCACCACTGATCGTCATCAGTGATTTAAATGAGGCCAGATCTACCACAATACTCAATTCTTTAAGCTGGCTGTCCCAGTTTCCTTTTCCGGCAGAGTTAGTGAGGTAGCTCACCAGGGTATTTTCCTTTCCGCCATCTTTATCCTCACTTTCATACTTGATGTACATATGGAAAGGGTCGCCATCTTTTCCGATGATATCAAAGCTGAAATTGTCTGGAAGTTTAAAATCTGTAATCACCTTCTCCAGACCGTTTTCGAGGATTTTCGTGGCTGCCTGTGCAACATCTTCTATGCGAATGGAGTTACCCAGGTTTGGAAATGGCCCTTTACTGTTTAGTAACCTAAAGCTATCGGCAAGGAGGGGAGCTTCTGTTAATAATTTTCCTATCTGATTGGTATCATAACTCGGATCACCGAGCAAAAGCTTTTGTGTTCCGGTATTCTGTAAAAAACCGAATCTTTTGGCAAAAATAGCTTCCGAATTCTTTAGAGCTTCGGGAAAGGCTACTTTGGTTACTTTGCTGGCAGCACTGAGGGTAAATGCAGCCCCATTGCGGTTTCGCTCTCCGGCCCTGATGATTGGGACACTTTGTTTATCTGTCATCGGTTGCACATCACCACTGGATTTGTCGAGCTGAACAATGCTCCAGCTCCCGTCAGCAGGCAATTGTACAGATCCTCTGGCCGCTGCCACAAAAATGGCATCGTTCTGATCTCCATTTTGGAAGGAAGCTGTAACATCCAGCCGGCTAACCTGAATTTTTTGCTCACTACCCCCCAGATTAAGTATGGTATCGATATTTCCACCCAAAGTTTTTTGGTTGCGTTCCATCAGCTCACTGAATACCCGCTCCGGAACCGGTACACCTTGCGGCAAGAGCTGAAGGTAGCCTTTGAACTGCTTTCCAGCAACCCTCTTTATGGTTCCTTTTCCATCTGCATCCAGATCTACATCAGCATCGAAGGTTACACCTACAAACCTCGCTGTCTGAGCCGGACCTGTACCACTTTCGTGAACGTAATCTGCCGGATTATTCTTAAAGTATTCGCCATTGGAAGGCGTATAGGGTAGATTGATATAGTCATTCTCTACTTCCTTAATATTTACAGCATTAAAGATGCCTGTGGTTAAACCCGGATGGAAAATATAGGGATTCTGGAAGTTCTTAGGCCCGGTTTGTCCTTTAGCCCGGAAAGAAAAATCGAAAGTCCCTGGGCTTTTAGCTACCCAGCCGCTGTCTTCCCTAAAAATGATCGCATTGTTGCGGCGATAGAAAGTAATGGTGCGAACCACACAAATACCATAGGGATAAATCATACTCACGGCCTGAACAATTTCATGAGATACCCTGCCCCGCATAATGTCAAACTTAACCTGCGCAATGTCAGCATACTTTGCTAATGGAGCTAACCAATTACTATAGGTACTTGCACCATAACCGGAAAAGTCGATATGCGTTAGCGGAACACCCGTGGCTGTGATGCCCGTTGCAAAAGTACCGTTAAATATGGTGTGCACACTCTCTCCTAAAATACTTTGCGGTAAGGGGTTTCCGCCGTTATCAGTGAGGTTTTTAAGTTGGATGGTAAAACCATTAAGCTCAGGCGGAAGTTCATTTGACGTGGCCTTATTGGCCGAAATCCGGAACTGTAAGCCTCCCGTTACTTCCAGGCTTCCGAGGTCGAATGCAGGCTGGATAAAATCTAGGTGGCGGTTGTTCATGGTGGCCTGGCCAGGATTAAACGGCCTTAATGAGGCCATGGAAATTTTGCCGTTCGGCAGGCTGAAAAGAATACTGCTCGGATAGTTTTTTTGCTTAACAAATGGAGCATCCTCCGCAGGTTTCAGGTTGTATTTAAAGCGCTGGATATATTTTAAAGGGTCAATGTCTATTTTTTCCGGATCAAACTGGTTAAAAATGGTAGCCGGGCCCTGGTCTGAATAGGAAAGCAATCCCTCGTCCGGATCAGCGCTCACATCTGGCTTACTGATATTGATTAAGGGTTCCCAGGAAACCTGAGGTAGGGTAAATCCATTGAGCAAGGCCATGGGGGTGCGCAGATTCATCTTTTCTATCGTAACCAATTGTTCATTCGTTTGGCTAACTTTGGCTATGCTTTCGCTCAGCACACGAACCTGGTTAAAAGACATTGAAACACCTAAAAGGTCATAGTTGGTACTTAAGTCGAGCAGCGAGAAAAGATTCGGACTGCGAAAAACCGCTGAGTTATTTAAGCGGTCGGCATTACGTTTCAGGTGTTCAGCTAATTTACCTGACGTAAAAATGGCCATTCCGGTAGCATCCGTGCTCGTTTCTGCACCGGCAGCACCCGCCATTGGCAACAAAGCTGCCTGATTGTACAGAAGTTTAAAATCTACATCAACAAGGGCTAAATTTTCAGGATTTTTTTGCCATAAATTGGTAGAAGTTAACAAGCCCATCATGCTCTGGTTATACGTAGCAGCATCTCTAAAGCTCGCGGCCGCTCTTCGTCCCTTAAAAAGCGAAGCCGAAGTATAGGGGTGAGGTAGGGTTGGGATTAATTCCAGTAATCCATAAAGGATGGTTAAGTTTCCTTTCGTAATGATGTTATCAGTATCAAAATAACCTGTTAGCATCACCGCTGCAGGCGGCGTAGTAAGCAGATAGGCATTTTCCAATGCGAACTGGTAGGGTAAACTGCTGGCTTTTTTCTGCTCCAAAAAAACAGCTTCAGAAACCAATTGCGTAGAGGGCTGTGCTGCATTTTCGCTAATCATATCCTGGTCATACACCATCATCTGCGAAAGCGTAGGGGTGATGTATTTAATATAGATACTATCTTTAGTTCTGGGCGCAACAGGAACTCCATCGGCCTTAATAGGCTTGTCTGCATCAACAACAGCATCTGCAAAGGCAGAAACGGCCTCTGCACCCTCAGCCAGGCAACTGTAATCGAAACGCTTCTTTTTCATAAAGGAAAGCGTTAAACTGGCCTTGATTTCAGAAACCGGATCTAAATCCCAGAGTTTATACTGTTCGCGAATACCATTAAAATCAGCAGAATTCTCGTGGATCAGAAATAAGCCCGGCTCAGCCAAAAGATATGGACCTTTTAAACTGATGGTTTCGTTTAGCTTTAAGCCTTGCCAGCTACAACTCAAACCAGGCCTGCACAGCACGCCCAATGCGCCATTATTGCGGATGGTAAAGGGTTTAGTAATATCTAAGGCAGCCAGCGAGAGGCACCAAAGGGAATCTCTAACCGGGGCAGCGCCGTCTATATCAAAAAATTCGGAGCTTTTTTCCTGCACCCTAAACTCAGTCAGATCACTTTGGAGCGGGATAAATACTTTGTCCAGATCGGCGTTGTAAACCGCTGGTTTTGAACGATAAGTGAATTGTCTGCTATCCCCGTAAAGTCGCCAGGAGGCATTGTCCATCTGGCTGATGGTTATTTTTTTATTGGCATATTGAAGGTTTAAATGCTCAGGAAGCTTAATGCCTGCACTTCTGGAGTCAGAACCGATCACCGAGTCGCCCTTAAGTTCAAAGGTATTATCTAAAATAAGTTCAAGCGCCAGGGTTGTATCTGCACTAATTTTTAAGGTGTTGCTGGTAATTCCCGTAGCCTTGCTCAGGTTTAACTTTCCGGAACTGATTTTAAAACCTGTGTATTTGGTGTTTCCGGCTGCACTGGCAAAAAGCCCTGCACGTATCCAAATACTGCCTTTAGCCAGTGTGTAAGATGCCCCAGGACGGGAAACCACCGCCAGTTTCAATGGAATAAGCATTAATGGTGCAGCCTCACCCGTAAGGTATACCGGAATGAGCTTTTCGTAAGTAAGAAAATCATACCAGTAAATCCGGCCATCTTCCGCTGTAAAAGGACCTAATGTTTCTGTCGCTCCGGCAATGCTTAAACTCCCCGCCCGCTGCAAATCGGTTAAGGCTGAAAAAGGACTTTCCCTCCGTACAACCAGCGCATCGCTCGAAGTTTTGCCCGGACGGATTTGTTTAAACTTAGTTAAAGATTCACTCCTCGAAACATTCTGTAAAATGAGTTCGGATGCATCGGTTTTTAAAAGCCGTAAACTCTCTGTGCCCACTTCTGCAGTTTTGAGGCGATTGAGCAAGGTCTCCAGCTGAGCAGTATTTTCTCTGGTGCTGGCAATATTGTGCACCAAATTCAGCGGGCTGATTGGTAGGGTAGTTTTAGCCATTTGTAATGAGTTTAGATGGTGAAAGGCGGAGGGCATAAAACGGAGGATTCCGGTTTTTTTGACGAAGGGTATTTCTTGATTAGACAACCATTTTTGCTGCTTTCAGCATAATAGCCTGATATGAAGTTAGGGAGAAAATTTGCTTAAATGCAAATAAAATATTTGTATTCAGATAGTTACGGTCGGTTTCCAGGTGGTTATTATTTGAATGTATACCAGTATTAGAAATGGTCTAAAAGCTGGGTTGTGTTAATGTATTCAAGAAATTTTTAATGGCTTTTGTTTTTTGCAAACAACATATCCTTGTGGTTTCTGTAGGATAAATAAGGAGGTTGAACCGCTTTATGTGCTGAAAAAAAAAGTAAAAAAAGTTGTTGACTTTTATGTTGGAACTGAGGGGATTGACGAATAGAATAGGGGATTAGTATATGGCTATAACTTCTTTCGATTTTATTGGTTTTAATTTATATCTAAATGCGCTTTTCCAAATAGAAGGTTAAGTACATTTATGGTACACGACCTGAAGCTAATTCGTAAGCACTTCTATTGTAACAGCATCTTCAAAAGTTTTAGAAGTTATTCACTCCAAGCAAACTCAGGTCATTTTGAACAGGCGTTAAGAATACTGCTTTTATTGCCGGACTAGTTGCTAAACATTGTTGTGTATTTGTAGCTTATCTGGAAGTAGGTTGGGTATTTCGGCAAAATTTCATTGAAATATGCAATTTATCGGACATTTATCGGACATTTAACGGACATTTCGGGTATTTATCGGACATCTACCGATAGTTGTATTTTGTCGTTTTCTTATCTCCTTGCTTAAGCAAAATTCCTTTCTTCACCAATTCTATCAAATCCCTTCTTGCAGTTCTTTCATTGACGGTATATTTTTTTACATATTCTGAAGTCACGATTTCTCTCTTTGATTTGAAGTAAATAAGCGCATCTAGTTGTCGTTCATTCAATTTCAAGTTATTCAAATATTCCGCATTATAAATATCTTTTCTAAATTCAATAGAAATGTCGCTGGAATTATAGCTGAAAATTGGTTCTGGGATATTTGCCTGTTTACATTCGTTTATGATCTTTATTGTTCCACGACCCCAAGCTTCAATATAGCCACTACGAAATAAAGCATTTGCAATGTCTGGATTAAAAGGCCTTGAAGCATGTTTTTCTAAAAGATTTTTTACAGTCCAATTTTCAGGTAATTGTCCCTCGTTCCAAAAAATAATTTTGTCGCTGTAAACACTTACTTGAATAGGGACGCCGCCCGAATAATCTTTATGTGCAACTGTATTTAACAGTGCTTCACGAACTGCATCTTTTGGATATTCATACTTTTCAACCCTGTGAATGCCTTCATAGCTAATTGCTGACCTGATGTATTTGGTAAAAAGTAGATCTGTTGCTTTTTCAATTTGCTCGAACAGATTTCCATGTACTTCGTCCTGAAATTTAAGGTCGTCATCAGTTTCGAAGAAACCGATTTTAATGTAGGCACCAGTTATGAAATTTTCGGGATTATTGTGAAATAACAGAATAGCTGCACGTTTTAGAAAATCGTGCTCTTTAAGTTGCAAGTTTTCAAGTAAATGTTCGTTAGTATCTGTTAAGATATCTTCTTCAATACGTTGGCTTTTGAAAGCACGTTTGCGGAAAAAATCGAATGTATCCTGTTTTAAATCCTTTCCTGAAACTTTGGGGACTGGTTGGCCATCCCAGCGTTTGCCTTTTTTCTGTAACAGGAATTTATCCAATGCAGCGCCTTTTAATTCTTGCTTGGTACTTCCGCTTCTGTAATGGTATTGCCCTTTGTAGTTTACAGGATAAGGATAGCCTTCAACCAGTATTTCTATAAAATCGCCTTGTATTGTAGTTTGTAAGTTTACATCCACTAAAATGCCTAACGTGTCCCGCACTTTATTAGGAATTTCTTCCAACAATTTTTTAGCATCAGCCACACCAACTATTTTTCCGTTATCATCTTTACCTATAAAGATACTACCGCCATTTGCATTGGCAAAACCACAAATCCATTTCAGGTATTCGTCTCGCCAACTTTGTTTGTATTCTATATTTTGCGTTTCCGGCATTTCTACTATAGATTTTTTTCTTTCAAGATTTAAAGGAAATTGTATCTCTACTGATTATAAAATTAGGTTCTATTTCAGACAATAGCCAATCTCTTTTTCAACATCGCCATATCTTCGCTCCTTGATCTCTTCTTTGGAACCGATGGCTCGGCTGCCCTTGGCGTTCCATCGCTTAGGGTCGCAATCCCGATTGGGGAAATCTCTGCACGATTTCCCTCTACGGTAATCCTCATGTATTTCGGCACATTTCCGCTTACATAGTTCTTTTGCTTTTTCAGATAGAAAAGCAGGCTAAATTTGGTCTTCATAATCTAAGGATTAAAGGAAACAACCCGAGAACCGATTTTCGGTTCGAGAGCTGCATCGCCGTTAAAAAACAATAAATAACAGCGATGCAAACATAGCTTTGCTTCTTAAAATACACAAGATGTTCAGTTCGTAACAGTTTGTACATTAAATGATTATGCATCATTAGGTGAGTCAGTTTTAATAGTTTTGCTTACTCACCATTACTCACCAAAGTTTTGTGAATTCGTGCGATTTTTGGCAATTCCCTAAAAGCAAAAACCCTGCAATCATTTGATTTGCAGGGTTTAAGTTCTCTTTGATATTTTTTCTTGTGATCCCGCTGGGATTCGAACCCAGGACCACTACATTAAAAGTGTAATGCTCTACCAGCTGAGCTACGGAATCTCTTTATTAAAAACGTTGTTTGTTTTCTTTAAAGTGATGCAAAGATAGAAATAAAACCGACTCACTCCAATTATTTTGTGCAGGATATTGCCTTTTAGAGGGTGTTAGGGAGATAAAATACTGATTCTAAAAGAAATAATTTTTCAATTTATTTTAGTCTGGAATGCTTATTTGTTGTTTTTAGGGATAAAATTAAGGAATGACTGGAATTGAGCCCGGTGTTTCAGTTTGTCGAGCTTGAAATAAAAGGCACCCCTTCTCGAGTTCGACTTGTCTTTCTCTGTTTGTTTGATCAATAAACCACTTGCAGTAATCTTGCGTATGAAATTGCGATTATCAATAGGCGCATCGTAAACCTGCTCATAAAGGGCTTGCAACTGAGGAATAGTAAACTTTTTGGGTAATAATTCAAACAGGATAGGGTGCAGGGCTGCCTGGTACCTGATTTTATTCATGGCCTCCTGAACCATTTCATTGTGGTCGAAGATTAATGTGGGCACCTCCTTGATTTTAAACCACTCTGCATGAAACTGATCATTAATTTGTTTACTGTATTTATTAATGTCTATGAGTGCAAAATACACCACCGATACGGTGCGCTCAATCGGGTCACGGTCTGGGCGGCCATAAGTATGCAATTGCTCCAGATAAACATCATGCAAGCCAGTTAGTTCTAACAAAATTCTTTTGGCGGCACCATCAAGATCTTCATCATCTTCGATAAAGCCACCCATTAAACTCCACTGGTCTTTCACTGGCTCAATGGCCCTTTTGATCACTAAAAGTTTCAACTGTTCCCCATCATAACCGAATATGATACAATCTACGGCAACAAGGACAGGTTTTTGATTAAGATATTTTCCCATTTTAAAAAGGCGTTTTTAGAAAAGCGTCGTTATAATCTGCAATAAAGCTAATAATATTTGGATAGTCGTCAAATTCGGCCTTGCTGTGGGTAGTTAATACAACTACGCAATTCATGCCTGCATTTTGGGCGGCTTCCACACCCTTTGGCGCATCTTCGAAAACCAGGCAGTCTTCAGGAGCTATACCTAAAAGCTGGGCCGCCTGCAGAAAAGTCTCCGGATCGGGTTTGCTGGTTTTTACATCATCAGCGCTCACAATAGCAGAAAAATAATCGCGAATGTTCAGTCCATCAAGTACGAAATCAATATTAAAAGGAATGGCAGCAGAACCTATAGCCATTAATACATCAGCCTTTTTTGCTTGAATCAAGAAATCTGATAAACCAGGTAACAAAGCTAAATGCGGTCTGAAACCATCTTGATAACGCTTTTCCTTATCAATGGATAATCTTTCCATTTCCGATAAACTGAACTTGTCCTTGCCAAATACCCGTTCTAATACCTCGTGATTTTTGCCGTACATTTCCTTCTTTACCGCTTCATAGGGCAGGTTGGCAGCAAGTTCATCCTTCATAATGGCATGCCAGGCCTGGGTATGGTAATGCATATCATCGATGATTGTACCATTAAGGTCAAATAGAAAAGCTTTAGGTTTTTGCATATGTCGCTAAATTATAGCTTTGTTTCCGCTGCTAAAAATAAATCCAATAATATTGAAATAAATTATAATCGTTACTATAACGTTATTTATTTTTTATCTACATTAGCCTTAACCAAAAATAAATCTGTATGAAAAAAAGATTCTTGAGAACGATACCATTTGCTGCATTATGTCTGGCAGTAGCATTTACATCCTGTAATTCAGGTTCAAGCACTAAGGCTGAGGCTACAACACAAAGCGATTCATCCAAATACAATACCACTATAGATGGAAAAGAGGTAAGGCTTTATACCTTAAAAAACAAATCCGGAGCTTCAGTATCCATCAGTAATTATGGCGGTAGAGTAGTGTCTCTACTGGTGCCCGATAAGAATGATAAACTTACAGATGTAGTGCTGGGTTACGACAGTATAGGTGCTTATCGTAAAAAAGGAGAACCATTTTTTGGGGCTTTAATTGGCAGATATGGCAATAGAATTGGAAAAGGAAAGTTTACTTTAGAAGGGAAGGAGTACAATTTGCAACTTAATGATGGAGTAAATACGCTTCATGGAGGTACTGATGGCTTTTTCTCAAAGGTTTGGGAGGCTAAACAGGTAGATAGTCAGAAATTAGAGCTAAGCTACGTATCTAAAGACGGTGAAGCGGGTTACCCTGGTACACTAAATGTAAAAGTAGTGTATACCTTAAAGGATGATAATGCACTTCAGATTGATTATACGGCTACAACAGATAAAGCTACGGTAGTTAACCTCACCAATCACGCTTATTTCAACCTTAACGGGGAGGGCGATTCAACCATTTTAAATCACGAACTGGTAATTGATGCTAACGCTTATACTCCGGTAGATTCTACTTTGATTCCTACAGGGAAGTTAACGCCGGTAGCAGGTACAGCCTTCGATTTCAATAAAGCGAAAACCATTGGGAAATCAATTGATGAAAATGATCAGCAGTTAAAGTATGGTAAAGGATACGATCATAATTTTGCTTTAACACACCACGATGGCAAAAAACCGGTTGCTAAGGTAACTAGCCCTGTAACAGGTATTACCTTAGAAGTATATACTGTTGAACCAGGCTTGCAGTTTTACAGCGGAAACTTCCTTACGGGTGCCGATCATGATGGTAAAGGCGGTAAAGCCTATCCTCATCGTTCTGCTTTCTGCTTAGAAACACAACACTTTCCTGATGCACCAAACCATGCTAATTTTGCATCAACAGTGCTTAAACCAGGAGAAACTTACCAAACCTCTACCACTTATAAATTTGTAAAGTAGGAAGGGAAGGAGCAAGGAATAAAGAGCAAGGAATAAGGAACAAAGAGCAAAGAACAAAGAGCAAAGACGAAAGAGTGATCTGACAGTTGTGCGCTAATAAAAACGACGAATCTTTCAGGGAAATCTCTGTGGTTCGTCGTTTAATGTAATAACAGGATTTAACATCTCGATACTTGCTACTTGAATCTTGCTACTCAATACTTGCTACTCAATACTTGAATCTCGATACTCGATACTTGAATCTCAATACTTGATACTTGAATCTCGATACTACATACACGAAAGTATTTTTTCACATTTCACTTAATAAAAGGGCAAATTTGCTCAATAAAACATGATAGTGCAGAACAGTTAAAACATTAAAAAATGATTAATTTGCCTGGCTTTTACTAACCAAACAGGCATGTTTATAATGAAGGACAAATCAGTTATGAAAGGGATTAAAAGATGAGGGTTGGCCTATTTGTACCCTGTTACGTAGATCAGTTTTATCCAAATGCTGCGATAGCTACACTCAAATTACTTAGAAAGTTAGGTGTAGACGTTTACTACCCACAGAACCAAACCTGCTGTGGCCAGCCAATGGCTAACTCAGGATACGAACATCTGACTAAAGATTGCGATCGGCTGTTTATCGATAACTTCGCGGAGTTTGATTACATCGTTTCCCCCTCGGGAAGTTGTGTTTTGCACGTGAAAGATCACTTGCACGATGAGCAAAAAGAACAACAGGCCACGCATATCCGCAAAAGAGTATATGAATTGGTAGAGTTTTTAACCGATGTGCTTAAAGTAGATAAGATCACAGCGTCATTTCCACATAAAGTGGGATTACACCAAAGTTGCCACGGGCAAAGGGGCTTACACCTTTCTTCCATGACCGAGCTGGTAGATACACCATTTTCTAAACCGATGCAACTATTAAATCAGGTAGAGGGATTGGAGATTATCCAACTCACCAGACCCGATGAGTGCTGTGGTTTTGGCGGTACTTTTTGTGTGGCAGAAGAAGCTGTTTCCGCTAAAATGGGAAAAGATAGGGTAGAAGATCACTTAATGAATGGGGCAGAATACATCACAGCAGCAGATATGTCTTGCTTGATGCACATGGAAGGAATTTTGAAAAGAAAGAATAGCAAGGTTAAGGTGCTGCACATTGCAGAAATTTTAAATGCAGAAAAGGAGGCCCTGAGTGAGTAACTTACAGCATCCCGCATTATCAGAAATTTTCAATAGAGATGAAGATCGGGTAAATTGGCACGATGATACGCTTTGGTGGATCAGGGCGAAACGCGATAAAGCAGCACAAGGAATTTCTGAATGGGAGCTTTTGAGAGAAACAGCCTCCCAGATTAAAAATAATGTACTCTCTAATCTTCATCAGTATTTAGAAGAGTTTGAGAAAAACGCATTGGCCAATGGTATTAAGGTACATTGGGCAGCGGATGCCGCAGAGCATAATAAAATAGTTCATGGCCTGCTAGCAGCAAAGGGAATTACACAAATGGTTAAAAGTAAGTCGATGTTGACTGAAGAATGCCATTTAAACGATTACCTGGAGCAAAAGGGGATTGACGTTATTGATTCGGATTTGGGTGAACGCATCGTTCAATTGGCCAAAGAACCGCCTAGCCATATCGTTCTTCCTTGTATCCATAAGAAAAAGGAAGAAATTGGTCAGATTTTCCACGAGAATCTTGGTACCGAAGCCGGCGTTTCCGACCCTCAGGTACTAACAGAAACAGCTAGGATCCATTTAAGGGAGACTTTTTTAACACGAAGATCTGCCTTAACGGGCGTTAATTTTGCCGTAGCAGAAACAGGAGAATTTGTGGTTTGCACCAATGAGGGGAATGCCGACATGGGCGCTCACCTTGCTGATATTCACATTGCCAGTATGGGAATAGAGAAGCTTATTCCTAAGAAGAAACATTTGGGTGTTTTCTTGAGGTTATTAACCAGAAGCGCAACCGGACAGCCCATCACAACCTATTCGAGCCACTTTAAAAAGCCTCGCAAAGGACAGGAAATGCATATTGTGCTGGTAGACAACGGCAGAAGCGTTCAGTTAGGCAGAGAGAGCTTTAGAAACTCTTTAAAATGTATTCGTTGTGGCGCCTGTATGAATACTTGTCCGGTATACAGAAGAAGTGGCGGTCATAGTTATCATAATGCCATTGCAGGGCCAATTGGTGCAATCTTAGCGCCAAATCTCGATATGAAAAAGTACTCGGATTTGCCTTTTGCATCAACACTCTGTGGATCTTGTACCAATGTATGTCCGGTAAAAATTGATATTCACGATCAACTGTATAAATGGAGACAGGTAATTGTTAAGGAAGGAAATTCTCCTGCCGCAAAAACCATGGCCATGAAGGTAATGAACTTTACCTTAGCTTCTCCAACCCGATTTAAGCTTGCAGGCAAAATTGGCCGCTGGACATTGAAACATGCAGGCTTTACTGTAAACAACGGCTTAAACCCATGGTATAAACATAGAGAAATGCCAGAACCACCGAAAGAATCATTTTCTGAATGGTATAAAAAGAACAACCCCTAATCAACCAACAGCTATAATAATTAACATCAATGAGCAGAGCGCAAATATTATCAGCCATTCTAAATAACCAACCTCAAAGCACGCTATTACCAGAAGATTTACAGTTCGATTCTCCATCAAATGAAGTAGTATCTGAAAAATTTTGTCAGATGATTAACCTCATTGGTGGTAAAGTCGTGGTTATTCAGAAAGTTGAAGATATTAACCTTTACATTTCAGAACATTTTACAAAGTCCGATCGGATCATTACACCGATTGAGGAATTAGATTACTTTACGCCTTTCACTGGCGATGAAGTACCCCACGATTTCGTAAATACGGAATTCGCTGTATTTAAAACCCATTTTGCCGTAGCTGAAAATGGCGCGGTATGGATTACCGAAGACCGTATGGGCCACCGTGTATTACCATTTATCACCCAACATTTGGGTATGCTGGTAGAAGAAAACCAGATTGTGGCCACCATGCACGACGCATACAAAAAGATGGCTGATGCCGAATATGATTTCGGTACCTTCGTTGCAGGGCCTTCCAAAACAGCAGATATTGAACAATCGTTGGTGCTTGGTGCCCACGGTGCCAGAAGCATGACGATCTTTTTGCTGAAGTGATCTCTAAACTTCCGAGGTCTGGCATTACCGTTACCCGACGGCAAGACTTCCGATGTTTATCTGGCTGCAACAAAGCAAAACTTCGGAAGTTTAGAGATGGCTTTGTACAAAGCCATCTAAACCGCCAAACCAGGCTAAAACGCTTTCTTTTTCTACAATAGATACCTCTTCTTTTAGGAAGTAGCGATATGAAGAGTGTGGGTATTCTTCTAAATGGCTTACCATCTGAGCTGCTTTAGGATTTTGATGGATGTAAACCACACTTCTGAGCAAGTAAGCTTCAGAATCTATCTGTTTCGCCTTGTATCTACCTTGAAATAGGTAGCCTACACGCTTATAAGCAGTATTAATAGATTTGGCATAGGAAATAAAGAGATTTTTAATGCCTTTTTCAAATCCTTCTTTGTGGTGCACCTTAACAACCAGATGAAAGTGATTGGGCATCAAACAATAGCAGATTACGCTGGCATGCGGAAGCAGGTAGGTTGATATCCTGTTTAAGAAATAGGCGTAATTTCTTTCTTCAAAAAAGATAAGCCCTTTGTTATTTCCGCGGTTAAAGATGTGGTAAAAAGAATTTTCCTCTATTTTCATACTTTTTAAAGTTTGGTAAGAGGGATGATGGGTGAAGTCCTTGGCTAATAAACTCCTGAAGTCTCGTTTGCCACATGTTTGTGCAGACTTCAGGAGTTTAGATAGAAACGCCTTGCGTTTTTATCGAAGATCAAGTCGTTTTCTGCTGCACTAAATCTGGAAGTATATTTTTGAACCAGGTTGAACCAATCGGCATAGGGGCGACTGATTAACATGACCGGCCAATCACTGCCATACATGACGCGTTCGGGGCCAAAATGTTCGAAGATGACATCGAAGCAGTTAAAGAGTTCTTCTTCTTTCCAGTTTTTCCAATCTGCCTCGGCAAATAAGCCTGAAATTTTGCAATGCACCAATGGGTTTTGGGCAAGGGTTTGGATATTTTGAGTCCAGGTTTTTAAATCCTGTTTTTTTACATCCGGTTTTCCGCAATGGTCTAATACAAATGGTTGATCAGGAATTTGATCAACCATTTGAATCAATTCGGGCAACTGGTTGTGGTAAACCAAAAGGTCGTAGGTGTAATTAAAGTCTTTTAACTTTTTGATGCCGTTAATCAATTCCCTGGAAAGAATAAAATCGCTGTTTTCTGCCTGAAGCACGTGTCTCCAGCCTTTAATCAGGTTAAAAGATTTCCAGTAATTTAATCGCTCTTCCAGTTTTGGTGAGCGTAAATCAATCCAGCCTACAATACCTTTAATAATGTCGTTCTGCTCTGCCAATGAAAGAAGGAAGTGATTTTCCTCTTCCGTTTGACTAGCCTGAACAGCTATGCAACCAGTAATTTGTAACTCATTATAAATACGAAGTAAGTTTTTGGGGTTAAAATCGTTGCGTATAGTTTGCATATCCGCTGTAATCCAGCTATCTCTAACCGGGTCGAAATTCCAAAAATGTACGTGCGTATCTATCATAATTGATTTACTTTATCTGTTAATATTATCCTTCGTATGCTTTAACCACTTGTTTGCTTGTTCCTAAGCCATCAATTCCTAACTCAACCACATCACCCGCTTTCAAATACCAAGGCTCTGGTTTCTGACCTAATCCAACTCCTGCAGGTGTTCCCGTAGTAATTACATCACCAGGTAGAAGGGTCATAAACTGACTGATATAAGAAATCATGAACGGAACATTAAAAATTAAATTCGCGGTGTTTCCGTCTTGTAAGGTTTTACCATTTACGGTTAACCAAAGGCGAAGGTTGTGCACATCGGCAATTTCATCTTGCGTAGCAATGAAAGGGCCGATAGGAGCGAAGGTATCACAGCTTTTTCCCTTAACCCACTGACCGTTTCTTTCCAATTGAAACTCACGCTCACTGTAATCGTTATGCAAAACATAACCAGCAATGTGGTCAAAAGCATTTTCTTCGGTTACATAGCTTGCTTTTTTACCAATAACGATAGCCAATTCCACCTCCCAGTCAGTTTTTTTACTGTTTTTAGGAATAACCAGGTTATCGTTAGGGCCAACAATCGCAGAAGTTGCTTTGAAGAACAAAATAGGTTCAGCAGGGATCGGTGCATTGGTTTCTGCAGCATGGTCTTTATAATTTAAACCTACACAGATGATTTTAGAAGGACGAGCCAAAGCAGCACCTAAACGTACATTTTTATCTACTTCAGGAAGGTTAGCCGTTTTGATATCATTTTTCAGTTTTTCTATGCCATCTCCACCAAAAAAGGCTTCATCATAATCTTTTACCAAGGTAGAAACATCGTAGTACTTATCTTCTATAATGATTCCTGGCTTTTCGAAGCCTGCTTCTCCAAATCTTATTAATTTCATTTATAATCGTATTTTATTGAATATTTAATTGTTTAAAGTTGTAAAACCACCATCAATAGGATAGTCACATCCTGTAATAAATGAGGCTTCATCGCTGCATAAATATAAGGCTAATGCACCAACTTCCTCTGGCTTGGCCATTCTGCCAATAGGTTGAGTTTTTGAAAGTTTTTCAAACATTTCATCAATGTTATCCGGATAGTTCTTTTGTAAAAAACCATCCACAAATGGTGTATGTACACGAGCCGGTGAAATGGAGTTGCACCTGATGTTTTCGCCAATATAATCTTTAGCCACACTCATGGTCATTGCCTTAACGGCCCCTTTTGCTGTACTGTAAGCAAAACGATCTGGTAATCCGATTAACGCTGCTATAGAAGCCATATTAATAATTACCCCACCATTCGCTTTACGTATCTGGGGAATAGCAGCATTTAAGCAGTTGTAAACTCCTTTAACATTTACTTTCATCACCCGGTCAAAATCAGCTTCAGGTGTGGTGTCTGCCTTGCCAATATGGGCAATTCCGGCATTGTTAATCAAAATATTTATAGGTCCTATATTTTCAAAAACGGCTGATACTGCTGCATGGTCTGAAACATCACAAGCGTGACTATAAGCCTTCCCGCCTGCCTGTTCTATTTCAGATAAGGTTGTAGCGGCTTGTTCTATTCCGAGTTCGATAACATGCACTTCGGCACCCTGTTTTGCTAAAACAGTGGCAATAGCTTTCCCAATTCCACTTCCACCACCGGTAACTACTGCCTTTTTATTCTTTAATGAAAACATATGTTGATTTTTTTTATGGATTAAATATATGATTATAGATTCTTTTCAGGGAAAACGTACGATAAAATACAGACTGATTGCCACTTATGTAGTCAACTGAACCATGCTCATACTTTACATTTGGTACTCTTCAACCCATTACAAATAAAATAGAAATAGCTTAGTTAAAATTGTATTTTCTTGTCCAAATATTATGCGATATTGGCATCAGGTTTTCGGGCTTTTCATTTAAATTAAACCTTTGTAACGAAATAATTGCGTTAAGGGTCAAATGGTAATATTGTATAGTAATTTGGGGAAATATTACAGTAATAAAAAATCAGCTATGCTTATATTTGAAGTTCAGATCTAACTAAATATTTTATTATCAAAGCCCTTTGGCTTGATATCCAGCCCATCGAATGAGAAAGTTTCTAATTTTAATTTTATTTGCCGTTCTAACACATGCTTCATATGCCCTGGATAAGCATTCTGCGCCGAAGCAAGACATTTTAATTTCCAAAGAAAACAATCCCCGTGTAAAGTTTGGTGCGGGCAAAATTCAGGATTGCCTGCAAAAACTTAAGTTCCAAAGCCAGGTTACTGCCGTTGATAAAATTAAGGCCAATAGTAAGCAAGTGGTAGTTGGCGTATATTCTGAGCTGATTTTTAAAAATATCCTTTCGGGAGCGGTTCGCGAGAAGGTATTGGCTGCAGGCAAGGAAGGGTTTTACATTTATAGTGATAAAAGTAATATATACATTATCGGAGCCGATGCTTCCGGAGCTTTATACGGCTGTATAGAATTAGTAGAACGCATTGAGAAAGAAGGGAAGCTTCCACAATCCTTAACCATCGCCGATCATCCGGAAATGATATTAAGAGGAACCTGTATTGGCTTACAAAAGCCCGATTATCTTCCTGGTCGCGACGTGTATGAATACCCTTATACCCCAGAAACCTTCTCCTGGTTTTATGATAAAGCCTTGTGGATTAAGTACCTGGATATGATGGTAGAGAATCGCTACAACTCCCTATACCTGTGGAATGGTCATCCATTTTCTTCATTGGTGAGGTTAAAAGATTATCCTTACGCAGTGGAAGTAGATGATGAAACCTTTAAAAAGAACGAAGAGATATTTAAATTTTTAACCACAGAGGCCGATAAACGGGGTATTTGGGTCATTCAGATGTTCTACAACATCATTATTCCAAAACCTTTCGCAGATAAGCATGGCTTGAAAACACAAGATAGAAACAGGCCCATCATTCCGATTATTGCAGATTATACCCGAAAATCTATAGCTGCATTTGTGGAGAAGTATCCCAATGTAGGCTTAATGGTAGCGCTTGGAGAGGCTATGGAAGGGGTAGGGCAAGATGATATCGATTGGTTCACCAAAACAATTATCCCTGGGGTAAAAGACGGATTAAAAGCTGCGAATATTCAGGGAGAACCGCCAATTGTACTCAGAGCACATGATACGGATGCGCCCGCAGTAATGAAGGCTGCTTTACCCTTATACAAAAATCTCTATACCGAGAACAAGTTTAACGGAGAAGCCTTAACCACCTATGAGCCGAGGGGTGCCTGGGCCGAACTCAACCGTAAATTAGCCAATATTGGCACTATCAATATTTCAAACGTACATATCCTGGCCAACCTGGAACCATTTAGATATGGATCTGCAGATTTCATTCAAAAGTCTGTACAGGCCATGAATGAAAACTATGGTGCCAAAGGATTGCATTTATATCCTCAGGCCAGCTACTGGGATTGGCCTTACACGGCAGATAAAGCCAGGGAAAGAATTCTAGAAGTAGAAAGAGATTGGATCTGGTATAAAGAATGGGCGCGTTATGCCTGGAATTCTAAACGCGACCGCACTGGCGAAATCAATTACTGGGGTAAAGAGCTGGCGGATAAATATGGTACTGACCTGAACAGCGGCAAGGCCATTTTAGAGGCCTATGAGGCTTCTGGTGAGATTTCCCCTAAGCTCTTGCGCAGATACGGCATTACCGATGGAAACAGACAAACCCTAACCTTAGGGATGCTGATGACACAGTTGATTAATCCTTTTCGCTATGGTTTATTTACTTTACTTTATGAATCTGAAGCGCCTGAAGGTGAGATGATTATAGAGTATGCCGAAAAGGAATGGAAAAAGCAGGGACACATTGGTGAAACCCCAATGAAAGTAGCGCAAGAGGTAGTGGTTCATGGAAAACATGCAATAGCAGCTATTAATCAGGTTAAGAATGTGGGTCAGAACAAAGAGGAATTCAGAAGACTTAAAAACGATATCTATTGCTACGATGAAATGGCTAATTTTTATGCAGAAAAAGTCAAATCGGCCTTATGGATTTTGAGGTATAAATATTCAAATGATGTTGCTGATTTAGAAAAAGCATTGCCTTTTCTAAAAAGCAGTGTGAAACACTATGCAAATTTGGTGAAGCTAACGGAAGAGGAATATTTATATGCCAATAGCATGCAAACCAAGCAACGCAAAATCCCGATGAGGGGAGTGGATAAAACTTTCATTCACTGGAAAGAAATGCTTCCGGTTTATACCAAAGAACTGAATCATTTTGAACACAGTATAGACTCGCTCAAAAAGATCAAACCAGGTGCTGTTGCAAAGGTGGTAGCCTATAAAAATGCTGAAGTAAAAGTGCTAACGCCAGGTTTAGAAAGCTTTTCATTGGCGCAGAATGCATCTGTATTTGCAGATACAACCGTTTTAATCAAAGAAATTACGCCTCAGCTACAGGGATTAAAGGCCTTGAAGCTTTCCATGAAAAAACAGATTCAATCTGGAACGGAGATTAAGTTTAGTAGCAAGGGTGCCGTTAAAGTTTTGGTAGCCTATTTTAACCAGAAGGATCCGAGGTATTTATTGCCACCAGTATTGGAAATAGATGCGAGCGCCAACAATTACGGACAGGCAGAAATTAAGATTAGCAATGCATTGGTTTTAAATGGATTTCCCCCTGCCAATGTTCATGCTTTTAGCTTTCCGGCAGGAACAAATACATTAACTTTGGCTAAAGGGGCAGGTTTAGTTTTAGGTTTTATCCCCGAAGAACAAGAATTGAGGGTTTTCAATGCGGGATTAGATGGTAGAGGTAAGGATATTGATTGGCTATTTGAATAATGATTAAAAGGAAAATAAAGAAAGTGATTGGCTTACTGTTATTGGTAACGTCATCGGGCTTTGCACAACAGCAGCCAAAACCAGGTACAACAGTATTAAAGAAATACATAAATTACTTTAACTCCATTGATACGGAGGCTGTAAAAAATTATATACCCAATGCTCAGGCTTTTGAATGGTTATCTTCGAACATTCCCTTATTTGAATGTCCTGATAGTGTTTTAGAGCAAAATTATTATTACAGATGGTGGTCATACCGAAAGCACCTGGTTAAAACTCCCGAAGGATTTATTTTTACGGAGTTTATCGAGCCTGTTAAACATGCTGGAAAGTACAATTCTATTAGCTGTGCCTTGGGGCATCACCTTTATGAAGGCCGCTGGTTAAAAGATAACAGCTACCTGCAGGATTACATTAAGTTTTGGCTCTATCATGCAGATGCAGGGCAAAGTAAACAACGTTTCCATCAGTTTAGCAGTTGGATAGATGACGCCGTTTATGAAAATAATTTGGTTAAACCAGACCTGCCTTTTCTTAAAAGTATAGCGCCTGCCTTAGATGCCGACTATGCAAAATGGGAGACAGAAAGGCAATTGAAAAGTGGTCTTTTTTGGCAGTTTGATGTAAAAGATGGAATGGAAGAATCCATTAGCGGATCGAGAAAAGACCAGAACAGGAGACCAAGCATTAACAGTTACATGTATGGGAATGCCAAAGCTCTGGTTCAAATAGGTAATCTAATAGGCAATGAAGAGCTGAAAAGCAAATACACACAGAAAGCACAGGTACTAAAAAAATTGGTTCAGGATAGTCTTTGGAATAATCAATCGGCTTTCTTCGAAACTAAATTGGCTAAAAGCGGGTCGCTTGTTCAGGTAAGAGAGGCCATTGGTTTTATTCCATGGGATTTTAATTTGCCTGATGATAAGTCGCAATACGCTAAAGCCTGGGATGCCCTGCTGGACACTGCAGGATTTAATGCGCCCTGGGGGCTTACCACCGCCGAGCGCCGTGATCCTACTTTCAGAACCCGGGGCTCCGGACACAGTTGCGAGTGGGATGGTGCCTTATGGCCTTTTGCTTCTTCACAAACTTTAAAGGGACTTTCCAACCTCCTCAATAATTATAAAAACAAAGGTAAAATGACTGCAAATGTCTTTTACGATGAGTTACAAAAGTATGCTGCATCGCATATAAAGAATGGAAAACCGTATATTGGCGAGTATCAGGATGAAAAAACCGGAGAATGGCTAAAAGGTGATAACCCGAGAAGTAGCTTTTACAATCACTCTACTTTTTGCGATTTGATTATCAATGATTTAGTGGGGATTAAGCCTCGTGCAGATGAGATTTTAGACATACGCCCACTGATCCCTAAAAACAAATGGGATTGGTTCGCGCTCCAAAATGTAAGTTATCATGGTAAAAATATCTCATTGATATGGGATAAAACTGGTGAAAAATACCAAGTGGGTAAGGGATTCCATATTTATGTGGATGGGAAAAAAGTATTAACCACTAAGGATTTGAAGCCTGTTAAAGTGCAAATGAATTAATCTGAAATGAAATTTTTACAACAACCAAAAAAACTATTTTTAGCCGCTTTATTATTGGTTATCTGCTGTTATTCATCTAATCTATATGCTCAGGCTTATTACAATGTGATTAAGTATGGCGCTAAAAACGACAGTAGCAAAATTGCCACGCTGGCCATCAAAAGGGCAATAATTGCTGCCTCAAGAGCAGGTGGCGGCACAGTGTATTTTCCTGCCGGAAAATATCTTACGGGACCCATTCATTTAAAGAGTAATATTACCATTTTGATTGATGCAGGTGCGGAACTTCATTTTAGTGATAATTTTGACAATTACCTACCTATGGTTCAAAGTCGGTATGAAGGGGTAGATGTAACCAGTTTCTCGCCACTTTTCTATGCTTATAAAGCAGAAAATATTACAATTACAGGCCGTGGATTAATTAATGGACATGGAAAAAAATGGTGGGATTTTGTAGAAGGATACAAGCAGGATCAGGCCCGTTCTAAATGGCAATACGAATTTGATAAGGTAAATAAAGATATTATCCTTCCTGATGATCCTAAGCAAATGAAGCGTGGATTTTTACGTCCGCCTTTTATTCAACCTATGTTTTGCAAAAATGTATTGATTGAGGGGATTACCATTATCAATTCTCCTTTCTGGACGATCAACCCTGAGTTTTGCGAAAATGTGAAAGTTCATGCGGTAACCATTAACAACCCGCATTCGCCTAATACCGATGGGATCAATCCCGAATCTTGTAAAAATGTACACATTTCTGATTGCCATATCAGTGTAGGCGACGATTGCATTACCATTAAATCGGGCAAGGATGAACCTGGAAGAAGAATGGCCGCACCGGCAGAGAACTATACCATTACCAATTGCACCATGCTTTCCGGGCATGGAGGCGTAGTAATTGGCAGTGAAATGTCTGGTGATGTTCGTAAAATAACCATTTCCAATTGCGTTTTTGATGGTACAGACAGGGGAATCAGGATAAAAACCGCCCGTGGCAGAGGAGGTGTGGTAGAAGAAATCAGGGTGAGCAACATCATCATGAAAAATATTCGGGAGCAAGCCATTGTACTGGATATGCAATATGCCAAAACCTTTTTAGAGCCTGTGTCTGAAAGAACACCAAGATTTAGAAATATTCACTTCAGCAACATTACCGGCCAGGTTAATCAAGCCGGATATTTAAACGGCCTGGAAGAGATGCCTATCGAAAACATTAGCTTTAATGACATTAACCTGGATGCTAAAACTGGATTTAACCTGCAAAACACCAATAAAGTAGAATTTCATAATGTTCAGGTGAATACAGAGATTGGACCTTCACTTACGGCAAGTTTAGTGGAGAATATGACTATAAACGGTTTTAAAAGTTATACGCCACATAATAATGTCCCGGTTATTGAGCTGAAAAATGTAAAGAATCTCTTCCTTTACAATGCATTTCCAGTTAAAGGAACAACCACTTACCTGAAGTTGAGTGGTGCAGGTACTGAAAATATAGCAATCGGAAATAACAATTTTAAAAATGTGAAGTATGCCATCGAGAAAACTAAAGATGTTTTTGAAAGAATCGATGTCATTTCAGGGGATAAAGGTCAATAAAAAATAATCATGCAAACTCCATTTCGTTTTAATTATCTACTTGCCATTTTTTTTCTTTTTATTTCAGCTCGGGTATCCGCTCAGCAAAATAATTACCAACTCTGGTACAATAAGCAAGCTCAAAAATGGACCGATGCGCTTCCATTGGGGAATGGACGGATTGGTGCCATGGTTTACGGAGGCGTTACAGACGATCATATCCAGTTTAATGAAGAAACACTTTGGACTGGCAAACCAAGAGATTACAATCGAAAAGGAGCTTTCCAGCATTTAGCTCAAATCAGGCAATTGCTTGCGGATGGAAAACAAAAGGAAGCCGAAGCACTTGCCCAAAAGGAATTTATGGGCTTGCAAAGTGATGCTGGCGATCGTGCAGCCTGGGTAAATGAGGTTAAATCGGGTAAGGGCATTCCCGGAAATCCGGCTTTGCCTGCTTTTGATGATACGAAATGGCCTGACATTAAAGTACCGGTTTACGATGGCTGGGAAACTGCGGGCTTAGCCAATGTAGATGGTGCGGTTTGGTTCAGAACACAAGTGGATATTCCAGCCAATTGGCAGGGGAAAGATTTAGTGTTAGATCTAAATCGCATTTATAATCAGGATCTTACCTATGTGAACGGCCATTTGGTAGGCAATACCGATAACAACGAACCCAGAAAATACACCATTCCCGCTAAGTTGATAACCAAAGGGAAGAATACAATTGCCATTCAGGTATTGAATTATAATGATAAAGGTGGTATTTTAGGTTATAAGGATGCAGGAAAGTTCATCAGTTTTT
Source organism: Pedobacter rhizosphaerae (assembly GCF_900111155.1). GTDB lineage: Bacteria > Bacteroidota > Bacteroidia > Sphingobacteriales > Sphingobacteriaceae > Pedobacter > Pedobacter rhizosphaerae. Next base: position 91,165 of record NZ_FOGG01000003.1, on the reverse strand, counting down.
ATCCTGAAGGACAAGATTCTGCCACAGGAATCTCCCTCAACAAAAACTGGAAGTATAAAATTCAGAATGAAACGCCTCCGGGTGTGGCACAATATCAGGGTAGTTATCAGCCTTTTGGCGATCTAAATCTGCATTTTAATCAGGATCAAAACCACGTTCGCCATTATAAACGATCTTTAGATATTTCTACCGCCATCTCTAAAACAACCTATACTTATGATGGGGTAGAATATCAACGAACATACTTTGTGAGTCAGCCAGATGATGCCTTGGTTATCCAGCTCAGTGCTGATCAGGCAAAATCAATCAGTTTTAGTGCCGATTTATCCAGTGTTCACCGCCAATCGGCTGTCAAAACCTTAGGTCAGAATACTATAGTTCTAAATGTACAGGTAAAAGATGGCGCACTTAAAGGCGAAAGCCGACTCACAGCTGTTGTAAAAAATGGATCAGTTAAGGTGCTGAATAATAAGGTTATCGTTACAAAGGCCGATGAGGTGGTACTCTATCTCACCGCCGGAACCAATTTTGTTGATGCCCAGAATGTATCAGGAAATCCGGTAACGAGGAACGAAAGGGCTTTATTAAATCTTAAAAACAAATCCTTCGACAGCATTAAAGATGCCCACATTAAAGAGTATCAATCCTATTTCAACCGTTTTCAGGTTAGCTTTGGCCATTCGGCAAATGAAAGTTTACCAACCGATGAACGGCTGGAAAAGTTTGCAAGTAGTAAAGATGCGGCTTTTGCAGCCCTTTACATGCAGTATGGCAGGTATTTGCTTATTTCAAGTTCTCGCCCAGGCACGCAACCTGCAAACCTTCAGGGGATCTGGAATGATTTGTTAAGTCCGCCATGGGGCAGTAAATATACCACAAACATTAATCTGGAGATGAATTACTGGCCAACAGAAATTCTCAATCTCCAGTCGCTAAACGAGCCGCTATTTACCAAAATCAAAGGATTATCAGTTACCGGAAAGGAAACGGCCAAAGAATATTACAATGCAAAGGGCTGGGTGCTTCATCATAATACAGATTTGTGGAACGGTACCGCACCAATTAACGCCTCCAACCATGGGATATGGGTAACCGGAGGAGGTTGGTTAAGTCAGCATCTTTGGGAGCATTACCTGTTTAGCCAGAATAAACAATTTTTAAGTCAGGAAGCCTACCCATTAATGAAGGAGGCTGCTCTGTTTTTTGAAGATTTCCTGGTTCGGGATACCAAAACAGGCTGGCTAATTAGCACGCCGTCAAATTCACCTGAAAATGGAGGCTTAGTGGCCGGACCAACCATGGACCATCAGATTATACGTACACTTTTCAGAAATTGTATTGCTGCTGCTAAGGTGTTAAATATTCAGGATGATTTTACCAAATCTTTAGCATCGCATGTAGAAGAGATTGCACCCAACCAGATTGGTAAGTATGGTCAGCTGCAAGAATGGCTTGAAGATAAGGATGATACGACCAATAAACACCGCCATGTTTCTCATTTGTGGGGTGTATTTCCTGGTGACGATATTACCTGGGATAAAAACAAGGAGGTAATGAAGGCAGCGAAGCAATCTTTATTATATCGTGGTGATGATGCAACAGGCTGGAGTTTGGCCTGGAAGATTAATTTCTGGGCAAGGTTTAAAGATGGAGATCACGCCATGAAATTGATTAAAATGCTTATAAAACCGGCCAATAACGGTGCGGGTTCTTATGTGAATCTTTTTGATGCACACCCGCCCTTCCAAATTGACGGCAATTTTGGTGGAGCTGCAGGTATTGCAGAAATGATTGTCCAAAGTCATCAGGGGTACCTGGATTTGTTGCCTGCATTGCCAGGTGCTATACCTACAGGTAGTATTAAAGGGATGTTGGCTAGAGGTGGCTATGAACTGGATCTGGATTGGAATGAGGGCAAATTAACCGCACTGGTAATTAAATCCAAAACAGATGGCAACTGCGAAATTCATTATGCAGGCAAAACTAAAACGATAATAACCAAGGTTGGTGAAACCTATAAACTTAACGGCGATTTAGAATGATCAAAATGAAGTGCTGGAGATGTGTTGCTTTGCTGTTCCTTTTTATTTCTGGCCAACTGTCGGCACAAACCTTATCCAGAAAAGAGATTTTCTTGAATGAGGGATGGATCAGCATTGCGGATGAAAAAAATATTCACGCCTATGATGGTTTTGAAACAGCCAATTTCAGTAAAAAAGGCTGGATAACGGTAAATGTTCCGCATAACTGGGATCAGTATGAAGGCTATCAACGCAAATTACATGGCAATAAACATGGATATGCCTGGTACCGTAAAACCTTTAAGATTAATAGCCCAAAACAAGGCAAGCAATTCTTTTTATATTTTGAAGGAGTAGGTTCTTACGCCACAATTTGGCTGAACGGAAAAAAGGTGGGTTATCATGCCGGAGGCAGAACCACTTTTACCATAAATGTAAGCCAGGTTATTAAATTGAACAATCAGGAAAATGTGCTGGCTGTTCGTGCAGATCATCCTGCCAATATCCAGGACTTGCCCTGGGTTGATGGAGGTTGCTCTACAGAAAGAGGTTTTTCTGAAGGTTCGCAGCCTATGGGTATATTTAGGCCGGTACATTTAATTGTAACTAACGATGCGCGGGTTCAGCCTTTTGGCATTCATATCTGGAACGACAACAAGATTTCCGAAAAATCGGCCATATTAAACCTGGAAACTACCCTTAAAAATTATGGTACTCAGCCTAAGTTGCTAACCCTAATCAATAGTTTGCTGGATAAAAATGGAAAAACTGTAAAGGAATTGAAGCAGACGGTTAAGTTGTTAGCCAATAAGGAAACGGTAGTTAAACAGAAAACCGATCCTATCGATAATCCGAAACTCTGGTCACTAGAAAATCCTTATCTCTATCAGCTTAAAACCGTTGTTTTAGAGAATGGAAAGATAATCGACGAACAGCATACCCCTTACGGAATACGCTGGATCAGCTGGCCAATAGGTGAAAACGCCAATCAAAAACACTTTCTGCTTAACGGAAAACCCGTATTTATAAACGGTATTGCGGAGTACGAGCATATGATTGGGCAAAGCCATGCTTTTAGCCATGAGCAGATCAGTACCCGCGTGCGGTTAATTAAAGCAGCAGGATTCAATGCTTTTAGAGATGCGCATCAGCCTCATCATCTTTTATATTCTGATTATTGGGATAAAGAGGGAATTCTTTGCTGGACACAAATGGCGGCACATATCTGGTATGATACACCAGCATTTAGAAAGAATTTTAAGGATTTACTAACAGATTGGGTTAAAGAACGAAGAAATAGTCCGGCAGTAGTGTTGTGGGGCTTAGAGAATGAAAGTACTTTACCAGAAGATTTTGCAAAAGAATGTACCGAACTGATTAGGAAATTAGATCCCACAGCCTCTTCTCAAAGAAAGGTAACTACTTGTAATGGGGGTAAAGGTACCGATTGGGATGTGCCTCAAAACTGGACAGGCACGTATGGTGGAAATCCTTTAACCTATGCTGAAGATTTAAAAAGGCAAGTTTTAGTTGGGGAATATGGTGCCTGGCGCACGATAGACTTGCATGAGGTAGACTCAGCAAGTAAAACAGATTATTCTGAAAACTACATGACCTCCCTCATGGAGACCAAAGTTCGCTTAGCTGAATCGGTTAAAGATGAGGTTGCGGGGCATTTCTTTTGGCTTTACAGTTCGCATGATAACCCGGGCAGGGTTCAGGGTGGAGAAGGTTTACGTGATTTAGATCGGGTAGGCCCTGTAAATTATAAAGGCATGTTTACCCCTTGGGAAGAGCCTACAGATGCTTATTATATGTTTAGGGCGAATTATGCAGCTAAACATACCGACCCGATGGTATACATTGTTTCGCATACCTGGCCAAACAGATGGAGTAAGCCGGGTATCAAAGATAGTATTGTACTCTACTCAAATTGTGATGAAGTAGAGCTTTTTAATGATCTGAATGGCAGTTCATTAGGAAGGAAAAAACGCAATGGCATTGGGAGTCATTTCCAATGGGACAAGGTAAATATTCGCTACAATGTCCTTTATGCAGTAGGTTATGTAAATGGTAAAGCCGTAGCTAAAGACGTGGTGGTGCTCAACAGTTTGCCACGTTCGCCACGCTTTGATCAGCTTTACACAAAGGATAATTCTATTTTAAAGGCACAAGAGCATTATAATTACCTCTATCGAATAAACTGTGGCGGCCCAGCATATACCGATGAATATGGACAGATTTGGCAGGCAGACCAACCACTAAAATCGAATATTAAGCATTACGGCTCTACCTCATGGACTAACGCTTTTAATGGTGTGCCGGCATTTTTTGCCAGCCAGAGACGGGTTTTTAGTCCAATAAACGATACTAAAGACTGGAAGCTCTTTCAATCATTCAGATATGGTCGCGATCAGCTAAAGTTTAGTTTTCCAATAGCAAAGGCAGGAGAGTATTTGGTAGAGTTATACTTTGTAGAGCCTTGGCTCGGCGTTGGCGGAGGATTAAATGCAGAGAAAATGCGGTTATTTGATGTGGCTGTGAACGGAGCTGTTGTACTAAAAGATCTGGATATCTGGAAATCGGCAAGAACAAACACCGCCTTTAAGAAAACGGTTAAGGTTAAGGTTAATGCCGGAGATCTGGAAATTTCCTTTCCAAATATTAAATCGGGTCAGGCTGTAATTTCAGCTATTGCTATTGCAAGTTTAGATGCCAGCCTTCGGGTGGGCGATCAGCGCAATTCAATTGTAGAATTGCCGCTAAATACCACGCTTAAGGCGAGTTCATGGTTAGATCTAGGAGATCAGCAGTTTCAGTATAGTGATGCAGAGTTTACCTCAGTTCCATCCAATTTATTTGGTGCAGAATGGTTTCAACCTTTTAAGAATGATAAAGATGGCATCTCATTTAAGGTTAAAGAAGAAGCCGATGTTTTTGTAGGTATAACGGCTGGAGCCGAAAAATTACCAGGGTTTGAGGATACTAAAACAAGAATCATTAATAGCGAGGCAACGCAATTTTCAATTTATAGAAAGAGGTTAAAAGCTAACGAAGCCCTTAGTTTGAAATTTACCCCGGGGATAGTCGCCGTAGTACCACCAAGTGATCTGGCACCTGCATATGACTTAAAAACCATCACCAGTTACAAGGCAACAGATGCGAAGCTCATTGGGCAAAACATAAGTAAAAAGGTTTTAATGGGTAAGGAAAGAGTTGTTTTTAATCAGTCGGCCGGTGATGCCATTCAGTTTGAAATGTCGGTAGGGGTGGCAGACACCTATTCGCTGACCTTGAAATATCACAATCCAACACAGGAGATGCAAAAGGTTAAGATGGAATTTTATGCTATAGACGGAACCTTAATGAAGACCGAAGAACTGGAACTGGCACCTACCAAAGAAGGTAAATGGAACTATCTGAATACCAATACCGGAAGCATGATTAATGCCGGGAAATATTGGGTAAAGTTTATGACAATAAATGCGAATAACCTGGCCATAGATGCATTGGATGTTCAATAAGATAAGATGGTATAATATGTGGCCAAAATCTTATATGAATAAAGCTTGATAGACATGCATATTTGTTTTAACCAAATTAATAAACGAGCCAACAACTAATGAAAGGTTTACCTATAATAGATCTTGCAGTAATTTTCATTTACCTTGTTGGAATGATATTGGTTGGTGTTTATTTCTCTAGAAATAACAAAAATTCCGAGCAATTTACAAAAGCTTCGGGCCTGATCCCCGGATGGGCGATAGGTTTATCAATTTATGCGACATTTTTAAGCAGTAATACCTTTTTGGGCGTTCCCGGAAAAGCTTTTGGTTCCAATTGGAATGCATTTGTATTTAGTATTTCAATGCCTTTAGCAGCCTGGATAGCTTCGAAATATTTTGTTCCCTTTTACAGAAGTTCAGGAGAAATATCTGCTTATACCCATTTGGAACACCGCTTTGGTGCCTGGGCAAGGGTGTATGCAGTAGTTTGTTTCTTATTGACGCAACTGGCGAGGATGGGGTCGATATTCTTTGGTATCGCCTTGAGCCTCCAGGCTTTAACCGGATACTCGATGCAGATGATCATGATTGTAATGGGAATTTGCATCATTTTTTACACGGTTTTAGGTGGCATTGAAGCGGTAATCTGGACAGAAGTAGTACAAGCCATTGTAAAAACATTTGGGGCTTTACTGATTCTCTACCTTATTATTTCGAATATGCCGGGGGGCGCTTCGAAGGTAGTAGAGATCGGACGTGCGGCAAACAAGTTTAGTTTGGGTAGTTTTAAGCCTGAGTTTATCAGTTCCTCGTTTTGGGTGGTGCTGTTGTATGGTTTTTTTATTAACTTGAATAATTTTGGAATGGACCAGAATTATGTACAACGTTATCATACCGCATCCTCAAGTAAAGCTGCTTCAAAGTCGATTTGGCTGTGTGTTTGGCTGTATATTCCTGCCTCATTACTGTTCTTTATTATAGGTTCTTGTCTTTTTGCTTACTACGAGGTTAACCCAGATCTGGTGCAATCCATCAAACACCAGGTGGCCATAGAACGCTTGCCGGTGAATGCCTCAGCCGCAGAAATTCTAAATCTGGAAAGAAGTTTGCAACCTGCTGATTATGGCGATAAAATTATGCCTCACTTTATGGTAACCAAAATCCCGGTAGGATTAGTAGGCCTAATTGTTTCCGCTATACTTTCTGCAGCCATGAGCACCATCAGTTCGGGAATGAATGCATCAGCAACGGTATTTTCGGTAGATATTTATAAAAGATACATTAAGCCAGACATTACGGAAAAACAAAATCTTTCCCTGCTTCATATTGCTACGGTAGCTTTTGGGGTTTTTGGAATGATTGCAGGAATTGCAATGATAGGGGTAAAGAGTATTCTGGATGTGTGGTGGGAACTCTCAGGAATATTTGCCGCAGGCATGCTGGGATTGTTTTTGCTTGGCATCATCAGTAAGCGAACCAAAAATCACGAAGCCATTACGGCAACCATTATAGGTATCGCCGTAATTATCTGGATGACATTCTCTAATCTTCTTCCGCCAGAGTATGAAGCCTTTAGAAACCCGCTACATAAAAATATGATAATTGTTGTGGGCACATTAACCATTTTCCTTGTTGGTTTATTGCTCAGTAAAATAAAAAAGAAATCACTAAAAACATCAGAATAAGATCTGTGTAAGATCCTTTCTATCAATTAAAAACGAATAAATTTTACCATAATATCAATCAATGGAAAGCTCACAAAAAGGGTTCATCCCGGTCATGCTCACGCCTTTTTTAAGCAATGGAAATATAGATTATCCGGCGCTTACCCAATTAACGGAGATTTATCTGCAGGCTGGATCTACAGGTTTATTCGCCAATTGCCTTTCGAGCGAAATGTTCGAGTTATCTGATCAGGAACGCATCGAAGCCATCAAACATGTGATCAAGGTAGTGGATGGGGCAGTTCCTGTAGTCGCTACTGGTACTTTTGGTGGCGCTATAAGCCAACAGGCAGATTTTGTTAAAAAAGTTTACGATACCGGAACAGAAGCTGTAATTGCCATTACCAGTTTGCTAGCCGATGAGCAGGAATCTGACGAGGTATTTAACGCGCGTGTGTTTGACTTATTAAAGCAAACAGACCAAATTCCATTGGGTTTTTACGAATGCCCCGTGCCTTATAAAAGGGTACTTTCTGCAAACCAGTTAAAGGATTTTGTGGCTACAGAAAGGGTGATTTATCATAAAGATACCTGTCTGGATATTAATCAGATTAAAGAAAAGTTAGCACTCACCTCAGGACATGCATTTGGTTTGTATGACGCTTACATTGTACATGCTGTAGAGTCGTTAAAGGCAGGCTCTTCGGGTTTATCCTGTATTCAGGGTAATTACTTTCCGGAATTAATTGTTTGGTTATGTGATCATTTTAACGATGAAAGCATGCAGGAGGAAGTGCAGATTGTACAGCAGTTTTTGATTGATAATATGGACGTGATGCACAATGTTTACCCGATTGTATCTAAATACTTTCTTCAAAAAAGAGGTTTAAACATCTCTACCTTCACCAGAAGAAAAGTGGGCGATTTCTCCCCTAAAGTAGTAAAAGAAGTAGAGAATCTATATAACGATTATACCTCATTGCGCAGCAACCTCAATATAAACGTATTTATCTAGTAAAGTAAATGCTTGGTTTGAACGCCGGTAAGCTCCTGGTCCGTGCGTCACGGACCAGGGGGTTCGGATTCATGCTAGAGCAGAGTTTAGATCACAAGCGGGACACTTGCGCCAGAAGGGGTCCCCACCAACCAGCTCATTGAGTTAATGGATGTACCAAGATTTTAGCATCTTGATAACTAACCACTTAAAGTTTATTCCTTATTTCTACTGGTTGGCGTCCCCATCAATACAGTTAACTTAAGTCGAAAAATAAAATTGATTGTCATCCTTGAGCCTGTCGAAGGGTAATCCATTTTAGTTTTCGACTTAATAAGAAGTACATCAGCAAGGTCTTCGATTGTTGCGCGATTCGGGGTCTGTTCTTATGCTGGTCCGTGCGTCACGGACCAAGGGGTTCGGATTCCCGCTAGAGCAGAGTTTAGGTCACAAGCGGGACGCTTGCGCCAGAAGGGGTAATCGGAAACTAGAATTTTAGCACCCTGACTTACCACTTAAAACTTATTACTTAAAACTTACCACTTACAACTCAATACCTACAACTTAGTTCAAATACTTCCTCTTATAATCCAGTGGGGTCATCCCGGTAACCTTCTTAAAATGCCTGTAGAAATTAGATACATTGTTGAAACCGCAATCAAAACAGATTACTTCAGTGGGCAGTTTGTTTTCGATCAAAAAGCGGCAAGCATGGCTCACCCTAATTTCAATTAAGAAATCGTAATAGGTCTTCTTGGTCATCAGTTTAAAATACCTGCAAAAAGAGGTTACACTTAGGTTGCTCAGAGAGGCCACCTCTTCTAGTGTAATATCCTTCTTGTAGTTGGTTAAGGTATAATTGCAGATTTTGTTGATTCTGAGGGTTTCCGATTCATTAGATTGATAAAAAGTATTCTTACTGGTCACAATCTGACTGTATTCGTCGGTTTCGGCCAGGGTTTTAAGAATCGACAATAAAATAATGATGCGATCCAGATTGGTAGCATCTACTGCCAAACGCATTAGCTCTACCAGTTTATCTTTGGCTTTTCCGTGAATAACCATTCCACTTTTGGCTTTTTCAAATAGTTTAGGAATTAAGTAGGCTTCAGGTAAGGTGAGCATGTATTTACCCAAACAATCAGGTAAAAAATGAATCACCATCGCTTCTGTATTTAAATCTGGGTTATTTTGAAAGTACTCATCCTTACATCGCCAGGTATGCGGCAAATTTTCGCCTATCAAAACCATTTCATCAGGAACAAAATTGCTGATGTTATCGCCAATAAAACGAACGCCTTCCCCTTTAATTACATAGTGCAATTCCAACTCCGGATGATAGTGCCAGATGTTACCAAAATCGGGCTTGATATCATGACGAATACTGAAAGAACTTTGTAGTGTAATGGGAACTTTGTGAAAATGTGGTTTCATAGGATTTTCAAAAATATTTGGTTAGTGTAGCAAAATACAATTTTGCAAATCATGCTAATTACTGTGCTAAAGTTAAGATGTTTTATGATAACATCCTATATATATATGATAAATTTTACTAGTAAATAGTGTTTTTCTTTATTGAATTTTGTATATAGCCCCTTAGGCTAACACCCAAATATAAACAGACAATTTATTTTTATATAAATATTTTGTTCAGTAATGAATTATGAGACAAGCAAAACAACAGCAAATTCTGTTAGTTTCTAGTGGAGATTTACGGCTTTCAGCAAATCAAAATTGCTGGGCTGCACAAGTCGAAATGGAGCAAAAATTAACCACCGCCTTAGAGAAATTAGGTTGGACAGTTAATCGTGCTCATCCATATAATTCTAATAAAAAACACGGCTTCATCGATTCGCAAAGAATGGGTATGGATATCTTCCGTTCTATTGATGCTGATCAGCCATTAATTGTGGCCGAAAGCGTTTGGCAATATTCGCATCACGTACTTGCAGGACTAACTACCCACCGCGGGCCTATTTTAACAGTTGCAAACTGGAGCGGGCAGTGGCCGGGTTTGGTAGGAATGTTAAATCTTAATGGCTGTTTAACCAAAGCTGGTATTAATTACAGCACTTTATGGAGCGAAGATTTTACCGACGATTTTTTTAACGAAGGTTTGCAGCAATGGTTGGCCACGGGCAAGATCAGTTACGATCAAACCCATGTTAAAAGCTTTGCATTAAGCAAAATACCTTTCGGAGACGATAAAAAAGGAAGAGCTTTCGCCAAATCCCTAAAGGAACGCAAAGTAATTATGGGCGTTTTTGATGAAGGATGTATGGGCATGTACAACGCAATCATCCCTGACGAACTGTTGCACCAAACAGGCTTTTTCAAAGAACGTTTGAGCCAATCGGCCTTATATGCCGCCATGCTGGAGGTTACCGAACAGGAAGCTGAAGAAGTGTTAAAGTGGTTGCTTAAAAAAGGAATGACCTTCAACTGGGGAGAAAATGAAGCAACAGAACTTACCAGAAAACAAACATTAGAACAGTGTAAAATGTACATCGCGGCCTTAAGAATTGCAGATGATTTTAGCTGTGATACTATAGGTATTCAATATCAGCAAGGTTTAAAGGACCTGACAGTTGCCAGCGATTTAGTAGAAGGCTTGCTTAACAATGAGGACAGGCCTCCGGTATTTTCCAAAGCAGGAAAGGAACTTTATCCTAAAGCGGCATTACCGCATTTTAACGAAGTAGACGAGTGTGCAGGTTTAGATGCCTTAGTAACGTACAAACTTTGGAAAGAGTTGGGCATGACGGGCGAAAATACCCTTCATGATATCCGTTGGGGAGAGCATTTTAAAGGAGGGGATGTAGATGATTTCGTTTGGTTATTCTTAATTTCTGGTGCTGCTCCTGCCGCCCATTTTATTAACGGATATGCCGGTGCAAGCAGCGACAGGCAACCCGCTATGTATTTCCGCTTAGGTGGAGGTTCATTAAAAGGCGTAAGTAAACCCGGCTTTATTGTTTGGAGTCGTGTTTATGTGATGGATAATGAACTACATTGCGATTTAGGCGTAGGCGAGGTGGTACTTTTACCTGAAGCAGAAACCAACCGACGCTGGAATGAAACCACACCAGAATGGCCAATTATGCATGCCGTTTTAAAAGGAGTGAGCCGTGACCAATTAATGGCGAGACACAAAGCTAACCATATTCAGGTGGTATACACCAATTACGAAGCCAGTGCCCATGAAGCCTGCAGGATAAAAGCTGCTGCCATGGACGAGCTGGGTTTAAAGGTACATTTCTGTGGTGAAGTAAACCTGATCAAAAAGAAAAACTAACATAAATTTAAATATTCAGACAATGAGATTTCCAGTTGTAATCGCTTTCTTCATGCTGATAGGTGTATCTAAAACCTATTCGCAAAACAATGCAACAGCAGATCGTGCAGCCTATGTAAAAGTAATTACAGAACGTGCAGATAAAATTGTGGCCGTTTTAGGAATTACCGATGCCGGTAAATCTGAGAAAGTACGCAACATCATCCGCGATCAGTATAGTGATTTAAATGATATTTATACCGAAAGAGACGAAAAGGTAAAATTGATTAAGGCACAATACAAGGATGATAAAGCTCAGAGAGACACTGCTTTGGCTGTAGAGGCTAGAAAAGTACAAAAATCGCTTGCAAAGCTTCACCCTAAATACATCAAAAGCCTTAATAAAAACTTAAGTGCCGATCAGGTGGAAAAAGTAAAGAACGCCATGACTTACAACGTTTTGCCAATTACTTACAAAGCTTATCAGGAGCAAATCCTGACTTTGAATGAAGCACAGAAAACACAAATCTTAGCCTGGCTAACAGAAGCTCGCGAACATGCAATTGACGCAGAATCTTCTGACAAAAAACACGCCTGGTTTGGAAAATATAAAGGAAGAATTAATAACTATCTATCAGCCGCAGGCTATGATTTAAAAAAGGAGGGTGAAGAATGGCAAAAGAGAATAAAAGCAAAAGCGCAAAACAACTAACGAGAATTTAAAAAGCTAACCAAATAAACAAGATGAACTTAATATTTTTACGTAAAATTTCATTGTCTCTGCTACTTACGATGCTGGCATGTACAATGTTGTTTGCTCAAGACCGAAAGGTTACAGGTAAGGTGGTTGATCAGTCAGACGGCCAAGGAATACCTGGAGTAAACGTAAGCTTGAAAGGTGTTCCCAGCAATGTGAGCACAAACTCCGATGGGGTTTTTACCATTCAGGTAAAATCAAACACCGATGTATTGGTGTTTTCTTACATCGGCTATACCAGACAGCAGATTACTGTAGGTACACAAACGAATATCACAGTGAGAATGAAATCTGAAAATAAAGATTTGGAAGATGTTGTGGTGGTGGGATACGGAACGCAAAAAAGAACACATTTAACTGGTTCAGTAGTGGATATTAAAGCTACAGAGGTTGAAGATTTACAGGCAAGTAATATTGGTGCGGCATTGGCTGGAAAAATATTAGGTGTTGGGGTTAGTGGTGGTATTTCAAGACCAGGCTCTACTGCAAAGTTGACAATTAGAAATCCAAATACCATTTTCTCTAAAGACGGGGGCTCTACCGACCCTTTATATGTAATTGATGATGTAATTCAGATTAACCCTGCAAACGGACAACCAGATGCTACGCTTTTCAACAACTTAGATCCTTCAGAAATTGAAAGTTTATCCTTTTTGAAAGATGCATCTGCCGCTATTTATGGTACAAGGGCTGGTAATGGAGTAGTTTTAGTGAAAACAAAACGTGGTAAGGTAGGACCTCCACGAATCAGTTATAGTGGCGCATATGCTGTCAACGATGAAGCTTATCGCACAAAAATGCTAAGCGCTTACCAATTTGGTATGTACTATAATATTATGAACGGGCCAAATGGCGCAAATGTTACTCCAGGTACAGTAGCTGCTGAAGATGCTTTTTTTAGCCAGGATGAATTAGATCATTTTCGCAATATCAACTACGATTGGCTAGAAGATGCGTGGCATTCTGCTTACAATATGAAGCATACTTTAAGTGTAAGCGGTGGTAGCGATAAGGCAACTTATTTCGGAGATATCGCTTACTTTAAACAAAATGGTAACTTATCAAGTTTAGATTTTAAGCGCTGGAACTTTAGAACTGGAGTGGATGTGAAGGTCGCGACTAACCTAAAAGTAGGTTTACAACTTTCGGGTAACAATGGTGAACTAGTTAAAACATTTAATAAAATCGGTAGTGAGTTGGATGACAACGACTATAGAAACTTGATTCTTGCTCCACGTTATGTGCCCACCTATATTAATGGCCTTCCTGTAAAATTACCGGGAACTACCAATGATTTCTCTACGTATCATTTTTATGAGATTGAAAAATTAGGAAACTTAGCTACAACTAAAAGCAATACTTTTACAATCAATTTAAATGCTCAGTATGATGTACCATTCATCAAGGGATTAACAGCAAGAGCAGCTTATTCCAGAAACAACGGAAGTTCGAATGGTTCTCAGATTGGTACCAGATACAGCATTTATAACTTTACACGCTTAGGAGCAAATAAGCATATCTATGATGGTGCCACAAATCCGGTAGCCATCACGGCCTCTAACGGAAACAGATTATACTATTCAAACACTAACCAAAGCTCAACTCAATCTAACTTTGTTTTAAATTACAACAGAACTTTCGGTAAGCACACCATTAGTGGTTTAGCAACGGTTGAACGTTCAGAACAAGCTTATAATGGTGAAGTGGTATTCAGAGCTGATCCAATTCAACAAACGAACGGGCAATTTAACTCTGCTACGGGTGCTATAGACGGAAGCACAACAAGGTCTGAAGGTGGTTCACTATCATATGTAGCAAGAGCAAATTACGCTTATGCGGATAAGTATCTGGCAGAATTTATGTTTAGAAGCGATGCCTCTACCAAATTTGCACCAGGAAACTACTGGGGTAAATTTTATTCAGGTTCATTGGGATGGGTGATTTCTCAGGAAGATTTTTTTAAAGTTGAAGGTATCGACTATTTAAAGCTAAGATATTCAATTGGACTATTAGGAAATGATCAAACCAAAGCTTGGTTATGGCGCCAAAGATATACTTTCCAGGATGGAAAAGGGGCTGTATTTAATGGTGATAGTGGTGCAACGGGAGGTTACAAAATGGAAGCTTCACCAAATCCAGATGCTACTTGGAGTGACGAACTTAAGAACAACATCGGTATTGATGCTAAATTTTTGAAAAATAGATTGTCTGTAAACGTAGATGGATATTTTAACCATGCTACCAATATTTTAACCGAGATTACTTCAAACATTCCCGTTACTGTTGGTGGTTCAGTGGCTTCCCAAAATTTCGGTATAGCCAATTATTTTGGTTATGAGATCGGTGTGGGCTGGAATGACAGAATTGGTAACGATTTTACTTATGGTGTTGATTTGCGTTTCGCATGGCAAGATAATAAGGTTATCAGAGCCGATTTTAATGCAAATGATGTTTTATATCCTTGGAATCCAAGAAATGGAGTATCATCTGACATTGGAAAATGGGGTTATGATTATTTAGGGATGTTTAAAAACCAGGCAGATATTGATGCATATGTAAGCCAGTATAAAATTACCTCTGTGAATCCGGGAAATGGTACTGCGATTTTAGCTAAAGACTTGAAACCCGGTATGCTTTATTACAGAGACGTAAGAGGGCCACTTCAACCTGATGGAACCTTTGCTGGGCCTGATGGAATCATTGACAATAATGATCAGGTACAGTTGGCAAAGAAAGCAACCAATCACTATGGTTTCGGAACAACCTTGAAAGCAGGATATAAAGGTGTGAGTGTAGAGGCTGTAATTTCTGGTTCATTTGGTGGCTGGGCGGAAATAGATGCACGTAAGAAAATGAACAACTCTATCTCCAGAACATTTGCCAGTGTGCCTGAAATCTGGGGCGACATCTATGATCCGGTTTTAAATCCAACTGGAACTATGCCAAATCCAAACTGGGAAAGCACAAGTTTAACGCCTGCTTCGAATTTTTGGAAGGTTTCAGGTTTCAGAATGAGAATGACTAGTTTTCAGGTAAACTATTCTCTTCCAAAAAGCTTGTTAGAGAAAGTAAAAGTAAGTAATGTACGGGTATACGCAACAGCCTTAAACCCGGTAAATTTCTACAACCCTTATAGCTATAGGGATAGCGATACGGCATATGATATATTTCCTAACCTCAGAACATTTTCTTTTGGTTTAAATGTGACGTTCTAATTGTGAGAAATAAGCAACATTAAAAATTAAAGACATGAAAAATAATAAAATATTATATATGTTTCTTGCACTGGTTGTTTTATCAACCAGCTGTAAAGATTCTTTTTTGGAAGAGAAAAAGGATTATACCGGATTTAACGAACAGGTTTTTCAAGAACCCGCATTAGCACAAGGTTATGTGGATTATGTTTATGGTTTGTTTCTCCCGGCCAATAATGGTACACCAAATGTACAGTCACAGTCGGCATCCGATAACGGCACCTATAATTCCCTTTGGACACAAACTACCGACGAACTTGCCGGTGAAACTGATTGGAACAGAGAGTGGCCACAAATTTCTTATGTAAATAATAATGCTTTAAAGTACTTTGCTCAGCGCCTTCCGAACAGTGTTGCGAACAATACCTGGACAAGAATGAAAGAAATCAATATTTTTATTCAGGAAATTGATAAACACGGCATTGCAGAAGATGTAAGAAATAAACTTAAAGGTCAAATGTATTTCTGGAGAGCATGGCAGTATTTTGAGATGGTTCGTTTATATGGCGGTGTTCCGCTAGTACTTGTACCTCAGGATCCTATTTTAGCATCTGGCCCGGCAAACGAGGTTCAAAGGAGCTCTACCTCAGAATGTATTGCTCAAATCACTAAAGATTTAGATATGGCCATTTCTTTATTACCTGGAAAATGGACTGGTGCAGATTTAGGCCGGATTACATCTGGAGCTGCTGCTGCATTAAAAGGTCGGGTATTATTAACCTGGGCAAGTCCGCTTTTCAACCGTAACGACGATAGAACACGTTGGGAACAAGCGTATCAGGCAAATTTAGCAGCTAAAACCTTGTTGGAAAACAATGGATTTGGTCTCTTTAAAGAAGGAGGAACTGCTAACGGTGTAGCTTGGGGAGCAATGTTTGTTAGAGACAATAGTTCGGAATCGGTTTTCAACTTTGGTTTCAATTCACTTACTACCGGTAATACACAAAAAAATAATGGTTGGGAGCAGGCCACTCGTTCAAGAGAAATTAATGGAGCAGGGTCCATTTCCCCAACCAAGCAAATTGTAGATGCTTTTCCAATGCGTGATGGCAAACCAATTACAGCATCATCTGCCGCTTTTCCTTATACAGAAGGAAAGTTCTATAAAAACAGAGATCCACGTTTTTACAAAACCTTCGTTTATAATGGTGCAACATGGTCATATAATGGAAATACGAATTTTAGACAATGGACATACGTATGGAAAAGGACAGGAGCAACTACCTACAATGCTACTACAGAAACTAAAGGCGCCAACGCCAGTGGTATTTATCTTTGTAAAGCCAATAATCCGGCAGCAAATAATAGTATTGGAAACTTTAGCAACAGCACTACAGATTACATGGAAATCAGGTTTGCAGAAGTAATATTAAATTTAGCAGAATCGGCTATCGGGGTGGATAAATTAAACGAAGGCTTTGATGGAATTAAGTCAATTAGAGAGCGTGCAGGAATTTTGCCGGGAACTGATCTTTCTTACGGATTAGGAACTGGTTTAAGTCGCGACCAACTTTTTGCTGCTGCTTTAAACGAAAGAAAAATTGAGTTTGCCTATGAAAATAAGCGTTTTTGGGATTTAAGACGCTGGATGCTGTTCGAAGCGGGTCCAACAACAGCTAGATTAGGTTTTACTCCTTTAAATGGAACAAGACGGACTGGATTTTATATTGGCGTTAAAACTCCTGCAGGTGCAGATTACGTGGGTAATAATGACCCCCTAATAAAACCATCTACAGGTAACGCTCCTTTAATAGATAGAGATGCTACAACGTATCCTGCTGGTGTAACAAATGCTGATCAATACTTAGATTATTTATATGACAATTATTTTAAAGTAAGTGTAAGAGATGATTTAGACAGAACGAACCCAGCAACATGGAAATTCACCTGGTATCCACAGTATTATTTCTTCGGTATCAATCAAAACGTATTAACTGCAAGTCCATATCTCCAACAAACTACAGGTTGGGATAGTATGAATGGTGCAGGCACATTCGATCCATTAAAATAACACGCGCTCAGGTGCCTTCTCAGCACCTTTTAAATTTAGTATATTTGGTTTGAAAGAGGGGATCCTAGTGGTCTCCTTTTTTTATTTAAAAAAATGTTATTTATATATGAATTTTTTATTACTCTTGTAACAGCGCTGTGATAATGAATTTAGATTGTTACCGTTATTTTTATCGAATGATAAAATAGTACAATAGCTAGCGAATATTATAGATTAATAAGCCGCTTTTAGATTGCAAATTTGAAAGATAATATACTTTCTAACCAAAATTTTAGAACCAAGAATTCAATGTAAATGAGCCAGAATCTTTTATCTTTATCTAAGATGATTTTATGCGAAGCATAAAAAAGATCAAAAACCATTTCTTTGTTTTCTAACCAACAAAACACAAATGAAAAAGAACTTTTTAAATCTGCTCTGCTCAGCAGCATTAATACTCTCCACTACTTATTCGTTTGCCCAATATCCAAAAATCCCTGAAGATGTAAAAAAAGCTTCTGATGAGATGATGAAGGAAGCTTATCACCAATCTGATATCGCCTGGGAAAAAGCCAAGGTTATTATTGCCCAAGAGTCTAAGCAAGGAAAACCTTATATTCCATGGGCTGGTCGGCCAACTGATTTACCACAAGCAGAAATTGCAGCTTTCCCTGGTGCTGAAGGCGGTGGCGCTTACAGCTTTGGTGGCCGTGGCGGTAGAGTAATCGTGGTTAAGAATTTAAATGATAGCGGTCCCGGATCCTTACGTGATGCTTGTGAGCAAGGTGGTGCCAGAATCGTGGTTTTTAATGTGTCAGGAATTATCCGTTTAAAAACACCTTTGATTATCCGTGCACCCTATATTACCATTGCCGGACAAACGGCTCCAGGTGATGGTGTTTGTGTTGCTGGCGAATCGGTTTGGTTAAATACCCATGATGTGGTTGTTCGCTTTATGCGTTTCCGTCGTGGTGAAACTTATGTGGGCAGAAGAGACGATGCAATCGGAGGTAATCCGGTAGGAAATATCATGATCGATCACGTTTCGGCAAGCTGGGGTTTAGATGAAAACATGTCGATGTATCGCCACATGTATAACGATAGCACCGGAAAAATTGAAGATAAACTACCTACGGTGAACATCACCATTCAGAACTCTATTTTTTCTGAAGCCTTAGATACCTGGAACCATGCTTTCGGAAGTACTTTAGGCGGAGAGAACTGTACCTTTATGAGAAACTTATGGGCTGATAATGGCGCAAGAAATCCATCAATCGGTTGGAATGGTATTTTCAATTTCGCAAATAATGTTGTATTCAACTGGAACAACAGATCTACTGATGGTGGCGATTACACTGCGTTATTCAACATCGTAAATAACTATTATAAACCCGGGCCGGTAACAAACTTAAAAGATCCAATCAGCTATAGGATATTAAAACCAGAATCGGGTAGAAGTAAACTCCCTTACGTGGTATTTGGTCGCGCTTACGTAGAAGGAAATATCATTGAAGGCAATGAAAAAGTAACGAAAAATAACTGGGACGGTGGCGTTCAATTGGAAGATAAGAAAGGAGAGTTGATGACTTTCGAAAAAGCATCACCTTACTTTGCAGCCATGCGGGTTAATAAACCTTTCCCAATGCCTAAGATTACTATTTTACCAGCACTTGCAGCAAAAGATTATGTTTTAACAAATGTTGGGGCAATGCTACCTAAAAGAGATCCGGTTGATACCCGTGTATTAAAACAAGTTAAAACAGGTAAAATCGATTATATTGAAGGTGTAAAATTACCGGAGAAGGACTTTGAACACCGTCGTTTAGCAAAAGATTCCTATAAGCAAGGAATTATTACAGACATCAGCCAGGTTGGTGGTTACCCGGAATATAAGGGAACACCTTATAAAGATTCTGATGATGATGGAATGCCTGACGCATATGAATTGAAGAATGGCCTAAATCCGAAAGATGCCAGTGATGCTGCTAAAATCACCAAAAGTGGTTATTCAAACATCGAAGTTTACTTAAACAGTGTGGTTCCGGTATCTATTGTAAAGCCTAATTAAGATGATCAGGTTCAAATCATTTTTAACTTTTGCAACTCTTGTTGGCCTGGCCAACTCAGCATGGGCGCAATATCCGGTCATACCAGAAGCCATGGAAAAGAAAGCTGATTCTATTATGGACAACATCACCCGTCTATCAGAACAGCAGTTTTTAAAGGTAAAATCCATCGTGGATGAAGAGGCGAAGCATGGTAAACCTTATATTCCATGGGCTGCAAAGCCAAGCGATTTACCTCAATCCAAACTGGCGGCCTTTCCAGGCGCTGAAGGGGGAGGTGCGTATTCTTTTGGTGGCAGAGGAGGAAAAGTGTATGTGGTTAGCAGTTTAGCCGATTCTGGGAAGGGAACCTTACGTGAGGCTTGCGAGCAGGGAGGAGCGAGAATTATCGTTTTCAATGTTTCTGGAATTATTCGTTTGAAATCTCCGCTAATCATCCGTGCACCTTATATCACTATTGCCGGACAAAGTGCACCTGGAGATGGGGTTTGTGTGGCCGGAGAATCGGTATGGATCAATACCCATGATGTGGTAATCAGGTATATGCGTTTCCGCCGAGGGGAAACCGATGTAACCCGTCGTGACGATGCCATTGGTGGTAATCCAGTAGGAAATATCATTATTGATCACGTTTCTGCGAGTTGGGGATTAGATGAAAATATGTCGATTTATCGCCATGTGTACGATCCCAAAGATGGTTCTAAGCCAGAAAAACTGCCAACGGTTAACGTAACGATACAGAACTCTATTTTTTCTGAAGCGCTGGATACTTACAACCACGCTTTCGGAAGTACGATTGGAGGTTTAAACAGTACGTTTATGCGTAATCTTTGGGCATCCAATATCAGTAGAAACCCTTCTGTAGGGATGTATGGTGATTTTGGTTTTGCCAATAACGTCATTTTCAACTGGTGGAACCGCAGTGCAGATGGTGGAGATAACAATTCATTTTACAGCTTCATTAATAACTATTACAAGCCGGGACCCATCACACCCGTAGGAGAGCCGATTTCTTACCGGATTTTGAAGCCGGAATCAGGCAGAGATAAAAGATTTACCAATGAATTTGGTAAGGCTTATATTACCGGAAACATTACGGAAGGTAACGATAAGGTAACTCAGAACAACTGGGATGGAGGCGTTCAACCCGAAAGCAAAAGAGATAAGCAAAAACTTTTGGATTCGATGCGTGTGGATAAACCTTTGCCAATGGCTAAAATTTCCATCATAGATACCAAAAAAGCTTACGAATATGTTTTAGCAAATGCCGGAGCAAGTCTTCCCGTTCGCGATGCGGTAGATACCAGGATTGTAAAGCAAGTACGGACGGGTAAAATTGAGCACGTTGCAGATGGTGTATTACCAGCTAAGCAAAGTTATGTGAAGCGTCGGTTGCCAGGAGATTCATATAAAAAAGGGATCATTTCAGATATTGCACAGGTTGGTGGCTATCCAGAATATAAAGGAACACCTTATGTAGATACTGATCAGGATGGCATTCCTGATGCATGGGAAAGTAAGAATGGTTTGAACCCTAAAGATGCCAGTGATTCGGCCAAAATTTCAAAGAATGGCTATGCAAACATTGAAGTTTATTTGAATAGCCTGGTAGATTTGGGAAAGGTAAGGCCCTAAGGGAATTACTTCCCATGCTGTCATGCTGAGGAACGAAGCATCTGTTTGGATAAGGTGATCAAGTTAACATCGCAATGCGCTATTAATGTTGGTATTTCATCGCCTGGAGATTCTTCAAGTGTTCAGAATGACTTGACTATAAAAATAAAGTAGAATTACATTATAAATGTTAAATACTAACCTCAAATATGAACCACAAATGTCGAAGCTAAAGCGCTATTTAGTTTTACCCTTTATTTTGGGTTCATTATCAGTATTTGCTCAAAAACCTAAGGTTGTAGAGCCACCTAAACCCATTTATAGAGATAAGGATGGGAAAATGGCCTATACACCAGATGCACAGGGCAATCGTGTTCCTGATTTTTCTTACGCGGGCTATATGGCCGGAGAAAAAAGCATTCCAATGGCAACCGTTAAGGTGATTGTTCCGGTAAAAACGGGAGATGCAACCTTAAGAATTCAATCTGCCATCAACTACGTGAGCAAATTACCTGTCGGAAAAGATGGCTTAAGAGGGGCAGTTTTACTCGAAAAAGGAACTTATGAAGTTGCCGGTACGTTAAAGATTGCCTCTTCTGGCGTAGTGCTAAGAGGATCAGGAATGGGAGATAATGGAACGATTATCCATGCTACAGGCCTGGACCGAATTGGCGTAATCAGGATTCTAGGAAAAAATAATAAAGCAGATGGAAGTGCTGTAAATATTACAGATACTTATGTTCCGGTTAATGCAAATAAGATTACAGTTGCAAGTACAACAGGGTTTAAAGTTGGAGACAACATCACCATCCATCGGCCATCTACCAAAAACTGGATAGATGATATCAATACCGAGCATTTCGGTGGTGGCATTACCTCTTTAGGTTGGAAAGCCGGACAAAGAGATCTCTTCTGGGATCGTCAGATCATCAATATCAGTGGAAACACAATCACTTTCGATGCACCAATCACTACGGCGCTAGATGCCGGATATGGTGGTGCAACAGTTTCGAAATATACCTGGTCGGGCAAAATTACGCAATCAGGGGTAGAAAACCTAAACCTGGCATCCGATTATCACAAAGAAAATTTAAAAGACGAATATCACCGATGGAATGCCATTAGCATAGAAAATGTGCAGGATGCCTGGGTTCGCCAGGTAACATTTCAACACTTTGCTGGCTCTGCAGTCAGCGTACTCGAAACGGCTAAGAGAATAACAGTTGAAGATTGTAAATCACTGGCTCCGGTATCAGAAATTGGTGGAGAAAGACGATATACTTTCCTTACCAGCGGACAACAGACTTTATTTCAAAGATTGTATTCAGAATATGCATACCACGATTTTGCAGTAGGATTCTGTGCGGCAGGACCGAATGTATTTGTGCAATGCCAGTCTTATTTACCGTATAGCTTTAGTGGTGCAATTGATAGCTGGGCTTCAGGAGTACTGTTTGACATCGTAAACGTAGATGGTGAGGCATTGAGCTTTATGAACCGCGGACAAGACGGGCAGGGAGCAGGCTGGGCAGCCGCAAACAGTATGTTTTGGCAATGCTCGGCAGCAAGAATAGATTGTTACCAGCCACCAACAGCACAAAATTGGGCCTTGGGCAATTGGGCGCAGTTTGCTGGCGATGGGTATTGGGACCAATCTAACGAACAGATCCAACCCCGAAGCTTATATTATGCACAGTTGAAGGACAGGCTGGGTAAAGGAGTGGAGGAAAGAACGTTTTTACTCCCTGTAGAAACAGAAGCGTCGAGTAGTCCACCGGTAGATGTAGCCCAAAAATTAACCAAACTGGCAGTAAAACCCGCTCAAACTCTTGCCGAATATATTGATTTAGCAAGCGATAGAACAAAAATCGCAGCAGCTGCTGGTCAGGCTAAAAATATTGATCAAATTGGTTTAGATAAGGTAGAGCAGCCAAAAATGGCCAGCGCCATGTCTATAAAAAATGGTTGGCTGGTACGTGGAAATGAACTGGTTGTGGGCAATCGTCAGGATGTTCCCTGGTGGAACGGCAGTGCACGGCCTTACGGATTAAAGAGCACTAAATTTCATGTTACCCGTTTCGTTCCTGGCCGGGCTGGCAATGGCCTTACCGATGATTTAGATCAGATTACCGATTCTATGCAAAATGGAAAGGTTAAAGTTTTAGACCATAACTATGGTCTGTGGTACGATAGAAGGAGAGATGATCATGAGCGTATCCGCCGCATGGATGGAGAAGTTTGGCCTCCCTTTTATGAGCTCCCATTCGCCCGTAGCGGACAAGATATAGCCTGGGATGGCTTAAGTAAGTACGATGTAACGAAATACAATCTCTGGTATTGGGATCGCTTAAAGCAGTTCGCCAACCTCGCTGATCAAAAGTCATTGGTATTAATTCACCAAAATTATTTTCAGCATAACATCATTGAGGCAGGGGCGCATTATGCCGACTTCCCTTGGCGTACCGCAAATAATATTAACAGCACAGGATTTCCTGAGCCGGTACCTTATGCAGGCGACAAACGAATTTTCATGGCCGAGCAGTTCTATGATATTAGTAATGAACACCGCAAAGCTATCCATAAAGCTTACATCAGAAAGTGTCTGGAAAATTTCAATGGAAATACGGGAGTCATTCAGTTAATTGGTGCCGAATTTACCGGACCACTTCATTTCGTACAATTTTGGATCGATACGATTAAAGATTGGGAGAAAGAAACGGGAAAACATCCCATAATTGGCTTGAGTGTTACTAAGGATGTTCAGGATGCCATATTAGCCGACCCAGCGCGCGCATCAGTGGTAGATCTGATCGATATTCGTTACTGGCATTATCAGGCAGATGGTACGGCTTATGCACCTCAAGGTGGTCAGAATTTAGCACCCAGACAGCATGCCAGACTGTTAAAACCAAAGAAAACTTCTTTTGAGGAGGTATATCGTGCCGTTTCAGAATATAAAAATAAGTTTTCTCAAAAAGCAGTGATCTATTCAGGAGATAACTTCGATAGTTTCGGTTGGGCAATTTTTATGGCTGGAGGCTCTTTATCTAATATTCAAGGTTTCAACCAATCTTTTTTAAGTGCGGCAAGTACCATGAAACCCTTTTTACCCGCGGGAAAATCGGCAAAGCAATATGGCCTCGCTGATCCTGGAACAGCTTATATCCTCTACAATGCATCTGCGGAAGCAATTGATCTGGACTTAAGCAAAGCGCCAGGAAAATTCAGTATTACGGTAATGAACGCAAAAAATGGCCAGTCAATTAAAGAAGAAAAAATTAATGGTGGTAGTCCATCAAAAATTAACAAAGTAGGATCAGGGGATGAAGTAATATTCATCAAAAAACTATAAAATATGCGCTTTAACAAATTCTATATCTATTTATTAATTGCCGTAATGGCAACTGCTCTGGGCTGCAAAAGTAAAAAGCAAGCAGATCCAAAATCATTGCTGGTTTCAGAAAATGGTCGTTTTTTAACTACAGGAGATGGTAAACCTTTCTTCTGGTTAGGCGATACAGCCTGGTTACTTTTCAGCAGGTTAACACGCGAAGAGGCCGATACTTATCTGGAAGACCGTAAACAAAAAGGGTTTAACGTTATCCAGGTGATGTTACTTCATGATGTACCTTCCAGAAATGTGTATCTGGACTCATCTCTGGTTCGCGCCAATGTGGCTAAACCTGCCATTACCCCTGGAAGTAATTATAAAAAAGCCGATGAATACGATTATTGGGACAATGTAGATTATATCATCGATAAAGCGGCAGAGAAGGGCTTATATATGGCATTGGTGCCGGTTTGGGGAACCAATGTAAAAGAGAAAAAAGTAAAAGAACCTGAAGCAAAAGTTTATGCTGAATTTTTAGCCAAAAGATACCGTGACAGATGGAATATCATTTGGTTAGATGGAGGCGATATTAAAGGCAGCGATGGACTGAACGTATGGACTACCATTGGTAAAACCTTAAGGGCGAATGATCCCAATCATTTAATTACTTTCCACCCAAGGGGAAGAACAGCTTCTTCTCAATGGTTCCACAACGCAGCATGGAGCGATTTTAACATGATACAATCTGGGCACCGCCGTTATGATCAGGATACTTCTAAAAACGAAAAACTGCATTACGGAGAAGATAACTGGAAATATATTGAAGCCGATTATAAATTAACTCCTGTTAAACCTACTATAGACGGAGAGCCTTCTTACGAAGATATCCCGCAAGGATTACATGATACTACACAACCACGCTGGACAGCTGCAGATGTAAGACGTTACGGTTACTGGTCGGTTTTTGCAGGTGCATTTGGTTATACCTATGGTCATAATTCTGTGATGCAGATGTATAAAGTAACCGATAAAAAGCCAGCTTACGGGCCAAAAGATCAGTGGATTACGGCGTTAAATGCTGCTGGGGCAACTCAAATGAAATACCTGAAAGACTTAATGCTTTCGCGTTCTTACTTTGATAGGGTTCCCGATCAATCGGTTATTGCCGGACAGAATGGAGAAAAGTACGACAGGTTATTGGCTACCAGAGGAGCAGATTACGTGATGGTTTACACCTACACCGGAAGAAATATCAATTTGAATATGGGTAAAATTGAGGGTGAGAACGTAAAGGCCTCCTGGTTTAATCCTAGAGATGGAAAAACTACCCTAATCGGTGCAATAAACAATAAAGGGACACATACATTTGATCCTCCTGGTGAAGTGATAAATGGAAACGATTGGGTTTTAATATTGGATAAAATATAATGATAAGAAGTTTAAGCAAAATATTGAGCACAAGAATAGCCTTAATTGGGTTATTTTGCTGTATTTTAAGTTCTTGCAGCAAACAAGCTTATATTTTTACGTCTTTTCATGAACCTGCCACTGAGGGTTTGAGATTGCTTTATAGTGATGATGCCTATCATTGGACTGATTTAAATAAAACTTTACTTAAGCCGGAAGTAGGCACACAAAAGGTAATGCGCGATCCTTCTATCGTTCAGGGACCCGATGGAACTTTTCATCTGGTGTGGACTTGTAGCTGGAAAGGTGATAAAGGATTCGGGTATGCCAGTTCAAAAGATTTAATCCACTGGTCTGCACAAAAGTTTATCCCGGTAATGGAAAGCGAGCCAGCTACGGTTAATGTTTGGGCACCAGAAATTTTCTATGAAGAAGAGACAAAGGAATACATTATTATCTGGGCTTCAACCATCCCTTTTCGCTTTGAAAAAGGCATTGAAGATGAAGATAACAACCATAGGATGTATTACGTGACAACAAAAAACTTTAACAGTTTTTCTAAACCTAAATTGTTCATTGATCCCGGGTTTAGCGTAATAGATGCTGTTATTGTTAAACGCAAGGCGAAAGATTATGTGCTGGTTTTGAAAGACAATACCCGGCCTAATCGAAATTTAAAAGTAGCCTTTAGTAACAGTGCAACAGGACCCTATGGAGCGGCCTCAGAAACTTTTAGCCCGAAGCTAACCGAAGGACCAACGGTAGTTAAGGTAGGAAAGGAATGGCTGATTTATTTCGATGCTTATGGGCAAAAAATCTATTCAGCAGTGAAAACAGCAGATTTTAAGGCTTTCAAAGATGTAACCAGTGAAGTCGCTATCCCGGAAGGGCATAAACACGGAACGATCATTAAGGTAAAGAAAAGTGTAATAAAGAAATTGATTAATGAAATGAAGTAAGGCGGTCTTCAACAAGCTCAGACTGACAAGATGTGGAAGTATAGATGCATGATAAGGATAAATAATGATGTCATCCAACTTGAAATGTCATCCTGAGCCTTTAGCCTTGTCATCCTGAGCTTCCCGATGTAAAATCGGGACAGGTAATCGAAGGATATAGCGCTGGACTATTGATAGTTCTTCTACAAGCTCAGATTAACAAGATGTGGAAGTATAGATGCATGATAAGGATAAATAAGAAATGTCACCTACGTAGGTTGTCATCCTGAGCCTTTAGCGTTGTCATCCTGAGCTTGTCGAAGGATATAGCGCTGGACTATTGTTAGCTCTTCAACAAGCTCAGACTGACAAGATGTGGAAGTATAGATGCATGATAAGGATAAATAAGAAATGTCACCTACGTAGGTTGTCATCCTGAGCCTTTAGCGTTGTCATCCTGAGCTTGTCGAAGGATATAGCGCTGGACTATTGATAGCTCTTTGACAAGCTCAGACTGACAAGATGTGGGAGTAAAATGAATAAGAAATAAAAAAAGATATACTACTTGTGATGTCATCCAACTTGAAATGTCATCCTGAGCCTTTAGCCTTGTCATCCTGAGCTTCCCGATGTAAAATCGGGACAGGTAATCGAAGGATATAGCGCTGGACTATTGATAGTTCTTCTACAAGCTCAGATTAACAAGAGTAGGTAACTGAATAAAAAACGTAATAATGAAATTAACTAAATATATATTGTTTCTATCAGCTTTGGCTTTTTCATCAGTCAAGGCACAAGATACCGTACGCTACACAGGTAAAACCCTGGTAAATGCCGATTATCATCACGGGCAGCTATCGCCTGTTATGGGCGTTCACAGCATCCAAACTTTCAGGGCAAACAGGGAACATCCTGAGCTTGCAGAAAACTTTGGCTGGACGTACAATCACGCACCCATGCTGGCTTATTGGAACAATAAGTTTTATGTAGAATATTTGAGCGACAAAGTGGGAGAGAGTATTCCCCCAGGTCAAACGCTGTTACAAACTTCGGCAGATGGTTACACCTGGAACAAACCAGAGGTGATTTTTCCTATTTACAGAATCGCTGATGGTACCACGAAAGCAGGCAGAACCGATGTGGCTAAAGATCTGGACGCAGTAATGCATCAAAGAATGGGGTTTTATGTTTCCACTAAAAATGTCTTTCTGGTACTGGGTTTCTACGCCATCAGTTTCGATGCAAAAGACGATCCCAATGATGGAAATGGATTAGGCAGAGCGGTGAGGGAAATTAAGGCTGATGGCACTTATGGTCCAATCTACTTTATTCATTACAATCCAGGCTATTCTGAAAAAAATACCCGATATCCGCTATACACCCGCAGTAAAAGTAAAGCTTTTGTTGAGGCCTGTAAAGAATTATTGGCTAATAAGTTAATGACTCAACAATGGAATGAAGAAGCTGATAGAAAAGATCCCTTAATCACTTTGCAAAAACAATATAAAGCCTTCTGTTATTACCATTTACCTGATGGTAGAGTGGTTGGCTTATGGAAAAATGCACTTACTGCTATCAGCAACGACAATGGTAAAAGCTGGCCTGAAAACGCCAGTCGTGCGCCGGGTTTTGTAAACAGCAATGCTAAAATCTGGGGGCAAAAAACAGCTGACGGAAACTATGCCACTGTATACAATCCTTCAGAATACAGGTGGCCATTAGCCATTTCTACGAGTAAAAATGGTTTAGATTATACCAATCTGCTGCTCGTAAATGGAGAAATTACCCCAATGCGCTATGGTGGAAATTACAAATCTTATGGTCCGCAATACGTTCGTGGAATAGAAGAAGGAAATGGAAAACCTGCTGACGGAAAACTTTGGATTACCTACAGCATGAACAAGGAAGATATTTGGGTGTCGGCTATTCCTTTACCGGTAAATGATAAAGCATCTGCCCATGTAGATGAAGATTTCAGCAAACTGGCTAAAGGTAAAGAGTTGGCACTTTGGAATACCTACAGTCCGCTATGGGCACCGGTTAAGGTAGAGAACGGAACCTTGGTTTTAAAAGATAAAGACCCTTTTGATTACGCTAAAGCGGAAAGATTATTTCCGGCTTCGAGAAAAGTGGTGACTTCGTTTTCAGTTACCCCAAAGCAAAGCGATCACGGACTGCTGGAGATTGAATTACAAGATGAAAAAGGGATGGCTACTGTAAGACTGACATTCGATACCGCAGGTACCATCAGTGCCAAAGCCGGTGCCCGATACAAGAATTTTATGAAGTACACGGCCGGTGAAACCTATGATATTAAACTCAAATTAGATGCCTTTACACGCTTTTATACTATTACCGTAAACGGAAAAGACGTATTAACGAGCTTGGCTTTTCAACCTGTTGCGACAGTTTCCAGGATTGTTTTCCGTACTGGTGATGTGCGCCGTTTTCCAGACGTGGATACCCCTGCAGATCAGACTTATGATTTACCAAATGCAGGAGAATCGACCAAAGAAGCCAGTTACAGTATAAAATATTTAAAAACAGCAGGATTTTAGATGAAGTATTTATTCAAATATTTTGGTTTTCTCTTTTTGTTCTGCATCACCACGACGGCAGATGCTAAAATTTTACTGCCACAGATTTTATCGAGCAATATGGTTTTACAACGAGATAAAACCCTTAATATTTGGGGCTTTGCGAGTCCTGGAGAGAAGATTTCTGTGAGCTTTGCGGGACAGGTTCGCAAAGCGACCACTAATCAATCAGGCCATTGGACGGTAGAATTAAGCCCTTTAAAAACATCCTGGAAACCACAGTCAATGATCATTTCCGGGTCGAACCAGATTACCTTAAGCAATATTTTAGTGGGCGAAGTGTGGGTTTGTTCTGGTCAATCCAACATGGAATATGCCATGCGCAAACTGGTGAAAATCCCGAAACCTAAAAAGGAGCACCTGGGATTTCCTTTAGATGAGGTGGCGAAGGCTAAAAATGATCAGATCAGAATTTTTCTGGTCAATCGTAAAACCCTAATTAAGCCAGATTCCATTCACAAAAGCTGGAGTATAGCCCAGGATTCCGCATTAAGGGCATTTTCTGCAGTTGGCTATTTCTTTGCGAAAGAAATTCAACAAAAACTAGGGGTTCCGGTAGGGATGATTTCTGCTGCCGTTCCCGGAAGTGCAATTGAGCCCTGGATTTCAAACGAAGCCTTCAAAACCGCTGATGAATTTAAAAAGGAGAAAGTTGGCAATGACCCCGGTAAGTTTTATATCCCCATGATTGAGCCTTTAACCCAATTTAAAATCCGTGGTTTTCTCTGGTACCAGGGGGAAACGAATTGCTTTTTGAATGAGACGCTAAGCTATTCGAATAAAATGAAAACACTCATCAACAGCTGGCGTAAAGCCTGGAAGGATGGCGATTTACCTTTCTATTATGTTCAGATAGCCCCATTCAATTACTCCAAAACCAAAGGGAAAGTGATTTTAACGGAAGATACCGAACCACTATTTTGGGAGGCACAAACGCAGCTTTTACGCTTACCCAATACAGGAATGGTTTCAACGAACGATCTAACCGATTCCAATGATGACCTTCACCCAACCTATAAATGGGAAGTAGGCAGGCGATTGGCACTGTGGGCCCTGGCCAAAACCTACAACCAGCAAATAAACTATTCAGGGCCAATTTATAAGTCTGCCTCTTTTAAAGGAGATGAAGCGATTTTGACATTTGAACACCTGAAAAACAATTCAACTGCAATAACAGGATTTACCATTGCTGGCCAGGATGGAAAATTTATCCCTGCAGTTGCTAAAAATATAAACGGTAAGGTTGTGGTATCAGCTGGTGGATTAAAAAATCCCACGGCGGTTCGCTACAACTGGACAGAAAATCCCACAGGCACTTTCTTTAGCCAAGGACTACCCGCTCTGCCCTTCAGAACAGATAACGCATTAACAAACCAATTTAAACCCAATTAATGAAACGCAGATTTATACTCTTCTTGTGTTTACTTCCGATGTTTAGTGCCCTGAAAGCGCAGCAAACAGAAAAATTATATTTATCCGGAACAGGTAACGATCAAACGGTTAACTGGGATTTTTTCTGCACAGCAGGAGCGAACTCTGGTAAATGGACCACTATCCCTGTACCCTCAAATTGGGAACTTCAGGGCTTTGGTCAATATAATTATGGTTTTAATAAAGAAGCCAACAAAGGCAAGGAACAGGGTTTATATAAATACAATTTTAAGGTTCCTGCCGATTGGAAAAACCGCAAAATCAACATTGTTTTTGAAGGATCTATGACCGATACCGAAGTGAAAATCAACGGTAAGCTGGCTGGAGAAATCCATCAGGGTTCATTTTATGTGTTTAGATATGATATCTCCAAACTGATAAAAATCGGATCAGATAATTTACTTGAAGTAAAAGTTTCTAAGCATTCTGCTAATCAATCCGTTAACGAGGCAGAAAGAAAAGCAGATTTCTGGATTTTTGGTGGTATTTTCAGACCTGTATACCTGGAGTCTTTGCCACAATCGCATATAGAAAGGGTTCAGATTGATGCCAAAGCAGATGGAAATTTCATCGCCAATCTGTCTTTTATTGGCGATGCCGATAAAGTTGAAGTCGTACTCACTGGAAAGGACGGAAAGCGCTTCGGCAACAAATTCAGCACTGCTATTGCAAAAGGAACAAAGAAAGTTGCGCTAAACAATCAATTTGAACAGCCCGCTGTATGGTCTTCAGAGTTTCCCAATTTGTATAAGGCAACGTTTACCTTGCTTAAGAATGGTAAGGAAGTTCATCAGATCACTAAGAACATAGGTTTCAGAACCATTGAAGTGCGTGAGCGGGATGGCGTTTATGTTAATGGGGTTAAAATGAAATTCAAGGGCGTTAACCGTCATTCATTTTATCCTACATCCGGCAGAACAACGAGTAAAAAAATCAGCATTGATGATGTATTGTTGATGAAAGAAATGAATATGAATGCTGTTCGGATGTCGCATTACCCACCAGATGGACACTTCCTGGATGTATGCGATTCATTAGGCTTATTTGTTATGGATGAACTTGCGGGTTGGCATGGCACTTATAATACACCAACAGGAACCAAACTGCTCAGAGAAATGATGTGGAATGATGAAAATCATCCTTCTATTGTGTTTTGGGCTAATGGAAACGAAGGCGGTCACAATCGGGAGTTAGATCATTTATTTCCTGAAGAAGATATTCAAAAGCGTCCGGTGATACATCCTTGGGAGGTTTTTGGTGGTTTTGAAACCACTCATTACCGCGAGTTCAACTATGGCATTGGTAATTACGATCATGGCCACAACATTTTAATGCCCACAGAATTTTTGCATGGTATGTTTGATGGTGGCCATGGTGCAGGTATTGAAGATTACTGGAATGCGATGTGGAACAATCCACTATCGGCAGGTGGTTTCCTTTGGGATTTTGCCGATCAGGGGGTAGTTCGTACGGATAAAAATGGTGAACTGGACACTGATGGAAATCATGGTCCCGATGGAATTGTTGGCCCTTACCATGAAAAGGAAGGTAGTTTCTATACCATTAAGGAGGTTTGGAGCCCGGTATTTGTAGAACGACGGGAAATGACCGCGGGCTTTGACGGATCTTTTCAGGTGGAGAACAGGTATGCCTTTACCAATCTGAATCAATGCAGTTTCAGCTGGAAACTCAGCAGCTTTAAATCGGCTAATGATGATGCCATTTTTAAGGGAGCTAAGATTGATGCACCTAACATCAGGCCTTTTGAAAAAGGAAAACTAAAAATTAACCTACCTGCCGACTGGAGAAGCTTCGATGCATTGTATCTTACTGCCAATTCACCTGATGGGAAAGAATTGTTTACCTGGAGTTTTCCAATCGCCTTACCAAAGGATGATGCGGAGAAAATCGTAATTACGAAGGGGCCTGCTAAGATAAACATCAAAGAAAGCAGTACAAACTACGAAGTATCTGCAAATGGCATTAATCTCACGTTCGATAAAACCACTGGATTACTTAAAACAGCTAAAAATGCCAAAGGAATTATCCCTTTCAGCAATGGCCCGTTTTTACAGGAAGGCGAAAATAATTTCAAAGGTTTTAGTTATAAGATGGATGGACAAAACCTCGTAATTTCTTCCAAATTTGATAAAAAAGAAAGTTTCAATACGCTAGAATGGACTGTTTATCCATCAGGATGGCTAAAAATGCAGGTTAAATATTTTCCATCTGCTTACTTTACCACATTTGTGGGACTGAACTTTTCGTATCCGGAATCAGAAATAAAAAGCGTAAATTATAAAGGCAATGGTCCTTATCGTGTTTGGAAAAACAGAATGAAAGGCAACCAGTTTGGCATTTGGCAAAAGGATTACAACAATTCGGCAACTGGTGAAGCACCTTGGCAATATCCTGAATTTAAGGGCTATTATTCAGACCTTTACTGGTGCGAGTTTGTAGGAAAAACGCAGCATTTTAAAGTAGTAACAGATAGGGAAGATGTTTTCTTAAGGCTATTTACACCGAAAAAATCGAAAGATACAGAGTATGATAATATGAGTCCAACCTTTCCGAATGGAGATATCTCTTTCATGAACGGAATTTCGGCCATTGGAACAAAAACACAAAAACCAGAAACAACCGGGCCTATGGGTATGAAACATGTGTTCTATGATTTTGATAAAGAACCATCAAGGGCTTTGGATATGACTTTGTATTTTGGTTTTAGTGGTAAATAGGCTTTGCCCGCAGATTTAAAAGATTTGCGCAGATAAGAATAGAAAATGGGGTTGCCAAATATTTAAAACTGGTGGATGGGGGCAAAAATGCTGTTAACTTAAGGAGAAAATTAAAATGGATTGTCATCCTGAGCCTGTCGAAGGTTAATCCATTTCAGTTTTCGACTTATTAATAAGGGCTTTGACTACTTATGCCGATTTCACATCGGGAAGCTCTGACTGACGGTATTTAGCTTAAGTTAATAGCGTGGGTGGGAACACCAACCAAGAAATAGAAATGATCAACCTAGGTCTCCTAATGTGCCTCAGGTGGTTGAAAAATAAAAAAATGAATATAAAAATCTACATAGCGATAATCAGCATCTGCTTGCTACCCTTCCAAAAATCGGTGGCTCAGGTTACTTTGCAAAATACCACTTGTGAAATGTTGGTTAATCCAATGGGGATTGATGTGGTTCAGCCAAGACTAAGCTGGGAAATCAGGAGCAATCAACATGAAGTGAAGCAAAAGTCCTATCAAATATTGGTAGCCTCAAGCCTCGATAAACTGAATTCAAATGAGGGCGACTTGTGGAACTCGCAGAAAGTGAATGCGCAACAATCTATTCATTTGAAATATAATGGTGCCAAATTACAAAGCCGCATGCGTGCCTTTTGGAAGGTTAAAGTATGGACAAGCGCTGGCGAAAGCAGCTGGTCTGAACCCAATACATTTACCATGGGCTTATTGTACTACAAAGATTGGCCAAAAGGTTGGATTGGTTTTGATCGCGCCTTTCCATGGGATAATATTAAAACAGATTCAAGGCTATCAGCCAGATATTTTAGAAAAGAGTTTCAGAGCAATAAAAAGATTAAGTATGCCACTGCATCTATCATAGGATTAGGCTTATATGAGTTGTATGTCAACGGAAAAAAAGTTGGAGAAGATGTTTTAACGCCCGCAGCTACAGACTATACTCAAAATGTCAAATACAATACCTTAGATGTAACCAAGTATATTCAAGAAGGTAAAAATGCAGTGGGTGCTATTTTAGGAAATGGTCGTTTCTTTGCTATGCGCCAACACAACAAGCCTTATAAAATCAAGACATTTGGCTTCCCTAAAATGCTCCTGAATATCAACATTGTATACACTGATGGATCGACTGCCAACATTGATACTGATAACAGCTGGAAGGGTACAGCCGATGGACCTATCCGTACCAACAATGAGTATGATGGTGAGGAGTACGATGCAACCAAAGAAATGACTGGCTGGAATAAAGTGGGTTTTGATGATGGCAAATGGCTGAAAGCCGAATTTGTGCAGGAACCAACCGGAACTTATGAAGCCCAAATGAACGAGAACATTAAGGTGATGAATACCTTAACGCCAGTTTCAATTAAAAAGATGCCAGGGGGGAAGTATATTGTAGACATGGGACAGAACATGGTGGGTTGGCTGCAAATTAAAGTGAAAGGACAGAAAGGACAACAAATAAAATTGAGGTTTGCCGAATCATTACAAGATAACGGAGAGCTCTTTACCGCTAACCTTCGTGATGCCAAATGCACGGATTTATATACCCTAAAAGGCGCAGCTACTGAAACCTGGGAACCTACTTTTGTTTACCGTGGTTTTAGGTATGTAGAATTGAGCGGTTATCAATACGCACCTAAAATAAGCGATTTTGTAGGAAAAATGATCTACGACAACATGAAAACAGTAGGTACTTTCGAAAGTTCTAACGCTTTGCTGAACCAGATTTTCAAAAATGCCTGGTGGGGAATCGCAGGTAATTACAAGGGTATCCCACTGGATTGCCCTCAACGAAACGAGCGTCAGCCTTGGCTGGGAGATAGAGGTGCCGTGGCCCATGGAGAGAACTTTCTCTTTGATAATGGCCGGTTTTATGCCAAATGGCTACAGGATATCAGGTATTCGCAAAAGGAAGATGGTGCTATCCCGGATGTGGCTCCGGCATTTTGGCGGTATTACAGTGACAACATGAGCTGGCCAGGTACTATGCTTTTAGTGGCCGAAATGTTATATAACCAAACGGGTGATGCCAGTGCCATTCGCGACAATTATCCTGCAATGAAGAAATGGCTCGCTTACATGCAGGACCGATACATGAAAGATTACATTTTAACCAAAGACAGTTATGGAGACTGGTGTATGCCTCCCATCACAATTGAAGCTGGAAGAGGTAAAAGTGCAGATAAAAAATATCCTTCAGAATTGATTTCAACAGCTTACTATTATCATTTTATGGAACTGATGATGCAGTTTAGCAAAGTGACTGGTAATGAGTCGGATTACAAGTCTTTTGAAGCACTTGCAGACCAAATTAAATCTGCATTCCATAAGAAATTTTATAATGACAAAGGTTACTATGCCTCGAATGCCTTAACGGATAATATCATTCCACTTTACTTCGGAATGGTGCCCAAAGAAAACGTAGAAACGGTTTTTAAAAACATTGTTTACACCATCGAAGTAACCAATAAAGGGCATTTAAGCAACGGTTTGGTAGGGGTACAATGGTTAATGCGCTGCCTAAATGATTATGGCAGACCAGATCTGGCTTATACCATTGCAACTCAAAAAACGTATCCAAGTTGGGGCTATATGATAGATAATGGCGCAACAACCATTTGGGAATTATGGAATGGTAATACGGCCGATCCGAAAATGAATTCTCAAAACCATGTGATGATGTTAGGCGATTTATTAATCTGGTATTATGAAAATCTGGCTGGAATTAAGGCAGCAAGTCCTGCCTTCGAGCAGATCAAAATGAAGCCTGAACTGATTCAAGGCTTAAACCAGGTTAATGCAAGCTATCATTCAGCTTACGGAGAGATCAGGAGCAGTTATACCAAAACTGCTAACCAATTTAAATGGAACATCTCAATCCCGGCCAATACAACAGCACTCGTTTATGTGCCAGCAGGTAAAAGAGATGAGGTTTCAGAAAAATTTGTAGGACAGAAGGAACTAAAATTTATTAAAATGGAAGATAAACGTGCGGTTTATGAATTAGGTTCTGGCGATTATGCTTTTGAGGTGAATAAAAAATAAGGACATGTAACGATAAACCAGCTTTGATAATATTATAACTAACCAATATAAAACGAGACTATGAAAAATTTTTTAAAACCTATTGTGATGAGCTTCATGCTCTTAACCTCAATGAGCACATTTGCCCAGACCGAGGATGTTATCATTCCCGGCGAAATTTTAGACAAGGCAAAAGAATTTGTAAGTGCATTGAACCTAACTGATGCAAAGAAAAAGTCAGCTGTTGAAATGACGGTTGCTGTACATATGGTTAAAGTGCGCGACCGGCACAACCAACATCCAGCCTCAACAGTACCTGAGGGCATAAATCCTGTAACTGGAAATAAACTTACCGAACTAGACAGACAAATCATTGCAGACTCGGCAATGCCCGCAATTGTTCATCAGCATTTAATGAATGGCTTAAATAATAACCTAAGTCCAGAACAGGTAGAAATCATTTTAGATAAATACACGATTGGGAAGGTGGCTTTCACCATGCAAGGTTACAAAGCCATTGTTCCTGATTTAACAGCTGATGAAGAAGCAAAGATCCTGGTGTTTTTAAAACAAGCGAGAGAACAAGCCGTAGATTACAAGAATATGAAAGAAATTTCGGCGATTTTCGAAATCTACAAAACGAAATCTGAGCAATTGCTAAACAA
The DNA here is from genome assembly GCF_900111155.1 of Pedobacter rhizosphaerae. Lineage (GTDB taxonomy): Bacteria > Bacteroidota > Bacteroidia > Sphingobacteriales > Sphingobacteriaceae > Pedobacter > Pedobacter rhizosphaerae. The sequence goes on along the minus strand of NZ_FOGG01000003.1, from coordinate 53,872 downwards.
CAACGGTCGCAGCTGGAGAGCACTTTACAGCGCCTATACAAAGAAGATTAAAGAAGAGAAAGCGAAAAAAGCCAAAGAAAGCAACCAAAATTAGAAAATTGGACTCATGAAGGTATCTCAAATCTCATGTCTCAAATCTCACATCTCATAAACAATGATTAGAAGAAGAATATACATTACTGTCGGCTTGCTTGTGGCAAGCGTAATTGGTGCTCATGCACAGGTAGAAAAGTGGCAAACAGGGGTAGTTAAACAAGAATATTTGTACGATAAAGCGCCATTTCCTTCTTGTCACTCCGCAACTTTAGTAGAAACACCAACGGGTTTGGTTGCGTCGTTTTTTGGAGGGACTAAAGAGCGCCATCCTGATGTAGAAATTTATATCAGCAGATATGTAGATGGCAAATGGTTAGCTCCGGTTTCCGTAGCGAATGGCATTCAGCCTGATGGCAAAAGATTACCCACATGGAATCCGGTCTTGTATCAGGTTCCTGGTGGAGATTTATTGTTGTTTTATAAAATTGGTCCTAAACCATCAGAGTGGTGGGGTATGATGAAAACATCTAAGGACGGTGGACTCACCTGGTCTGAAGCGACTAAATTACCAGAGGGTAACATTGGTCCGGTGAAGAATAAACCGGTTTTGCTCAGTAATGGAAATCTTTTCGCTCCTTCCAGTAAGGAAGGTAATGGCTGGAAAATTCATTTTGAGGTAACCAATGACAACGGAAAAACCTGGAGAGTGGTTGGACCGCTTCCTGAAAATGGGATAAAGGCTATTCAGCCCAGTATTTTACAATATGGTAATGGTAAACTTCAAATTTTAGCCAGAACGGCCAATAGAGCAATTGTCGAATCATGGTCTACTGATAACGGAGAAACCTGGTCGCCATTAACTAAAACTTCCCTGCCTAACAACAACTCAGGAACAGATGCTGCAACGATGAAAGATGGTCGTCAGGTACTGGTTTATAACCACGTTTTGCCCCCTGGAGATTTGGCAAAAGGACCAAGAACGCCATTAAACGTATCGCTTTCTAAGGACGGAAAAAACTGGTCGGCAGCCCTGATTTTAGAAGATTCGCCCATTAGTCAGTATTCTTACCCGGCTGTAATTCAAACCTCTGATGGCATGCTGCACTTTATTTATACCTGGAGGAGAGAAAAGATTAAACATGTGGTGGTTGATCCTTCCAAGCTGAAATTGAAGAAAATTAAAAATGGCGTATGGCCGGCTTTGAAAGGATATACTGCTCCCGTAATTACAGAGACGAAAAATGAAGAGCCCTGAGAATAGGATTTCGGGATTATCATCCTGAGCTTGTCGATGGAAGATTGCTTCAGCACGCACAGGCTAGCATCGCAATGACAAACTTTCGGTAGCTCGTCATTGCGAGCAACGAAGCAATCTGATTGAAGAGCAAAAGAATGTTAATAAAGAAGATTGCTTCAGCACGCAAAGGCCAGCTTCGCAAGGACGGACTTTCGGTTGCTCGTGATTGCGGGAACGAAGCAATCTGATTGACGAGAAAAGAATATTAATAAATAAGATTGCTTCAGCACGCACATGACCGCTTCGCAAAGACAGACTTTCGGTAACTCGTCATTGCGAGGAACGAAGCAATCTGATTGATGAGAATAAGAATAATTAATAAATAAGATTGCTTCAGCACGCACAAGCCAGCTTCGCAAGGACGGACTTTCGGTAGCTCGTCATTGCGAGGAACGAAGCAATCTGATTGAAGAGCAAAAGAATGTTAATAAAGAAGATTGCTTCAGCACGCACAGGCCAGCTTCGCAAGGACGGACTTTCGGTTGCTCGTGATTGCGGGAACGAAGCAATCTGATTGACGAGAAAAGAATATTAATAAATAAGATTGCTTCAGCACGCACATGACCGCTTCGCAAAGACAGACTTTCGGTAGCTCGTCATTGCGGGGAACGAAGCAATTTGATTGACTGAGCTTGTCGAAGGAAGATAGCTGAGTCAACGCAGAAATACTTGTACGGAAAACTAATTCTGGTCGGTGAGGACACCAACCAGTAAAAAAAAAATAAAAAAATGGATATGAATTACTGGAATAAATTACTTCATTTAGCTCAAAGCCGTCTCCGCATCAGTGGTTTTTGGTTAGGCATCCTGTCTTTATTCCTCAGCAATAACCTTATTGCTCAAACCCAAAACACCGATAACCAGTATAGGAAACCGCTTCTACAGGTTTTGAAAGACGTGGAAACCAGGTTTAACGTTAAAATTAAATACGCCGATCCTCAAGTTAAAGACAAATGGGTTAACTATGCCGACTGGAGATTCCGAGGCAATGTGGACGAAACCCTTGCGAATATTTTAACGCCTTTAGACATGAAGGTGAATAAAGAAAAGCCAGGTCTTTATAAACTTAAAGAATATGAATATTACCGCTGGGAAGTTCAGGATGGCTGGAATTATTTAGATAGCCTGGCCACAAAATACACTGACCAAGCCAGCTGGGAAAAGCGTAAAGCGCAGATCAGACCAGAGCTTTATAAAGCATTATTGTTAGATCCCTTACCTGCCCAGCCTAATTCAAAGCCCATTATTACCCCCAAAAGAGTAATGGATGGCTACACCGTTGAGAACATCGCAATCGAAATTTTACCTGGCGTTTGGATCAATGGTTCTCTTTATAAACCATTGAATGTAAAAGGTAAAGTACCTGTAATCTTAAGTCCTGATGGACATTGGGAGAAACAACGTTACCGTGCAGATTGTCAGATCCGCTGTGCCACAATTGCCCGAATGGGTGCTATGGCTTTCAGTTACGATCTTTTTGCCTGGGGCGAATCTCAACTCCAATTCAAATACGAAGACCACAGAAGGAGCCTGGCGCAAACCATTCAAACTTTAGGTGGCATTCGTATTCTCGATTATGTATCCGCGCTCAAAGAAACCGATAAAAACCGCATTGGTATCAGTGGTGGTTCTGGTGGGGGAAGTCATACGGTGCTTATGGCTGCAATGGACAATAGAATCAAGTTAAGCGCGCCAGTAGTGGCTATGTCTTCTTATTTTTACGGTGGCTGTCCCTGCGAAAGCGGTATGCCCATCCATCAATGTGCCGGTGGTACAGATAATGTTGAATTGGCAGCTATGGCAGCGCCTCATCCACAATTAATTGTGTCTGATGGAAGCGACTGGACTGCCCACACCCCTCAACACGATTTCCCATACCTGCAAAAAATGTATGGATACTATGGCGTAAAGGATAAAGTAGAAAATGTTCATCTTCCGGAAGAGAAACACGATTTCGGCATCAATAAGCGCATTGCATTGTACGATTTCCTGATTAAATATTTCAAACTCAACGGAAATGCGGTAAACGATAAATCAGGCCGTTACGATGAGAGCAAAGTAACCATTGAGAAAGAAAATGCCTTATATGTCTTCGGAGATAAGGGAGAAAAATTACCCAAAAATGCGGTAATGGGATTTGAGAATCTGGAAAAGTTATTTTATTCAACAACAAGTAAATAGGCTGATGGAGTTCAATCAAAACAGGAGGCGTTTTATAGGGCAGTTGGCCTTGGTAACAGGCAGCTTATGCCTGCCAAATCAATTGTTATTTGCAGCTGAAAAGAGAAATCGCTACAAAGTGGCAGTGATTGACCTCATGATCCTCAAAAGACAGAAAATTAGCGCTTTTCCCTTGGCCAAAGAAATTGGAGCCGATGGGTTAGAACTGGATATGGGCGGCTTAGGGAACCGGGAAACATTTGATAATAAGCTCGCAGACCCAATCACCAGACAGCAATTTTTAGATCAGGCCAAGGCGTTAAATATTGAAATCTGTTCTTTAGCCATGACTGGATTTTACGCGCAATCTTTTGCCACCCGCCCAACTTATCAAAAAATGATTCAGGACTGCCTGGATACGGCAAAGTCGATGGGCGTAAAGGTGGTTTTTCTTCCATTAGGTATTCAGGGCGATTTAATTAAGTATCCCGAACTCCGGGGAGCCATTATTGAAAGACTAAAAGTTGCTGGTAAAATGGCTTCCAAAGCAGGCGTTATTATCGGAATTGAAAGCGCTTTAGATGCAAAAGGAGAGTTGGCATTGCTACAGGAAGTTGGATGTAAAGCCGTTAAAAGCTATTTCAATTTTTCTAATGCCTTAAAAAACGGAAGAGATTTACATCAGGAATTAAGGATTTTAGGTAAGAAGCACATTATCCAGATTCACAGCACAAATGAAGACGGTGTATGGCTGCAGAACGATCCCAAAATTAATTTACAAGAAGTTAAACAAACACTAGATGATATGGGTTGGAAGGGATGGCTGGTGGTAGAACGCTCAAGAGATGCCCAAACACCAACAGACGTAAGAAGAAACTTTACAGCCAATACCACATACCTAAAATCAATTTTTCAAGCCCAGTAACCCTTTAAGATGAAGAAGTTAAGTATTACGCTTTTGTTATTAATAAATTTATGTTACCTGCAAGCTCATGCGGTAGATATTTATGTTGCTACAAACGGCGCAGATACAAACACAGGTGCCAAAGAAAAGCCTTTAGCCTCATTACATGCTGCATTGCGAAAAGCCCGGGAGCTTCGTCGTTTAAATGACCCTGCTGTAAAAACCGGAGTGCGGATTATCATTAAAAAAGGCTTTTACAAACTGGACGAACCGATTGTTATTCGTCCTGAGGATGCAGGAAGTAAAGAGAGCCCCACAGAAATCGTCGCCCATGATAATGAAAAGGTGGTTTTTAGTGGTGGAACGGAAATTAAAGGATGGAAAAAAGTAACAGGAAAAATCCCTGGCTTACCGAAAAATGCAGTAGGGAAGATTTGGGTTGCAGATATACCTAACTATGGGGGTGTTGACTTACTTTTCAGGCAACTTTGGATTAATGGTGAAAAGGCTACTAATGCGAAATATTTTAATGGTGATGAAATGGGTAGAATTTTATCTTGGAATACGGAAAAACAAACTTGTGCCATTCCCTTACCCAAAGGCATAAACCTAAACGAAAGCAACAGCATTGAAATGCTGATCCACCAATGGTGGGCTGTAGCCAACCTGCGGGTAAAGTCTGTTAAAATAGATAAAACAAAGGCAGAATTGTATTTTATGCAACCGGAAAGCAGAATCCAGTCTGAACACCCCTGGCCAGCACCCTGGTTCTCCCAAAAAACAGGGAATTCTGCCTTTAACTTATACAATTCCATCCAATTTTTAGATCAACCCGGAGAATGGTTTGAAGACCTGAAAAATCATAAACTTTATTATTGGCCAAAAGCAACAGAAAATTTGAGCCATGCGCAGGTTATTGTACCGGTTTTAACGCAATTAATGAAAGTAGAGGGGAACATAGATCATCCCGTGTCTCATATCACTTTTAAAGGCATTTCCTTTGAGCACAGCAGCTGGTTGAGACCGGCTCAGCAAGGGCATGTTCCGCATCAGGCAGGAATGTACATGCTTGATGCCTATAAACTTAAAGTACCCGGCACAGCAGATAAAAAGAATTTAGAAAACCAGGCTTGGGTGGGTCGGCCTGCAGCAGCAATTGAAATTCAGTATGCCAATCAGGTTAATTTTGAATCCTGTAGCTTTGAACATCACGCTTCAACCGGCCTGGATTATGGAAAAGGAACGCATAATAACACCATCAAAGGTAATTTATTTAAAGACATCGGTGGCTCTGGGATTTTGATGGGTACATTCTCAGATGAATCAACGGAAGTACATTTGCCTTATCTACCTAAAGATTTAAGGGTAGTGTCTAAAGATAATAATATTGAAAATAACCTCATCACAGATGTAACTAATGAGGATTGGGGTGCAGTAGGTATTGGTGCCGGATATGTGAATGGACTGAAGATTCTTCACAATGAAATTAGTGATGTTTCTTATTCGGGCATTAGCATGGGTTGGGGCTGGACCAAAACCAAAAATGTGATGGCGAACAACATCATAAAGGGAAATAAAATTCATCATTACGGCAAGCACATGTACGATGTGGCCGGAATTTATACCCTTTCCGCGCAGCCGGGTTCCCAAATCACAGAAAATGTTGTCGATAGTATCTACAAAGCACCTTATGCACATCTTCCAGAACATTGGTTCTATCTTTATACTGATGAAGGCTCATCGGGTTTCACCATTAAGGATAACTGGACACCTAATGAAAAATACCTGCAAAATGCCAATGGGCCAGATAATATATGGAAGGACAATGGGGCAAATGTTTCATCAACCATTAGAAAAAATGCTGGTTTAAGCCCTGCTCATCGATATCTGCAAAAATATAAAGCAAGTCATTCAAAAAGAGGAACCAATATTGCTATTGCTAAGCCTGTATTTTTTGAGCTGATCTTCCATGCAGACAGCATCCCGGATTCGGGCACCTTAAAAACTTTTGCACAGGAAAATAATCTTAAAACCACCGATATTTTTAACTGGAGTAATCGCCTGGTTATCTATACTTCCAACTTAAAAGTGGAAAGCCTGCAGCAAACCCTGAAACGATTAAATCCAACCGCCATTAAACTTTATGAAGATCAGATTTATCATTTCAACAGAAAGGTAAATTGCGGATTAGAACCTGTGAAAGAATGGGACAACATCATTTTATCGGCAAATCTGGTTAAAGATAAAAAACTACAGTCCGAATACCTGGATTATCATAAAACCCAATTCGAAAAGTGGCCAGAACTATCAAAAGGCTTCTGTAACGCAGAATTTCAGCAATTGGTGATTTATAAAAACGATCGGCAATTGATGCTGATTATCAGTATACCTAAAGGAAAAAGCCTGGATGAGCTTAATCCGAAAACCACAGCAAATAACCCAAAAGTAGACGAATGGAATGCCCTCATGAAGAAATACCAGGAAGGCATTGCAGGAACAAAACCCGATGAAGTTTGGGTTTTCTTTAAACCATTAAACTAACCATAAAACGCTTAGAAAAAATATGACCATGTTAAGATTAGGGATCCTAGGATTAGGAGAGGGCAGAAGCACCATTTCTGCATCATTATCGAGTAGAAAATTCAAATTGATTCAGATTTGCGATGCCAATAAAAAGCTTTGCGAGGAACGTGCACTGGAATTTGATTTTCAAAACTGGACCACCAATTATGAGGATATGTTAACCAGTGATAAGATCGATATGATTGCGATTTACACACCAGATCACCTGCATTTTGAGCACATCAAACAAGCCTTATTGCATGGAAAGCATGTGGTTTGCACCAAACCTTTTATCGATGATTTATCTCAGGCCAATGAACTGCTCGAATTAGGCAAAAAATCCAGAAAAAAGGTATTTGTAGGTCAGAGTTCACGCTTTTTTGAACCTGCCATGAGACAAAGAAAAGATTTTGATGCAGGCCTAATCGGGGATCTGATCACCATAGAAAGTCATTATCACGCAGATCACCGCTGGTTTTTAGAAAAAGGCTGGTCCTTAAAGCAATCCTTCAAATGGCTATATGGCGGCTTAAGCCATCCGGCAGATTTTATTCGCTGGTATTTGCCTGATATTGAAGAGGTAATGGGCTATGGCATGCTTAGTAGTAATGGGAAAAGTGCTGGTTTGAAAAATCAGGATACCATGCATTTCATTTTCAAAGCTAAAGATGGCAGGATTGCCAGGGTGAGTGGTGCTTACACCGGTCCTACGCAACCTACGGCACGAGATAGCGGTATGTCCTGCATACTAAGGGGTACTGAGGGCGCAAGTCAGGCCGATTATCATGAATTACGTTATGCCATAACAGACAATACCGGCGAAGAGCGTATCATTCGTTGGGGAGATGCTACCTTAAAACATTATTTCCGTTTTGAAGGCCAAAGTCACCATGCCGGAGAGTATCAAAACTACCTGGATTACTTTGCCGATAGCATCAACAACAACTTTACCGCCTACCCCGATTTAAAGGAAGGCATTGGCACTGTGGCCTTGCTTCAGGCAATGGATAAATCTTTAGAAACAGGGTTGCCTGTAAAAATAGATGATATTTTGAACGCGAATAGCATTACCAGGGAGTCTATTGGCCTGTAAATCATGGTTTGTGACATAGAAACCATTTGAGAATATACAATCAAAGCAAAAGGCAATACATGGCGCGTGTCCATACCCCGGATCCTTCACTCAGGATGCAGCAAGATGAATATTTCATGGTAGGTGTGTCACGAACAATCAAAGTAAAAAGCAATACATGGCGCGTGTGCCACGCGCCATGGGTCAAATTATAACTAATGGGAAACATTATAGAACGTTTAACCAGTTTAGATTACCTCATCGTGGCAGCATATGTCATTATTTTGGTATTCATTGGTTACAAAGCCAGTTTTTCGAAAGGCGAAAAAAAGGATGAGAATCTCTTTCTGGCTAATAAATCTTTAGGCTGGGCAAGTATTGGCTTTAATATGTGGGGCACCAATGTGGGGCCTTCCATGTTACTTGCCTTTGCCAGTATAGGCTATACCACTGGTATTGTGGCGGTAAATTTTGATTGGTATGCATTTATCTTTTTATTCTTGCTTGCCATCGTTTTTGCACCCAAATACTTAGCGGCGAAAGTAAGTACCATGCCCGAATTCATGGGGAATCGCTATGGCGACTCTACTCAAAATATCCTGGCCTGGTATGCCCTGGTTAAAATTCTGATCTCCTGGCTATCTTTGGGCTTATTCGCCGGAGGGTTTTTAGTTCGTCAGATTTTGGGTATCCCTATGTGGCAATCGGTCACCGTATTGGTTGCCTTCGCAGGTTTGTTTACCTTTTTTGGTGGATTGAAAGCCATTGCCAAAGTAAATGTATTTCAGATGATTTTACTGATTGCGGTATCGCTTTCACTAACCATATTGGGCTTGTACAAAGTAGGTGGAATAGCCGAATTATACCAAAAAACGCCATCGCATTTCTGGAACTTAGTTCAGCCAGCCAGCGATCCTAAATATCCCTGGTACGCCATTTTACTAGGTTATCCGGTAGCTGCAGTCGCTTTTTTCTGTACCGATCAATCTATGGTTCAATCTGTTTTAGGAGCCAAAAATTTAAAACAGGGACAGTTGGGAGTGAGCTTTATTGGCTGGTTAAAAATACTTTCACTCCCCTTATTCATCCTTACGGGAATATTGTGTTACGTGCTTTTCCCCAATTTGAAAGACCCTAATGAGGCCTACATGACCATGGTTACGAATCTTTTTCCGCCAGGAATGAATGGTTTAGTGATTGTGGTGCTGATTGCCGTTTTAGTGGGAACAATTGGATCTTCATTAAATTCACTGAGTACGGTTTTTACCATGGATGTTTATGTAAAGAAGTTCAACCCCACTGCCAGCAATGAGCAAATTGTTAAGGTAGGCAGGTTGGCTGTTGTAGCAGGCTGCATCTTTGCAGTAATTGTTGTACTTGCTATTGATAACATTAAAGGATTGAATCTTTTTGATGTTTTTCAATCGGTTTTAGGCTTTATTGCGCCACCGCTTTCTGTGGTGTTTTTACTGACGGTATTCTGGAAAAAAACCACCAGGAAAGCCGTTAATTTTACACTTTCCATCGGCTCCATTTTTAGTTTGGGGGTTGGAATAACCTATTTATGGATTTTACCACCAGATAAATTTGGCTTTTGGCCACATTATTTGATTCTTTCCTTCCTGATCTTTATGGTTTTGTTGTTCCTCGCTGTAGTGATTTCTATCCTGGATCGATCACCTAGTGTTTATCAGGTTAATGAATCGCATCAGGCCAACATTGAAAAACCTGATCGCACAGTATGGATTTCCTGGATTGCATTAGCCATTGTAATGGTTTTACTTTATATTTTCTTTAACGGACATTAATTGTATGAAACACAGAATTTGCCTTTTTCTGGCACTTGCAGCAAGTTTATTTGTAGACCAGGCACAAGCTCAAAAGGCTTCCTGGATTTGGTACCCTGGCGATTTTGATATCTACATGAGCAATGTGATGCAAAACAGAAGGACTGAAAGAGGATCTTTTTTTCCTGTCTTTTGGAAGATGGATAGTCATTATGTTTTGGTCGATTTTCACAAGGAATTTACGTTAACCGAACCAGAAGAAGTTAAGTTGTATGTAGAAGGTACCTACAATGTAAAAATAGACGGTCAAGCCATTTCCGGTTTCCCGAAAACCATTAAAATTCCAGCCGGGAAGCATAAATTAAGTTTAAAGGTTTATAATCAAGCCCAGGTTCCTGCAATTTTTGTTCAGGGAAAAACCGTGATATCTGATGAAACCTGGCTAAGTACCTTTGAAGATAAGGAGTGGATTGATGCCAGTGGTAAAACCTCAGATAAATCGGGAACAACCTTTGTTTCTGCTGGATCATGGCATTTTACCGACCCTTTAATTGCACCATCTGCGTTCAAATTGCCCGTTACCCCTCATGCAGCTACGAAAATAGAAAAGGCAAACCAGGGAACTTTATCCGATTTTGGAAAAGAAACTTTCGGATTTATTAAGGTTCATGGATTGAGGGGTAAGGGCAGAATGAGTATTTATTATGGAGAATCCAGAGAAGAAGCGCTATCAACAGATAAATGTGAAACCCTTGACTATCTGGATATAGATCTATCCGCTAAAAAGGACTCCATCATGCCCTTATCTAAGGCTTTCAGATACGTAAATGCACAATACGAGGGTTCTGTAGCAGCAGATTCTATCTCTATGTTATATGAGTATGCTCCCGTAACCGAAAAGGGGAGTTTTAAGTCATCTGATAAGGAGTTGAACAAAATTTATGATGTAGCCAAGTATACTTTTCACCTCAACACCCGCGAATTTTTCATCGATGGCATCAAAAGAGACAGATGGGTATGGTCTGGAGATGCTTACCAAAGCTACCTGATGAATTATTATTCATTCTTTGATGCCGAAACAGTTAAAAGAACATTATGGGCACAGCGTGGAAAGGATCCTGTAACGGCTCATATTAACACCATTATGGATTATTCTTTCTATTGGTTTTTGGGGATTTACGATTACTACAAATTCACAGGCGATCAGAAATTTGTACAGGATATTTACCCACGAATGCAATCTTTAATGACTTACATTGATGGCAGAAAGAATAAAGATGGATTGTTAGAATGGATGCCCGGCGACTGGATATTCATAGACTGGGCTGATAAATTGAGTAAAGAAGGGGAAGTGAGCTTCGAACAGCTTTTATATGCCAGAAGCTTAGAAACGATGTCGCTTTGCGCTAAACTGGCCAATGATGCCGATGGTGCTGCGAAATATGATCAACAAGCAACAACATTAAAAAAGAAGCTTTTTGACCTTTACTGGAACGCCAATAAACAGGCTTTGGTGCACAGCAGAATAGCGGGAAAACCTACAGACAATGTAACGCGCTACGCAAACATGTTTGGCATCTTCTTCGATTATTTTACTGCGGATCAAAAGCTAGGGGTAAAAAAGAATGTGCTTTTAAACGATAACGTGGCTAAAATCACTACACCTTATATGCGCTTTTATGAATTGGAGGCATTATGTGCCATGGGTGAGCAATCTTACGTGCTTAAAGAGATGAAAAGCTATTGGGGTGGTATGTTAAAGCTTGGTGCAACCTCTTTTTGGGAAGAATATAATCCAGATAAAAAAGGGACAGAACATTTAGCCATGTATGGCAGGCCCTTTGGAAAAAGCTTGTGCCACGCCTGGGGTGCCAGTCCGATTTATTTGCTGGGAAGATATTATTTAGGCGTTCAGCCAACCAAACCCGGTTATAAAACTTATGCCATTGAACCTAATTTAGGCGGTTTGGCCTGGATGGAAGGTAAGGTGCCTACACCTAATGGCGATATTGAAGTCTATTGCAGCAACAAAGAAATCAAAGTGAAATCAGCGGTCGGGATGGGCACTTTAAAATTAAAAAGTAAATCTAAGCCAAATGCTCCTGGTGCTGTGGTGACAGAAATAGGGAAAGGTGTATACGAGATAAAGATTGAAAAAGGGAAGGAGTATAAAATAAAATATACATATGGTCCCCATGGTCTGTGACACACAGACCATAATCAAATAACTTGTTAAACTCACCATGGTTCGTGTGTCACGAACCATTGGTAAAAAAATGAGGTTGTTAATGGGGGCATGACACACGAACCATGGTTACAACCCAATCCTTTGCTCAATTTTCTTAACACATTTATTCGCTTCCGCTAAAATCTCTTCATTGTTAATGCTCTTGTCGTTATTTAACGCAGTTAACATAGAGATGGTTAAGCAGGCAATAATGCCATTATCACTCGCTATCCCAACAGGAACAGAAATATCGGTTACACCAGCAGCTAAATCGCTGGTTCTGAGATATGCACCATTTTTTCTGATTTCTTCCAATGATAACAGAAATTCCTCCTGTTTGGGCTTAGGGTATTTTTTAAAAATGGCGTTGGTTTTAAGTGTTTTATTCCGCTCCGCATCCGTCATGTAAGCCAACAAAACCTTGCCCGATGCAGTAAGTGGCAGCGGGAATAAGTTGCCTTCTTCAATAGATAAGGCAATAGGACCCGGACTTTTAGCATGAATAATCACCATTACCTGGTTCATGTATAAAATACTCAAGTGGCATGATTGACGTACGCTATTGGCTAAGTCCTCCAATGGGAATTGTGCGGCTTTGCGCAATTCATCAACAGGAGAGTGGCGATGAGAAAGATAAAATAGTTTTAAAGACAAACGGTATTTTCCTGAAACCTCATCACGTAAAATATAACCGCGACTTTCCAAACTCATTAGCATCCTGTAAATCTCATTAGGGGTTTTCTCAATGCCTACTGCAATTTCGGTTTGCGACAGGGGAATAGATTGAGCAGATAAATACTCCAATATATCCAGCCCTTTATCCAAAGCAGGAGCCTGATACTTCGATTCTTTCTCGTTCATGGGTTTATTATTTGGTTGTAGCGTATTTTTTACAATTTCAAACATACAAAATGCTTTCTTAATCTGCATAATACACATTTAAATAATTAATGCAATAATATAGCTTTTCATATTTAAAAAAAATATTTATATTTGAATTAATGCTTCATGTTAAACCCAGGTGTTTAACCTGAATTGATCTGAAATAGAGATTGTAATTATTCTAGTTCATTTTTGCATTGGATAACCAATTATAAACCAAATATTTATATCGTAAATGATATAAAATTAGCTAACCGCTAAGGAGTATATGAGCAAATTTATTATCTTTTTTGGACTATTGCTGACCAGCTTTTCGCTTCATGCACAAATTAAGATTGTAGATTTAACCTGCGATTATAAAAGCAATCCCATCGGAATTGATCATCTACAACCGGTTTTAAACTGGAAAATTCAATCAGCTAAGCACAATATTAAACAAACAGCTTATCAAATCTTGGTTGCTGATAATGCAAGGGATTTAGCTCAAAACAAAGGAAATATCTGGGATTCTAAAAAGGTAAATACTTCGCAGTCTCTTCAAATAATTTATTCAGGACAGAAATTAATGGCTACCAAGGCTTATTACTGGAAGGTTAAGGTATGGGATAATCAAAATCAAGCTACCTGGAGCGAGCCAGCCTTCTGGCAGATGGGATTATGGAGTGCTGCCGATTGGAAAGGTGCCAAATGGATCGCTTATGAAAAATTAGCAGATACCAATGTCAACATTCTTCCAACAGATGGTAAGAAGGATAAATTCAATGCCAATAATGTCTTGCCGATGTTCCGTAAAAGTTTCAGGGTTTCTAAAGAGATTAAGCGGGCAACGGTATTTATCTCCGGTTTAGGACATTTTGAAATGCATTTGAATGGCCAAAAAGTTGGTGATGATTTCTTATCACCGGGATGGACGAAATACGATAAAGAAGCTTTGTATGTAGCCTATGATTTAACTAAGCAACTTAAACAAGGTGAAAATGTAATTGGCGTACTATTGGGCAATGGCTTTTATTATGTTCCGCCGGTAAAGGAACGGTATCGCAAGTTGAAATCAGCCTTTGGCTACCCTAAGTTAATTTGCAGACTACAAATTACTTATACAGACGGCACTACAGCAGATATTTTGAGCAATCCTACTTGGAAAATAGCTCCTTCTGCCATTACTTTTTCTAGTATTTATGGGGGAGAAGATTATAATGCCAATTTAGAGCAGCACGGCTGGGATTTACCAGGATTTAGTGATCTAAAATGGAAAAATGCACTTACAGTTGATGGACCTGCGTTAAAAGCTCAAAAAGAAGAGCCGGTTAAAATATTTGAAAACTTTTCAGCAAAAAAAATCAGTGCTGTAAACGGTGGCGATTGGGTGTATGACCTTGGACAAAATGCATCTGCCATTATCGAGATTAAAGTACGCGGCAAAAAAGGAGATACTGTTCGCTTTACCCCAGCGGAACTGTTAAAGGCAGATGGTAGTGTTACCCAGAAAAATATTGGCGGTCCATCTTACTTTACCTATGTACTGAAAGGTGAGGGCATAGAAACCTGGCGTCCTAGGTTTACCTATACCGGTTTTCGCTATGTGCAGGTTAAGGGAGCTGTTCCGGCAGGAAAAGAGCCTAATTCGGCACTTCCTGTTCTTGAAGCATTAAAAGGCCTACATATCAGAAATGCGGCAGAAAAGGTTGGGACTTTTACCAGTTCGAACTCTTTATTCAATAAAACAAATGATTTAATCGACTGGGCAATAAAAAGCAACATGGTAAGTGTTTTTACTGATTGTCCGCATCGTGAAAAATTAGGCTGGCTGGAAGAGCTTCACCTCATGGGTAGTTCGGTAAGGTACAATTACAATGCAGCGTCCTTGTTCAAAAAAGCCCTGGAGGATATGAAAAACTCGCAGCTTGACAATGGACTTATACCTGAAATTGCGCCAGAATATGTCAAATTTGAATGGGGTGGAGATATGTTTCGCGATTCACCTGAATGGGGAAGTAGTGGTATTTTAATGCCCTGGTACCTCTATCAATGGTATGGTGATAAGCAAGCGATCATTGACTACTATCCGATGATGCAGCGTTATATCAGTTATCTGGGTACCAAAGCCGATAACCATATACTGTCACAAGGATTGGGCGATTGGTATGACCTTGGGCCAAAACCTCCAGGCGTTTCGCAATTAACCCCAATGGGCGTTACCGGTACAGCCATTTACTATTATGATTTAACCATACTAAACAAGATGGCAACGCTTTTAGAAAAAAAAGCGGATGCTTTAAAGTATGAGCAGCTTGCCGCTCAGGTAAGCAAAGCTTTCAACGATAAGTTCTACAATCCTCAAACTAAACAGTATGCTACTGGAAGTCAGGCTGCTAATGCCATGGCGGTATTTATGGGTTTGGTAGCCGATCAGGATAAGCATTTGGTTGTTGATAATCTGGTAAAAGACATCAGAGACAGAAATAATAGCTTAACGGCAGGAGACATTGGTTACCGTTACGTGTTGAGGGTTTTGGAAGATGCTGGAAGGTCTGACGTGATTTTTGATATGAACAGCAGGTCTGATGTTCCAGGTTATGGGATGCAGATTGAAAAAGGGGCTACCGCATTAACCGAATCATGGGCAGCATTACCTACAGTATCTAATAATCATTTTATGTTAGGCCATTTAATGGAATGGTTTTACAGTGGCGTAGGAGGCATTAGTCAGGAAGATGATGGTATCGCATTTAATAAGATCCGCATTTACCCACAAGTGGCTGGTGATTTGAAATCGGCTAAAACCACTTACAATTCGCCTCATGGCTTAATCGCTACAGATTGGAAAAAGGTTAATGAAAGCTTTGAAATTGCAGTTGATATCCCGGCCAATACAAGGGCGAATATCTATTTGCCAATCCAGGTAAATCAAAATATAAAAGAAGAAAATAAAGCTCCTTTTACGCGCTTAAAGGATGAAAAAGGAAGAGCAAAAATTGAAGTAGGTTCCGGACACTATAAATTTAAGGTTAATTAATATGAAGGGGATTTCAGTTACTATCATCAGTGCTTTAATGGCTTTTTCTGCCATTGCTCAGGAAGTGAAAAATCCGGTTTCGGCAGAAGCAATGGAAAATATTTACCAGGAAGTTAAAACACCCTATAAATATGGATTGGTGATGGTTCCACAGGATACCGACCATAAAATGGATTGCCCGACTATATTTAGAGAAGGTAAATACTGGTACATGACCTATTTAATTTACAGTGGCAGGGGGTATGAAACCTGGTTAGCCAGAAGCAAAGACCTTTTGAAATGGGAGAACCAGGGAAAACTCATGTCGTTTGAAGATAAAGGGAACTGGGATGATAACCAGAAGGCTGGTTACAATGCTTTGCAGAGTACCGATTGGGGAGGAGCCTATAAACTGGGGCAATTCGATGGAAAATATTGGATGTCGTACTTCGGTGGTAAGGAAAAAGGATACGAAACCGAGCCCTTATCCATCGGAATGGCCTATAGCATCCAAAAACCATCTGTTGTGCATGAATGGACGAGACTATCACAGCCAGTATTAACCTCAGCCGATGCAGATGTAAGCTGGTGGGACAACCGAAATAAGCTCTTTAAAAGCACTGTAATCGAAGATAAACAAAAGCTTACCGGGCATCGCTTTGTGATGTACTACAATGCTGTAGGTGATTCATTAGCAAACAATAAAAAAACAAGATGGTACGAGCGCATTGGTATGGCTGTTTCTGATGATATGCAACAGTGGAAACGTTTTGGTAAAAATCCTGTGGTGCATCATCCTGTTGGAATTACCGGCGATGGGGTAATCCAAAAAATCAAGGATACCTGGGTGATGTTTTACTTTGGCGCATTCTGGCAAGACAGACAAGGTGCATTTAACCGTTTTGCAGCCTCAAAGGATTTAGTAAACTGGACCGATTGGCAGGGCGATAACCTGATCCAGTCCTCAGAAAAATACGATGAATTATATGCGCACAAATCCTTTGTACTAAAACATAAAGGAGTAGTGTATCACTTTTACTGTGCCGTAAATAAAAAAGATCAGCGCGGAATTGCTGTAGCCACTTCTAAAGATTTAGGAAAGAGTACCTTGAATTTTGTGGGTAGTAACTAAGAACATGAATAATATATATATACCATTAAAACTGAAGACCTTATTGCTGATGCTTTTGTTAAGCACGGGTGCTTTTGCGCAATCCAGAATCAGGGAAAGTTTTAATAAAGATTGGAAGTTTTTCCTGGGAGATGATGCAGCAGCAAAATCCAAGAACTTTAATGATCAACAATGGAGAAAATTAACCTTACCACACGATTGGAGTATAGAGGGCAAGTTCGATGAGAAAAATCCGGCTAAGCCCGAAGGTGGAGGTTTACCAACAGGAATTGCCTGGTATAGAAAGGAATTTAATGCACCTGCCAATTATAAACAGCAATTAGTAACGATCGAATTTGATGGGGTTTACAAAAACAGCGAGGTTTGGGTAAATGGCCAGTACCTGGGAAAGAGACCTTATGGCTACAGTTCATTTTCTTATGAAATAAGTCAGTTTCTTAATCCCGGAAAAAACACTATAGCTGTTAAGGTAGACAACTCTGCTCAGCCAGATTCCCGTTGGTATTCGGGCTCCGGTATTTATAGAAACGTTTGGTTAACCACAACAGCTAAACTTTCTGTTGAACAATGGGGGACCTTTGTCAACGCATCTGTAGTGATGGCGGGAAATACCTGGTCGAAAAGTGACGAAGCCATGGTACAGGTTAAAACCAACATTCAGAATAAAAGTGGTATCAAACAAAATGCATCTATAGTTCACACGATTTATGATGCCTCAGGAAAACCCGTGGAAAAATCGCAACCGAGAGCTGTTCAGGTGGATACAAGTGGATCTAAACTTAATGCCAGTATCAGATTTAAGAGCCCAACACTCTGGTCGATAGAGAATCCTTATCAATATAAAGTAGTTACTCAAATCATTCAAAACAATAAAGTTATCGACCAGACTGAAACTTCTTTCGGTGTTCGCTTTTTCAAGTTTGATGCACAAAAAGGATTTTACCTAAATGGTACACCAACCAAAATTTTAGGCGTTTGTTTGCACCACGATTTAGGCGCACTGGGTGCTGCTGTAAACACCCGTGCCATGGAACGCCAGCTGGAGATTTTAAAAGCCATGGGCTGTAATGCTATCCGAACGGCTCATAATCCTCCGGCACCCGAATTTTTAGATTTATGCGATAAGATGGGTTTTCTGGTTATGGACGAAGCCTTCGATATGTGGAAGAAAAAGAAAAACTCGAAAGATTATCACTTGAATTTCCCTGAATGGCATAAAAGAGACCTGGAAGATATGTTGAAACGTGATCGTAATCATCCTTCCATCATTTTATGGAGCATTGGAAACGAAATCCGTGAGCAGTTTGACAGTACGGGAGTAGCCATCACTAAAGAACTGGTGAGCATTGTGAAATCCTTAGACAAAACCCGTCCGGTAATTTCTGCTTTAACAGAAATGGTTCCGGAGAAAAACTTCATTTATCAGGCTAATGCACTGGATATTTATGGATTAAACTATAATCACAAGTTTTATAAAGAATTTCCATCCAAATATCCTAACGTTAAGTTTTTAGCTACCGAAACCACTTCTGCCTTGGAAACACGTGGTTTTTATGATACTGCAGATACCATTCGCCGCTGGCCAAAAGATGGTAAAACTAAATTTACCGAAGGAAACAAAGAGTGGTCTGCATCATCTTACGATAATGTTTCGGCTTACTGGGGTTCTACACACGAAGAAACCTGGAAGGAAGCCAAGAAATATGATCATGTATCAGGTTTATTCGTTTGGACTGGGTTCGACTATTTAGGCGAACCATTGCCTTACCCATGGCCTGCAAGAAGTTCATATTTCGGAATCGTGGATTTGGCCGGCTTTCCGAAAGATTCTTACTACTTGTACCAAAGTGAGTGGACTGACAAGCCTGTATTACACCTTTTTCCGCATTGGAATTGGGAGACAGGAAAAAAGGTGGAAGTATGGGCATATTATAATAATGCCAATGAGGTAGAGCTGTACCTGAATGGTAAATCTTTAGGGAAACGCAACAAGCAAGGAGACGATTTGCATATCCAATGGGATGTGGATTTCGAACCTGGAACTTTAAAAGCTGTATCCAGAAAAAACGGAAAGGAAGTTTTGGTAAGAACCATTAAAACAGCATCAGCACCCGCTAAAATCGAGTTAATTGCCGATCGTAAAAAGATCAAAGCGGATGGTAAAGATTTATCTTTTGTTACTGTTCGTATCCTAGATAAGGATGGCAACGTGGTTCCGAATGCAGATAACCTGGTTCAGTTCAAAGTTGAAGGAGTGGGTGAAATTGCTGGCGTTGATAATGGCTTTCAGGCAAGTTTAGAACCTTTCAAGGCCAATTATCGTAAAGCTTTTCATGGCTTATGTCTGGCTATCATCCAGGCACAAGAAAAAACAGGTACAATCAAATTAACAGCAAGCGCAGCTGGTTTAACGTCCTCATCATTAACCATTAATACGAGCAAGCAATGAGGGAATTGCCGATGTTTATCACCAGGACACTAAGGTTTTTTAAGCCTTTTTCTTTGCGTGCTTTGCGCCTTTGCGGTTTTTCTATTTTTAACGCTATAACCTGGTGCATTTGTGGTTCATCATTCTTATTTTCTCCGGCTTATGCACAACTGGTAGATAAAACACCAACTGCGGTACAGAAAGTTCCTGAAATCTATAATCGGGAGCCTTGGGAAGATCCTTTGGTAAGCGGAATTAACCGTGATCCATCTCGTGCAACAGCGTATTCCTTTACTAATATTGAAGATGCTAAAAAGGGGAATCGGGACCAATCCAAAAGAATGTTGTCTTTAAATGGCCATTGGGATTTCTCTTTTGCCATAAAGCCTGCCGATGCACCTAAAGACTTCTATCAGTCGAAGGTACATGGCTGGACAAAAATTGAAGTACCCAGTAATTGGGAAATGAAGGGGTATGATAAGCCCATCTATAAAAGTGCAGTTTATCCTTTCAGACCAGTTAACCCACCCAACGTACCTCAGGATTATAATGGTGTAGGGAGCTATCAGCGTACATTTACTATTCCAGAAAGCTGGAAGGACATGAATATCACACTCCATTTTGGGGGCGTAAGTTCGGGGTATAAAGTCTGGTTAAACGGTAAGTTTTTAGGTTATGCCGAAGACAGTTTCCTTTCTTCAGAATTTAATGTTACGCCATATCTTCAAAAAGGAGAAAATGTGCTTTCTGTTCAGGTTATCCGTTGGAGCGATGGTAGTTTTCTGGAAGATCAGGATCACTGGCGATTAAGCGGGATTCACCGTGAAGTAATGCTTTTGGCCGAACCTAAACTTAGAATTGCAGATTTCTTTGTGCAAACCAAATTAGATAAAGATTACAAGGATGCCACTTTAAGTATTCGTCCAAGGATTGAAAATTTAACTGGTAAGGAAGTTAAGGGGTACAAAGTTAAAGCCTCCCTTTTCGATGGGAATGGAAAAGCAGTACTGGAAAAACCTTTAGAAAGAAGCGCAGAAAGCATCATCAACGAAATCTGGCCACGTTTGGATAATGTGAAATTTGGTTTGTTGGAGACGAAAATCAAAAATCCGGCTAAATGGAGCGATGAAGTGCCAAATCTTTATACTTTAACCATAGCCTTGGAAGACAGCTTAGGAAAAGTGCTCGAAGTAAAAAGTTGCAAAGTAGGTTTCAGAAGCATCGAATTTTCTAAAACGAATGGCAAATTATTAATCAATGGCAAAGAAACCTATTTATATGGTATTAACCGCCCAGATCATCACCCTGTAAAGGGAAAGGCACTTAGCCGTGAAGATATATTACAGGATGTAAAAACCATCAAGCAGTTTAATTTCAATTGCATCCGCACCAGCCATTACCCAATGGATCCTTATTTATATGATTTGTGTGATGAGTATGGGATTTTAGTAATAGATGAAGCCAATCTGGAAACGCACGGATTGGGTGGGAAGTTAAGCAATGATCCTACCTGGACAGCCGCTTATTTAGAAAGAAGCAGCAGGATGGTGATGCGGGATAAAAACCATCCGAGTATTATTATCTGGAGTTTAGGTAATGAATCGGGCAGGGGACCAAACCATGCGGCCATGTCGGCCTGGATTCATGATTTCGATATCACGCGTCCGGTACACTATGAACCAGCCATGGGTAATCCGCGTTTAGATGGTTATATGGATCCCGGTAATCCAGCCTATTTGAAACCAAACGATCATTCGCATCGTTTGCAAAACCCTCAGGATGAGCCTTATATTGATATTGTAAGCCGGATGTATCCCAGCATTTACACCCCTAAAATGTTGGCAGAACAAGACAATGGAGACCATCGCCCCATATTTTTTGTAGAGTATGCACATGCCATGGGCAATTCGGTAGGAAATATGAAAGATTTCTGGGATGTTTTCCGTTCAACACCTCGTGTAATCGGGGGAGCCATTTGGGAGTTTAAGGATCAGGGCATTTTAAAAACCGATAGTGCAGGTGTTCCGTTTTATGCCTACGGTGGCGATTTCGGCGAAAAGTATTTCGATAACTTCACCATTAAAGGGGTAGTGAATTCTGATGGTAAGCCAAAATCGGCGATGTTTGAGTGTAAAAGGGTTTATCAAGGTGCAGAAACAGAATTGGCAAATCAAAAAGCACTGATTAAGATTACCAATCGCCACGCGGTTAAAAATTTGAATGCTTATAACGCAAGCTTAATTTTCCGTAAGGATGGGATGCTGATCAGTGAAAAAAACTTACCAGCCATCAACCTCCAGCCTGGGAAAGATACGGTAATTAATATTTCAAAATACCTGCCTAAAATCGAGTCTGGTTCAGAATACCTGGCCGATATTCACTTCACACTAAGTAAAGATGAACTTTGGGCACCAAAAGGCTTTGAGGTGGCCTCGAATCAGTTTGCGATAACCCCATTGGCTACAGCTAAAAACATTGAAAGGATTGAAGCACCTAAATACAAGAATACATCAGATTTGGATATGTATTCGGGCGCAAACTTTGAAATAGGGATCAGTAAACAGAATGGAGCTTTAGTGTCTTATAAATGGAAGGGACAACAGCAGATTTTCGCTCCCTTGTTACCCCATTTTACACGTCCGCTAACCGATAACGACAAACGTGGATGGAAGTCCAATAAAAAGTTAAAGCAATGGTATCAGAATGATTTAAAATTTATTTCGAGTGTTGCAGGTAAGTTTGATGGACAGGCTGGCTCAGGTTTAATGATTTCAAGCACCTATAGCCTGATCCACGATAGTGCAAAAGTGACGATCAGCTATTTAATTGCCAATACAGGTACGGTTAAGGTAAATTATGAATTAGCAGTTAAACCAGGTTTACCTAATATCCCTAAGGTTGGAATGCAAATGGGCATTCTGCGTAACGATGAGCAGATTACGTGGTACGGTAGAGGGCCAATGGAAAATTACATCGATAAGCGCTATGGCTTTGATGCTGCTATATACAGTCAGCCGATAAATGAATTTATGGAGCACTATGCCGTTCCACAAGAGAACGGAAATCGCACTGATGTGCGTTGGATGTTCTTCTCCAATCACAAAAAACAACAAGGCCTGGCGTTTGTTGCCGATAGCTTACTGAGCATGAGCGCAAGTCCGTATACGGATGAAAACGTACAATCAGCAAAACACACCAACAAGCTTAAAGATGCAGGTTACCTCACAGTAAACATCGATTTAATACAGATGGGTGTAGGGGGTAACGATAGCTGGAGTGATGTTGCAGCACCTTTGGAACAATATCAGATCCCATCAAAAAATTATAAATACAGCTTTTACCTGCTGCCATTTGAAGGTAAAACACAAGAATTGATTAATAAAGTAAAAAGAATAAAATTTTAGCGCATTGGAAAAGAAGATTAGTTTAAGAGGAATAACATGGAACCACAGTCGTGGATTTTTACCTATGGTTGCAACAGCTCAGCGATTTTCGGAGTTGAATCCTCATGTTCAGATCAGCTGGGAGAAGAGAAGTTTACAACAGTTTGCCGATTTTTCTATCCAGGAACTGGCAGAAGTATTTGATTTATTGGTAATAGATCATCCTTGGGCGGGTTTTGCTGCTAAAACAAAATCGATTGTGCCATTGGATCAATACCTTTCTGAAGAATATCTAAAAGATCAGGAAGTTAATTCTGTGGGGGCATCATATGAAAGTTATCATTACGATAGCCATCAATGGGCACTACCTATAGATGCGGCTACCCCAGTTGCTGCATCGCGACCAGATTTACTGGCAGCTAAGGGATTGCAACTTCCTAAATCTTTTGAGGATTTGCTGGCATTGGCAGATCAGGGATTAGTGGCCTTTGCGGGTATTCCCATTGATGTTTTGATGAATTTTTATACGCTTTGTTGCTCATTGGGTGAAGATCCTTGTCAAAGTGATGAGGAAGTGATCTCAACAGCAACAGGGATTAAAGCCTTAAAAATGTACCGGGAATTGGCCAGCAAGATAGATAAAGCCAATTTCAATAGAAATCCTATTCAGGTATACGAGGCCATGACACAAACAGATGAAATTGCGTACTGCCCATTTGCTTATGGATATGCCAACTACTCCAGAAATGGTTATGCACGCAGAACACTTCATTTTCACGATATGATCTCTTTAGATGGCAAAACGAACCTGAGAAGTACATTAGGTGGCACAGGATTTGCCATCTCTTCTAAATGTGCAGAAATGGAAGTTGCTGTTGCTTACGCCAGATATGTGGGCTCACCAGAATGCCAGCAGACATTATTTTTTGAAAGTGGTGGTCAGCCAGGGCATTTAGCCGCCTGGAAAAATGAGGAAGTAAACAGACAAAGTCAGCAATATTTTAACAATACTTTACCGGCGTTAGCACGCGCATTTCTTCGCCCACGCTACCATGGCTCTATGTTTTTTCAAGATCATGCCGGCGATGTGGTTAGAGATTATTTAATGAACGGAGGAGATGAGGCGGAGGTTTTATCGGCTATGAATGAATTATATCTGCAATCTAAAACATTAACCATATCATGAACAGACCGTTAGAAGGGCTTTTGGTTTTAGAGTTTTGCCAGTTTTTAGCTGGACCGTCTGCAGGTTTAAAATTAGCAGATCTAGGCGCCCGTGTGATTAAGATTGAACGACCTGGAACAGGTGATGCTTGTCGTCAACTTTCCATTAAAAATCTTTTTGTTGAGGACGACAGTCTGCTGTTTCATACCATCAACAGAAATAAAGAATCTTACGCTGCCGATTTAAAGAATCCTGAAGATTTAGCGAAGCTTAAGCAATTGATTGCCAGGGCAGATGTAATGACGCATAATTTTCGCCCGGGTGTTATGGAAAAAGTTGGTTTGGATTATAGCGCTGTTCAGGCGATTAATCCAAAACTGATTTACGGTGTAGTCACGGGATACGGCAATGAAGGCCCCTGGGCAAATAAACCGGGTCAGGATTTATTGGTACAGTCGGTTTCCGGACTAACTTTCTTATCTGGTTCTGCCATTGACGGACCTGTGCCCTTTGGTTTATCAGTTTCAGATATCATGTGTGGTAACCACCTGGCTCAAGGTATTATGGCCGCTTTAATCAAGCGTGCGAAAACCAATAAGGGTGTATTGGTGGAAGTGAGCTTACTGGAATCTATTTTAGATGTTCAGTTTGAAGTGATCACCACCTATTTGAATGATGGGGGTAAATTGCCAGATAGGAGCAGTGCCAAGGGTAGTGCGCATGCCTATCTCAGCGCCCCTTACGGCATGTATGAGACCCTTGACGGACACATTGCTTTGGCCATGGGGAGTTTGCCGAATATCTGTTCGGTAATTGGCTGTGATATTACAGATTTGTATGTTGATGCCAATTCAGCATTCGATAACCGCGATCAATTGATTAATCGCCTTGCAGTGACTTTTAAAGAGCAAAATTCTAAACTCTGGCTTGATTTGCTGGAAAGCCATGGAATCTGGTCGGCAGAAGTTTTAGACTATAAATCTGCTACCGCTTTAAGCAATTATGAATACCTGCAAATAGAACAACAGTTGGATCTGGGTAAGGGTAAGAACATCAAGACTACAGTAAGCCCAATTCGTTTAGATAACGAAAAACTTTTTGCTTCGAAAGCTGCTCCAAAACTTGGGGTAGATACTGGAGTCATTAACAAAGAATTTGAAATAAATTAAGATATGCGACCGCTTGAAGATTATTTAGTTATCGATTTTAGCCAATTTTTGTCTGGCCCATCTGCAAGTTTACGCCTGGCAGATTTCGGTGCGCGTGTAATTAAGATTGAACGTTTAGGCGTAGGTGATATTTGCCGAACCCTTTATACTTCCAACTTGATTATGAATGGCGAATCATCGGTTTTTCATGCCATTAACAGAAATAAAGAAAGCTTTGAAGTAGACCTGAAAAGCGATGAAGATAAAGAAATTGTTCGCGAATTACTTAGAAAGGCAGATGTGATGATTCATAACTTCCGGCCGGGGGTAATGGAGCGATTGGGTTTTGATTATCAATCCGTTTTGGCATTAAACCCAACAATTATTTATGGCGAGATTTCTGGCTATGGTACGGATGGCGACTGGAAAGGAAAGCCAGGGCAAGATCTTCTTTTGCAGTCTGTTACGGGATTAACTTCATTGACCGGCAATGCGGGTAGTGGTCCCGTAGCCATGGGCTTATCTATAGTAGATATGCTGGCTGGAGCACATCTGGCGCAAGGGATTTTAGCTTGCCTGTACCGCAAAGCCATTAAAAATGAAGGTGGTTTTGTTCAGGTGAGCATGATGGAATCGGCCTACGATTTTCAGTTTGAAACCATCACAACATTCATGAACGATGGGGGAAGCCTCCCTGAAAGATCACAAAAGAACAATGCCAATGCATATTTAGGTGCTCCATACGGAATTTATCAAACAGAAAACGGATATTTAGCACTGGCAATGGGCTCCATTCCCGTATTGGGAAAATTGCTCGATTGCGAGAAATTACTTGACTATACAGACATAAAAGAAGCCTTTTCTAAACGCGACGAGATTAAAGCCATTTTAGCAGATCACTTGCTTACCGCGAGTACTGAGCAATGGCTGTCGGTTTTAGAACCTGCCGACATTTGGTGTGCAGATGTTTTAAACTGGAATGCATTGATGGCGCATGATGGATTTAAGGCTTTAAATATGATTCAGGAGGTTACTATGACAGATGGATACCAGTATGAAACCACACGATGCCCGATTCGCATTGATGGCGAATTACTCACCTCTACCAAAGGATCACCTAAGTTAGGTCAGGATAATGAACGGATTATCAAAGAATTTATAAAACAGAATACCATCGCAGATGCCTAAGTCGACAGAAACTTTTAAAATAGCCGTTAGAAAATTTGCCCCCTTTGAAGCTGCAATGCAGCGTTTTTGGGATGAATACTGTGCTTTATCTGGCTGTACGCTTCAACTAGAAATGGTGGTGATGGATTTGCACGAACTTTATGATCGTACCATTACCCAAAAAGGTTTGGCAAAAGGGGAGTTTGATATTGCTCACATCAATACAGATTGGGTTTACGAAGGCTATTTAGCTCAGGATTTTGAAGTACTTAACCCTTGCATCAATAAAAACCGTCCTGATAATTTCCCGGAAGGCTGGAGTAAATCACTCTTGTGTTTGCAACGTTTTGGCTGGGAGATAGTGGGCTTACCTTTTCATGATGGGCCTGAATGCTTTATTTATAGAAAAGACTTATTTGAAGATACTGAAGAACAGGCCAATTATCTTGCCCAGTACGGAAGAACTTTAGAGATCCCTAAAACATGGGAAGATTTTCATCAAATAGCACAATTTTTTAACCGTCCGCAAGATAATTTGTATGGTAGTATATTTGCCTGTTATCCGGACGGACATAACACCGTTTTCGACTTTTGCCTCCAGTTATGGACGAGGGGAGGGACTTTAGTCGATAAAAGTGGAGCGGTTAACCTCAATACCCAGGCAGCTATAGATGGTTTGGATTTTTACCGCAAGATTGTTAACGATACAAAAGCTGTCCATCCAAAATCAAGGGAGTTCGAATCCGTTGCTGCCGGAATCGCGTTTTCACAAGGTGAGGCCGCCATGATGATTAATTGGTTTGGTTTCGCCAGCATGTGTGCTGTAGATGGCAACGCTAAGGTAAAGGGTAAGGTAGGCGTTGATTTACTTCCCTCAGCTGCTGGCGAGCAATCCGCATCGCTTAACGTTTATTGGTTATATACCATTGCCAAAGGCAGTAAAAACAAAGCGGTTGCGTATGATTTTCTTCGCTTTGTAACGCAAGCTAAACAAGATAAACAACTTACCCTCGAAGGTGGAATCGGTTGTCGCATCTCTACTTGGAAAGATGAGGAAATAAACGAAATTATCCCTTTCTATCATAAGTTGGAGCAGTTACACGAGGTAGCGAATAGTCTGCCCCAGAAAAAAAACTGGGCTGCTATGGCTGCTGTAATCGATGAAATGGTTCTATCAGCCATTAATAGCGATGAGCCTTCGAAATCGCTTATTGAAAAGGCCCAAAAACAAATAATTGAATTAGATAGATGAGTATTGATATAAAATATAAGCCAGAACTTCCAAAAACCAAACAGCCCATTATCATTATTGGTGCTGGTGGTATTGTAGCCGATGCACACCTCCCTGCCTATAAAATTGCAGGTTTTGAGGTTTATGGAATTGTTAATCGTACCAAAGAACGCGCTCAGAAACTAGCAGATAAATTTGGCATTCCACATGTTTTTGATTCCCTGGCAGAAGCGGTGATAAATGCTCCGGAGCAGGTAGTATATGATTTAACCATCATGCCTGAGCAGTACATCGAAACACTTAAGCAGTTACCTGATGGCAGCGCAGTGTTGATTCAAAAGCCAATGGGTGATGATTTTAAACAGGCAAATGAAATTTTAGCCCTTTGCCGTGAGAAGAATTTTAAAGCTGCCATTAACTTTCAATTGCGTTTTGCACCATTTACTGCTGCAGCAAAATACCTGATTGATCAGGGCTTAATTGGAGAGTTGTACGATATGGAAGTGCGCGTAACCATCAAAACGCCTTGGGAAATCTTTCCGCACGTAATTGTACATCCGAGGTTGGAAATCCAGTATCATAGTATCCATTACGTAGATTTAATCCGTTCGTTTTTAGGAAATCCGAACAGTATTTTAGCCAAAACGCTAAAACATCCGGCCAAAAGCTTATCCTCTTCCCGGTCAACCATTTTGTTCGATTATGGCGATACCATGCATGCGGTGATTAATACCAATCACGATCATGATTTTGGCCCAGATCACCAGGAAAGCTATATCAAATGGGAGGGAACGAAAGGCGCTATTAAAGCCAAAATGGGATTGCTGATGGATTATCCACATGGCGTTCCTGATGTTTTTGAATATTGCCTGGCAGAGGAAGGGAAATCACCTGAATGGAAGACCGTAAAACTTGAAGGCTCCTGGTTCCCGGAAGCGTTTGTTGGTACCATGGCCAATCTAATGCGATTTAACGAAGGTTCTGATCAGGTTTTACATACCAGTGTAGAGGATGTAATTCAAACGATGGCTGTAGTAGAGGCAGCTTACCAGTCGAGTGATGAAGGTGGGGTTAAGGTAGGTTACGGGTTATGAGTTACGAGGCAGGCGCATCACCTGTCATCCTGAGCCTGTCGAAGGACGATTGATATGTTGCAGGTTACGGGTTGTGAGTTACGAGGCAGGCGCATCACCTGTCATCCTGAGCCTGTCGAAGGACTATCGATATGTTGCGGGTTACGGGTTGTGAGTTACGAGGCAGGCGCATCACCTGTCATCCTGAGCTTGTCGAAGGAAAATAAATAAATCTGGTAGGTGATGACTCCAACCAGTAGAAAAAAATTGTCATCCTGAGCTTGTCGAAGGATATAACTAATGACGGCCGGTAGAGGGGGCACCTTGCTGACTGCGTTAATGAAAATGAAGCACTACCGTTGCTAAGCACGCCCTCAGGCCTAGCAGCATTTCGCTGGATAGGACATTCGAATGCTTGCAGTTTCAAACGGGTGCCCAATGCCCAAGGGAATAAGCAGCGAGGGCTAGCCTGTAGCGCAATGGCATAAGCCTCTTATTACCGCTAATGGCATTAGGATGCTTCTAGCCAAGAAAGGATGCGAGCCTTGGGTTTTGGGTACCTTTTTGCCAAGAAAAAGGTACGAGCCCTTCCGGCGGCGAGGAAAAGATAAAAATATTAGGTTGTAGCGAGACGCTACAACTAGAAAAGACGGGAATATGTGTTGAGATAAATATTTTATTAATAAATAGTTATAAAACAACATCAATAATAGCCTGTCGAAGGAAAATAAATAAATCTGGTAGGTGATGACTCCAACCAGTAGAGAAAATAAGAATAAAAACTAACTATGTATTTCAAATCAACATTTTTTGAAGATTATCAGCTGGAAGAAAAACGAGTAACGCTCGGCCGTACCATAACCGAAACAGATTTCGTGGTACACGCTGGCCATACAGGCGATTTCTTTCCGCATCATATGGATGCAGAATGGTGTGCCACACAGCCTTTTAAGCAGCGTATAGCACACGGTACAATGATTTTTAGCATTGGCATAGGCTTGACGGCTTCAGAAATCAATCCAGAGGCCATGTCTAAAGGATATGATAAGCTTCGTTTTATAAAACCTGTTTTTATTGGCGATACGATCCATTCTGAAATTACCATCTCGGATAAATCAGAAACCAAGCGCCCGGAATATGGTCAGGTAACGGAACATGTAGAAATTATTAATCAGCATGGTGAGGTAGTACTGGTTTGCGATCACCTTTTGGTGGTTAAGAAACAGTTGTAGGCTGCGATCTGGTCGGTGGGGGCATCAACCAGTAGGAGATAAACTGGTCGAAGACCTTCTTAATAAGTCGAAAACTAAAATGGGTTACCCTTCGACAGGCTCAGGATGACAATCCATTTTAGTTTTCTCCTTAAGTTAGTAGAATTGGTGGGGACACAACCAGTAGGAGAATTGATAGCAGAGATTGCTTCAGTTCGCACTGATCAGCGCTTCGATAACTGTCATCCTGAGCCTGTCGAAGGACGATAAAAATCTGGTCGGTGGCGACACCAACCAGTAGGAAATACACAGTCGGGCTTTGCAATGACAGAAAAATAATGAACCATTGAAATAAAAAATATATAATGAACCACGAAACACAGCCAGAAATCATAGTCGAGGGAAATTCGGCATCAGGGAAGAGGTATATTCTCCCTTTTATCCTTGTTGTAAGCTTATTTTTCCTTTGGGGAATGGCACATAACCTGGATTCCATTTTAATTCCGCATTTAAAAAAAGCATGTAATCTGAATAACAGGCAATCAACTTTGATTGATACTTCAGTATTTTTCGCTTATTTCCTCATGGCTATCCCGGCAGGAATAATCTTAAAAAAATGGGGTTACAAAGCAACCATGATTTGCGGCTTGCTGGCTTTTGCATTTGGAGCATTCCTATTTGTTCCGGCGGCAAACACCCTTTCTTACATCACCTTTCTCGTGGCCTTATTCATTATTGGCTGTGGATTAACGCTTTTGGAAACATCAGCAAATCCATATGCGGCCGTGTTGGGCGATCCGGCTAAGGCTACCAGCAGACTGAACCTAGCTGCCTCATTTAATGGCTTGGCGGCCATGGTAGCACCTGCAATTGGCGGTTTATTTATCCTTTCGGGTAAATCACATACGCAGGCAGAACTGGATGCCATGACCGAAGTTACCCGTAACAACTATTTTCTGGAAGAGGCAGCTTCTGTAAAAACACCTTATATCACATTAGGGATCGTGTTAATTGTTATTGCAGTGATATTCTATTTCATTCACTTGCCCGAGATTAAAACGAAAAGTATTGATGGCGAAGCCAAAGGAAGTTTTTTCGGTGCATTACGACACAAACATTTACGTTGGGCGGTTATTGCACAGTTCTTTTATGTTGGGGCACAAGTATGTGTAACCAGCTTTTTTATCAGAATGGCGCAGCAGGGAGGTGGATTTGATGAAAAAACAGCCGCTTCTTATTTAGTGCTTTACGGTTTTCTTTTTACAGCCGGACGTTTTGCCGGAACAGCACTTCTACAATGGATTTCATCACATAAGCTTCTGGCTATTTATGCCATTATTTCTACGTTATTGTGTTTGGTAGCCATCCTTGGTCAAGGCTCGTATGTAGTTTACGCTTTAGGCGCGATAGGATTTTTTATGTCGATTATGTTTCCAACCATTTTCGCATTAGGTATTGAAGGGATTGGTGAGGATACCAAACCTGGATCATCATGGCTAATCATGTCGATTGTGGGCGGAGCAATCCTGCCTTTTGGCATGGGAAGCTTAATCGATGCTTATGGAGACAATATTCAGATCGGCTATAGCATTCCGCTGGTATGCTTTTTAATTATTCTTTATTTCGGTTTAAAAGGCTATAAAATCGTCGGCAAAAGATGAAAAATTTAAAGTATACCATAATATCATGTTTTATACTCTGGTTAAGCTTTGGCTTTTCTGTAGTATCAGTGGCTCAGCAAAACGAAAATGCAAAGCCCTGGGTATTGTGGTATTGGGTTAAGGCAGGTGTTTCTAAGGCCGGAATTACTGCCGACCTGGAGGCAATGAAAGCCAATGGTATTGGAGGTGCTTATCTGGTAACCATTCAGGGAGCAGATCCGGCGCCCCTTTATAATCCACCAGCGGTCCAGCTTACACCCGAATGGTGGCAAATGGTAGAGTTTGCCATGAGCGAAGCCAAACGACTCAGTCTAAAACTGGGTATGCACATCAGTGATGGTTTTGCCCTTGCAGGTGGACCCTGGATTACCCCTGAACTGTCTATGCAAAAAATAGTCTGGTCTACTTTAACTATCAGTAAAACAAGTGGTAAAGTAATTTTACCTCAACCAGAATCTAAAGAAAATTATTACAAGGATATCGCTGTATACGCTTATCCCAGTCCGGTAGGAACAGGCTCATCTACAAGAACCATAACCCCTAAAGTAACCGCCAGCAATGGGGCAGATGCCAGCGGTTTGGTAAAACCTGGTAACAAGCAAAGTTTTGGTTCAAATCAACCCTGTTACATTCAATACGAATTTGAAAAAGCCTTTACCTGTCGAAGTATCAGCATCAAAGTTGGCGGTAATAATTATCAGGCACAACGACTGGCTATTAAGGTGAGTAATGACGGGAAAACCTATCGTTCAATTGGAAGACTCGAAGCACCGAGACATGGTTGGCAAGATACCGACGAAGATGTAACGCATAGTATTGTACCCACTACAGCCAAATTCTTTCGTTTCATTTATGACAAGAAAGGTTCTGAACCTGGAGCCGAAGACCTCGATGCGGCGAAATGGAAACCTTCCTTAAAATTGCTGAATCTAGAACTGTTTGCAGAAGCGAAAATCAATCAATTTGAAGGAAAAAATGGTTCTGTATGGAGAGTAAGTAAAAGAAGTACTTCAAGAGAGATTGCGAAAGATCTTTGTGTACCACTAAATAAGTTAATCAACCTCACAGGGAAATTAAATGCAGATGGAACTTTAAATTGGACTCCACCAGCAGGAAACTGGACTATTCTTCGCGTTGGGCATACTTCTACAGGGCACACCAATGCTACTGGAGGAGGTGGTAAAGGCCTGGAATGCGATAAATTCAATCCGGAGGCAGCCAAACTCCAAATTAAAAACTGGTATGGGGAAGCCCTCAAGCATGCTGGTCCGGAGATTGCCAAAAAAGTATTGAGTGTTTTTTACATGGACAGTTGGGAATGTGGTAGCCAAAACTGGTCGCCGGTATTCAAGGCAGAATTTCAAAAGCGACGTGGATACGATCTAACACCTTATTTGCCCATTATGACTGGCCTTCCGATAGAGAATGCAGCTATTTCTGAGAACTTCCTTTATGATGTACGAAAAACCATTGCAGAGCTGATTGTCGATAAATTCTACAAAACACTGGCCGCTTTCGCCAGGGAGCAAGGCTTAATGTTTACTGCTGAGAGTGTTGCGCCAACCATGATGAGCGATGGATTATTACATTACAAAACCGTTGATGTTCCGATGGGTGAGTTTTGGTTAAACAGCCCTACACATGATAAACCCAATGATATGCTCGATGCGATTTCAGCCGCGCATATTTATGGTAAAAATATTATCCAGGCAGAGGCCTTTACCACCGTACGTATGGACTGGAATGAAAGCCCCGCTAACATGAAGACTTTACTCGACCGAAACTATGCCTTGGGTGTAAATGAATTGGTTTATCACGTTTTTACACATAATCCCTGGATAGATCGGAAACCCGGAATGACATTGGATGGCGTTGGACTTTACTTTCAACGCGATCAAACCTGGTGGAAGCAGGGCAAAGCCTGGGTAGACTATGCCACCAGAAGCCAAAACCTCTTGCAGCAAGGTAAACCCGTAGTTGATATCGCGGTTTTTACTGGTGAAGAATTACCCCGACGTTCGGTGTTACCAGATCGGTTAGTGCAAACCTTGCCCGGTATATTCGGAAAAGAAGTACTGGAAGCAGAACAAAAACGCTTAGCCAATGTGGATGAGCCTCTAAGGCAAATCCCTGCTGGCGTAACCCATTCAGCCAATATGGCTGATCCAGAGAACTGGGTAAACCCTTTGCGGGGATATGCCTATGATTCCTTTAATCCTGATGTTTTAAGTACAGCAACCGTTAAGAACGGGAATGTGGTATTTGCCAGCAGCGCTACTTACAAGGTATTGGTTTTTACAGGTAAATTAAGCCTCAATCCTAATTATCAATATATTAGTTATGAAACAGCTAAGAAACTTGCCGACCTGATTAAACAGGGCGCTAAGGTTATTGTGGGAGAACAACCCACACAACAGTCTGGCATTAAACAGGTGAATACTGTTGAGTTCAATAAGGTGATCGAAGAAATCTGGGGAGGAAGATTTAATGCCAAAACAACTAACACTGGAAGTATTTTAGTTAAGCAATTAGGTTTAGGGTCAGTGTATAAAGCTCCCTATTATCCTGAAGATTTTTCAGCACTTGGCGTAGAAAGGGATCTGGTTGTTACGGAAAGAAGCACATACGCAAAGTATATCGTCTTTACACATAGAAGTTCTTCTAATAAAGATATTTATTTCATTGCCAACCAATTAGATACTACAAGGATACTAAATTTTAGCTTCAGTATAACCAACAGGATTCCAGTTATTTATGACGCATCATCTAATGATACAATAAAAGTAAACTCCTGGGTTAATTCGAACGGAAGAACTACGCTGAAGTTAAAATTGGAACCTAACCAGTCCTTGTTTATTTTGTTTGAGGAGCCAACAAAAGCTACTCCATCCAACTCAGGAAATAACTGGAAGGATTTCAGAGTGGCTCAGGATCTTTCCAAAGATTGGCAAGCCAAATTTGACACCAGATACGGTGGTCCATTAAAACCAGTCGTTTTTAATGAATTGCAGGATTGGACTAAGCATACCGATACTTTAGTAAAATACTATTCAGGTACTGCCGTTTATTCGAAGAAATTCAATTACGAAAATAATATTGAAGGTAAAATATGGATTGATTTAGGTAGCTTCTCCAGTATCGCCAGTGTAAAACTTAATGGTATAGACTGCGGAACATTGTGGACGGCTCCACATCGGCTGGAGGTGAGTAAAGCACTTAGAAAAGGAGAGAATCAAATCACCATTGAAATAACCAATACCTGGGGTAATCGTTTAATTGGTGATAGTAAATTGCCTGTAGATAAAAGAATTACAAATACTACCGCACCCTTTCGTTTAGCAGGCAAACCATTGTATCCAGCCGGATTAATTGGTCCGGTAACCATTCAGTCAGAGGAGAATTAAATATGAAGACATATAGCGTAAGCTTATTTTTAGTTTTAGGGTTTTTAGCATTTCAAGCCAATGCACAAGACAAAGCTTTGGTTAATAACTCAGGCTCGCCGTTCGCCAAACTGCGCAGCATCAACATGGGAGATGTTACCTGGACAAAAGGCTTTTGGGCAGATCGTTTTAAGGTGGCTACAGAAACCATGGTTCCCAATATGTGGGCCATTTACAATGATCCCAAAATCAGCCATGCTTTTAAGAACTTTGAAATTGCCGCAGGTTTAGATACCGGATCACATTCGGGACCCTCTTTTCACGATGGTGATTATTATAAGACTTTAGAGGCCATGGCAAGCTTGTACGCCTCTACCAGAAACCCTAAGTTACTTCCCATGATGGATAAAGCCATTGTAGTAATAGGAAAATCGCAACGAGCTGATGGTTATATTTATACTAAAGCCATGATTGAACAGCGCGCAACAGGTGCAAATAACCAATTTCAAGATCGTCTAAGCTTTGAAGCCTATAATATTGGTCATTTAATGACCGCTGGCTGTATTCACTATCGGGCAACCGGGAAAACTACCTTGCTGGATATCGCTAAAAAAGCGACAGACTATTTATACAACTTTTATAAAACGGCCTCTCCAACTTTAGCCCGTAACGCCATCTGTCCATCACATTACATGGGAGTGGTAGAAATGTATCGTACTACAAAAGATCCGAGGTATTTAGAGCTCACTAAGCACCTTATCGCTATTAAGGGCAAAATTGATGATGGCACAGATGATAACCAGGATCGAATACCTTTTTTACAACAAAAAAAGGCTACGGGTCATGCAGTTAGGGCAAGTTACCTGTATGCTGGTGTAGCTGATCTTTACGCAGAAACAGGCAACGACTCACTAATGAATTCACTCAACCTGATGTGGAATGACGTGTGTAACCATAAAATGTACATCACAGGAGGATTAGGTTCGCTATATGATGGCACCTCGCCGGATGGTACCTCTTATAATCCTGCCGATGTACAAAAGATTCATCAGGCATTTGGCCGCGACTATCAATTACCTAATTTTACTGCACATAATGAAACCTGCGCCAACATCGGCAATGTACTCTGGAACTGGAGAATGCTCCAAATCACCAGTGATGCCAAGTATGCAGATGTAATGGAGCTTGCCTTGTTCAACAGCGTTTTATCTGGCATCAGCCTGGATGGCAAAAACTTTTTATACACCAATCCACTTGCGCAGTCAGATGATTTGCCATTCAAGCAACGCTGGTCTAAAGATCGGGTGCCTTACATCGCCTTGTCTAACTGCTGCCCACCAAACGTGGTGCGTACACTGGCCGAACTCAACAATTATCTTTATAGTGTTAATGATAAAGGTTTGTATTTCAATTTATATGGAGGTAATAACTTAAGTACTAAATTAAGTGATGGAACACCTGTCAGCCTAAAACAGGAAACCAACTATCCATGGGATGGGAAGATCAAGATTACCCTAACCAAAACAGGAAATAAACCCTACGGCCTCTATTTTCGAATTCCGGGATGGGCTAATGGTGCAAAGATCAGCGTAAATGGAAAAGCATTGGAAACCATTGCTTCACCGGGTAGTTATGCAGCCCTAAACAGAAGCTGGAAAGCTGGAGATATAGTTGAACTGACATTACCAATGGAAGCGCAATTAATCGAATCTAACCCTTTAGTAGAAGAAAACAGAAATCAAGTGGCCGTTAAAAGAGGTCCGGTGGTGTATTGTCTGGAATCCAATGATTTCCAGGGGAAGAGCATCTTCAACGCAATCATTCCATCTTCAATAGCTTTAAAAGCGATACCAACTACCATTAGTGGAGCAGAAGTGATGAGTTTAGTAGGGAATGCCAAATTAAGAGCAAAAACAGATTGGACCAACACGCTTTATCATCCCATCTCACAAAATAACGAAACAACCCCAATAAAACTGGTGCCGTACTTTACCTGGGGCAATAGAGGCCATTCAGAAATGTCGGTATGGTTACCTCTAAGCAGATAGATGTTTTGTTCCATCGCGACTCTTCAGATTAAAACAATACGGGAGCAGGCCTTCAAAGACTAAAGAAATGAAAAGAATTAAGCTTAAAGTAATATTGATTGGTGTATTATTAGCCACTACACTCCATGCTGCTGCAACAATTAAGCCTGCATCAATTTTTACAGATCATATGGTTTTACAGCAGCAAAGTAATGTAGCCCTTTGGGGTTGGGCTAAACCATCTGCTAAGGTAAAAATTGTCACTTCCTGGGATAAAAAGGGCTATAGCACTCAAACAGATGCGGATGGTAAGTTTAAAATTAAAATATCGACCCCTACAGCCGGTGGGCCTTATGAAATTAGCTTTAATGATGGAGAAGTGTTGGTGCTTCAGGATATACTAATTGGTGAAGTTTGGTTTTGTGGCGGTCAATCCAATATGGAAATGCCCATGAAAGGTTTTAAAAGCCAACCTATAATGGGCTCAAATGAAACCATTTTAAAATCTGGTAACGCTAAAATTAGGATATACACGGTTCCTCGCTCGTCGGTTACCACCCGGCAAGACAATAGCAAGCCTTCAGAATGGAAATTAGCTGCTCCAGAATCTGTGGCCAATTTCAGCGCGACTGCTTATTATTTTGGTTCATTACTGAGTGAGCTGTTAAATGTGCCAATCGGCTTAATAAATGACAGTTACGGAGGTTCGTCAATCGAAGCCTGGATGTCGCCAGATGATTTAAAATCTTTTCCCGAGGTAAAGATTCCATTAAAAACGGATACCATAAAAGAAGTAAGCAGGACACCAACTACGCTATACAATGGCATGCTATATCCTGTAATAGGTTATGGCATTCGTGGCGCAATCTGGTATCAGGGAGAATCTAATTATACGCGCCCTGAACGTTATGAAGAATTGTTTCCAGCCATGGTGTCGAACTGGAGAAAAGCCTGGGATAATGGCGAATTTCCATTTTACTATGCCCAAATAGCTCCTTATAACTATGCCGCCTTGCCCGAAAATGCTAAAGGTCAATATAATTCTGCATTATTGAGAGAGGCACAACGTAAATCGTTAACCAAGATCCCAAATAGCGGAATGGCCGTTTTAATGGATATTGGTGAAGAAAAATCTATCCACCCGGCAAATAAAAAACAAGGCGGACAACGGTTAGCCTACCTGGCATTGGCCCAAACCTACGGCATTAAAGGTTTTGGCTCTGCGAGTCCCAACTACGAGGCAATCACTATTGATAAAGATAAAGCGGTACTAAAATTTCAAAATGTGCCCAACGGCTTAACTTCATTTGGAAAAGAACTCAGTTTGTTTGAAATTGCGGGTGCAGATAAGAAATTCTATCCTGCAAAAGCCAAGATTAACGGAAGTAGTGTAACAGTATCAGCCGATGAGGTTAAAGTCCCTGTTGCTGTGCGCTATGCTTTTAAAGACTTTGTTATCGGCGATTTATTTGGAAATGATGGATTGCCAGTTTCTTCTTTCCGCACAGATAACTGGTAATAATTTAAAATGAGACAGACCACTAAGACACATAGACTGCCAGGAAGCGAGGTTTATAAAGCAAATATCGCATGTTGCTTTTTGCTCCTTGCTTTTTGTTTTTTTTGTGGTTCACCACGTGCCAAAGCCCAGCAAGAAATAGCAAAAAATAATGTGGTCTGGGCCAGCCAAAGCAATAACTCAGCAGAATCAATGCCTGTTGGCGGGGGAGATGTTGGTGTGAACGTTTGGGTAGAAAAAGGGGAGATTTTTCTTTATTTATCGCGCAGCGGCACATTCGATGAAAACAATACCTTATTGAAGCTGGGTAGGGTTAAAATCAAACTATTCCCCAATCCCTTTGCTGGCAAAACCTTTAAACAGGAACTGATTTTGAATGACGGATATATTGCCATTTCCGGAGCAGATGGTCAGCTGAGTGCTCAGGTTAAGGTTTGGGTAGACATCAGGAAACCGATCGTAAATATTGAACTGAAAAGCAATAAAAATGTAACTGCTGAAGCCAGCTACGAAAGCTGGCGATTTGAAGATCGGATCACCAAAGGCAAAGAAAACAATCAGAATTCTTATAAATGGGCTCCGCAAGGGCTCGTTAAAACGACTAAAGATAGTATTGAGTTCAGTTATAATGAGGTGTCCTTTAAACACACAAACCCCGTTCATACCGTATTTGATGTTGTATTGAAACAACAAGGCCTGGAAAGCTATCAATCTGTCTTTTACAATCCTTTAAAAAAGTTAAGCTTTGGTGGCACGCTAAGCGGTAGCGGTATGTTTCCTGCGGGTACCTACACCGGAAAGTACCTAAATACCCCTTTTAAAGGCTGGATATTAAGGAGCCGGAAACCATCAAAAAGCTTTAAAATTGCTGTCCTTCTCAGGAGTTCTGCTGATAAAGAACAGATTGTTTTGCGTGCCAAGAGCGATTTACCGCAATCCTTCGCTACAACAAAAGCCTGGTGGAATAATTTCTGGAACAGGAGTTTCATCTATATCCAGGCGAATGATTCCACCACGAATCAAATCAGTAAAAACTATCAGCTATTCCGTTATATGCTGGGCTGCAACGCAAGGGGCTCATCACCAACCAAATTTAACGGAGGCCTTTTTACTTTCGATCCCCAGCTTACGGATACAGCCTTAAAATACACACCCGACTTTAGAAATTGGGGTGGAGGAACGCATACAGCACAAAACCAACGATTGGTTTACTGGCCGATGCTGAAAACGGGCGATTTCGAAATGATGAAGCCACAGTTTGATTTCTACCTGAACATCTTAAAAAATGCAGAATTACGCACTGAAGCTGCCTGGGGCCATAAAGGTGCAAGTTTCACTGAGCAGATAGAAAATTTCGGATTACCTAATCCTGCAGAATATGGTTGGAAACGACCTGCAGGGTATGATAAGGGCATGGAGTATAATGCCTGGCTGGAATATGAATGGGACACGATCCTGGAGTTTTGCATGATGATTCTGGAAACAGAACGTTACAACGGGCGAAACATAGAAGTTTATATGCCACTAATAGAGAGCAGCTTAACCTTCTTTAAAGAACACTATACTTATTTAGCGAAACAACGAGGTGCGAAAGCTTTAGATGCAAACGGGCACTTAATTTTGTATCCTGGTTCCGGAGCCGAAACCTATAAAATGGCCTACAATTCCACCTCCACCATTGCCGGACTTAAAACGGTTTTACAACGCTTGCTGGAGCTAAAATCTGGTACTCAGGAGCAGAAAAAAAACTGGCAGGAGATGTTGAGCACCATTCCGCCAATTAGCTTTCGTGAGTTTGATGGTAAAGTAACGATTTCGCCTGCCAAACTATGGGAGAGGATAAACAATACAGAAAGCCCACAATTGTATCCGGTTTTCCCCTGGGGAATGTATGGGCTAGGTAAATCAGGGTTAGATACCGCAAAAAACACCTATTTTTATGATACAGATGCTTTAAAATTTAGAAGCCACATCGGTTGGAAGCAAGATAATATTTTTGCAGCCAGATTAGGCTTAACAGATGAAGCTGCCCGCTTAACAACCTTAAAATTGAAAGATTCTGGCAGAAGATTCCCTGCTTTCTGGGGCCCTGGATACGACTGGACACCCGATCACAATTGGGGAGGCTCAGGGATGATTGGCTTACAGGAAATGCTAATGCAGTGTGATGGAAAAAAGATTCACTTGTTCCCGGCTTGGCCAAAGGATTGGGATGTGCATTTTAAGCTACATGCACCTTACCAGACAACCGTTGAAGGCACCTTGAAAAATGGAAAACTAACAGCTATAAGGGTTATTCCTGAATCAAGAAAAACAGATGTAATAAATATGCTTACCAGTAACTAAATAATAATCAACATAGAAGAGTTAATAGGCTTTGCCTAAAAATTAGATTAAAACATGGATTTACAATTAAAGAATAAAGTTATCGTAATAACCGGAGCTGCAAAAGGTATTGGTAGAGGTATTGCAACAGTTTTTGCCAGGGAAGAGGCAATCGCAGTTATTGTGGGTAGAAAAGCTATCGACAATCAGAAAGTAGTAGATGAAATTATCGCAAATGGTGGGCAAGCGGCTCAGTTTGTTGCAGAATTATCAAATCCAGAAGATTGTGAGGTAGTGGTAAAAGAAATTGTGGCAAAATTTGGCAGAATTGATGGTTTAGTGAACAACGCGGGGGTGAATGATGGGGTAAGCTTAGAAGGTGGTAACTACAAGGATTTTATGGCTTCGTTACATAAGAATGTTGTACATTATTATTTAATGGCACACCATGCGCTACCAGAGTTAATTAAAACCAAAGGTGCTATTGTCAATATTACTTCTAAAACAGCAGAAACCGGGCAAGGTAATACTTCAGCTTATGCCGCAGCAAATGGAGGTAGAAATGCATTAACAAGAGAATGGGCAGTAGAATTATTAAAATATGGTATTCGTGTTAATGCCGTGGTGGTAGCCGAATGCTGGACCCCTGCTTACGAAACCTGGATTGAAACGCTGGACAATGCTCAGGAAAAACTTGAAGAGATTACAGCCAAAATTCCTTTAGAAAACAGAATGACCACCGCTACAGAAATCGCCAAC
Source organism: Pedobacter rhizosphaerae (assembly GCF_900111155.1). Classification (GTDB taxonomy): domain Bacteria; phylum Bacteroidota; class Bacteroidia; order Sphingobacteriales; family Sphingobacteriaceae; genus Pedobacter; species Pedobacter rhizosphaerae. Next base: position 12,338 of record NZ_FOGG01000003.1, on the reverse strand, counting down.
ATGACTGCCTTCCTGATGTCGGGCGCTTCCAGCCACACCACCGGACAAATTATCCATGTAGATGGCGGCTATGTACATTTAGATAGAGCCCTGGCAAACGCTTAGTCAGTTTTCAGTTAGCAATTATCAGTTTTCAGTTGGCAGTTGACAGTTAAGCAACCAGACAACTCACCAACTAAGCAGCTAACCAACTCACCAGTGTTTCAGCTTGCAGTTGACAGCTAAGCAATTAGACGATTAAACAGTTAAGCAAATAACCAGTGATTCAGTTTTAAATAACAGTTGATAGTTAAACAACCAGACAACTCACCAACTAAGCAGCTAACCAACTCACCAGTTATCAGTTTTCAGCACACAGTTGACACTTAAACAATTAGACGATTAAACAGTTAAACAACAAGACATCCAATACACCAAAATGAAAACCCTAACCTGTACCACTCCCGGAACTTTCGAATATTCCGATACAGATAAACCTATATTACAAAAAGACCAGGCCATCATTAAAATAAAGCGCATTGGCATTTGTGGCACCGATTTACATGCTTTTGAAGGCACTCAACCATTTTTCAATTATCCACGGGTGTTAGGCCATGAACTATCAGGCGAGCTCGTTGAAGTAGATGGAAACGATGATTTTAAAGTAGGCGAGAAGGTCACTTTCATTCCTTACTTTAACTGTGGCGAGTGTATTGCCTGCAGGATGAACAAACCCAACTGTTGTGTTAAGATGCAAGTATGTGGTGTTCATGTTGATGGTGGCATGCGCGAATATCTTTCTGTGCCTTCCAGAACCTTACTGCATGGCGATGACTTAAGCTATGATGAATTGGCTTTGGTTGAACCCTTGGCCATTGGAGCGCACGGTGTTCGCAGGGCGGATATTCAGTCGGGCGAATTTGTACTCGTTATTGGCGCAGGTCCGATTGGTTTAGGTACCATGGAATTTGCCAGAATAGCAGGAGCGAAGGTAATCGCTTTAGATATCAATGAAGATAGATTAGCCTTTTGCAAAGAAAAATTAGGGGTTTCATTTACCATAAATGCACTTTCTCCCGATGTAACGCAACAACTAAGTGAGATTACCAATGGAGACATGCCCACAGTGGTAATTGATGCCACTGGAAATCAAAAAGCGATCAATAACGCCATCAACTACATGGCACATGGTGCCAGATTTGTATTAATTGGCCTTCAAAAAGGAGACTTAATCTTTAATCATCCGGAATTTCACAAAAGAGAATCAACACTGATGAGTAGCAGAAATGCGACTATAGAAGATTTTGAGCACGTAATTAAATCGATGAAGGCAGGATTGGTAAATCCGACCCATTACATCACCCACCAGGTAGCTTTTGAAGAAGTTAAAGATAATTTCGAATCCTGGTTAGACCCCAAAAATGGAGTGATAAAAGCAATGGTTAAGCTAGATTAACCAAGATCCCCGAAGTCTGATGAGCAGGCTTCGGGGATTTAATTTTGGTTATTTATAAAACACTTCGTTCCAGTGCAATTCATTTCTGAACTGGTTGATTTTCGTATCAGCACCGATATTGATGTATTCTAAACCAGCAATGTTTGCAAAATCAAGTAAATGCTCGGTAGTTAAGTTTTGGCTGTAAGCCGTATGGTGTGCACCGCCAGCGTAAATCCACGCAGCACAGCCCGTTTTCATATCAGGAAGCGGTTTCCAAAGTACACGCGCTACTGGTAAATTTGGAAGATCATGCTCAGCCTCAACAGCTGTAACCTCATTAACCAATAAACGGAAACGGTTGCCCATATCAATTAAAGAAGCATTTAAGGCATCACCGCTACCTACGTTAAACACCAAACGAGCAGGATCTGCCTTGCCACCAATACCTAAAGGATGCACTTCTAAGCTTGCTTTACCTTTAGCCAATGAAGCATCCACCTCCAGCATATGCGAACCTAAAACCATTGCATTTGCAGGATCGAAATGGTAAGTGTAGTCTTCCATAAAGGCATTTCCGCCCGGTAATCCGGCACCCATTACTTTACAGGCACGTACCAATGCAGCCGTTTTCCAGTCGCCTTCACCAGCAAAACCATAACCATCAGCCATCAAGCGTTGCGCTGCAATTCCTGGTAGTTGAATCATACCATGCAAATCTTCAAAAGTATCAGAGAAACCTTTGAAATTACCATCTTCTAAGAATTTACGTAAGCCTAACTCAATTTTAGCAGCTTCATATACCGATGAATGTCTGGCACCACCAGTACGTAAATCATCAGCCATTTCGTAAGTTTCCTCATATTCCTTTAATAAAGCTTGAATAGACTCTTCGCTTACTGCATTAATGATCGCTACTAAATCGCCAATGCCATAAGTATTTACAGAAAAACCGAACTTTAATTCAGCCTCTACTTTATCACCATCTGTTACTGCTACATAACGCATGTTATCGCCAAAACGGGCAAATTTAGCGCCTTGCCAATCGTGCCATCCGGCAGCTGCTCTAGCCCAGGTGTCGATTTGCTTCGCAACTTCTTCTTCCTGCCAGTGGCCAACTACTACTTTACGGTCTTTACGCATACGCGATACCATAAATCCAAACTCACGGTCGCCATGTGCACTTTGGTTTAAGTTCATGAAATCCATATCGATAGAATTCCAGGGAATATCGCGGTTAAATTGCGTGTGTAAGTGAAGTAATGGTTTTTGAAGCACATTTAAACCTCTGATCCACATTTTAGCAGGAGAGAAGGTATGCATCCAGGTGATGACACCGATACAGTTATCATCAATATTAGCCTGTTGTAAAGTTTCAAAAATCTCTTCAGTAGTTTTAACAATAGGCTTGTAAACTACAGAAACAGAAATGTTTTGGTTAACATTAAGTGAATCTGCTACCTGTTGCGCGTGATCGGCTACTTGTTTTAATGTTTCTTCACCATATAAATGTTGAGTTCCTGTGATGAACCAAACTTGTAATTTTTTTAAATCTATCATGTTTTTTTGTTGTTTAATATTTTTGTTGTTTAATCGCCCAATCGTTTAAGTGTCTAATTGATATCAGACTATCGCCCAGTTAAACAGTTAAGCAATAAAGCAATCTGTCCTCTCACCAACTCACCACCTAAGCAACTCACCAATTACTCCTTGTTTAATCGTCCAGTTGTTTAACTGTTTAATTGATATCAGACTATCGTCCAGTTAAGCACTAAAGCAATCTATCTTCTCACCAACTCACCAATGCTATTAACTTTAGGCGAAAACTAAGATGGATTGTCATCCTGAGCCTGTCGAAGGGTAATCAATTTTAGCTTTCGACTTATTCACAAGGTCTTCGACTACTTGACCCGATTTCACATCGGGAGGCTCAGACAGGACAGCATTTAGCTTAAGTTAAGAGCATTGACCAACTCACCAATTACTCCTTGTTTAATCGTCCAATCGTTTAAGTGTTTAATTGATATCAGACTATCGCCCAGTTAAGCAATTCAACAGTTAGTCCCCTTTTTTCTGTTTAATCGTCTAATCGTTTTAACTGTTTAACTGATATCAGTCTATCGGCCAGTTCAACAGTTAAGCAATTCAACAGTTAAGCAATAAAGCAATCAAACCTTATTCCTGTCCATAATACGCACCAGCCCCATGTTTACGCTCAAAGTGCTTCTGAATCAATGAATCCTTTAACTTCGGTGCCTGTGGATTAATTTGTCGCGTTAATAAGGCCATTTGTGCAACGGCTTCTAAAACTGCACTATTGTAAACTGCTTTTTCTGCCGTTTTTCCCCAGGTAAATGGCGCATGGTTGCCTACTAAAATCATTTCCACTTCCTTATGGCTTAAACCTAATTCTGTGAAGTGGTTAATAATCTGGAAACCAGTTTCATACTCATAATTTCCCTTAATCATTTCGTCGGCCATAGGCGGTGCACAAGGGATATCTACGGTTAAGTGATCCGCATGTGTAGTACCGAAAATTGGAATAGCGGTTTGCGCTTGTGCCCAGGCCGTAGCATAGGTAGAGTGCGTATGAACAATTCCATTAATATCTGCCCAGTTTTTGTATAAAACAGCATGTGTTTGCGTATCAGATGATGGCCTTAAACTACCTTCTACAGTATGGCCATCAAAATCTACAATCACCATCTTTTCTACACTTAACTGCTCGTAAGGCACGCCACTAGGCTTAATCGCAAATACGCCCTGGTCTCTATCTGCGGCACTAACATTGCCAAAAGTAAACAGCACCAGATTTAACTGGGGTAACTGCATATTGGCTTCGTAGGCTTGTTCTTTTATGGTTTGATACTTGCTCATGCTAAATAAGGTTGATATTCCTTGTTATTGTGTCTTTCTAAGTAGCGTCCTAAACTTTGGTACTTATGGTAATGTTCGCGGTACATTTTTCTTTTCTTGAAATTGGGCTGGTATTCTTTTTCAAAACCAGTGCCCATGGCAGCCATTGCATCTTCTACGGTAGGATGGATGCCCGCTACTACAGAAGCAAACATGGCAGCACCCAATGCACAAGTGTGTTCAAAACGGTGAATCCTAATTGGCATTTCCAGCACATCAGCCATCATTTGCATAATATAGGTCGACTTTTTAGCTACGCCACCAATACCAATAATTCCTTTTACCGGAACACCTTCGTCCTTAAAGCGATCAACAATGCTTTTAGCCCCGAAACAAGTAGCCTCTGCTAATGCACGGAAGAAGCGAGGGGCATCTGTGCCTAAACTTAATCCTGTAATTGCTCCTTTTAATTCCTGGTTAGCATCAGGAGTTCTTCTGCCATTTAACCAGTCTATCGCCAGTTCAGCATAATCTTCATCAGGAAGTTCTGATGCTTGCTTACTTAAGTTAGCTATTATTTTATGTTCCAGTTCTTCTTTAAGTGCCAGTGCAGTAGCTTCATCTATCAGAGTAGATTCTGTAAGTAAGTTGTTTAATGGCCAGCTAATCAAATTCTTAAACCAGGCATAAACATCGCCAAAAGCAGACTGACCAGCTTCCAAACCTGCCATTCCGGGAATTACAGATCCATTTACTTGTCCGCAGATACCACTGATTAATTTCCCTTCTAAATCCTGATTAGGAGCAACTAATATATCACAGGTACTGGTGCCCATAACTTTACTTAAAAAATAAGGCTCAATCTGACCACCTACAGCGCCCATGTGTGCATCAAATGCACCAACACCAATTGCAACAGTTGTGTTTAAGCCCAATCGCCCGGCCCACTCGGTACTCAAGGTGCCTGCCGAAACATCAGAGGTATAGGTATCATTAAATAAAGATGATCTGAAACCTGTTAAAAGCGGGTCTAAACTGCTGAAAAATTCTTCAGGCGGTAAGCCACCAAACTCTTCTGCCCATAATGCTTTATGCCCTGCTGCACAACGACTGCGTTTAATTTCACTGGCATCATTTCCTCCGCACAGTAAAAATGGAATCCAATCGCAATGCTCTACCCAAGATTTTGCTGCTTTCTTGATAGATGAATCCACTCTGAAAATACGGAGTAACTTCGACCAAAACCACTCTGAAGAGTAAATCCCACCCACATATTTTAAATAGTTTACGCTGAATTTGGTCGCATGCTCATTAATTTCAGCAGCTTCTTTTACAGCGGTATGATCCTTCCATAGCACAAACATAGCATTTGGATTTTCCTCAAATCCAGGTGTTAATGCCAGGGGAATACCTTTTTCATCTACTGCAACCGGACTAGAACCAGTTGTATCGATAGAAATACCCTTAACTAAATGTGCTATTTCCTGACCGCCTCCCTTCGCTAAGCAATCTTTGATGGTGTGTTCCAACCCTTCGATATAATCTAAAGGATGTTGTCTGAATTGATTGATGGAAGGCTTACAATATAAACCTTTCTGCCATCGAGGATATAGAAAAACAGAAGAAGAGATCTCTTTTCCGTTTGCGGTATCTACTAGAACCGATCGAACAGAATCCGTTCCGTAATCCACGCCAATTACATAGTTTGCTGTGCTCATAACAATAAATAAATGTCTAATTAACGTTTATTTATTTGAATTAAAAAATTTTAATTCAAATCTGATAAATAAATTGATTTAAGAACCTATATATCAAATAGATATAATTATTTTAGATGTGGAATGAAAAACATTAAGGAGCGTCAAATTAATCAGTTGAATAAGAAGTAAAGAACCCATAATATCCTTGTATCACAGAAGAACAAAAAACTTATCTTTGTCCACCATAATTTCTAATTATGAATATTATTCTTGCATCTACATCCACTTTATTCGGCGGCAATTACCTGGAGTATCTTAAAGAAGAACTAGCAAAGCTTTATCAGGGCATTGACGAAATTACCTTTATCCCTTTTGCAAGGCCTGGAGGAATTTCTCATGAAGCCTATACTGAAAAAGCTAAGGATTTTTTTAACCAGCTCAAAATCAATGTACGTGGACTTCATGAGTTTGAAGATAAAAAGAAGGCCATTATCGATGCTCAAGCTTTCTTTACAGGGGGAGGGAATACCTTTTTATTAGTAAAAAGCCTGCAAGAACAAGAATTGATGACTGTGTTAAAGACGAATATCGAGCAAGGAAAACCCTATTTGGGATGCAGTGCGGGAAGCAATATTGGAGGACTTAACATGAAGACCACTAACGATATGCCCATTGTTTATCCGCAGAGTTTTGATTGCATGGCTTTGGTCCCGTTTAATTTAAATCCACATTACCTGGATCCTAATCCAGATTTGAAACACAATGGAGAAACCCGAGAAACAAGAATCAGGGAGTTTTTGACACAAAATAATGTTAAAGTAGTTGGATTGAGGGAAGGTAACTGGATTAGAAGATGGAATGACCTCATCACAGTGGAGGGATCAGAATTAACCAGAATATTCGAACCAGGAATAGAACCCTACGAAGTAGTACCGGGAACAAGATTATCGTAGCTCTTCACTATCGTAACCGAATATCGTCAATCGCCACAATCCAGTGTTTGTGACCGCATTTCGGGCATTCGCAAGTTTGTTTTGAATTTAGCTCCTCCACATTACCGCAAAATGTACAGGCATACTTTCCTTTGGATGGAATAGTTTCAAATGATTTTTCATAAGGTTTAGGTAATATCGGCAAGCCAAATCTGACCTCCTTATCTGGATAAAAGTAAACGCTTAAATTTCCAGAAGTTTCCAAAATGGCTGTTTTTACTTGCCCGAGATGGGATACACCTTGCTGTCTGAGTTCGGCAAAAAATTCATCTTGTGCCAGCGCTTCCTTTCCAAATTCGTCTATTGAAAACTCACCATCTTCAATTAAGTAGGTTGGTTTGCCCTCCACCAGGTCGTCAAATCTTTTGCTTTTGGCCATTAAAAATGTTGTTAACCGGTAGGCACCCACAATTACCGCAAAAACAGCTATAGGCACCATTAAGCCTACTTCCTTATAAAACATGGGATCACCAGCGGCTGAGCCTAATGAAATGATCACCACCATTTCAAACACAGAAAGCTGGGCAACGCCACGCTTACCAAGCAACCGCAAACCGAGCAAGATAATGATATACATAATGGCCGTTCTTACCACAACCTCAATTAGATATATCCATTCTTCTTCTCCAACCAACATTTTGGTCCAATCCAGTGGTTCTTGCATATTAGCTTTGTATTTACTGGATACATAACCTGAATAGGTGGAGAAATGTTTGAGTTAATAGTGTTACGGGTTGCGAGTTACAAGTTGTGGGGGCTACACGCATAATCGCTCCATTTCCAACTTCAGCTTTGTTTCCTTTGTGTCTTCTCTTGGTGGCCTTAGCGGTTATATGTGTTACGTGTTGCGAGTTACAGGTTATGGGACATGAAGCCTTAGCCTTTCAGCTTGCCTATCAATGTTTTGTGTCCTTTGTGCCTTCACTTTGTGACCTTAGCGGTTAAATGTATTATGGTTGCGAGTTATGTGTTGCGGGTCTATACGCTAACCCCTCAACTTTCAAATCAATGCTATGCGTGCTTTGTACCTTCTTTCGGTGAAGTTTTAGGTTGAGTGTATTGTGGAGTATGAGGCACGATGCAAACTTAGATGCCTAAGATGGTTAATGATTAAGCTTTGCGTGCTCTGTGTCTTCACTTAGCGCACTTTGCGGTTAAATGTACTAAGAATTGCGAGTCTAACCTACAACATCAGCTGTGAAGGCATCCATTATTTCCATAGTAATCAAAGCCTCTTTACCACTACATGGATTTTCTGCCTGACCTAAGAAATATTTCACCACCTGCTCAATCATAGGTTGCTGCACATGCTCCAAAGGCTCAAAATGAATCTCTTCACTGATCGCCTCTACAGTAACATCGATTTTATGGCCAAACATCGGGAAACTGATTTTTCCTTTTGAGCCATAAATCACACAGCTATCTGATTGATCGGAAGGCGAAACACTAAAGCACCAGTTACCATTAAAAACTACGCCACTTTCAAATAAAATCTGACCAACTACCAAATCATCTACGGCAGTATTTTTTTGTTGTTTCGTTGCAATTCCAGTGGATTTTTGAATATTCCCAAAATAGTAGGCCATCAAATCAAGCTGATGCGGTGCTAAATCATGAAATAAACCGCCACCAGAGACTGCAGGATCCATGCGCCAGTTATCGCCAGTTTGTGCCACCAGCTTAGGATTGATAGGCTGAAGCATTTTCAAATCCACTAAACGAAGCTCACCGATGGCGTTTTCAGCTAACAACTTTTTAACAGCAAGAAACATGGGTTGAGCCCTTCGGTAATGTGCTACCACCAGTTTTGTATTATACTTTGATGACGCATCAATCATGCGCTGTGCAGAAGCAGCGTTTAGCGTCATGGGTTTCTCAACATAAACAGGTTTACCCGCCGCTAACGCTTCAAGGGTATAAGCCTCATGCTGCAGGGGAGGTGTGGCAATATAAATCGCATTTACCTCTGGATCATTAATGAGCGCTGTAGCGTCATCGTACCATTTAGGAACTCCATGACGTTTGGCGTAATCGGCTGCTTTTACAGCATCTCTTCGCATTACTGCAACCAGTTTAGAATGTGGCACTTTGTTAAAAGCTGGACCGCTTTTCACTTCCGTTACATCTCCACAGCCAATAATTCCCCATTTAATTTCTTCCATAACTTGTTTTTTGTGATGCAGGAAAGTTAGTGAATATTGTCGAAAAGCTATTAAATGACCTATAATTTAAAGATAATCGGCACCAAACTTCCTGATGTTTAGCAAAATTTAATATCCATTTCCTATATTTAAAACAATAATCAAGGCCTTGAAGAGATCATTTGATATACGAACGCTGTACAATCCAATTCAACCTACAGTTAAACAATTTGCAGAACAGGTTAGTTATCAGGAAGTAGCCCCAGATATTAGTCTTCAACCCTATATTTATTGTTATTGGCAACTTCAAACACATCAGGTTTTAGCTGAACCTTTCATATATAGGGTAGTTGCAGATGGTTGTATAGATATTTTCTTTGAACTCCATCATCCTCAAGAAAATTTCATCATGGGATTTTGCAAGAAGTTTACCGAATTCCCCTTAGAAAGTACTTTTAACTATATTGGCATTAGATTCCTGCCCAGCATGTTCCCGCAACTGTTCAATATAAATGCCCGTGATTTGAGTAACCGCTTCGTTGAACTGAACCTGGTTTTGCCCCAGGTAGCCCAGTTTATTGCTCAACATTTTAGTCCCGCTCAAAATCTTCAAGCCATAAAAACTAGCTTGGATACTTATTTTTGCAAACATCTTTCAGGTATTACACTCAATTACGACAACCGTTTATATCATGCAATCGATATTATTTTAAAACAAATGGGCGTGATAGATATTGAGCAGGATCTCGATACGGGAGTCAGTTCAAGGCAATTGCGCAGACTCTTTGAATTCTACATTGGCGACACCCCCAAAACCTTTAGTCAGGTTGTGCGTTTTCAAAATATATTAAGAGCAAAGCCATCAACGCAAAGTTTGAAACAAAACAAACTTTTTTACCAGGCCGGCTATTATGATCAGGCACATTTTATAAAAGAGTTTAAACACTTTTATGGTGTAACCCCGAGCAAGGCTTTCGGCAGGTGATTTTGTCCGATTTTTACAATCTTTACAGGCAGATTAAGGCCAACTTAGCATTATAAAATCTAAGTGATATGAAAAGATTAATTTTAGTCATCGGAATGCTCATCTCGTCAGTGGGCGCATATTCACAAACTAATTTAAACATTAAGAAAAAAGTAAAAATGAAATTAAATGCAGGAATTATCACAAAAAAAATTGCAGAAACCAAAGCATTTTACATAGATAATCTGGGATTTGGTGTAACCTTCGAAAATGAATTTTATCTGCTATTGCACACACCAAACCATGAGGCGGAGATTAGCTTCCTCTTACCTAACCATCCGAGTCAGCAACCACTATTCCAACAGCCATTTCAGGGACAGGGCATATACCTAACCCTGGAGGTAGAGCATGTAGATGAAGTTTTCCAACAATTAAAGAAAAAAAGAGTACCAATTAAGATAGACATTCGTAATGAACCCTGGGGAGACAGGCATTTTGCCATAGAGGATCCGAACGGAGTTGGAATAGATATCGTTAGCTATTCGGCTCCGGGTGGCTAACTCCCCAAAGTATTCCAATTAAGGATTGTTTTGTACCTTGCTGCATGGATCTCATCAGACGGAAGATAATATGGATTAACATTTTAGTTTTCATCATTACCATTATAGAGGTGTCATGGTTTTCACCTGATGGCCTTTCGGCTGTCGATTTAAGCAGCTCAGTACTTGATTATGTACTTTGGATAGGGATGTTTGCCTTGGTTTTAATCAATATTCTCCTTCTTATTTTTAATTTCTTTCAGGCCCGATTACTGATTAAAACAAGCACCATGACACTTTTGATGATAAGTTATTGGTTACTCATCAACTATTCAGAATTCCAGGAAAGGGTAGCGGCCTGGAGTACATTTTCTTCCCGAGAAATTTTCTACTATACCGTTTGTTATTCTGTATGGCCCGCAGGCCTATCTGCCTGTTTACTATTCGCAGGCTTGTATAGCATTGAACGTTTTTTAAAAGCCCCTGGTTCGTACTAGTTTTTATCTTTTAATACAAATTCACCTTTTACCAGCCAGGAGATCCCGAATGCCCAAAGCGCAATGCCTTCAAGATAGAATACAGGTTTTATCTGGTTCATGGATGTGCTTTCTCCCCAGGTAAAGTAAAGTGCAAGAAGAATAATACACAGCAGCATAATGGAACCACATATTTTAAAAACAATATTTCGCTTCTTCTTTTGCTCGGTCTGATTACCCTCACTCTTAATAAACAGAAAGAAACAGAAAAAAGTAAAGGTAAGGAACAAACAGGCGGCAAAAAGATAATGAATTTTACTGATTATCGGATTCTGATCTGCGGGAACAAAGGCACAGGGATTTGGAGGAAGTTCAACGCCAGTGGGGAAGAAGGCTACCCCCAAAGCAAAAAAACAGGCTAAATTCCCTGCTATTTTATCCGTGCGGTCATAACCATTATAAGCGAAAAGAAAAAAACCAACTACACACAACGTACCTACAAAAACATCACGCATTACCGTATGATAGTAACTACTAATTGAACTTTGTACAGTGCTGCAATCTCCTACAATTACCGAACCTAGTATTAGGATAATAGGGAAGGCTAAACCGAGGAGTCCAACTATTTTACGCAAAGTATTGTACGAGATAACGATATTCTTGTTCATACAAAGACGATAAGATTATTTTTAATAAGCCAGGGAGCAATTCGTTAGGCATCTAGCAGCTTTTGTATTTCAAATTTCTGCATTTTCATAAAAGCTTCAATTACTCTTGGAGCCTTTTCCTGATCGGCCATTAACTGATGAAGCACTTTGGGTACAATTTGCCAGGAGAAGCCAAATTTATCGCTTAACCAACCACATTGATCGTAGCGACCACCTTCACCCAGTTTTTCCCAATAGTGATCAATTTCCGCTTGGTCTTCGCATTCAATCACATAAGAAGTTGCGGGTGTTGGTTTATAATGTGGTCCACCATTTAAGGCCATAAACTTACTTCCATTCAGCTCAAACATCACCACGATAGGGTTCTCAGACATGATTTTTGAATTCTTGAAAATGGAACAGTAAAATGTTGCAGCAGCTTTGGCTTGTCCGTCAAACCACCATAAGTGTTCGGAAGAATTTTATTTCTCCCCATAAGTTGATAATTTTCATTTAGGCCAAGGATGATTAGTGCCTATTTTTCTTTATGGAAATCAGTCAACTACTTTCATTATTGCCAGAAGAGAGGTTAACCGAACTTGCCTTATC
>NZ_FOGG01000073.1 GCF_900111155.1 Pedobacter rhizosphaerae | reverse complement strand
TTAATTAGCTCAAACAAAAACTGGTGTACTTTGGCTCGGAATGACTGGTGTACTATGCCTCGGAATGGGTGGTGTAGTATGGGTCGGAATATCCACATTTTTGTTTATATCTGATTTTCAGATCGTTGGATGCAGTTAATTGAGGCCATCTTTGGGTTCGAGCCCTGTTGTTGCACCCTAACTGTACAACTGGTATAAGCTTTCAGTATTTATATACTAAAACCTTCGTCGGAAATATATTATAGCTGATATTTTCCGACTTTTATGGTTCGATGCTCGAAATTTTTAATAGATTGCAGGGTTTCAAGAAAAAATATGAAAAACAATAAAGCACAAAAATATTCGGTGTCCATGGATACCACCGCATGGATCATTACTACAATTATGCTGATAATTACAATGTACCTGTCTTATGATAAGATAAATGAATACAAACGATCTAAGGAGACTTATCAGCTTGTTGTTGTTGGGGTATTATGTGCTATAATGATCATCTCTTTAGCCTTGAGGCCATTATACTATGAGATCCGGAACAACACTTTGATCATTAAACGGTTGGCTGGAAATATTCGAATCAAGAAACAGGATATCTTAAGCGTAGAAAATATGGATGAAATGCATTCTGGCATTCTCATTCGGACTTTTGGTATAGGAGGATATTTCGGATACTTCGGCAAATATCGCAGTTCAAGTCTTGGAGCGTTAAATTTATATGCCACAAGAAAAAATCATCGGATCCTGATTTCAACCAGGCATATGGGAAAGATTATCATTACTCCAGATGATATAAACATGGTTTCAGACCTTTTGTTATAAGTTGGCTTAATTGTGATGCGATGGTAAGTTTTCATGTTTTATGAGAATTTTGTCTCATCCTAAAATTACTTGTCATTAGGTCTGATACTGATTTTCCTTTACAGTTATAAGGAATGTTCATTTTTACATTACGAAAGGCTCCGAGGGTTATCAGTTAATGAATTTTAGAGAATTGATCTTTCCCAACTCTGAAAATAGCTCAATTAAAATTTTGGAATCAAATTAATCTAATCATTAATATCTTTTTATTCATCATCACAAATCTTTGAAATTCTCTTCAAATCACTCAATAAATCTTTGTAAAACTGACCGTTTTCCGGAGCCAAGAAGCTGTCTCAAAAGTGAGGCAGCTTCTTGTGTTTTTAGGTGATTTTTGGTATCTTAAAGGCATGGGAGGCAAAGTAGTCTTTAAAGAATATGATCCAGACCAGTTGACGTTCTTACCGTACAAACTGGAGGAATTGGTACCGCCAGGTCATCCGGTACGGATCGTTAAACAAGTTGTTGACCAGGTAGATGTCAAACCTATCAACCGCAAGTATAAAGGTGGCGGAGCGTCAAGCTTCCATCCCCGGCTGATGCTGAAGTTGCTGGTTTACGGTTATCTGACCAATACTTATTCCTCCCGTAAACTGGAAGATCAAGCGGCACAGAACGTCCACTTCATGTGGCTATTAGGTATGAAAAAGCCCGACCATAACACGATCAACCGTTTCCGGAGCGAGAAGCTGTCAGGTGTCCTTCAGCAGATTTTCTCACAGATTGTGCTGTTGTTACAGCAGGAAGGGATTGTTTCATTGAAGGAGGCCGTGTTCACTGACGGGACCAAGATCGAGTCAGCGGCGAACAGGTACACCTTTGTCTGGGGCAAAAGCATCAAAGCGAATAAAGAGAAGATGAAGGCCCAGCTTGATGAACTATGGGGTTATGCGCAAAGCATTGCCGCCGAAGAACTGAAGGACACAGCCCCTGTAACTTTTGAAGAAGTAAATCCGGAAAAAGTAAAGGAAACTATCGCCAAGATCAATGCAGCCTTAGATGATAAACAAGAGGTAGATAAGAAAGTAAAGCAAAAGCTGAGCTACGCAAAGAAGCACTGGCCGGAGAACCTAAAGAAGTATGAGGAGCAGGAAAAGTTGTTGGCAGGCCGCAACAGCATGTCCAAGACCGATCCGGATGCCACATTCATGCGGATGAAAGAAGACCACATGCTGAACGGGCAGCTCAAACCCACCTACAACCTGCAGATCAGTACACAGCAGCAGTTCATACTCAACTATTCACTTCACCAGACCACAACCGATTACCAAACCCTGCAATCACACCTTGAGGGGTATGAGGCTCTATATAACGAAAAGCCAAAAGCCATAGTAGCTGATGCAGAGGGCACTGAAAAAGTCCCCTAATAGAAAAGGGCAAAAGGAGTAGAAAACTAGTTTTTCTACT
>NZ_FOGG01000037.1 GCF_900111155.1 Pedobacter rhizosphaerae | reverse complement strand
GGCTTTGCCCCAAAAGGTGAACTATGTATTTATTCTTACCAATTTCTCGACATCATTCTTGCCAATTTCTCTGTATCCGCGATTACGAAAAATCCTGTATTTTTAATTACCGATTACAGTGCTTTTTCCGAAACTCCAATCTCATGACTAAAAACTCCAAACTGATTACTAACTTTGCCGAATGGTTATTACAATATTAAAATCGAAAATACACCGTGTTAGAGTAACGCAGGCAGAGCTCAACTATGTTGGCAGTATTACGATTGATGAAGATTTAATGGATGCGGCTAACATTATAGCCAACGAAAAGGTGCAGATTGTAAACAATAATAACGGTGCCCGCTTTGAAACTTATGTTATTAAAGGGGAACGTGGCACTGGAACCATTTGCCTAAATGGGGCTACAGCTCGTTTAGCGCAACTTGGAGACATTTTAATCATTATGTCTTATGGCTCACTGCCAATAGAGGAAGCTAAAAAATATAATCCTATATTAGTATTCCCTGACGATAACAACCATTTGCTAAAGTAACATTGTGACGCTAAACCTTAAAACAGTGCTGAAGTATATGATCCTGTTTTTAATAGGATTAGCGGTATTGTTTTTAGCGTTTAAAGGTCAGGATCTGAAGAAAATCTGGCAGGAAATAAGATCTGCTAACTTTATATGGGTGGGTATTTCTGCGTTCTCCGTTTGGATAGCGCATATACTTCGATCCCTAAGGTGGCAGATGCTTTATCATTCTATGCGCTATCCTGTAGGTTTCTGGAATACCTATCATGCGGTAATGGTAGGATACCTGGCGAATTTGGCCTTGCCAAGATTCGGAGAGGTAGGCCGCTGCTCTATTATCCATCGAACGGAAAGAGTGCCTATGTTTGCCTCTATTGGTACCGTAATTACAGAAAGGCTTTTTGATGTTGCCGTTTTGCTCTTTACCGCATTGGCAATGGTTATTTTCCAAAAAGATATCATCTTAAATCTTTTCACCCACACCATTTATCCCTCACTAGAAAATAGACTAAACGCTATTAATTATATGTGGTTACTATTGATTGGCATTTTAGCAGTTGTTTTAGTGGCATTAACAATCAACATATTACGACAAAAGTTTAGCAATAAATTTTTAAGAATCTTTGTGAACCTCCGCCAGGGTTTTAGTTCTTACCACAAACTTAAACACAAAAGTCTTTTCCTACTTTACTCCTTAGGTATCTGGATATTTTACTTTCTTTCCATCTACTTTGCCTTTTCAGCAATACCATCAACAAGTTTGCTGGGTTTTAACGCCGCATTCACTGCCATCGTGTTTTCCAGCTTTGCTATGGCCGCACCGGTACAAGGCGGGATAGGAGTTTTCCATTGGATGGTTGCCCAGGCTTTGGTGCTCTACTCCATAACCTTCAAAGATGGATTGGCCTATGCCACCATCATTCATTCGTCACAAGTCTTGCTCCTCTTATTACTTGGAAGCTTAAGTCTTTTTATCAGCTTGCACCCCAATAAGTCAAAACGAACTTCCTTTTAAAGCCTCCCTTTGAAAAGAAATAAAAATGCTATGCAACCATAGTATTTTACATGAGAAATGCTACATTTGATTAACTAACCTTTTATACATAATGTTATGCATTTTGAATTAAGTGAAGAACAATTAATGATTCAGCAAGCTGCGAGAGACTTTGCGCAGCAAGAGTTGAAACCCGGTGTGATTGAACGTGATGAACATCAAAAATTCCCTACAGAACAAGTAAAAAAACTCGGTGAATTGGGTTTTCTGGGCATGATGGTCGACCCAAAATACAATGGAAGTGGTTTGGATGCCATATCTTACGTATTAGTGATGGAAGAACTTTCCAAAATTGATGCTTCTGCTTCTGTTGTGGTATCTGTAAATAACTCACTGGTTTGCTACGGTCTAGAAGCCTATGGCACAGCACAACAAAAAGAAAAATACTTAAAACCACTGGCTTCTGGAGAAAAAATTGGTGCATTCTGTTTATCAGAACCAGAAGCAGGATCTGATGCTACTTCTCAGCGCACTACAGCTGAAGATAAAGGAGATTATTACCTGTTGAACGGAACCAAAAACTGGATTACCAATGGTGGTACTGCTTCTACCTATCTGGTCATTGCACAAACGCATCCCGAACTGAGACACAAAGGCATTAATGCTTTTATTGTAGAGAAAGGAATGGAAGGATTTACGGTAGGTCCTAAAGAAAATAAATTGGGGATTCGTGGATCTGACACCCATTCTTTAATGTTTAATGATGTTAAAGTACCCAAAGAGAACAGGATTGGTGAAGATGGATTCGGCTTTAAATTCGCTATGAAAACCTTAGAAGGGGGTAGAATTGGCATCGCCGCGCAAGCGTTAGGGATTGCACAAGGTGCTTTCGAGTTAGCGACGCAATACTCAAAAGAAAGAAAATCATTCGGAAAACCTATTTCAGAACACCAGGCAATCGCTTTTAAATTAGCGGATATGGCTACCCAGATTGAAGCGGCACGGCTATTGGTTTACAAAGCGGCCTGGTTAAAAGATCAAGGTCTTCCCTACACCCAGGCAGGCTCAATGGCCAAATTATATGCTTCGAAAGTAGCCATGGATGTTACTATTGAAGCCGTACAAGTACATGGAGGATACGGCTTTGTGAAAGAGTACCATGTAGAAAGGTTAATGCGTGATGCTAAAATCACTCAGATTTACGAAGGCACCTCTGAGATCCAGAAAATGGTGATTTCGAGGGAAGTTATTCGCTAATTTGGAATTGGGGGCCTGGAGTTAGGAGTTTCAAAACACCTAAATCCAAGCCCTAAACCAACATCGTAAACGCTCAACTTAAGACCTCAATATCCAACTAAGAATCGAGTTTTAAAGCCCCTGACCAGAAACCCTCGTCTCCAAACCCCATAATCCAAACTTAATCCTTATCTCCTGCTATTGCATTAAAAATTGCTTTAATTAAAGCCACAACAATAGCCAGAAATGCCGCTGCTAAAAACCCAGAAGTATTAAATGAGGTCATCATATTATCAACCAGTAAAATCATCAATACAGTGATAATGAAAGACACCAATCCGAGCGTTAAAAAATTAACCGGAAAGGTAAGTAACCGCAGAATAAATCCGATTGTTGCATTTGCCAGGGCAATTAAAATGGCAGCAATGATGGCGTTTCCATAGCCGTCAATACTTACACCCGGAACCAATTTAGCCCCCAGAAAAAAAGCCAGTCCCGTTAACAGGATTTCAATAATAAGTCTCATAGTTTTTGTAATTTAGTAAATGTTTAAATGCGTTTTATTGTATTTGGCAGTGTTTGTATTTGCCACAAGTATTCAATCTTGCTCCAATGCAAACAACAAGCCAATCATAAAGTTTTCTGGGGATAGTTCTACAATAATAATTAAAAACATTGATGAGGCTAGCTGGTTTGAGGCTCGAAAAGCCTATCAGGCTAATCCTGATGCCAATAGTTTGATCACAGTACTCATTATCCCAGGAGATCAGGATAGCCTGCAAACTGAAAGAGAAATCTCGGGTAGTTTTAAATTGGCAGGAGATTCTATTCAATTTACGCCTGATAGTACCTTTTTGAAAGGAAAAACCTATCTGGTAGAAAACTATGTTGGCGTAAAATTCGGATCATTGGGCGGACTGCTCAAAAATAACGTAAAAGCGCAGTTACAGCCACAACGACAAACACTTACGAGATAATTTAATGAGTATTTTTTAGCACAAGGGTTTGATTTTATCCAAAAAATTACTACCTTTGCCTTGTAATCGAAGAAAAGAGAAGGGGACATTGTCCCCTTTTTCTATGAAATCAGGTTAAATATGCAGGTAGAAAAGAGAGTAAAAGAGCTCGTTGAAGAGAAAATTGCAGATCGCCCGGAATTATTTTTGGTAGATGTAAAAATGTTGCCAAACAATAAACTGATTATTCAGGTTGATGGCGATGAAGGAATCAGTATCCAGGATTGTGTTGCCATAAGCAGACACGTAGGTTTTCATCTGGAAGAAGAAAATACTATTGCTCAGGCTTACAATTTAGAGGTATCCTCTCCTGGAGTTGGAGAGCCGTTAAAACTTAACCGCCAATATCAGAAAAACATTGGTCGTACGGTAGGCTTGAAGCTTAAGGATGGAAAAAAGAGAGAAGGAAAGCTTTTACAAGTTGCAGAAGATAGCTTAACGATTGAGGAATCGGTTAAAGAAAAAGGGAAAAAAGCGGTGACAGTTGAAAGCATTGTGCCGTTAAATGATATAATAGAAACAAGTGTGTTAATTTCATTTAAATAAAAATGAGTACTACAACAATTAATTTGATCGACTCTTTTCAGGAGTTTAAGGATTTTAAAAATATCGATCGCCCTACGGTGATCAGTGTGTTGGAAGAAGTTTTTCGTAGCATGTTGCGTAAAAAATACGGAACTGACGAGAACTGTGACGTAATTGTGAATCCTGACAATGGGGATTTAGAAATCTGGAGAACGAGAAAAGTAATGGAGGATGGATTTTCTGAGGATGATGATTTAGAGATCGAACTTGCTGAAGTACATCAATATGATCCAAGCCTAGAGGCTGGAGATGATTACATCGAGCAAATCACACTGGAAAGTTTTGGCCGCAGGGCAATTTTAGCTGCTCGTCAAACTTTAGTTTCTAAAGTATTGGAATTAGAGAAAGATGAAATCTTCAAAAAATACAAGGATCGTGTAGGCGAAATTGTAACTGGCGAGGTTTATCAGGTATGGAAGAAAGAAACTTTGGTTTTAGACGATGAAGGCAATGAACTTTTAATGCCTAAAACAGAGCAGATTCCTGCAGATTATTTCAAAAAAGGAGATTCTGTGAAAGCAGTGATTTCTAAAGTAGAGATGATCAATGCTAATCCAAAAATCATTATTTCCAGAACAGCGCCAGAATTTTTACAGCGTTTGTTCGAACTGGAAGTTCCAGAGATTTTTGATGGTTTAATTACCGTTAAGAAAATTGTTCGCGAACCAGGAGAGCGTGCTAAAGTTGCTGTTGAATCTTATGATGACCGTATTGATCCAGTTGGGGCATGCGTGGGTATGAAAGGTTCACGTATCCATGGTATTGTTCGCGAATTGAAAAACGAAAACATTGATGTGATTAACTTCACTAACAATATTTCACTATATATCACACGTGCTTTAAGTCCTGCGAAAATCACTTCTATTAAATTAGATGATGAAACAAAACACGCCTCTGTTTACTTGAAACCAGATCAGGTTTCTTTAGCTATTGGCCGTGGCGGACACAACATCAAGCTTGCTGGTAAATTAACTGGCTATGAAATTGATGTTTACCGTGAAGCAGGAGAAGAAGATGAGGATGTTGATTTGGAAGAATTCTCAGATGAAATCGATAGCTGGATTATTGATGAATTAAAGGCTATTGGATGTGATACAGCAAAGAGTGTATTAGCACTTACTGTTGAAGATTTAGTAAAACGTACTGATTTAGAAGAGGAAACCATTAAGGAAGTGGTTCAAATTTTACAGTCAGAATTTGAATAAGTGGTGTAATTTCCAAATAAACACTACTTTTGTATAACAATTAGAAAAATAAAAGGAGCTAAATGTCAGACGACAAACCAATCATTTTAATTAAAGCTATTAAAGAACTTAATATAGGCATGGGTACGGCCGTTGAGTTTTTAAACAAAAAGGGCTTCGCTGCCGAGAAGAGCCCTATGTTTAAACTTACGGGTGAAATGTACAATGCCTTGTTGAAAGAGTATCAGGGAGATAAGATCGTAAGAGAAGAAGCCAAACAAATAGTGATTGGTAAAATACGTCGCGACGAGCCTGAGACTGAAAAGCCAGTAGAAGCGCCAAAGAAAAATGCCGATTTTGAGAAAAATGAAGAGATTTTAATTAAAAATGCTCAATCATTTACTCCACCGGTAGAAAAACCAAAGGTTGTTGAAACACCTAAGGAAGAAACTCCGGCTCCTGTGGCAGCAGAGCCTGTAAAAGAAGTTAAAGCTGAGGAAAAGGTTGAGGAAAGTGCATTGCCTGGTGTTAAAATTGTAGGAAAGATTGATTTAAACGATCTTAATTCAAAAACACGCCCGGTAAAAAAAGAAGAGCCAACTACTCCTCCCCCAGCTCCTGTAGCGAAAGCTCCAGAGCCTGTGAAACCTGTTGAACAACCTAAAGTGGAAGAAAAACCTGTGGAAGTTAAAAAGGAAGAAGCACCTGTTGTAGCTAAAGCCCCAGAACCTGTGAAACCAGTTGAACAGCCTAAACCAGAAGTAAAGCCTGCCAGTACACCTACTGAGCCTGCCGGACCTGAAGTAATTAAGGCACGTACAGTTAAATTATCTGGACCAAACATCGTTGGAAAAATTACCCTGCCAACTGTACCAGACAGAAGAAATAATCCTGTAGCCTCTTCAAGCGATAGCGAAGCTGCGAAACGCAAGCGCAAACGCAAGAAAACTCCGGGAGGACCTGGACAGCCAGGTCAGGGTCAGCAAGGACAAAATCCTGCTGGCACACAGGGTCAAGGCCAAGGTCAGGGAGGTACCCAACAACCGCGTCAGCCTTATCAAGGGAACCGTCCGGGAGGCCAACCATATCAAGGTAATCGTCCTGCAGGACAAGGCGGCCAACCTTATCAAGGTAATAGAAATAATAACAGACCAGGTTTCCAAAATAGAAACGCAACTCCAAGCGGACCTAAAGAAGAGCCTACTGAGAAAGAGATTCAAGATCAAATCAAGGCAACACTTGCTCGTTTAAGTGGTGCAGGTAAATCAGGTAAATTTGCTCAACGTGCTAAACTACGTCGTCAAAAACGTGATGATGTTGCTTCATCAGCAGAAGAAGCAGCAAACGAACTTGAATCGCAATCAAGAATATTAAAAGTAACAGAATTTGTTACGGCTAATGAATTGGCGAACATGATGGATGTGCCAGTTACCAAAATTATTGGTACTTGTATGAGCTTAGGTATGTTCGTATCCATTAACCAACGTTTAGATGCTGAAACTTTAACCATTGTTGCTGATGAATTTGGCTACGAAATTCAATTCGTAAAACCTGATGAAGAGGAGGACAATGTTATTGAAGAAGAAGATAACGAAAATGATTTGATCGAAAGAGCTCCTGTAGTGACTATTATGGGGCACGTAGATCATGGTAAAACTTCATTGCTGGATTATATCCGTAAAGCAAATGTAGTAGCTGGTGAAGCGGGTGGTATCACTCAACACATTGGTGCCTACATGGTAACGACTTCTTCGGGTAAAAAAGTAACTTTCTTAGATACACCAGGTCACGAAGCCTTTACAGCGATGCGTGCACGTGGCGCGAAAGCAGCGGATATTGCCATCATCGTTATTGCAGCGGATGATGCAGTGATGCCTCAAACGAAAGAGGCTATCAATCACGCTCAGGCAGCAGGCGTTCCTTTAGTATTCGCATTCACTAAGGTGGATAAACCAGGAGCAAATGCAGACCGTGTTCGCGAGCAATTATCAACCATGAATATTTTAGTTGAAGACTGGGGTGGTAAATATCAATCACAAGAAATCTCAAGTAAAAGCGGCTTAAATGTTGATTTACTTTTAGATAAAGTTTTATTAGAGGCTGAGTTATTAGAACTTAAGGCTAACCCTAATAAACGTGCTACAGGTACAGTAATTGAGGCTGCTTTGGATAAAGGACGTGGTATTGTTACTACGGTATTGGTTCAAGGTGGTACCTTAAGAGTTGGAGATCCAATTTTAGCGGGTAGCTTCAGCGGACGTGTTAAAGCATTAACCAATGAGCGTGGAGCTAAGGTTGACTCCGCAGGCCCATCACAACCAGTACAGGTTTTGGGTATGCAGGGAGCACCTACAGCAGGTGATCGCTTCAATGCTTTAGAAAGTGAAAGCGAAGCACGTGATATTGCGAACAAACGTATGCAATTACAACGTGAACAAGGCTTACGTACGCAGAAACACATCACACTGGATGAGATCGGTCGTCGTTTAGCAATTGGTAACTTTAAAGAGCTTAATATCATCGTTAAAGGTGATGTGGATGGTTCTATTGAGGCTTTATCAGATTCATTATTGAAACTCTCTACTGAGCAGATCCAGATCAACGTAATCAGTAAAGGTGTAGGTCAGATTTCAGAATCTGATGTATTATTGGCTTCGGCATCCGATGCGATTATCATCGGTTTCCAGGTTCGTCCTTCAACTGGTGCACGTAAGTTAGCAGAACAAGAGCAAATCGATATCCGCTTATATTCTATCATCTATGATGCAATCAACGAGATTAAATCTGCGATGGAAGGTATGTTGGATCCAGAATTTGAAGAGAAAATTGTGGCTAACGTTGAAATCCGTGAAACATTCAAAATCACTAAAGTGGGTACCATTGCAGGATGTATGGTATTGGATGGTAAGATTACCAGAAACAGCAAAATCCGTATCGTTAGAGATGGTGTTGTAGTTTACACTGGAGAACTTGCTTCCTTAAAACGCTTTAAGGATGATGTTAAAGAGGTATCGAAAGGTTACGAATGCGGATTGAACATCCAAAACTTTAACAACATTGAAGTGGGCGATATCGTGGAAGCTTACGAACAAGTAGAAGTTAAACGTAAATTATAATTAAGCTTATTATAGCTTTATGGAGGGTCTTAGCGAAAGTTGAGACCCTTTTTGTTTGATGCCTATATTCGAATAATTATTACTTAGTACTACTATGTTTTATCATATACCCAACTACCATATAGGAATCCTTTATGATCTGATCGATAGGTATTGAATAAAATTCAGATATTTTCTCCAGCTGGTTAATCGAAAAATCAACTTCGTTATTTTCCCATTTTCTGTAACTCACTCTACTAATTTCCAAGCAGTTTGCAACAAATTGTTGAGAATAACCACAGCTATCCCTATATTTTCTTAAGGTAATCCCGATATCTAGCATGAGAAGAGCTATTAATAAAACATATATAAATGTATATTTCATGGAATAGCTTTTGACAACGGGGAGTTATCAAAAATATACTTTTTTTCGTGTCTCTTTAGGAAAAAAACTTTTATGAAAAATTTAAAGATGATAGCATTTATGCTTGCCATTATTTCTTGCTCCTTATTAAGTTGTAAGAAAAAAGAACTATTAAGTGATCCTATTTCAAGTAAAGAGTTATCGGAACAAACTTCTAAAACCATCACAACAACACCGTTAGCAATACTTCCACAAGTATGGGGACCTCCTCCTTCAAACGGAATTGCATTAACGCGTTTATATAATCCATATCAGGGTGTTCATATGCTTGCCAATCCAGAGGAAACGTATGTTCTTTTAGCACAAAAAGTTAAAAGAGGCTCGAACTGGTTTCCAGCTTGGGTAAATGAAGGAATACTTGGCTATGGTTTAAGAAGTGGGGGAAAGCCACTGTATAGGTTTTATGCCATTGATGACCACTATTTTTCTACAAATTCGAGCATACCTGCAGGTTACGTATTGGAAGGTATACAAACTTATGTATACACTTCTGCAACTTCTGGCTACCGTCCAATATATGCTTTTTCTACTATTTCAGGGAAAACAGACCATGTCTATACCGCAAATCCAAATGAACTGAATGGAAATTCAGCCTGGAGAAATGAAGGTATAGCATTTTACTTGATGTATTAAGTTTACTCCACATAGGCCAAAACAGATGCATGAAGAAAATAATCGCTCAAAACAAACAAAACTTCAAAGCAAAAACAATAGAATTCTAACTGGCTTGCACGAGCAAATTAAAATCCAGCTTGGAAAGACTTAATAAATGTTAAAACCATCTCATTATCAATTTGAGATGGTTTTTTTTGTCATATTTGCAAAGCCACTTATGAAAAGGTATTAATTAATGAATCCAACCCAACTGAAACAGACATCTACTCTAAATAAAAACTTCGATTTTGTAAATACCATCAGGTGCATTTCTATGATGGGAATTCTATTTGAGCACAGTCAAATTGCTCATGCTCCAATGTACAGTACGATTGGAGCAACAATAGTTGAGACGGGAGTATTGCAATTCTTCAAATTTTCTACAATCGCATTTTTCTTGATTGGTGGATTTCTTATTAACCACAAGTTTCAAGAATACTCGGCCATTCAGTATTTAAAAAACAGATTTAAAAATACCGTTAAACCCTGGTTATTTTGGATTCTGGTCTATCTACTTCTTACCATGCTGGATAGAACTGTTGCCTATATGAAAGGTAGCGATGGTGGCCTCATGTTTACTGATTTTTGGGCATATATATCGGATTTAGGATATCGGGTACTATTTTTTAGTCCTTATTGGTTTATACTTAATTTCCTTATCTGCATTACATTACTTTTAATTTTCAAGAAATACTTATATAATTATTGGTTAGGGATTCTGTTTGGCATCATTTCCTTAAGTTATAGTGTCAATCTATATTATAAATGGTTTGAAACTACTCATACTTCAGCTTTATTTGGTTTTGTATTTTATTTATGGTTAGGGGTTTTCCTCAATAAATACTACATCAAGGTAGTGGAATTTATTAAGAAAAGTTCTTGGCTCATGTGGGTATTACTTTATGTAGCCACATTTAGCCTGGGGGTTTGGGAGTCAATGCACCTGATCAAACTAGGAAGTACTGATGCTTATAATACACTTAGAATATCTAATATTATCTATTCATTAGTATCATTTGGAATCTTGCTCAAGATTGGAAGCATTAAAACACTAGATAAACTGAAACCAAGAGAAACCACTTTTGGCATTTACCTTATACATAGTATTGTAATAGAAAGATTTTTACCGTTAATTTTTCAACCTTTAAAGTTAAATGTAGCCAAATTTAATGTTTGGCAAAATACAGGTTTATTGCTAGGTCGTTTTGTGATCGTATATATTCTTTGCTACCTACTTTCATCACTAATTGTTAAAACCAAAATGAAATGGACTGTGGGGCAATAAACCTATCAAAAAACGTTTTTTATACTATTTTTAAGAGCTTTACGCATTTTCTTAAGATTAAAATAAGACAGGCTAAATAAAGCAGGATTAAAGTACCATTTAAGATAAAGACCATTGACTTGATCCGACAGGAGAATAGCGCACCATTTATCAAATAAAAAGCGTTCAAATCGATTAGAATCATATGTTTTTGAAATTCTGTTAGCTAGTTTCAGCTCGCTGAGTAGATTGGCATAATTCGTCAGGTGATCTTTATTCAAATGCCATGAAAAAAGCTCAAAATGTATTTTTAAGGAAAATTCATCAACTGAAACGCCCATCATACTTCTCAAACTGGAAATAATCCTCTGCTCATTCTCAAGCCTTATGGCTAAATGTAGAGCTGATGTGTTATTACTATGCACCCTATAGTCTATCAGTGTTTCATCTAAATTAGCTACTTTCTGACCATTTGACATCCTGATAAAAAGATCGTAATCCTCAGAAATCTCATATTCCTGATATCCACCAATAGCTTTAAAAGATTCGGTTCTAAACATAGTAGTAGAATTCACAAAGGGATTACCAAATAACATAAACATGTTTACAGTATTATCTACAGGTACCCGCAATTGTGCTCCAGTTGCGCGATTATGCTCGTCAATAATGTTGGCATGACCACCACACAATACAACATCTGGATTCTTTCTCAGGAATTGATATTGATGTTTTAAACGATCATGATACGCAATGTCATCAGCATCAAGGATCGCTATATATTTACCCCTTGCAATGTCTAACAATCTATTTCTGGTAAAGATCAATCCCCGATTACCAGCGTTGTGCATCAATCTGATTCTGTCATCTGAGAATGATTCAACAATAGCAACAGTATCATCCGTAGAACCATCATTTACAATAACCAGCTCAAAGTCGCTGAAACTTTGTTCTAATATGCTATTTATTGATTTTTCAATATATTTTTCCTGGTTATAAGCGGCCATAAAAACCGTTATTTCTGGTTGTTTCATTCTTTGCTAATTACAGATACGGAGATATTGAATTAATTTTTAATTTATTCCTATTAGTATCGCTTTCAAATATATTAACAAAAGTAATGAACCGAGGTTAGTGTAATAAAATAAAACTTAATGAATTATTGCTTTACTTTGCAGAAAAACTGATTTCCAATCACCAAAGATTAGATGAAGAAAATATTATTTATCACGCACAATTTAGGCAGAACTGGCTCAGAAATGCTACTTTGGTATTCTTTGATACATCTTAATAAAGAAAAATTTACGCCACTATTATTCACAAAAACTAAGGGAGTGCTTGTAGATCAGCTACCTGCCGAGATCCCGCATTTTTTGCCATACAAGAAGAATCCAAAGCGATCATTAAGATTTTTGAGAACCATTTTAAAAATTTTTAAAATTGATTCTTTAACCTACCAGTTAACACAAATACATAAAAAAAATAATGTAGATTATTGGTATGTCAATACATTGGTGTTGCCAGAAGTTTATTCCATTGCAAACAAATTGGGGGTAAAAATTATTACACATGCCCATGAGTTACCCCTGGCTTATAACTTTAACTCTTACACGGACATGGAGCGAATCATTACTTCCTCCAGCACCTTAATTGGCTGTTCAAAAACGGTTTGTGAAAAGATTAGTGACATGGGAAGACCAGATGTAAAACTGCTTTATGGCTTTATAGATGCGAACAAGATTGTTTGCAGCAAAACAGCGCCTGAAGTTAAGGCTAACACCGGCTTCAATAACGATGATTTCGTTTGGGCAATTTCAGGAAAAACCTCTTTAATAAAGGGTGTAGACTTCCTTGCTTCATTGGTTGCTGAACTTCCCGATAATGTTAAATTTATTTGGATTGGAGGCGAGGAAAATACGGGGATTTACTATTATGCCAAAAAAGCATTGGAAAATAAATTTCCTGGGAGAGTATTATTTCTAGGCGCACAGAGTGATGAATATTATAACTATCTTAATTCTGCTGATGCTTTTCTACTTCTATCTCGTGAGGATTCTTTCCCGTTGGTAATGCTGGAAGCGGCGGCCTTAGGCAAACCTATAGTCGGCTTTAACTCTGGGGGCATAAGCGAATTTGTTAATGAGCAAACCGGCATTGTTATCGATACCTGGAGAGCAAAGGACCTGGCTTCTGCAATGATGAGAGTGAAAGATTATCCTGAGCAATTTTTAGAAACGGAGATCAAAGCACAGGCAGCGCGATACGAAGTGAAAAAACAGGTTTCTAGACTAGAAGAAATACTGGAAGACATATAAAATCCAAACGATTAAACACAATTTGAACTCATTTAAGAATTTAAATTGTGTCTTGATTTATTCTTTATGACTATTGATTTTAACAGCATCCAATCCTTCCTTTAGCGCTTGCAAATATTGATGTCCATATTTTTGATCCGGTTCTAAATGGCAGCCTTCTGCCCATTCATTCCAGGCATTAATAAACATCATTCGCTCATCTCCGTTAAAATTCCGATTGGTGTAATCAGCTGTTTTGATCACCCATTGCTTAAATTTCTCCGGGCTGGAATTGACAAAAACAGTAGCGTCTTTAGCTCTTCGAGCAGAATTATCCCAACTGGGAAATACGGACCTAAAAAATTTATATGATTTTGGTTCTTTCGCAACCATTCGATCAACCATATCCTGATAATCAAAGACTTTATTTTTTAATAAACCACTTGATGCTATTCCAGTTTTATGAGATAATTTTCTTAAAAAATGTCGAATAGGCTTCTTTTTGCTATACTTTTGAAGTTCAAGTGAAAAATCTGGAGCAAATTCCATACTAGCATCGAAATCATGATTTACAGGATCAAAATTTCTCTTAAAGTTTTCTACACGTATTAAATAGAGATCCTCAAATCCTTGTTTTTTAACTTCTTCCCTCCATATATGCACGGCTTGATTAATATTAGGATGGAGTTCGGATCTATACATTAAATATACTGGTTTACCATCTATCTTGATATATCTGTCATCCTTAAAAAATGGCATCAGATATTGTATATGATCCAAATCGTCTTTTAAATCATAGTCTTGTTTAATTAAGACGTTTTTTTCTAATCCATCCCAAGTCCTTGTCCAATTCTCGTTTGCCCAACATAGGCAGAAAGGGAAATCTGGTTTTTTAGATTTAAGCATTTGTTCTACTGGGGTTTCCATTAACAGCTTACCATTAAACCAGTAATGGTAAAAACAGAATCCATAAACTCCATATTCCATTGCAAGTTTCGCCTGATCAACCATAGTATCCAGGAGCCTAAGGTCATAAAAACCTAAATCAGCGGGTAGATGTGGCTGATAGTGTCCTTCAAACTTTGGTTTTGATTTAGTGACGTTAGTCCATTCTGTAAAACCTTTGCCCCACCACTCATCATTTTCCTTAAACGGATGAAACTGTGGCAAGTAAAGTGCAATTGCTTTCAGATCATTTTTGCTTGGAGAATCTTGCATAGTATTTTTAACATTAGTAGCCCATCTTTCTTGCAAAATTAAATCTACTGATCAAATTCCGCTTTTTCAAATCGGGAAAAAACTTGTGATAATCCTTGATCATTTGTGTGATTAGGAATAAATTATATTTGCTTTTGTGTGTATATGACAGGAATAATCTGCTTATCAGACGCCTGTCTTTTTTGCTTAAACCTTTGTATTCTTTCAGCGTACTCAAATTATTAGCAATTTCGGAATACCTAGCCTCCTTTAAATTTTTTGCATTGTTTAGCTCTTCCTTTTGCATTACCGAATTAGTGTGAATTCTATGTAAGGTAAGACACTTATTGAGATAAGTTATTTTATGATGATAAAGTGCAACAAATCCCATCCACCAATCGTAATATCCTAACTGAGGAATAGGTAGTGCATATGAAATCAATTTTCTATCAAACAGCGTAGTATGCCCGGTTACGAAATTATAAAAAAGTAGACTTCTAAAATCCCGATCACCCAGATGAAAGGAAGGATCAAGAAGCATCTTATCTATATGCTCATTCTCCTCATTAATATATGCAGAGTTCGAAAAGATTAACCATTTGTCGCCAATGTGATTAAATAGTAACTCTAATTTATTTAATTCCCATATATCATCCTGATCGCTTATCGCAATATATGCTCCAGTGGCTAATTCTATCGCCCGCTGAAAATTCTTATTAAAGCCTAAATTACTTTCGTTTTCGAAAAGTTTGATCTGTGGGAAAGAATTCATCAAAGTTCTCACCACTTCTACCGTCTCATCTTTTGAGCCGTCATCTACAACAATTATTTCAATATTTCTATAAGTTTGATTAATAATGCTAATCAACTGTTCTTCTACAAACCTCGAACCATTGTAGGTACATAATGCTATGGAAATTAAAGGTTGTTCCAAGGTGATAGATTATACTTTTACAAAAACATCTTTAACGGCTTGCTCAAACTTCTGTTCTTCCATATACAATGCCTCCCTGTACGAAACAAAATTTTTTATCTCATCATTATAATTTTCCAAACAAATGTTGATCATCTGTACAATATCTTTAATATTGTCGTCTACTTTCTCAAAACGATATTTATCTAAGATAGGCATATCCTCGTCGAAAGCAGCTGAACCCTCCCGGCCAATAATCATACAGCAACGCATAATACAAGCCTCACGAGGCATTCTTTCCTTACCTGGATGATAGCCGAAATCAACATATAATTTTGCCCTATTCATGGTGCTTGCTACCTCTTCTGGCGTTAAGCCTTGTAGTGCTACCCAATTTAATTCGGGTGTTTTTTTTATTATTTTTTGGAGAAATTCACCATTCTTTACGGGGTTATATATAATCATATCCTCCTTCTCCACCTGCTCATTCACCCTATTAAAAAACTGCTGATTCATATAATCAGAAATCTGTCCGATTGGATGTATACCTGCTTTCTTTAAATGATCCATCGAAAAATAGGAGTGCCCAATATTTGCAATATTCATTTCCTTAATTTTCTCCAGAGAAGCAAACTCAATTGGATCATAAAGCTTCCTGATCCAATAAGACGGTTTGCGTTTTGTTCTTCTGATCACAGGAGCCAACATCTTATAGTAGTTAGTTACACTAAGCCACCAGATAACCTTATTAATCTTACTCAGTTCTTTTTTAAATATCAGCTCTGGAGAGGTCTCTGGTAAAATGAGAAAGTTAGCTTCAGCATTTTCAACTGAAGTTACATAAGGTACCTGATATTTTTTGTAGAAAGGGTGAACTGGATCATTGTTATCACTCCCAATAGGATAATAGTACATTTTAGCATTAATACCCATTTTTATCAATTGATGCCCAAGTTGGTGTAGTGCCTCGGGGCCGCCAGTTGCAAAATTAGGTGCACAGAAAATATAAATGATAGCGTCGTTCTTTATCTTAAGCATTTTTCTTAACGTCTAATAAATATAATTTTTTGGGCTTAAAAGCCTTAAAAAACTGCCTAACCAAAAATTTAACTGGTTGCAAATTATAAAACCATGCCGTAAACCAATTACCCGACAAGTAGTAGCGGGTTATAGTGGTCGTCATAAATCTACCTCTAAGGGCATTATTATATTTTTTTATAAATTCTTTTCTAAGTTTATAAAAGCTTTCATCAGGATTACCATCACTCTTATGAATGATATTAAAGTCTATCACATAGGCATTAAAACCCAATACATCAGCAACCAGGCATAAATCCGGGCCATAAAGATGAAAGCCAGACAGATTATGGGATAGGGCCAGATTAGCACTATTTTTTACTATCATGAAATTTTCATCTACAGTTTTAGTCCTGAGGGGCAACCTTTTCTCCTTAATCACATTACCTGAACCTTGTGTGAGGTTTGTTGCAATCCATTTAAAGTTTATCCCTCCGGCATTGGCTAAAATTGCCCAATTTGGATCATTATTTTCTATCTCTGCAATTCGTGCGGATAAATATTTCCGATCCTGATCGTGAATAACAATATCCTGATGGCAAAGAATAATATATTTTCCCTTAGCCTGTTGCAGAAATTGGTTGAGACCTTGAAAAGCTTCGAATTTACATCCTTCGGTATTGTCAATAAACAAATACTCACAGCTTTCTTTGTCAAATCCCTTTTCAAGAAAGGATTCCAACATCTCTACGTACTCAGCTTTGCGGGTTACCAGTGTACAAATAGAATACTCATACTCATAAGCCGACAGTGAGATTGATTTAGCTACATTCAAAGCTGTACTCATGGTTTAATCATTAAAAGCTTGCATATCAATTAAACGTCTATATAAGCCATTTTGTGCAATCAATTCACTATGACTTCCAGTTTCTATAACGTTACCTTTATCAATCACAATGATTTTATCAGCATGCTGAATGGTGCTTAAACGGTGTGCAATTACAATCGAAGTTCGGTTTTTCATCAAATTATTCAGGGCATCCTGAACCAATTTTTCCGATTCGGTGTCCAAAGCGGAGGTTGCTTCATCCAAGAGCATGATTGGAGGATTAGCTAAAACGGCTCTCGCAATACAAACACGCTGCTTCTGACCACCCGAAAGCTTATTACCCCTATCACCTACAAATGAAAGATAACCATTTTCGGTATTTTGAATAAAATCATGTGCATTGGCAATTTTTGCCGCAGCAATTACCTCTTCCATAGTTGCATCTGGCTTTGCGAATGCAATATTGTTAAATATAGTATCGTTGAATAAAAACGATTCCTGATTAACAGTTCCCATTTGAGCCCTAATACTTTCTACGGTTAATTCACGGTAGTCGTAACCATCTATCTTAATCGTTCCGGATTTGGGATCATGGAAACGTGGGATCAAATCCATTAATGTACTTTTTCCCCCACCAGATGGCCCTACCAATGCTATCGTTTTTCCCTTTTCTATTACAAAATCGATATCTTTTAAAATAGTTTTATCGCCATAGGCAAATGATACCTTTTCGAGCCTGATTTCTTTACTAAAGCCAGGCAAAACTGTTGCATTTGCTGAATTGATTAATAGTGGTTTGGTATCTATTAATTCCAAAACACGTTCTCCGGCCGCAATTCCTGAATGTATGCCGCTGAATGAATCTGTAAGAGCTTTTGCAGGGCGCATTACCTGGGAGAAAATAGCAATGTAAGCGATAAAATCTGCGGCAGCTAATGCGTTACTCTCTTTATTGATAATTAAAGATCCTCCATACCATACAATTGCAGCAACCATCATTACTCCCAAAAACTCAGAAACCGGTGATCCTAATTGCTGTCTCCGGGTAATCTTTCTTGTTAGGTTAGAATAAAAAATATTTTCCTCGTCAAATCTATGCTTAATTCTTTCTGAAGCATTAAAGGCCTTAATTATTTTTATACCGCTTAATGCCTCATCTAAAAATCCAATCATTTTGGCAAAGGATTCGTGTGATTCTTTGGCTTGTTGTTTAAGTCTTTTAACAATCTTACTAATGATGAATGCTGAAACCGGAATGACTAACAGTGAGAAAAAGGTAAGCTTTGCAGAAATATTAAAAAGTAATACTACATACACTATAAGTGTTACAGGCTCTTTAAACACAACCTGAAGCGTGTTGGTAACGGTAAATTGCACAACCTGCACATCTGATGCTACTTTAGAAATAATATCTCCCTTACGTTCGTTATTAAAGTATCCAACATGCAAGTTCATCACATTATTAAATACTGTTTTACGTAAATTTAGTAATGTATGCACTCTTAAATCTTCCATGTATCTTTGAGAGAAGTACTTAAAAAGGTTAGAGAGAAGCACTGATACAATAATTACTACACACACGTAACCGAGTGTTTTATCTGGACCTATTGTACCTATTGATTCATTTACATATTGCCTAAATTGGCCTAGTATATTAAATGATGATATGGCCTGATCGGTTAGTGTTTGTCCATTTTGGGCTTTATTGTGATTTAATAAAGTTTCAAACAATGGGGATAGTAAGGCTAGATTTAAGGTACCAAAAAGTATGGATAGCAGGGTTGCTATAACATAGGGAATTGCAAATTTCTCAATGGGTTTCGCAAAAGATAACAAACGAAAGTAAATCTTCATTTTTATATAAAATGGAATATGTGAAATGTACGTTGCATGTGAGTCAACGCCATAAAATTTTTAATAAAACTCAGCAAATGTACGGTTTTCGATTTAACCTGTAAGTTTTAAAGCCTCAAGCCTACTTAAAATTACAATCGCTGAATCTTTTTTCCCGTAATAGATTGATTTATAATATTGATCACGTCAGAAATATGAAGATCAGATTGATATTTAGCTTTTAACAACTCCAATCTGGCTCTACTGGCATCAATTTCATTTTTATGTTTGCGATAGTCCTTGTAGCTGTTCCACACCCAAATTTTTCCAGTAATTAATTTAGGTATTAATTCAGTTAAGATTTGTTGCAAAGGATAAAGTAACCTTCTAAATCCCTGCAAATGGATACCTTGAAGAATATAGCGGTTGCGATAATATATTTTCTTTATAAAATTTGATTTGATTTGTGTTTTTGTACTGCCACTAACATGATGAAAACAATAAGATTGGTGCTCATAATAGCATTTCCATCCCAGTTGCCAGGCCCTTAGGCTTAAATCAAAATCTTCTGAAGAAAATGGAGAATATATTTCATCAAATCCTTGTAGTTCTTTCAACTTTTTAGCGTCAACTAAAGCATTTGCTCCTGAAAGATAGGCCGTATAGACGCAATCTTCTGAAGGGTCTTCGCTATAATAAAACCTGTTTGCTTTAATGCGACACCCCCCATAGTATAGCAGTCGGGCAGCATCTTCTATTTTTGATTCGTCGAAACTCATGATCCGTCCCATTACACCAAAAGTGTCTGGTCGGTCAAAATATTTCCATTGATGCTCAAAGTAATCCGGCGTAAGCTTCACATCCGAATTGAGGAGCAAAATCAACTCATATTGTGCGCTTTTAATCCCTTGATTACAGGTGTAAGAAAACCCGCTGTTTTTTTCATTAATTAACAACACTACGTTAGGATAATATTGCTGAATAAAAGAAATACTATCATCCTTAGAGCCATCGTCAATAACAATTACCTCAAAAGCGGTTTGGGCATTTTCGGCGGCAAGAAATACCGAAGGCAGATACTTTTCTAACAAATGCCTGCCGTTGTAATTGGGAATAACAATAGAAATGCTTTTCTGCATCTACTTAACAATTTTATAATTACGGTATTCAAAGAGGCGCAACCCCGTTAAATCTTCAATTTTCTGAAGTACCCTTCTCCTGAAATTCATTTTCGGTGTTTCTTTGCTGAGGTCTTTTTCAAATTTCCAGTTTGCGGCTTCGATTCGAGCCTGAATAACCTTAGGATGTGTTCCTTTAAAATGCACTAAACGGTCTGCATTGTGCATATCGTAGGTTTCCTGAACGGGATAATTCTCTTCAATCCACTCTTCTGTTTGGTAAAACTGGTTAAAATTCCTCACCTTACCCTGCAAACCCTTTGGTGGTTTTACCCAGCCATAATGATATACATAAGCATCAATTAACTTTACTTTTAGCTTTCGATCATCAATTCTAAAGCCTTGAGCGTCTCTGTAAGAACTTACGCCTGGAAGGTTCTTTATGATGCGAACCTCTCTTCTATACCATCGCCTCGATTCTGCAAGATAATCATAAGAAGCATAGAAATGACGGTACTTTAATAGCAAAGCTTCCACATTCTTATTACTCAACTCTGATTCCATTTCCTGCTTAATTACTGGCAGGTAATCTTCATGAATAGCTTCATCACCCTGTATGTAAATCATCCAATCGGTATCATCAGAAATTGCAGCCAATGCCTTATTGGTTTCATCGGCGAATACTTTCCCCCCTTCCCTTATACTGTCATTCCAAGCGGTATTGATGATCCGAATTTTATCAGAATGAATACTTTTGATTAATTCAGCTGTTTCATCTATAGAGTTACCAAGCGCTACAACAAACTCATCGCAAAGTGGTAAAACAGAAAGTATAGCTTCCTTTGCCGGATAATCATTTACTACTGCGTTTCTAATGAAGGTAAAACCTGTAACTTTCATGAATAAATTAAGTAATTGCGAAGGTTGATTATTACCAATTCTACACAATAACGATTAAAAATAAATCTGTTTCTTTGTACAAAGATAGTTTTATTGATGAATACACCTCTATCCATTTTGAGTGAATTGAAGGCAGGTAATTTCAAAGCACTGGCTCGCGCATTGACGTTAGTAGAAAATGAGATTGCCCCTTCTGATCAGCTTTTAAGAAGTTTAAGCCATGAGGTTAAAGTTCCTGTAATAGGTATTACCGGTCCTCCGGGTGCAGGGAAGAGTACGTTAATTAATGCTGTAGTTTCATCCCTAACTGCGCAGGGCAAACGAATCGCCATATTGGCTGTAGACCCTACTTCTCCCTTTAATTTCGGATCGCTACTTGGAGATCGAATTAGAATGGCTACTCAATTTAATAATCCAAAGGTGTTTATCCGGTCCATTGCAACCAGAGGTGCCTTGGGAGGAATTTCTACCAAAACAATTGAAATGGTAGATATTTTGAAAGCGGCCAATTTTGACCTGATTATCATCGAAACTGTTGGCGTGGGGCAATCAGAAGTAGAAATTGCGGGCCTGGCAGATAAAACTATGGTTACCTTAGTTCCAGAATCTGGAGATGAGATCCAGCATATTAAATCGGGATTGATGGAAATTGCAGATTGTTTTGTGGTTAACAAATCAGATCGTGAGGGAGCAGATACTTTCTTTAATAATCTCAAAAAATTAGTTCACAGTGGTAAAAAGACCATCCCCATATTTAAAACCATTGCAGATAAGCAAGAAGGTATTTCTGCGGTAACAGACTGGATATTGGCACCAATTACTGAGGCCAATGCTAAAAAGACTTTGCTTTTAGCAGAAAAAGCCTGGAAAATCATTCAACACCAACGCATGCAGTCGGTAGATAAAAAAAGGCTGCAAGAAAAAATTCTGGCAGCCTCCAATCAAAAAGATTTTAATATTTACCGCTTTGCGGACGAATGGATTAATACTTAACCTAAATGTTTAACTGCTTAACTGTTGAATTGTTTAACTGTTTAACTGTTGAATTGTTTAACTGTTAATTGCTAACCGCTAACTACGTTAGCTATTCATAATAGATTCTATTTCTTCCGCTTCCAATGGAATATCTGCCATTAAATCTACATTTCCATTTGCCGTGATGAGTATATTATTTTCTAAGCGAATGCCTAACCCTTCTTCTGGAATATAAATACCAGGTTCAACAGTTAAGATATTGCCTGCTGCAAATGGGGTATATCTTCCCGCAAAATCGTGTACATCTATACCTAAGTGATGTGAATTGCCATGCATAAAGTATTTTTTATATGCCGGATAAGCTGGATTTTGATTTTTCACATCTGTTGAAGAAATTAATCCGAGTTTGATTAACTGTTCTGTCATGATTTCACCAACTTGTTCATGATAGGTATTCCAAATTGTTCCAACACCTATAAGCTTTATAGATTCTTTCATCACATGCAGTACCGCATTATAAACCGCTTTCTGTCTTGGGGTAAATTTTCCGTTTACAGGGATGGAGCGGCTCATATCGGCATTGTAATTAGCGTACTCTGCTCCAAAATCAAACAGAATAACATCTCCATCATTACACACCTGATTATTATCGTTGTAATGAAGAATATTGGCATTATGTCCAGAAGCGATTATTGGGGTATAAGCATGCCCTGTAGCACCTTGCTTGATAAACTCATGAATAATCTCTGCTTCTATTTCATACTCTTTAACCCCGGGTTTGGTAAACTTTAACACCCTCACAAATGCATCGCGGGTTATGGCACTGGCCTTTTTAGTTAATGCGATTTCTACATCTGACTTTACCGCACGCAAATCACGCATAATAGGGGCCGATCTTTCGTAATGATGTAAAGGGTACTTAGATTTCATTTTTTCGATAAACCGAATATCACGAAAAGGCACTTCATGCGCATAGCGATCATTTTCATTCGTATTTAAGTAAATATGTTCCGCGTAATTAACAATGCTATGCAAAATATTATCGAAATCTTCTAACCAATAGATGCTTGTTATGCCTGAAGCTTCTTTTGCTTGTTCTTTTGTATATTTATAACCTTCCCAAACCTTAATATAATCATTTGTCTGTCTTAAAAACAGGACTTCTCTGTACAAAGGATTAGGACAATCAGGATAAAGGAGTAAAATAGTCTGCTCCTGATCTATACCTGATAAATAAAACAGATCGGGATTTTGCTTAAAAATAAAGTTTTGGTCACCACTTCTTGGAAATTCATCGCTGGCATTGAATATGGCTAAGGAATTGCTTTTTAAGCGTTTAACGAAGTTCTTTCTGTTTAATACAAATAGCGACTGATCGATAGTTGGATATTTCATAAATGAAGTATTTTAGTACGAATAATGGCCAAATGTAAGAAAATGATTAGCACCTGAGAAGTTTGGAACGGAGTTTGTATAAAAGTTTGAAAATTTAAAAATTTGTTTAATTTTGCGATTACTAAAAAATTAATCAATTAAATTGTTTAACCCTTAAAAAAGAAAAAGATTATGAATTATTCTACTTTAAAGAAAAGTCTTGCTGTTTCTTTAGTAGCTTTAACAGGACTAGCTTCTGTTGCTGTTGCTCAAGATGCTCCGGCAACGACTTCTTCTACCAAGGTATTTGGTGGAAGAGGACAGTACAGAACATGGTCAATTGGTGTTAACGGTGGTGTTTTAGCTCCTGTTATCGCAATCGGCGGTTCTAATGATTTCAACAAATGGGATGTTAACTTAGGTTACGGTTTAAATATCCGTAAACAATTAGGTCACTCATTCGCTTTAGAATTAAACGGTTTACGTGGTAAAGTTTCTGGATCAAATGACGTTGCTCAGGCTCCAGGTACTACAGTTAGAGAATTCGAAACTGAATTACAATATGCTGTTGATTTACGTGGTGTGATCAACGTAGGTTCTATCGACTTCTTACGTCGTGAGAACTCTGTTGGTTTCTTCGTTACTGCGGGTGGTGGTTACTTAGCTTATGCTCCAAAAGTAACTTATACTAACGGCACTGTTGTTGATTGGAAAGGTAAAGCTACTGGTCCAGTTGGTGACAAACACGAAGCAAAAGATTACACAAAAGGTTTCTATATTCCAGTTGGTGCTGGTGTTAAATTCAAAGTTTCTGAGCGTGTTAACTTTAACTTAGGTTACACTATGAACTTTGTTGACGCTGATAACTTTGATGGAGTTTATGCAAAAGGAACTACTAAAGATAAATTCTCTTACGGTTATGCTGGTTTAGAGTTCTCTTTAGGTTCATCTGCTAAACCTAGCTTAGAGTGGACTAACCCATTAGCTACTATGTACGATGAGTTAAAAGATCCTACTTTACGTCAAGAAGTTGAAGCATTGAAAAACCGTGTTTCTAACGTAGAGAAATCTGTTGAAGATTTGAAAAAAGATACTGACGGTGACGGTGTTGCTGATCAATTCGACAAATGCCCAGGAACTCCTGCTGGTACTGCTGTTGATGGTTCTGGTTGTCCACTTCCAAAACCTGAGGCTGCAACTGCTCCAGCTAGCAATGTAACTGGTTTCGAGAAAATCTCTTTTGATTTCAACTCTTCAGTTTTAAAAACTGAGTCTTACCCAACTTTAGATAAATTATCTTCAGTGTTACGTGAAAACGGTGGTAAAGTAACTGTTAACGGTTACGCTTCTAGCGAAGGTACTGCTGCATATAACGTGAAGTTATCTAAAGACAGAGCAAACTCTGTTAAAACTTACTTAGTAAATTCTGGCGTTAGCGCTAGTCAAGTTGCTACTAAAGGTTTCGGTGAAGCTAATCCAATTGCTTCTAACGATACTGAAGAAGGTCGTATCCAAAACCGTCGTGTTGAAACTGCTAGAAACTAGTATTTCAATATAACTGATTAGAAAAAGGGTTCCGAAATTCGGAGCCCTTTTTTTATTTGCTCATTTTTTTCCATGATGATTATAAATGCTAATCGGTTTTCTCTAAGTTTGTATTATGTATTTCTTCAGAAAAAAAGATCCTAACCGGCCAACCAATATTAATATTAAAATCATGCATTTCATCAATGCATTGGCCATTGCCATTTTTTTAGCAGGAATCATTTACAAGCTCATTCAATGGCTTACCAAATAACCATACCTCTTTAAATTGATTATGAAACAAATTATTAATACAACCAATGCACCTGCTCCAATAGGGCCATATAGCCAGGCGGTTAAAGCTGGTAATTTCTTATTTATCTCTGGCCAAATCGCTATCAATCCGGAAAGTGGAGAACTTAATATCGGCAACATTCAGGAGGAAACTCATCAGGTAATGCGTAATTTAAAGGCAGTATTGCTGGAGGCAGGCTTAACTTTCGATAATGTGGTTAAATCAAGTATCTTCTTAAGTGACATGGATACCTTTGCACAGGTAAATGAAGTTTACGGACAATATTTCAGTGCAGATTTTCCTGCGCGCGAAACTGTTCAAGTATCTGTTTTACCCAAAAATGTTAACGTTGAAATTTCAGTGATTGCCATAGTTGAATAGTTTTGGCATTAGGAAAGAGTAAATATTTTTTAGCAGGCATTGTTCCCTATATTATCTGGGGAACAATGTCTATCCCACTTCGTAACATAAAAGGTTTTTCTCCACCCGAGATTTTATATTACCGCATATTTGCATCGGTTATATTGGTTTGGCTGGTTGCCCTTA
This sequence comes from Pedobacter rhizosphaerae, assembly GCF_900111155.1. Classification (GTDB taxonomy): domain Bacteria; phylum Bacteroidota; class Bacteroidia; order Sphingobacteriales; family Sphingobacteriaceae; genus Pedobacter; species Pedobacter rhizosphaerae. Next base: position 23,296 of record NZ_FOGG01000037.1, on the reverse strand, counting down.
TCTTTAGAAAAGAGGCGATCAAAAAGGATATAGCACTAATTAAATCTTTAAATGGCAAAGAAAAAAAACGTTTATTGCTATTTACAATCATATCTGCTTTCCTGATTACCGGTAACTGGTTTAGCTACATTTATGCAGTAAATAGCGTGAGCCTCAAGGCCGCGGCCTTTGCCTACCTGGTTTGCCCTTTGCTTACCGCATTAAGTGGCTTTATAATTTTAAAGGAACAGCTTACAAGAGCTAAAATAATCGCATTAATAATTGCCTTTGTAAGCATCATATTATTAGCTACAGGCTCCTTAAACGAGGTGCTTTGGGCAATTGTTATCGCATCATTCTATGCCCTGTATGTAATTGTATTAAAGGTAATAAAAGGGATTGATAAGTTTAACCTGCTGGGGATCCAGCTTATTCTTTCAGGCTTATTGATGTTACCCATGTATATCATTAGTTCAAATCCTTTCCCCACAGATACCTATTTCTGGTGGCATATTATTTTAATTGCTATAGTTTTTACCATTATACCTTTATTTTTAAATTCTTACGCATTGCTAGGCATGCCTTCCTCAGCCTTAGGGATATTAATTTATTTAAATCCGATTGTAGCTTTTACGGTAGCCTTTTTATACTTTAAAGAGCCAATAGATTTACACCAGATCTTTTCTTACTTGCTTTTACTGGTATCGATAATTATTTTTAATGCACAATTGATAAAAGGCGTTGCTAACAAGAAACAGTAAATATTTTGTACCATTCAATTTTAGACACATCCGTTGAGTTTATTAAAGGCGTAGGGCCTACTAAAGCTGATGTGCTTAAAAAAGACCTTGGGTTATTTACTTTTCGTGATATGCTTGCCCATTATCCCTTTAGGTATATCGACAGAACCAAGTTTTATAAAATCAATCAAATCAATCCAGACTCCCAGTACATTCAGATTATTGGTCGGGTTATTAGTAAGAAGGTTATAGGGGATAAACGTGTAAAACGCATTATTGCTGTTTTTAAAGATGAAACGGGTATCATGGAACTGGTTTGGTTTCAAAGCTTAAAATGGGTTGATACCAATATCCAGGTAGGGGTTGCCTATGTCGCTTTCGGAAAGCCAAACCTTTTCAACGGGACATTTAGTATTTCTCATCCAGAAATGGAATTGTATCAAAACAGGCATCTTGGAAGAGGAAATCTGACCTTACAACCCGTATACAATTCAACTGAAAAATTAAAGAAGTTTAACCTTGATTCTAAAGGTATACAGAAATTAATTGCGGGATTACTGGATCAGGTGATTCCCCAGGTTACTGAAGATCTTCCCCAATATATCCTGGACAAATACCAGCTACCAGATAAAAGAACAGCTCTGCTAAATATTCATTTTCCTAAAAATCAACAGGATTTAAATGCGGCCGAAAGGCGTCTTAAATTTGAAGAACTCTTTTATATCCAACTTCAATTACTGCATAACAAACAGCTTAGGCAACTAAAATTTAAGGGTGCAAGTTTTGAACTTGTAGGCGAAAAGGTAAACCGGTTTTACAAAGAGTTTCTACCTTTCGAACTGACAAATGCGCAAAAGCGGGTAGTGAAGGAAATCCGGATAGATACCCAACGTGGCGTACAGATGAACAGGCTTGTTCAGGGAGACGTTGGAAGCGGTAAAACAGCCGTGGCGCTTATGAGTATGCTGCTGGCCAATGACAATGGCTATCAAGCCTGTATGATGGCTCCTACGGAGATTTTGGCACGTCAGCACTATGCTTCAATTATAAGCCTTGTTTCTGATGATCTGGTGAAAGTTGCTATCCTGACCGGAAACACGAAAAAGAAGGAGCGTAACATACTACATGAGCAGCTTGAAAACGGAGAAATTGATATCCTCATCGGTACGCATGCCTTAATAGAAGACAAAGTTCAGTTTAAAAACCTGGGATTAGTTGTGATTGATGAACAGCATCGATTCGGCGTGGAACAAAGGGCAAAACTCTGGCGTAAAAATGTTATTCCACCACATATTTTGGTGATGACGGCTACACCCATCCCCCGTACGCTCGCCATGACTTTGTATGGAGATTTAGATGTTTCTGTTATAGATGAATTGCCTGCGGGCCGAAAACCTATTGAAACCAGGCACCTATACGAGGGGCAGAGGTTGAGAATGTTTGGCTTTATGAAGCAGGAAATTGCTAAAGGCAGACAGGTTTATATCGTTTACCCATTGATTAAAGAAAGTGAGAAGCTTGATCTCTTACACCTTGAAGCAGGGATTGAGCAACTAAGTTATCAGTTTCCCCGTCCTGATTATCAAATGAGCATTGTTCATGGACAAATGCCAAATGCAGACAAACAATTTGAGATGCAGCAATTCATTGAAGGTAAGAGCCACATCATGGTAGCGACAACAGTGATTGAGGTTGGCGTAAATGTTCCAAATGCTTCTGTCATGGTTATCGAAAATGCAGAGCGTTTCGGCCTATCTCAACTCCACCAATTAAGAGGAAGAGTTGGACGGGGCGCTGAACAGTCCTTTTGTATCTTAATGAGTGGCAACAAACTGAGTAAAGAGGGCAGGATAAGATTGGAAACCATGGTAAAAACCAACAATGGCTTTGAAATTTCGGAAATTGATTTGCAGCTGAGAGGCCCGGGCGATATTACCGGCACACAACAAAGTGGTGTTTTAGAGCTTAAACTTGCTGATCTGGCCAGCGATCAAATTATTCTATCGGAAGCCAGAAATACAGTAATTGCACTTTTCGAGGATGACCCACAACTGGACAAGCCGGAGAATTCAATGCTAAAGGCTTATCTTCAAAAACTTCAGAGAGGAATCTCTTTCGATAAGATCAGTTAATTGGAGATAATAACCATCTCAACATAATTTTTCTTCAAAAATTCTTTCTTTACAACAACGCAAACGATTGCATTATTTATCCTACAATATGTAGTTGTAAAATAATTTTTTATCAATCAGCCCCTTTATTTTTATTGATTTACCCCCGCTCCAAAATTGATAATAATTTTTATATTGCGGTAACCAAGTATAAACTGTTTAGCTAGATACACCCCTCTTAGGGCAATCCCGCTCTGTAGTTAATAAGCCCTGATACCCACAAATTATGTGATAATACAGGTTTTATTGGTTGAAAATTGATAATTGTAGATTCGACAAGTAAAGAATACAAATCAAAGTGCCCCTTGAGGGGATCATGAGTCGTATATCTTAACATTATCGCCTAAGCGTTTTAATAATACACAAAAAACACTCAAATACTTACTTATATGTAAACCAAATAACTACAAATTATCTAACCAAAAATTAACTAGAACCTATGAAAAAAAATCTATTGAGATCTTTTGCTAAGCGTAGCCTGCTTCTTGTATTCGGAGGATACTGTATACTTTCTCCGTTAACGAGTATAGCTGCTAGTTGGCTTTCTACCGAAAAAGAGCCGGCCGATCTTTCCAAACTACTACTTAAAGACATCATTGTAAAAGGCCAGGTAAGTGATGTTAAAGGAGGTCCGCTTCCCGGAGTTAGCATTAAAGTGAAAGGGGGCACTGCCAGTACTGTAACCGACAGCAATGGAAAATTTAGTATAAAAGCACCAGAAGATGGAGTTTTGGTATTTACCTATGTTGGTTATGTAGACCAGGAAGTGCAGGTAAAAAACCAGACCAGCATAAATGTCAATTTAGCTGAAAATAACCAAAACCTATCGGAAGTTATTGTGGTGGGCTACGGCACACAGAAAAAAGCGGTTGTATCAGGGGCTGTTGCTGCCGTTAAAGGTACTGAACTGGCAAAATCATCATCGGTAAATTTAACCAACTCATTGGCAGGCCGATTACCAGGTGTTACTGCGCTTCAAAGCAGTGGAGAACCAGGTTATGATGGTTCAACCATTAGAATTCGGGGAATTAATTCATTAGGAAACAACAATGCCCTGATCGTAATTGATGGGATTCCAAATCGGGCCGGAGGTATGGAACGCTTAAATCCGAACGACATTGAAAGTGTATCGGTTTTAAAAGATGCATCGGCAGCTATTTATGGCTCGCAAGCTGCAAACGGTGTAATTCTCATCACCACCAAATTGGGTAAAAATGGGAAACCCCAATTTTCTTATGATTTTAGTTATGGCTTGCAACAACCTACCAGAATTCCTAAAATGGCCAATTCGCCACAGTATGCAGAGATTTTAAATGAGCTCAACATATTTGGTTCGGATCTTAACCCTAGCGAATGGTCGGCCGCGTGGAACAGTTTTAAAACCACTGGAGTATATCAATCTCCCACCGGAAAAACACTCAATGCAGCCTATACCCCTGACCAAATTAGAAAACTCGCAGATGGTTCAGATCCACTGCGTTTCCCGAATACAGACTGGTTTGATACGACATTTCAGGAATGGTCGCCTCAACAAAGACATAACGTACAAATTAACGGAGGAAGTGAGTTTGTGAAGTATTTAATCTCCCTTGGTTATTTAGATCAGGATGGTTACTACAAAAAATCGGCTACCGGCTACAAGCAATACGATATGCGTATTAATCTTGAGGCTAAATTGAGTAAATACATCACCACAACACTTGGAGTAACAGCCAGAGAAGAAGCCCGTAATTTCCCAACGGTAAGCGCTGGTGATATTTTTAGGTTTTTGATGCGGGGAAGACCAACCGAAATTGCCGTATGGCCTAACGGACTACCGGGAAGGGACATTGAATATGGGTATAACCCCGTTGTATCTACCACTGATTTAACCGGATACAATAAAGATATCAGAGATTATCTTCAAACCACTGGTAAAGTGGAAATTAAAATTCCGGGAGTGGATGGATTAAAAGTAACCGGAACAGCTGCCATTGATAAATATTCGGGCAGACAAAAAAACTGGCAACTTCCCTGGACACTGTACGATTGGGATAAGAAGACCTTTCAGGCAGATGGCGTTACACCTGTATTAACCGGGACAGTACGTTCTCAGTACACCGACCCAAGACTTAGGGAAACAGCTGGGGGCCAATTGGCAACCAACTTAACCGGTATGATTAATTATGATAAAAAATTAGGAGATCATACCATTGGTTTAATGGCTGGTGTAACCCGCGAGCAGGTAACGAATGATGGATTTACGGCATTCAGAAGGTATTTCTTATCATCAGCTATTGAAGAATTATTAGCCGGAGACGAAAGAGAGCAATCGCTGGGGAATAATCCCGGAGATCCAAACAACTTATATAACAGAGCACGATTAAGCTATTTTGGAAGAGCTGGGTACAACTATAAAGAAAAATACCTGGCTGAGTTTCTCTGGCGTGTAGATGGGTCTTACATCTTCCCTACTGCAAGGAGATTTGGCTTCTTCCCTGGTGTATCATTAGGCTGGCGCTTATCAGAAGAGGCTTTTTTCAAAGACAATGTTAAATTTATTAATAACTTAAAATTAAGAGCTTCCTGGGGACAAATGGGTGCTGAAGCCTATTTTGGAGATGCCCTTCAAGAATATCAATACCTCAGTTTAATGAACTTTGGCAGTTACGTTTTTAACGATGCCATTACAAAATCCATTTTTGAAGGCAAGGTGCCCAACCTGGATTTTGGCTGGGAAGTAGCTAACAATACCAACATCGGTTTAGATGCGTCATTCCTGAATAACAAACTGTCTTTAGAATTTGATTATTTCTATAACAAACGAACCAATATCTTAATTAGCCGTGGAAGTTCTATTCCTGAAAGTTCGGGAATTGTAGATCGTCTGCCGCCTGTAAACCTGGGAAAGGTAAATAACAAAGGTTTTGAATTTAAACTAAGCTACAATGATCAGATCGGAGATTTAAATTTCGGTGTGAGTGTAAACGGGGGATATGCTAAAAATAAAATCATTTTCTGGGATGAAACGCCAGGTGCTCCGGAATGGCAACGTTCTACCGGCAGGGTAACCAACTCCTGGTTAGTTTATGATTATGACGGAGTATTTAAGGATCAGGCAGAAATCACCGCGAATAGAATTAATTATAGTGCATTAACTAACAATTTGCGCCCTGGCGATATGAAATTCAAGGATATCAACGGTGATGGCAAAATTAATGCTGACGATAAAATCCGATTGGACCAAAACGGTACACCTACTTTTACCGGAGGGGTTAACTTTAACGTTCAGTATAAAGGATTTGACCTTTCAGTGCTCATCCAGGGGGCAACAGGTGGAAAGCAGATTGTGGGAATTACAGAGTCTGGCGACATAGGAAACTTCTTAGAATGGTCTTACCTCAACCGTTGGAGCATTGATAACCCAAGTTCGGTAAACCCTCGTCTATCCAACCGTGGGGCAACCTATTATACCGATGGTAATAATGCCTTAAATAATACCTACTGGTTAAGAAGCAACAACTATATCAGACTGAAAAACATCGAGTTAGGCTACACACTACCTACCAATTGGCTCGAAAAAGTTGGTTTAAACAGCGTTAGACTTTACGCAAATGGACTTAATCTGTTCACCGTAGATAAAATTAAAATTTGGGATCCTGAATCTACCAATTCAAGTGGTCAGTATTATCCGCAGGCAAGAGTAATCAACTTTGGTATTAAAGCCGCTTTTTAGAAAGGTCCTACTGTTTATCAATTACAATGAATAACATGAAAACAACAATTAAAAATATAAACCTATATCTGCTCACGCTTATAACCTGTTTTACCCTTTCTTGTAAAAAGGACTTCATGGATGTAACTCCGCCAGATAAAATATCATCAGAACTGGTTTGGAATGATGCAGCACTTGCTCAAGCTTTTGTTAACGACATTTACAATGGTTTAGGGAATGGCGGTTTCTCGGAAGAGATGTTATCTTCAGTTTCGGATGAATCTCTATTTACCCACCCTACAAGAGGGATAGATTTAGTTAACAACGGAACCATTAACCCTTCTACATTGGGTTGGGTAAACGACAGCTGGGCGTATAAAGCAATGTACAATCGCATTAGAGCTTGCAATACTACTGTTGAAAGAATTGCTGGCGGAAATAATGGGCTTACCAGCCAAGACTTGAAGGACAGACTTTTGGGTGAGTCTTATTTTTTAAGAGCCTACTTCTATCAACAGTTGTTGAGATTTTATGGTGCTGTTCCCATTATCACTAAAACCTACAGTTTAACTGATGATTTTAATGTAAAGCGCAATACCTATGAAGAATGCGTAAATTTCATCATTAAAGATTGTGAAGAGGCTAATAGATTACTTACTGGAAAAACAATGGACAAAGGACGTACAACGGCACTTGCTGCGCTAGCACTGAAATCCAGAGTACTCATTTATGCTGCCAGCGACCTACACGACCGCACAAAACTTACGGCCAAAATTAGTGGGATCCCGGCACAGAAATTAGATTTTTTAAGTTATAGCTCTGGTAACCAAACCGAACGCTACAGATTGGCACAAACCGCAGCAAAGGCCGTTATGGATTTAGGCACAGGCTATAAGCTCAGTCTAACCGCACCTGTTTCTGTGGCCGATGGGACTAAAAACTATAAGAGTATAGCCATGGGTGGGGGAAGTGCTGCTCCAGGCGTTGATCTTAGTGCTGCATCAGAATTGATCTTTGCCAGATATTTTATTATTCAAAACAATATTAAACATGCTCAACAGAATGGCCCCAATGGTTATCACAATTGGGCAGGCAATACCCCTATTGGTTTGCTTGTAGATGATTATGAGATGAACGACGGAACAAAGTTTAGCTGGACCAATGCAGTGCAAAAAGCCAACCCATACCAAAACAGAGATCCACGGTTTTATGCCACTATTTTATATGATGGTGCAGGATGGAAGCCTCGTGATAAAGCTTCAGGAAATGTTGACCCTGCGAGTCAAATACAGACTGGAATTTATGATTTGATAGATAACGGTACCCGGATAGATTTCAAAGGTTTAGATACCAGGGGCAGCACGATTGAGAACTGGAACGGAAGCTGGACAGGTTATTACTACCATAAATTTATTGATCCAGATCCGAATATTGTAGATGCCTCTATGTCGCAAAATGTTCCATGGCCGTTTTTTAGATATACCGAAGCAGTATTTAATTATATTGAAGCCAGCATCGAGCTTGGAGAACTGGATAATGCTAAGAACTGGCTGAACAAAATTCGCTTCAGGGCAGGGATGCCAGCCATCACTGCAACAGCCCAGGCCGAGTTAAGAGACATTTATCGTCACGAACGCCGTATTGAGATGGCTTACGAGGAGCAACGTTACCATGATACCCGCAGATGGCTAATTGCAGATGTAACTTTAGGGAGAAAAACCACCTACATTAAGGTTACAGGTAAATTTAAAGCCGGCAAAACCATGTCTGCACCATACCATTACGATCCAACGGTTTATGACTATACGTATAGCCCTATAGTAGAGAATGCTCAGGAAAACCGAAACTGGGATAACAAACTCTACTTCAGACCTTTCAGTCGAGACGAGATAAACAAGAATAATCTTCTAGAACAAAATCCGGGGTATTAAAAAGCCCTGCTTAAAAGGCCGGTGGGTAGCAATATCCATCGGCTTTTTGTTTTACAACATAATTTAAAAGGTTTAAACAAATATTTTTACGCTATAATAGAAAAATAAGGGTGCTAAAAAAGAGATTTGTTCGCCTATTAATTTATGATGACGTAGTTTTGCAAGAAAATATTTTCCTGTGGCAGATTCAGACCCCAATTCGGTTTTAGTAAAACCAGATCCTTTCGCGGCCTTGCGATATAAAGAGTTCAGATCGTTTTTAGGCATGCGATTCTTTTTTACACTTGCTTATCAAATGCAGGCTGTTGTTATTGGTTACCATATTTACGATTTAACCCACGATCCCTTAAAACTGGGTTTAGTTGGTTTGTGCGAAGCCATCCCTGCCATTGGAATTGCACTTTATGGTGGATACATTGCCGATAAGAGTGAAAAAAGAGGATTGCTAATCAAGATTTTCTCGGGTGTACTTTTGGCTTCACTCCTTATGTTGCTCATTACCAGCAAATACCTGCATCTGAAAGAAAGCCTGATTGTATTAATTATGTACGGCTTAGTATTTTGCATTGGCTTAGCAAGAGGATTTTTCGGTCCAGCCACATTTTCATTAATGGCTAAAATTGTACCTAAAGACTTGTACCCAAACTCGAGTACCTGGAACAGTAGCAGCTGGCAATTGGCTACCATTATTGGCCCAATGCTTGGTGGATTAGTGAACTGGCTATGGGGAATTACTGCTGCGTACAGTGTAATTGTAGTATTAATATCTATTTCTTTGCTCTGCATTATTTCATTTAAAAAGCATCCTGCTACATTTATTCCCACACAAGATATATTTGCGAGCTTAAAAGAGGGTATTCAATTCGTATTCAAAACCAAGATGATGGTTTGGGCGATGAGTTTAGACCTTTTCTCTGTATTTTTTGGAGGCGCGGTTGCCCTACTTCCAATTTTTGCCAAAGACGTTTTCCACCTGGGTTCTTTTGGCTTAGGCATGATGCGTGGAGCAGCTTCTTCTGGTGCCGTAATTACCATGTTGCTCATGACCCGCTTCTCGCCTATGGGTAAACCCTGGAGAAACTTATTAATTGCTGTTACCGGATTTGGAATGAGTATTATCTGCTATGGCTTATCTAAAAATTTCTACCTGACCTTATTTTTCCTATTCCTGGAGGGATCATTTGATAGCGTGAGTGTAATCATCAGGCAGACCATTATGCAGTTGCTTACGCCAGATGAAATGCGTGGACGGGTTTCTGCAGTAAACAGTATGTTTATTGGCTCATCTAACGAGATTGGAGAGTTCGAATCAGGCTTAACTGCAAAATATATGAGATTAGTTCCGGCCGTAGTTTTTGGAGGGAGTATGACCATTGCCATCGCAGGAATTACCTGGTTGAAAACAAAATCTTTAACGAAATTGAGTTTGCAGGATATCCACGATCAAACGTCTAAGTGAATTAGTCCTTAGTCCAAAGTCTGGACATAGCAGACTCCTGACTCAGTGTTGTCCGGTAAAATCAATCCTGTCCGTCGAGTTCCGCAGGAGTTCTACGGATTGGTTAATGGAGGAGAGTCTTGGACTCGGTTTAAGTAATGTTGAGTTATGAAACTCAAAGGTATGTTGTAATCCGGAATTAGTCCTTAGTCTGAAGTCCTTAGTCCAAAGTCTGGACATAGCAGACTCCTGACTGAGGACTAAACACGTCCTGAAATAAACCATTTAAATTCCACAATGGAAGTGAAGTAGTCCTTAGTCCAAAGTCTGGACATAACAGACTCCTGACTGAGGACTCAAGACTGATGACTAAAAAAACTATGCTTCTACAATACGTTCGCCAATTTGCTGACGCCACATGGCCTGATATAAACCATTTTGCGCAATCAGTTCTTCATGATTACCTTGCTCAATGATATGCCCTTTTTCTAAAACGTAAATGCAATCGGCATGTTTAATGGTAGATAAACGGTGTGCAATTAAAATGGTAATGTGATCGGTTAAATTCGAAACGGAACGAATGGTTTTGGTAATTTCTTCTTCAGTTATAGAATCCAATGAAGAAGTAGCCTCATCAAAAACCAAAATATCCGGTCGACGTAGTAAAGCACGTGCAATAGAAAGACGTTGTTTTTCTCCACCCGAAACTTTAACACCGCCTTCGCCGATTACAGAATCCAATCCTTTATCTACCCTAGACATTAATGTTTGGCATGCTGCCTGATGTAGCACTTTTAAACATTCCTCATCCGTAGCGTTAGGATTTACAAAAAGTAAATTCTCTCTAATCGTACCAGAGAATAACTGCGTGTCTTGCGTTACAAAACCGATTTTCTCTCTCAGGATATCCAGGTCAATTTCATTGCTTGGAATACCATTATACAAAATTGCGCCCTCTTTAGGTTGATACAAACCAACCAACAATTTCACCAGGGTAGTTTTCCCGGAACCCGATGGGCCTACGAAAGCTATTGTTTGACCGTTATGCGTTTTGAAAGATATATTTTCTAAAGCATTTCTATTTGCCGTTTGATGCTTAAACAGTACGTTATCAAAGGTTAAATCGTGTATTTTTTGTACCGACTTTGGATTAGCAGGCTTTTTATCTACTGGTGTGCTCAAAATCTTTTTAAAGTTCCCTAACGATACTTCTGCCTCCCGCCAGGTTAATATAACATTGCCAAGCTCTTGTAGCGGCCCGAAAAGGAAGAAAGAATAAAACAAGAAAGAGAAATATTGTCCGGCAGAAATGGTATTCTCAAAAATGAGCAGCAATAATACCACAATCATGGTACTTCGCACCAGGTTTACTGTAGTGCCCTGCACAAAGCTCATACTTCTTACGTATTTCACTTTTTTAAGTTCCAAACCTAAAATTTTGTAAGTAGTTTTATTTAAGCGATCGATTTCCTGATCGGCCAGGCCTAAACTTTTTACCAATTCGATGTTACGAAGAGATTCGGTAGTTGATCCGGCCAATGCCGTAGTTTCGCCAACAATAGACCGTTGAATGGTTTTAATTTTACGGCTTAAAAACCAGCTCACAAAGCTGATAATGGGGATGGCTGAAAAATATACCAAAGTTACCTTATAGCTCACGGTAACCGAGTAAACGATTACGAAAACCATTCCTATTAAACTGATAAAAAGAATACTGATGAATGCTGTAATGAATTTCTCCGTATCCAATCTTACCTTTTGCAAAATGCCTAAAGTTTCTCCGCTTCGCTGATCTTCGAACACCTGATAAGGTAATTTTAAGGAGTGCTGCAATCCATCTGCATACATCTTTGCGCCAACCTTTTGCACAATTACGCTGGTAAAATAATCCTGAAAGTTTTTTGCAATACGCGAAACCATCGCTGCGCCTATAGCGAGACCAATAAGCCCCAGTGAACCCCACAAATATTCATTGCGGCTCATGAAGTCTTTTCTGTTAATGTAACGGTCTAGAATCCGTCCGGTAATGTATGGATCCAATAAAGAGAACCCTATATTGATAGCTGCAAGCAGTAGAGCCAAGGCCACAATCCACTTGTGCTTTTTTAAGTATTTTAATAATAAGCCCATGAAAGTTTTGTCGTTTGAAATACAAACATAAAAAAAGGGAACGGATAAAAATCCATTCCCCTTTTTTATGACTTTATACTAAGAAATTTAGCTACTCCTTAAAATCCGTAACGTAAGCCAATCTGCATTTGCCAAGGATTACCTGAAGGCGTAACAACACCCGTGTTATTTACACGATAAGTGAAGGCTTTATTAACTGCATCGAAACCCGAAACGGCATATAGAGCCTGGTTAACCAAATTTTCGTTAACTCCCCATTTCTTATTCAACAAGTTACCAAAGTTGAAGATATCGCCAGAAAGCTCCAAAGTTTGTTTGTTTCCAAACTTGAATTTCTTACTTACACGTACGTCAACAATACCGAAGAAATCGTTAACTCCGCCATTACGCTCTGCGATCTGGCCCGAATATCTGGTAATGTATCTTTTCAAACTTTCGCTGGCTGATGGATTGTCCAAAAGGTTTTGTAAACCTGTACGGATAGCCTGAGGTACATTTTGGTTGTTTCTATCAAAAACATAAGCTAAATCGTTCGTGGCAACGAAATCTCCATTGATGTTACCACCTGCTAATAAGCTGTAGCGCGTACCACCAATACCCGAGTAACGCACCCCTACCGTTACACCATAAAAAGTTGGCAAGGTACCATAAATCACTACTTTATTACGGAAATGGTTATCAGAGTAGCTCATTTTACTTAAATCTCTCGGATCGTCTTTTACCGGAAGCGATAAAGTTGCCGAGTTAGCTACGTTACCATTGAAAGAAGTATTGTCTTTCGTATCGTTCCAGGTATAACTTACAAAGATTTCGCCATCTCTAAAATACTGCCAGGTGGCATCTGCTACAACAGCAAATTGATTTACCCTACCTTTTGAATTTAGTTCTAGCACACGGCCAAACTGATTGGTTAAACGACCGCCTTTCCAGTCTGCGGTACCATTTGTAGTTCCGATACTTGAAACTGGCACAAAAACACCGCGATTATCCTCATTTGCTAAAGTGAAGAAAGGTGTTGCAACCATGTTTCTATCTACATACATATAGTTATTACGTCCTAATGTTGCATATCCGGTAATACCTACCTTTAAGCGATCGGTAATTAATTTGCTGTAAGATAAGTTTGCCTTATAAATTACAGGAATTTTAGCATCTTCTGCATAAGTATTAATGGTTGGTACTTGTAAAGAAGATAAGGTTGGAGTCCCTGCTGTTCCATTTCTGTAACCTATGAAGTTTGGTGTTGGAACGTCTGTATTAATTACATCTACCGTTGCCAAATGCTTACCATCAAAAGTTAAGTTGTTAATGGTTACATAATTGTTTACGTCAGAACCAAAAATACCTGCTCCAAAACGTACAAAATCTGTTCTGTTTTCATTAATATCCCAGTCGAACTGGATTCTTGGTTGCACTAAAAACTGTTTGAGCTCATGATCGGTTCTTACACCAATAGCATCAAACAATTGTTGGTTCAGCGGCGATTTAGGATAGGCGCTATAATCAACACGAATACCTCCAGTAAATTCTAAACCTTTAGCCAGTTTAGTTTGCATTTGCCCGTAAATAGCGGTATTCCAAATATTAGCTTTTACAGTTGGATCGGCCATTAAAGGCACTTCACGGTAAAATCTGTTCGGGATTAAGTTACTAAAGTTATCGAATGAACTTATTGCACCAGTATTTCTAAATTCAAAACGGCCATTTACCTCGCTACCATAGAGCGATTTCGCGTTTGTATACTGTAAATCAACACCAAAAGTATATTTGACTTTATCTGTATTATAATAGAAATTATCTACTAACTGGATTACGTTATTGGTAAAACCTTCTTGTCCGAAGCGGTGTCCACCGATTTGAATATCTGCGCCCACATTTGCTCCTGATGAAAGGGTTGAAGGAACGTTAAAAACAATCGCTCTTGGGATAGCACTAGACAATTCGCTGTTTTGTGTACTGGCCTGAAAAGTGTATAAATGCTGTACCTTTAACTCGTTGGTAATTTTACTGCTAACAGTAGTTCTTAATGTAGCCAATAAGTTGTTGTCTACGTTTTTGTCTGTGCCGTAACTCTCAAAGAAGTTAATTGCAGTATTATCTGCTAAGCCTAAGGGATTTCTGTCGTTAGTATAATTATCTCTAACGGTTAGCAAGTTTTTCTCGTCAATTTGCCAGTCGATACGGGCAAAAGCAGCATCCGAGCCACGTTTTTTATCAAATGAACCATATTGAGGAGTATTGGCTACGCCATATTTAGAACGTGCAACATCCAGAAAGCTAGATAATGTACTGTTTGTAACTCTAAATCTGGCTTCATCCGCCTCTCCTTTAATATCGGCAATAATTAACGGACGCGCATCTCTTTGGTGATCCCAGCCCACAAAATAGTGTAATTTATCTTTAATGATTGGGCCACCCAAAGTAAATCCATACTGATAGGTAGAGAAGTCGTTATCGCGCTTTACTCCCCTGATATCGTACTGTGATGATAACCAATCTGCACGACCGTACATGAAAGCACTTCCGCTAGTGGTATTGGTACCTGCTTTGGTTACAGCACTTACCGTACCACCACCTGCTCTTCCGTAAGTAACATCATATTGGTTGGTAATTACTTTAAACTCACGTACAGCCTCCATAGAGATCGAATATGGTGCACCGCTTCTACTGGTTGTAGCCCCTGCTGATGTAGGGTTTTTTGCGCCCATACCATCAATGGTATAGTTAGTAGATGAACCCAACTGGCCAGAAATTCCCCCTCCACGACTTAAAGGAGAAAGATCCATTAAGTTAGAGAAGTTACGACCGTTAACTGGCAATTGATTCATGGTTTTTGCCGAAATCTCTGTAGATGCACCAAAGTTTTTCACTTTGTTTCTTAAACCCGATGCCACAACGTCTACTGCTTCTAAGTTTTGTGAGGCTTCTTGCATGTTAATAGTGATTTTAACCGCATCACCTTGATTAAGCATGTAACCACTTCTGGTTTGATCGCCAAAACCAATATATACTGCCTTAACGGTATATGGACCACCCAATGGAAGCTCCTTAAAAGTATATTCGCCCTGTGCGTTTGTAGAGGTTCTGGTGGTAAAACCAGTAGCGTTATTTCTTATTTGAACGGAAACACCTGGAATGGGTTTCTTCTGTTCGTCGGTAACAATCCCCGAAATAGAGGCTTGTGTAGTTTGTGCATATGCCGTATTGGTGACATAACAACACAATAAAAATACTGCAACGAGTAAATTTTTGATCATGATTAGTTCCGATTTGTTTATGACCGCAAAGATGTCATTGCTGTATTAAGGGAACTATACCTTCAGATTAAGAAAAGGTTATGGATTTTAAGGGAGGATGATTGTTAATTGGTGAGTTGGTGAGACTATGCGTTGATAACCCATATCCTATTTAACCGCAAAGTACGCAGAGGGTAGGCACAAAGGCCGCAAAGCTGGTTTAAATTTTTTAACCACCTTAGGCACCTAAGGATCAAATGGTGTTACATGGCTTATATGGTTCAGAGGCTAGGCACCCAATTTTTTCACCATGTAAGACATATAAGCCCATTAAGGTATTAGTTCTGTGTTTTTCCGTGTTTCCGTGGCAAATTGAGATATGCTGCTCTGTGTAACCTCTTTTTCTCTGTGGTTACCTTTTTTATCGGAAAGTAGCTTGTTTAATTTTTTAACCACCTTAGGCACCTAAGGCTCAAATGGTCTTACATGGCTTATATGGTTCAGAAACTCAACGCCAAATTTTTTACCATGCAAGACATATAATTAGTTCTGTGTTTTTCCGTGTTTCCGTGGCAAAATAGGTTTCATTTCTCTGTGCTACTCGGTGTAAAGCCTCTTTTTCTCTGTGGTTACCTTTTTTATCGGAAAGTAGCTGGTTTATTTTTTTAACCACCTCAGGCACCTAAGGGCTCAAATGGTCTTACATGGCTTATATGGTTCAGAAACTCAACGCCAAATTTTTTACCATGCAAGACATACAATTAGTTCTGTGTTTTTCCGTGTTTCCGTGGCAAAATAGGTTTCATTTCTCTGTGCTGCTCTGTGTAACCTCTTTTTTTCTGTGGTTACCTTTTCATCAAAAGTACAAACCAATAAAAAAAAGCTCCCTGGTTTGGAAAGCTTTTTATGTTATAAATAAAATATAAATACTTATTGTGCACAAGGTCCATCAGGAATTTCCTTGCTGATTTTGACCACCTTAGTTACCACCAAAGTAGAATCAAAATCGGCTGAAACTACAGCTGTATCTGACTTAGCAAAATAGCCCTCAAGCTCTACATAAACAGGTTCATAAGGCTTTTCGAAGTTTAAATTACTGTAAGCGAGTTCTAAATTTTTCACGCTATCGGCCACCCAGTACTCTCTGCCATCTTCGCAAAGCGTAAATGATTTCATTTCAGGGCCAAAGCTATACAGACCTTTTACCGTTTTAATATTACTTTTTTCGCTCAGGGCGTTATCCTTCCTTCTACAAGCTGTAGCGGCTACGCCTAGGAGCACAACAAATACCAATGCTTGTTTAAATAACCTCATCTTTTTATATAGTTTGATTAATTTGGTCGATCTTCTTAACACTTAAATTAGATGACAAAGCAGATGCCAAAAATGAAAAAACACCTACAGTTGCAAATACTAAAATGAAATCTTTCCATTTTAAAGCTATAGGATAAGAACTTACGAGCGTGGTATTATCTTCACCCATTTTGATAATCCCATAGGTGTGTTGGAAAAAATAGAAAATTAGTCCGATAATTAGTCCCAGAATACATCCCGTCATGGTAATCATCATGCCTTCAAACAGAAAAATACGCTTGATTAATTTCTTCCCTGCCCCCAGGCTACTCAAAATGGCAACATCTTTAACCTTATCAATAACCAACATGGTTAAGGAACCAATAATGTTAAATATGGCAATAATTAATATAAAGGTTAGGATAATATAAACCGCCCATTTTTCGGTAGTAAGAATATGGTAGAGCGATCGGTTCTGCTCTGCCTGATTTCTCACTTCATAACCACTTCCAATCTTTTCCGCTACGGTTTGCTTAAATTCGTCGACATCTACTCCGGGCTTCAAATTAATTTCAATTGCAGAAACATTTTTCTCTTCCCCAAGTAATGCTCTGGCAAATTGAAGGGGAACAATAATTCCGTTATCAAATTCCTGTTGTACTTCGAATACCCCGCTAACCCTTATACTCTTAGCTACAAAATCATCGGCAGGATTAATGGAGTTAACAGAAATGGTTTTCTTTGGAGAAAAAATTTCCAGTTCGGTAAAGGGATCAACGGTGTTTACCGCTAAATAGGCCTGTAATCCCGAACCCATTACAGCACTTTCGCCACTGCTATTTTGTAATACAAATCTTCCCTCTCTGATGGTGCTATCCAGTTTCTCATTTTTTAAGTAATCACTGCCAACTCCTTTCACCATTCCAACGGCCTGCTTGTTGTTGTATTTTAGCAGCGCATTTTCTTGTAAAACCTCGGTAAAAGTAAGTATCTCTTTATCTTGCTTTAGCTCCTTAAAACTGGCCGTTTGAGGGTCAAAGGTTTTCCCTTTAGCAGGTGTAATCTCGAGCTGGGGGGTAAAAGTGTCAAACATGCCCAGTACCACGGTTTCCAATCCGTTAAACACAGAAAGGATAATAATCAATGCGGCACTTCCTACCATTACTCCCGCCATAGATATACCCGAAATCACATTGATTGCATTGGTTGATTTCTTGGCGAACAAGTATCTTTTGGCAATATAGAAGGAGGTATTCACAGTGGTAAAGATAGTTAAAAGGTTTAGGGTTTAAACGCAATTGGACTGTAAACCCCTTTCACAATTTACATTAAACAATTTTTTAGAAAAAAGGATTGTGTTGTTTCTCGAAACCAATAGAGGTTGCCGGGCCATGACCGGGGTACACGACGGTATCTTCTGGGAGTACAAAAAGTTTTTCCTGAACGTTTTTAATTAACTGCGCATGGTTTCCTCCCGGAAGGTCTGTTTTGCCAATACTGCCATAAAAAAGTACATCTCCGCCAATTAAAAATGAATCTGAGGCACTGTAAAAGCATAAATGAGCAGGTGAGTGTCCAGGTGCGAAAATTATGTCTAAGCTGCTGTTCCCAAAGGTGATTGTTCCCGTTTCAGGCAAGAATACATCCGGCAAGAGGGATATTTCATAGCGGGTAAAGCCCATGGATGGAGCATAGCCCGGAACCGCTTGTAAAATGGGCAATTCGCCCTCATTAAACTGTGGTTTCAATCCCCAGGTATCAAATACAAACTTATTACCAAATACATGGTCGAGGTGACAATGGGTATTCAGTAATAAAACCGGTTTAAGTCCATTTTCCCTGATAAAATTTACAAGGGTATTCTGTTCTGATCCCTCGTACATTCCGGGATCAATAATCACACATTCTTTCGATTCATCGTACAGCACATAAGTATTCTCGCTATACGCATTGAATGTAAATTTCTTTACCGTAATCATAATCTTATTTTTTTAGATCGCTGTAAGCAAACAGCTTAACTGGTTTTATTCGGAATTCAATTCTTCCATTTAAAAGATGCAATCAGTGTATCAATATCCGTTTTAATAAATTTTATCACCGGAGCAATTGAATCATACTGTGGACGCTCGTTAAAATAGAGCGCTCCCCGAAAGTAATGCTTGGCGCTATCTGTTAGAAAAAATTGAACAGAGGAAGCCGTATTGCCTTCTATAGCGTAATAAATGCCATATACCCTGCGGTCTGGATAATTAATTACTTTTTGATCTATGGCACTCGCCTTGATGGTATGTTTAAATGCGAGTTTCCTTGCGTCTTCTACCATTTCATCATATGCAGCCTTACCCGAAACATTATAGTAAGTTAAATGCAGGTAGGCATTAAACTGCTTAAAGTGCAGGTTATACCAATCCTGATGCGCATCCCTGCTTTTATCGGCCTCAACCGTAGCATATACCGGGTAGTGAAAACTATAGGGTACTGGCTGGTTTAGTAACTGATATCCTCTTTTGGGATATTCTATCCTGAAATAACCCCGTGGTTTTGGACTATAATCATTGTTTTGGCAAGCTGTAATTAGCAATGAACAGGCAAAAGAGAAGAAGATCAGATATTTTAATTTCATGGCTTTAGCACTTAATATTGCCTCATTGTTAATGTTTATAGCGTATAACCGGTACAACTCATACTCAGGACGTAACTATAGATTTTTTCCCTGCAGTTGAAGTCTAATTTAGCACTTGTTCCAAATGGCCCAGGCTTTTTCTGCCTGTTGATATAACATTTCCAGTCCATTTTTGATTTGGGCACCCTGAGCCGCAGCCTTAGTCAAGAAAGCGGTTTCTAAGGGATTGTAAACCAAGTCGTAAGCTAAGTGGTTTGGCCCCAGTTGCGAATAATCAATTTCGGGAAAAGTATCTACATGAGGCGACATGCCTAGTGGTGTAGTATTAATCAATAAAGTGTGCGAGGCCAAAAGTTCAGCTATAATAGCTGAATATAAAATCGTATCTGGCAGCTCTTTGCGAACCACTACCTGATATTCAATCCCTAATTTTGCCAGTACATACTTTACAGCCTTAGCGGCACCACCATCTCCAAAAACTAAAGCTTTGGTATGCTGCTGTTGCAATAGGGGCTGTAACGAAGCCTCAAATCCATAAGCATCCGTGTTATAACCTTTTAAGTAGTTCTCCCCGTCAAAGCTTCTGATCGAAATGCAATTTACTGCTCCAATATTCTCTGCGGCTTCATCCACTTCATTTAAATAGCAAAGCACATTAACTTTATGTGGTATGGTTACATTTAAGCCACACAAGGTTGGGTTTTCTGTTAGCAGATCGGGAAGTTTCTTGATATCCTCAATAGGGAATAATTCATATTGGTGATCCTCAATTCCCTCATTCTGGAATTTTTCGGTAAAATACTTCTTAGAGAAGGAATGAGAAAGGGGATATCCAATTAAACCGTAGGTTTTCATAAGTGCTATTTACGTTATAAAGGCACGGAACAGCCTTAAGGAATTTCCTCAAAACGGCTTCGTGCCTTACACTAACAGTATTGTTATTATTTGTTCGCTAAGTTCAGGAAATGATCAAAAGTATCTCCACGTAAGCCTAAACGAATAGTTTCTAAAGGAATTACTTCTGCAGGTGCGATATTTCCAAGATTCACATTGGCTCCAATCAATTTGATAAACCACACTTGTTGCTCTTTTTGAGGCGCTTCCCAAATGATGGTTTCTTCTGGTATCTGTGTTAAAATTTCATCTACCAATCCTTCACGCACTTCACCACTTCCTCTGTAAATACCAACATTTCCACCTTCACGGGCTTCAGCAATAACCTTCCAGGATCCGGCCTGAATTTCGGCCTGCATCAGCTTAATCCATTTATAAGGCGCAAATATCTTTGCAGCATCTTTACTTCCTACCTCCGAAATTACTGTTACCTGCTGGGCCAGTTTAGTAATGTATTCACATTTCTTATCGTGCTCAATCTCAATCGATCCATCAGAAACTTCGGCATACTCCATGCCATACTGATCTAAAACACGTTGATAATCTTCGAACTGATTGCGAATAATGAATGCCTCAAATAAGGTTCCACCAAAATAAGTTGGAATACCAGCACTTTTATATAATGCCAGTTTCTCTTTTAGGTTAGGTGTAACGTGTGATGTTGCCCAGCCTAGTTTTACGATATCTGTATGTACACCTGCAACTTCAATAAAATCTTCTACTTGACGGAGGCTTAATCCCTTATCCATAACCATGGTTACGCCTTTTTGACGCGGTTTAGCAGGACGTTCGGGAACGTTTAATAATGGGTAATTCATATGCCTACAAAAGTGAAAAAAATTTCGAGATTTTAAATGTCAAAATTTTCTCACACAAATCCTATCTGATGTAACGGTTTATAACATTAATTATGGCACTATTATCTTGTAGCTGGGGCAGGTACTCAAAAAGGATGTAATGCTTATCCGGATCGGTAGATAATGCCGTTTCCAGGTATCCCAGGGCATCATTATAGTTTCCTAAGGCAAATAAATAAGCCACCATTCTGTAGTATAATTCTGCAGCTTCGGGGTTATTCTTAATCGCTTCTGCCATCGTTTCTGAAGCTTCCAATAGCTTTCCTTGCTCATAAAGCACGGTGCTAAAATCTAACCAAGCCTCAATATCAAGCGGATTAAACTCTAAAACTTTCTCATAAGCATCAATAGATTCGTCTACCTGACCCAATTTATAATAGGCATCTGCCATAGCAAACCAGAAATCTGGATTTTCACCATCTAAATCAATGGCCTTTTTATAAAAATGAAGAGATTCAAAATAACGTTCCTCAAAATTTAAGGTAACGCCTATTCCAAACCATCCATCAGCCATTTTTGGGTCCATTTTTACCGATTTTTTATAATAAGATCGGGCTTCATCCATTTTTTCGAGTTTTTCATAACACTCTCCAATGGCACAATAGGTATCGGCATTGGGTTGTTCATACTCAAAGGTTTGTTTATAAACGTCTATCGCCTCCTGGTATTTATCCAATTGAACTAGGGCGTTCCCTTTATTGAAATAAGCTGAACTGAAATCTTCCTTAATTAAAATGGCATAATCATAAGCATCAATGGCTTTTTCCCAAAGGCTTAATTTGTGGAAGCTGTTTCCTAAATTATACCATGCGGCATAAGAATAGGGATCTGTATCAATATATTGTTGATAAAACTTGATACTTTCTTCTTGCTTGTCTAATACATCATAACAGAAAGCCAACTCGTATAAACCATCCTGGTTTTCCATGTTTTGCTCTAAACTAAGCTTGATGTAATTGATGGCATTTTCGTAATCAGACATGCTTTGATAAACATAAGCCATCTGCAATAAAATTTCATCCGTGGTTTCGGCAAGACCAAGTGCCTTTTCATAATTCTCCAAAGCCTCGTCGTAGCGTTCGGTATTTTGAAAAATATTCCCTCTCAATAAATAGATATCTGGTTCGGAAGGCTCTAAAAGCTCTGCCTTTTGCAAAGCAATAAATGCCTGCTCATGATTATTGGTGAGGATGAAAAGATGGGCCTGCTTAATTAAAAATACGGTTGCATAGGGGTGCTGACTAATGGCATAGTCTACCACTTGCAAAGCCTTTACAGGATCATTTTTTTCGATATAAAAATCTACAATGTATTCAAAAGCGTGTGCATCGAAAAAATATTGGTCCTTATTGCGGAGCATTTCTTCATAACGTTCTACAGAGCGTTGCGCATCTTCGTTGGATTCAAAAAAGAATTCTTCTTCCATATATATAACTATTAAAGAACCGTGCCAAATAGCAGAATAACACCATATAAGTTTACAATATTTAATTATTCGTTTTAGAAATAATTATTAACATCCAAGCCTGAAAAGATTCTAATTAATTGAAAATAAAGCCTTTTGCCTGTAACTAAAATGTGTGGATAATCCTAAGTTTTTTACAACATCGCGGTATCTTGTCCCTTCTTTCACAAAAATAGTATAATTTTATTGGAGTAACGTAACGAAGAAGTCATGAAAAAACTACTGCTTTTTGCACTATTTTTTATCGGAATTACCCTAAAAGTAGTCGCGCAAACCAACGAGGAGGATGCAATTAAAAAGACAATCAACAATCTTTTTACAGGTATGAAGCGTGGCGACAGTACCATTGCGCGATTGGCTTTTGCTGATCACTGTATCCTGCAAACCATTAGTACTAAAACCGGAAAAGCGGTAGTAAAAACAGAATCTGTAGCAGAATTTATCAAATTTATTGGCACACCTCATAAAGAAAAATTCGATGAGCGGATAGTATTTACTAAGATTCTAATCGATGGCCCTTTGGCTGTAGTTTGGACAGATTACAAATTCTATCTGGATGATAAATTTAGCCATTGCGGCGTTAATTCTTTTCAGCTGGTTAAAGGAGAAGCTGGCTGGAAGATTGTTTATTTAATTGATACCAGGAGGAAGGACGGGTGCGGGAAAGGTTAGTATCAAGATGCTAGTATTGAGTATCAAGATGTAAGTATCAAGTAGCAAGACCGGATGCAGACTAGGCTCCATGTCTAATGACTAACGACTAATTACTAACTACTGAAATGAGTAGCAAGATGCTAGTATAAAGTATCAAGATGCTAGTATCAAGTAGCAAGACCGGATGCAGG
>NZ_FOGG01000049.1:5497-26985 GCF_900111155.1 Pedobacter rhizosphaerae | reverse complement strand
TATGAGTTCAGTTTGGGAAACCATCCGAGCAGATAATCCGAGGCAAATTTATGGATCTGTTTTATTTTGAAACGTTGTTCCTCATAGATACCAAATAGATAAATGGTCATGACTTCCTGATCGGTAAAATCAGGTCTACTATTATTGGTGAACCGCTGGCAGTGGTACTGCAGTTCAATTTCATACCTATCGCATACATATTGGTATAATTTTATTAATTTTAGTGCCTTAGCCTGATTAATCATGTGGTTTTACAGTGCGTCGAATACACTACAAATATACTGATTATCAGGCTATTATAAAAATACGACAGGCTGTTGTATACCTATTTTTATAATTAAATCCGACCCTTAATTCGCATTAGTAATTAGACAAGGTGCCTAACCTGCATCCGACCTAGGTACCTAAAAGCTAAAAGATTAAAGCTGAAATCCTACTATCTTGATATACTTTTTATGGTGCTTTGCTTTGGTCTTCGGCTTTTTTGCATCAGGTCTTGATACTTGATACTAGCATCTTGATACTAGAAGCTCGATACTATTTAATTAAATCTCGCACCTGCAATCTCTTTCCCAACTACTTTGTTAATCCCCTGCAATTCAAAATCTATATCTTGTCCCATGGCTTTCATTTTACCAATCAGTTCGGTGCGGATGTGACTTTTAAGGATCAGACCGCTTTTAATATCAAGCTCCGCGTCTCCTGAATTGGTTCCGCTTAAATCGGTTTCCATTTTATTTCCCATTGTTTCGAAACTACCCTTAGAAGTTAAGCTGCCACTTACCTTTAGGTAGGCAATACCGTCCTTTACCTCTTTCAATGTATATTTAGTTGAGGTTTCAATTGGCATCATCAATTTACTCTGGCTATTGATTACCCAGCTTTCGCCAATTTTAATCGCCTTTTCAGGATAAATTTTCAAAGAGGTTTCCATGGTCTGTGTTAGGCTTGCTGCGTTAAATTGTTTGCTGAGTTGCATTTTAATATTATTGACCATAGCAGTATCCTTCGACATTTTCGATGCCATACTGTTAAGCATCTGATCTACACCTGTAAGCGATTTTACCGTGCCATCAGGCGCCATTACCATGTTAAAAGTTGCACCTTTTATTCCTTTGAAAGGATTTACTTTAGTGGTGTCCTGATCTTCTGAATCCATGCTCATGCCATTCCCCATAGCAGATGATTTCATAAAAATTCGTCCGTAAATTACCTCGATATTTTTATCCGTATTTTCTCCATTGCGAACATCAAATGTATAATCAGTGCCTATCGTTTGAGTAGAATTAATTTTTTCTTCACCAATTTTTTGGTTAATAATTTGATCGGATACAAAAGAGAAATCATATTTCTTCCCTATTGGAAAGTTTTGCTTTAATACATAAGATTTTTGGGCAAAAGCACTTATAGAAATCAGGCTTAATGCCAATACTTTGATAAATTTCATCAGATTTAGAACGTTTTAGATATAAATAAAATATTTAGCCAGCTGGTTGTTGTGCAAAAATAATACTCAGCTGATGATAAAGCTCAGGATGTTTTTCTTTTAACAGTTCTGGTTTTTCAAAGAAATACTCAGAAACCACCGCAAAGAATTCGGCCTCATTAGTGATGGCATAAGGATTAATATCCGATTTATTATCAGCTATTCTTTCAATTTCCTCATGCATCATTTTAACCCATGGCAGTGTATATTCGTGGCTCATCAGGTTTTCCGGAATGCCATCTGTTGCACCATCTGATTTATCTAAAAGATGTACAAATTCATGTATTGCCGTATTTTCCTTACCAGCACTCTTAGAAAAGCCATGGCGTAATGCCGATCTTGATAAAATCATCTGGCCATTCATATACCCTGTTCCAACCATTCCCATAATATTTCGCTCTCCACCCTCAAACTGAAAATCTTTGTTAAACGTATCAGGATATAACAGCACGCTAGATAGATTTCTATAATGCCAGTCGTCAAAGCCGAAGATCGGAATTACCGCACTTGATGCAATTAATAACTCATCTAAGGTGGTCATCTCTAAACCCACGCCCTCTATGCGAACAGCGCTAAAAAATTCGGCTACTTTATGCTCAAACCTTTGTTTATCTGTAGAATCTAAATTGTGGTAAAAGCCAACATAATCTTCCAATATTTTTTTATCGTCATCCGTTAACGGCTCAATGCTCGTTTTCTTCTTTTTGAGGATAAAATAGAGCACAAGGATAGTAATAGGAACTAAATAGATATAAGGTAATGAATTCATGTGTTGGCTTCTTCGTGTGTATGTTTTAGTGCTGGCTGGAAGGAATTATTGTTCCAATATCTCCAATTGTATCAAGACATTTTCTCTTGTAACCGGATAAGGTTTACTGGCACTCAGATTTTGGTAAATGGCATCGAACAATGGTAAATAATGTCCTGCCAGTGAGGGAATTTTTTCCTCCGTTTTTTCACCATCCTGATTAATCAGGGTCAAAATCCCTTCCGAACCCTCTTTTTCAATCCCAAATTCGGGGTTATCTAGTTTCATTCCGCTAAGGAGCTGATCTTCCTGCGTATCTGTTCGTTGCTTAATGAAACTTCCTTTTGATCCATGCAGTACAAATGCTGCCTGCGGGTTCAGCACCAACATACTCGAAGTAACCGTTACATTCAAACTGTCAGGGTAGCTCAACTGGATTTGAAAATAATCGTCTACCAAAGTATTTTCTCTATTGAAGCCTAAAACTTTATGGAAACTGATTGGTTTACCAAACACACTAATGACCTGATCTAACAAATGTGGACCCAAATCATACAGTAAGCCACTTGCAGCTAAAGGATTTTCTTTAAAAGCTTTGGGGCCAATTACATTTCTATAGCGATCATAACGAAAATGTACTTCAACAAGTTTTCCTAACTTTCCGCTTTCGATAACCTTTTTTACCGCATTAAAATCACTATCCCATCGGCGGTTCTGATAAAAGAAGATGCTTTTCCCTACCGAATCTGCAAGGGCAAATAATTCTTTCGCTTCGGCAGTAGTAGCAGAAAAAGGTTTTTCTACTAAAATATGTTTTCCGTGCTCAAGGGCAGTCTTCGAATGTTCATAATGCAGGTTGTTAGGCGTGTTGATTACCACCAAATCGATTTCCTCATCATTGAATATCTCATCGATATGATTATAGCTGAGTACATTAGGATAATCTTCCTGTACTTTCTTGGTACTCCGTTCTGCAACTGCCTTTAAATTAAATCCTGGGTGCTCATTTAAAAATGGCGCATGAAAAACTTTGCCAGACATACCATAGGCAAGTAAACCGGCATTAAATATTTTATTTGATGTATTAACCATATGTATAAAAGTAACCAAATGTACAATAACTAGGTAACGATTTGACCAAAACCTGAAAGCATTTAAACTGCTGATAAACCTTTTTACACTATCTTTGCAAACTATGAAAGCCTCAGAGATAAATATAAAATGGAAACAGTTGCAACAAAAGATTTCGGTTGAGTTTGACTCAGACACTCCCGATATTAAGGTTATGCTTTTTCTGATAGGCATTCAAGAATTGGGCAAGGGGCCGAAAAAATACAGCAAGCGCCAAAAAGAAGAATTAATGCATATTGCCACCTGTAGATTGTTGAGCGAAATGGGTTTTTACGAATTGGAAGGACTTGATCAGGACGGATGGCCACATTGGAAACTGGTAAAGGCTATTCCACCCTACACCATGTTGGAGCAAGAAATGCTGATGAAATCTTTAATTGTGGGGTATTTTGAGGATATTTATTCGTAGTGTTTTAGCGTATCAAGATGCTAGTATCAAGTAGCAAGACTGTTTAATGAGCAAGGAATAAGGAGCAAAGACCAAAGATCAGGTGCAAAAAGTGCTCATACCAAGCCCGGATGCAGGGTAGGCACCTTGTCTAATTATTAACGACTAAATACTAACTACTGCGAAAAGTATCAAGCTTCTAGTATCAAGTAGCAAGACTGTTTAATGAGCAAGGAATAGGATCAAAGAAGAGAATAAGCCCAAATATTACCGGACGCAGGCTAGGCTCCATGTCTAATTACTAACGACTACAATAGTATCAAGTATTTAGTATCGAGTATCAAGACCGGACGTTTTAACCACCTAAGGTGCCTAAGTACGTTTGGCGATCTGCTTTAAGCACCATAGGCTTCGGACCCCTGACCTCGGACTTTTTAGTATCAAGTATTTAGTATCAAGGACCAAGACTGGGTGTCGGAGGAGCAAGGAATAAGGAGCAAAGAAAAAAAGCCCAAATATTACCGGACGCAGGCTAAGCTCCATGTCTAATTACCAACGACTAAATACTAACTACTTCAATAAAGTATCAAGATTCTAGTATCTAGTAGCAAGACCGGATACAGGCCAATAAAACAAAAACCCCGATGCGAGCACCGGGGTTTGATCTATAATGACCTCATAGGTAGAGGGAATGTACTTTTAATTAGCCTTGTTTTTGAGCCTGAGCTTTTAACTGATCATTTGCTACAATAACAATTTCTACACGACGGTTTTGAGCACGTCCAGTTTCAGTAGTGTTGTCTGCAATTGGCTCTGTTAAACCTTTACCAATAGTTACCAGACGCGATGAAGGAACACCTTGAGAAACCGCATATGCTTTAACAGCTGCCGCTCTACGCTCAGATAAACCTTGATTGTAAGCTTCTTTACCTACGTTATCTGTGTGACCGATGATTTTAACATCAGTATCAGGATATTGATTTAATGAAGAAGCTAGGCTTTGAACATTGGTTTTTGCCGCATCTTTTAAAGCTGTCTTATCGAAATCGAATAAAATACCGCTATCAAATTTTACAATAATACCTTCACCTTCTCTAATAACCTCTGCATTAGGTATAGCCTTTTGGATTTCAGCTGCCTGTCTGTCCATTCTACGACCAATAAAAGCACCAGCAGTACCACCAATAGCACCACCAATTAAGGCACCTACAGCTGTATTTCCAGCTTTTTTACCGATTAAAGCTCCTATCACACCTCCTGCTGCTGCTCCGATACCAGCACCTTTTTGGGTTTTAGTTAAACTGTCGCAGCTTTGAAGCGCCATTGAGCCTACAGCTAGACCTATACTTAATGTTGCTATTCTTACTTTTGAAATACTCATGATTGTCTTAGTTTATAATTCTATGTTTCATATTCAAACACGATGCCAAAAAATTATTTCTCCAACATTATTAATTTAAATCAGTGTGATATAGCCTACAGGAATAATAATGTGGCAATAAAAAAGAGCAGGAAAAACACTGCTCTCTTTATTAATGTATCATTCTTAGTACAAACTAAGCAGAAAAATAGCTCTCCAACTCTTGAAGTGTATTTTCATCTGTCTTAAAATCTTTAATAACCTGACCTTTTTCTACTAAGATAATGCGATTACAAACATCGGTTACATGGTTAAGGTCATGGCTTGAAATAAAGGTTGTCATGCCCACTTGTTCTTTGAGCAGCTTTTTTAGTCTGATTTGTGTGGTTGGATCCAGATTAGCAAAAGGCTCATCCAAGATTAAGATTTCGGGCTTCTGCATTAACGCTGCGGCAATTCCTACTTTATTTTGATTGCCCTTGCTAAAATCTCTGATGTACTTTCCACTATTTAAAATCTCGTTATTGAAAAATTCTGTATACTGAGCCAAATAGGATCCAACATCGGCTACACTCATTTCCTGCAAACTTCCTATAAAAGTGAAATATTCTTCCGGGGTGAGGTAGTCTATTAAAAAGCCTTCGTCAAGGAAAGAAGCGGTATAATCTTTCCATCCATCACCTTCCTTAACGTCGTTACCTTTAGATAGTACAGCTCCCTCGCTCGGACGGATCAAATCAAGCAACATGCGGAAAAAAGTAGTTTTCCCTGCCCCATTATTTCCAACCAAACCAATTGTTTCACCTTGAGCGATTTCTAAATGCCCGATGTTTACCACGGTCTTATCGCCATAAACCTTCTTTAAATTTCTTACTTCTAGTATCATAATTATTCTCTAAAGCCTTCGGCTATTTTATATCGTTGTTTTTCAAATTTTTTGGCAATAAAACTCACCCAGAAACCACGCATCAAAAGCATGATGATACCGAATATAGAAACGGCAAACAATCCCCAATATGGCATTTTTAGTAATCCAAAAGGTAAATAAAGGAGTATAGGTGTAAGCGCATAAGGAAACATGAGCAACCATTGTGTGGCTCCCATCCCCTGGTAATTAAAGCTTGCTGCCTTACTAATATCAATGCGTTTATAATTGAAAGTGGCTAAGTAAAGTACGATAACCGTTCCGAAGCCAATATTATATAAGTAGGCGGCAGCATGCAGTAGAAGGAGTTTTGGACTCAAAAATCCATAAAGGCTCGCCAGAATGGTAATCAGCGTAGAAGCCAGGGTAAACAGTAAAAATTTTGCTTTGATAAAGTCTCTTATATTGATCTTATTACTCAGTATTCCATCAAAATGGGCGCTTTGCCAGGCAAACATAAACTGACCATAGGTGATGATGTTAATCCCCGTCATGAAGATAGCAGCAAACATCATTTGGCCGAAAGAATCACTTGCTATGCGTTGCTTATTGTAAAACAGGAAGCCATAAAACAAGAGAAAGAAGCCCATAATAACTGCTGACCGAGATCTTTTATGGCGAAGGATTAATTTCAGCTCCAAAGCAGCCAATTCACCTACTTTACCAAAACGGTTTAAGAAAGCATAGTCTGTACTCACCTTTTTTTCCTGCTTCGAGCTCAATTCTTCTACATAAAGGTTCCTGCGCAAGAAACCTGAATTGATCTTAAATACGCACCATGCCAGAGCGGTAAAAATTAATCCCAGGTAGGGATGCAGGGCAATGGTTCTGAATACATAGTCAGAGCCAGACATGATGGAGATAATCTTGTAGTACTCTAATGCTGCAAAAACAGAAATAATAACTAGTCCTACTCCGGTATACCAAACATTACTAATCGATTTTCGCTTGATATAAAGCACTAAATAATTGAGCAAAAGAGTGATAGAGAAGATAGATACGATATACATCAGGGTGGCGAATGCACCGAAAAGAACCGAAATCTTAATGAATATGAAAGGCAGAAACAGCAAGATCGGCCAAATATTGAACATGGAAAACAAAGCTTTTACATTTAAAAAGCTAATAATTTTATTCTTGGAGATCTTTAAATGAAGATATGGGATAATGCTCAGGGTAGGTAGCTCCTGAAGTTGAATCCGCATCAGCAAATCGAAGGCAAAATAATACAGAATAATACCGTTGAAACTTTTTACAATATCCTGTCCTTTAAATATTTCAGGGAGCAAGAACGCCATCCCAAAGCCAATGGTTATTGCCACTGCCAGGAAATAGAGTAGAAAAAAACCTAAAACAACTTGAGCAGCAATGCTCCCCCCTCTATTCCTCGATCGCCAAAATGCTTTCCATTGATGGCTTAAAAAAGTGTTCAGCATATATAATTTAGGTATTGATTTTAGTATTAGTATGCATTGGTTAATAAATGTTACATTAATAGTTGTATTTGTCTTTCCAATTGTGGCGAAGTTTCTCTCTCAGCTTTTCTTCTGCAGCATTTTTACCCGGATCGTAAAGCTTCGTTCCACTTAATTCATCAGGGAAATACTCTTGTGGAGAGAAATTGCCTTCATAACCATGAGAATATTGGTAATCTTTTCCGTAGCCAATGTTTTTCATCAGTTTGGTTGGCGCATTTCTGATGTGAAGTGGCACAGGAAGATTCCCGGTTTGTTTAACCAATGCCTGTGCTTTATTAATGGCTTCGTAAGAAGCATTACTTTTTGCTGAGCTCGCCAAATAGGTTACACATTGCGATAAAATAATTCTGGCCTCAGGATACCCGATCACATTCACCGCAGTAAAACAGTTGTTGGCCAACAGCAAAGCATTCGGATTGGCATTCCCAATATCTTCGGAAGATAGAATGAGTAATCTTCGGGCAATAAACAATGGATCTTCACCTCCTTCAATCATTCTTGCCAGCCAATACACCGCGGCATTGGGATCACTTCCCCTAATCGATTTAATAAATGCCGAGATAATATCATAATGTTGCTCTCCAGCCTTGTCATACAAGGCCAGGTTTTGCTGGGCGTGCGCCAAAACGTTTTCATTGGTTAGGGTAATTTTATCCCCACCAATTCCATTAATTGCTATCTCCAGTACATTCAGCAGCTTTCTGGCATCGCCACCAGATAAACGGATCAGTGCCTCGTGCTCCTTAATTGTAATTTTCTTCTGGCTTAAAATACTATCCTCTTTGACGGCGGTTTGCAATAATTCCACCAACTCTGCCTCAGTTAGCGATTTCAGAATGTATACCTGACTGCGAGACAGCAAAGCGGAGATGACCTCGAATGAAGGATTTTCTGTGGTGGCACCAATCAAAGTAACCAGGCCTCTTTCTACAGCGCCGAGTAAGCTATCTTGCTGCGATTTGCTAAAGCGATGAATCTCATCAATAAATAAAATAGGAAGGCCCAGAAAACTGTCTTTTAACTGCGCTGCTTTATCGATTACCTCACGTACATCTTTTACTCCGCTGTTAATCGCACTTAAGTTAAAGAATGGGCGATCTAATGCCTGAGAAATAATATAAGCAAGGGTTGTTTTACCAACGCCCGGAGGCCCCCAGAAAATCATGGAAGGTAGTTGTCCGCTTTCTATCGCTTTGCGTAAAACGGCATCATCACCCACCAAATGCTTTTGCCCCACATATTCATCCAGATTTTGAGGGCGCATTCTTTCGGCTAAAGGGGCTTGGTTCTGCATATTGGTAAAGATATAAAAATCAGCTATTTTGTTCAAGGATTACCAGGCTAACCAAATGTTGATAAACACCTGAAAAAACTGTAACCACTTATCAAACAAAAGGCTTGGCACTTGGTTTTTAACTCAAGTACTATGAAAATAAAAAATTTAGACCATCTGGTATTAACAGTGGCTAACGTAGAGAGCACCTGCCGCTTTTATAGCGAGGCATTGGGTATGGAAGTGATTACTTTTAACGAAGATCGCAAAGCCTTAAAATTTGGCAATCAAAAGATCAACCTGCATCAAACTGGAAATGAATTTGAGCCCAAAGCTTTTAAGCCTATGCCAGGCACGGCCGATTTGTGTTTCATTACCCTTACACCCTTACAAGAAGTATTGGATGAATTAGAGTACAAATGTTTCGAAATTGAAGAAGGCCCTGTTGAGCGCACAGGCGCAAATGGTAAAATCCTTTCTATTTACCTGCGAGATCCTGACATGAACCTGATCGAGATCAGCAATAACCTGTAGTCACTAATCCTCTATCTTCGAATGGTGCTTGGTGTCCTTCATGGTAGTATATAAAATCAGCGAGATTAAAATACAGCCTGTAACATACCAATAGAAATAACTTTCGTGACCAATATTTTTAAACCAAAGGGCGAAATATTCTGCTGTACCGCCAAAAATGGCGACAGTAAGTGCGTAGGGTAAGCCTACCCCTAACGCCCTGATCTCTGCCGGAAACAGTTCTGCCTTAACTACTGCATTGATACTCGTGTAGCCACTTACAATAATCAGGGCGACAATCATAAGCAAAAAGATGCTGGTTGTATTGCTTTCCGATTTAATGGCTGTAAGAATAGGGTATGTGCATAAACTTCCTAAAATTCCAAATCCTATAAGTAACGGTTTGCGCCCTATTTTATCAGATAATAATCCGAATAAGGGTTGAATTACTGCAAATACAAATAAAGATATGAAGGATAAAATAGTGGAGGTCTCCTTACTCAGATGAACGGTATTCACCAGGAATTTCTGCATGTAGGTACTAAAAGTATAAAAGGCAATGGTTCCACCTAAAGTTAAACCGACAACTGTAAATACTTCTTTTGGATATTTAAGCAATGCCAATATTCCACTTTTCTTGTCTTGAGATTGCTTTGCTTCGAAGGCTGATGTTTCATTAATATGCCGCCTAAGGTATAATGCAATAAAAGATAAAACGGCACCGATGAAAAATGGAATCCTCCAGCCCCACTGGTGTAGCTGCTCATTGGTTAGCAACCAATTTTGTAGTATCAATTGAATTCCTAAAGCAAGTAATTGTCCGCCGATGAGCGTTACGTATTGAAAGCTAGAGTAAAAACCACGATGCTTTTTGGTGGCCATTTCACTGAGATAAGTTGCCGATGTTCCATACTCTCCTCCAGTACTCAAGCCTTGTATCAGCCGGGCCAAAAGCAAAATTAAGGGCGCTGCAATGCCAATGGAACGATAGGTAGGGGTTGAACCAATCATTAAAGACCCAATGGCCATAATCAATACCGATAATGTCATCGATTTCTTTCTGCCATATTTATCTGCAATGCTTCCAAAAAGCCATCCTCCTATGGGTCGCATCAAAAAACCTACTGCGAAAATACCTGCTGTATCTAATAGCTGTGCCGTAGGGTTACTATAGGGAAAAAATACAGGTGAAAAGTATAAAGCAAATGCAGAATAGGTATACCAATCGTACCATTCTACCAGGTTCCCAATTGAGCCCCCGAAAATAGACTTTAATCGATATTTTACTTCTGCTTGTTGCGCTGTATTCATAGGTGAAATTATTGAATGGTTGAATTTTGAATGATGGAATGCTGAACAGAAAGATTAGATTTTTGTTTAAATTAGATCGAATGTAAGATTATCATTTAATTATTGAAACATTTTCAAAAACATTCAATTAATCTCTCACACTATCAGTCATTCAATCCTTCAATCACAAAAAAAAATGAAAGATAACTTCTCTACCCAATCTGCCGAGTATGCGATTTACAGGCCTACCTATCCGAAAGAGTTATATGATTATCTCTTCGCTTTGGTGAAGCATAAAAATGCCGCCTGGGATTGTGCCACAGGTAATGGCCAGGTTGCCCGGGTATTGGCACAACATTTTACTCAGGTTTACGCCACAGATATTAGCGAAAAACAATTGAATCAGGCCTTAAAACTACCCAATATTTTTTATCGGGTGGAACCCGCAGAACAAGTGAGTGCAATTGCCGATAGTTTTGATTTGATTACTGTTGCTCAAGCCATTCACTGGTTTAACTTCGAATCTTTTTATGCTGAAGTAAAGCGTACCCTTAAACCCGAGGGCTTATTTGCTGTAATGGGTTATGGGTTAATGAATATAGATAAGAAAGTGGATCAGGCAGTTTTTAAGCTGTATGAAGATATTTTGGGTAAATATTGGGATCCGGAGCGGAGGTATATCGAAGAAGGATACAAAACGATACCCTTTCCCTTTGAGGAGATAATTGCACCGCATTTTCAGATCAAAACCAGCTGGAATTTTAAGCAGCTAATTGGCTATCTCAATACCTGGTCGTCTCTTCAGCATTATAAAAAGGCTAACGACAGAAATCCTTTAGAATACATGTATACCGAGTTAAAAGAAGCCTGGGGTAGTGATGCCGTGAAGGATGTTCATTTTCCCATATTGTTAAGGGTGGGTAGGTGAAGATTAAATAGATGTCGGATGTGGCCCGTGTGACACGAACTAGTGAGATTGAACAGGCTAATATTTTTTCGCCATGGTTGGACATATAGAAATATTAGCGAGGGAGGTTGAATGTGGTCCGTGCGGCACGGACTAGTAGATTGAACAGGCTAATATTTTGTCGCCATGGTTGGACATATAGAAATATTAGCGAGGGATGTTAGATGTGGTCCGTGTGACACGGACTAGTAAGATTGAACAGGCTAATATTTTGTCGCGATGGTTGGATATATAGAAATATTAGCGAGGGATGTTGGATGTGGTCCGTGTGACACGGACTAGTGAGATTGAACAGGCTAATATTTTGTCGCGATGGTTGGATATATAGAAATATTAGCGAGGGATGTTGGATGTGATCCGTGTGACACGGATAAGTAGATTGAACAGGCTAATATTTTTTCACCATACTAGACATGGAGAAATATTAACGAGGGATTTTGGAAGTGGTCCGTGTGACACGGACTAGTGAGATTGAACAGGCTAATATTTTGTCGCGATGGTTGGATATATAGAAATATTAGCGAGGGATGTTGGATGTGATCCGTGTGACACGGATAAGTAGATTGAACAGGCTAATATTTTTTCACCATACTAGACATGGAGAAATATTAGCGAGGGATGTTGAATGTGGTCCGTGTGACACGGACCACGGGTTTACAATTTCGATCTTTTTGCCGAAAGTGTTGAACCAACAGAAGCAATAATCACGGCCGCCATAGCCAGGCATTCTTTAAAGGACAGGTATTCCTGAAGAAAAATTAAGCCGCAAATAGCTGCTACAGCCGGTTCCAAACTCATTAAGATACTGAATGTTCGGGCTGGAATATGCTTAAGGGCCTTCATTTCTAAACTAAAAGGGATAGCGCTGGAAAGTAAGGCGAGTGCAGCCCCCATGGCCAGGTATTTTGGATTTAGATTCTCCATCCTACTGCTTAGCATACCAAATGGTAAAATAAGGATTGTAGCAAAAAGCATCCCAATGGCAACAGCATCTCCTCCCTTCATTATTTTTGAAATTTTACCTCCAAGTATAATGTACCCAGACCAAAAGCCGCCGGCAAGAAGTGCAAAAAGAACACCCAGTAAATCAATTCCATTATTACTCCATGGTGCAATTAAAGCTATTCCAACAGCGGCTAAAAATGCCCACAGGAAATCGACAATTTGCTTTGAACCTACAATGGCCAGAAGTAATGGTCCAACAAATTCTAGGGTTACACCCAACCCAATTGGAATTCTTTCAATAGCCAGGTAAAATATCACATTCATAGCACCTAATGAAAGACCATAAGGAATGACCGATCTCCACTGTTTGGCACTGATGGTTTTTACATTTGGGCGATAAACGACCCATAAAATAATTGCAGAAATACCTATTCTGAGGGTTGCAGTCCCCGCAGCACCCAAGGCCGGGAATAATGTTTTCGCTATCGCAGCGCCACATTGTACGCTTAAAATGGATAGTAAAACAGCCGGAAGAGGAGGAATATTGAATAGTTTGCTTTTCATCTGCACAGAACCTAAAAGGCAAACTTACAACTTCAATCGTAAAGGAAGAGGAAAAGAGAGAGAATAAAGCAGGGAGAATAATTATCCTCCCTGGTGCATTTTAACAGAATAGTTCCTGTTCATCACGGTCTGCAGTTGGTATTTTCTTTAAGAAATCATCAAATGAAGGACCGATATTGTCTGAATATATGCCATATGCATCGAGGATATAGCCAATGTTACGTTCCTGATCTTCTACCAAATAAAGTACAGAATTATCTGCAGGATCAGAGTCGCCTTCAAAACGATAAGTTTTTACAATGGTTAAATCTTCTGGTTTATAAATATTTCCCGACTGGCTTTGCATTTTGCCGTGATCAGTCATTTTTAACTCATTATCTTTTCCATTCAGCCTCAATTTCTCCAAAATCTGGCTTAATGTATTCATTGCAGTTGGCTGTTCCATAGTTATTATGATTTTATAAAGGTAAAACACCAGCGTACACAGAAAGGTTTTACATCGGACGATTAATCGTAAAACCAAATAATAATCAATGTGTTATAAAAGGGAACTAAAAATATAATCGTATGAAAAAGTATTTCCTAACCTTTGCCGTAGCTGGCTTAGCCTTTTTAAGTGCCTGTACTAAAACGGATAAAGAAGTGGCTACTGCAACGCTTACTGAAACGGCCGATAATACAAAAAACATCGGCACCGTTAAATTTTTTGAATTGAGTGATGGAAAAATCCGTATGGATTTAGAAATGGATTACGCCGCCAGGGCAGATAGTAATGTCGCCGTTCATTTCCATGAGCATGGCGATTGTGGTAATATGGGAGAAAATACCCATGGGCATTGGAACCCAACCAACGAGCAGCATGGGAAATGGGGATCTGGCGCTTATCACAGTGGCGACATTGGCAATATCCACCTCAATGCAAAAGGGAAGGGTAAGGTTTCTGTAACAACTGATAGATGGAGTACCAAGGATGGAGATGTTAAAAATATTATTGGAAGGGGAATTATCGTTCATGGAGGAACAGATGACTATAAGACACAGCCAACCGGAAACTCTGGACCGAGGGTAGGATGTGGTGTAATTGAAGCAGTAAAATAAGAGCTGGACCATTAACAGTCAGAGCGATCAAATAATTTGGTCGCTTTTTTTATGCAATCTAGCCGTGTTTGTCATCATGAATAAAAAACCTAAACTTATGGCAACACTAAACGAAAAACCTAACAGCAAGGCCGATAAAGGTAGAACCAGAAAAACTACTCCAAGGGTAGATTTGACAGCAATGGTAGATTTGATGTTTCTACTCACCACTTTCTTTATGCTCACCACATCATTAACTACATCAAATGCGGCAGATATTGCAAAGCCAGATGACGAAGGGGCCGCAGCGGATTACCCTGCCTCAAGAACCATGACTATTCTTTTGGGTAAGAATAATCAGGCAGTGTATTATCTTGGGTTGGCCAATAGTGCGGAGATGAAAGTTGTTTCACTACACCAATTACAAAAGAGTATTATGGAGACTAAAAAGCAGGTAGCCAAAACACATCAAGGCAATCTTAACAAGCACATGATAGTTATTATCAAACCAACAGGTACGGCAAAGTTTAAAGATTTTGTGGATGTAATTGATGAAATGAAAATTGCCAACGTCAAATCCTATGCAGTAGATGATGCTCATTTTCTGGAGGAAGAGGAGGATTTTATGAAGGAGAAAGGGTTATAGGTAAAGTTGATATTATTATGTTGTAATATAGATTTGCTATATAATTTCTAAAATTCAATATAGCAGGGCTTTTATTATGAGTGGTTTTTCACCTCTTGCAGATCTATAGTTCATCAGGGTGACAAGTATAAACGGAGGTCATTCCAGCGCAGGCGGGGATGACCTTTTTATGATTAAATGGTGACCATCACCTTCTTAAATAAGTTTTTAATTAAATTAATCTCTGATGCGTATTGTGTATTTTTCCTGCAACCAAAGTAAAGGGTGTTTTTCAGCTTAGGATTTCCTTCCCAAATTACCTTAACCTTACCTGCTTCTACTTCGCTTTTACATAAGAAATCGGGGATGATGGCTAAGCCATTACCGCCCGAGAGGCAGCGAACAATAGAATTTAGATTAGGTACAATATAGTTGGGCCTAAAATCGGGATGTTTATTGAAGTTAATTTTCCAAAAACGAAGCAGGTGTTCCATATCGCCCGTTGTGCCATACCATTTTTGTCTTTTCAACCAATCTTCAACCGCTGTACTATCTCCTTGCTTAAGCAGTTTTTTAAAATCCCTGTCATCTGTTTCTGCTCCCCCCACCAATACAATGGTTTCAGACGAAAAAGCTTCATGCTCAATGTTTGCCGAACTTCCTTTTTGCGGGGTAATGATCAAATCCAGTACACTCTTGTCTAACTGATCCAGCATTTCAGGATATTCTCCGAAACGAATAATCACGTTGAAAGGCAAAGTAGAAATATATTGTTCAAGCGTAATTTGAAAAGTTTCGAAACACATCCCCACACTAATGGTAGGCGTGTGCTTTTCAGTACTTTTTTGAAAATGTTTTTCTGCCTCCTCTAACTTAGTTAAAGGTCCTGTTATAAAGTTAAAAAGTATCTTGCCTTTTTCTGTAGGGATCATTTTTCTTCCGGTTCGGTCAAATAGCTTATAACCCACATAACTTTCTAAGGAACTTAAATGTAAACTTACGCCAGGCTGAGATATAAACAATCGATCTGCGGCCCCTGTTAAAGTTCCTGTTTTATAAATTGCCTGAAAGGTTCTGTACCATTCTAAATTTACCATATTAATATATTATAATTCTGATACAAAGGTATAAATTATCTTATTTTAATGATAGTTCGCGATGTGTTAATTTTGTATTGTCAAAAAAATTAAATAAGGATATGACAAAAATTTTCATCATTAACGGTGGCCAGAAGTTTGGTCACTCAGGCGGCAGGTTCAATGAAACCATTGCTGCTGCAACAGCAGAATTTTTTAAAAATGAGGATGGTTTTGAAGTTAAAACAACCAACATCAACGATAAATACGACCCTAAAGAAGAAGTAGCCAAATATGTATGGGCAGATGTAGTGATCTATCATACGCCAGTTTGGTGGTTTCAGGTACCGCACGGTTTTAAAAAATATATTGATGTTGTATTTACCGAAGGACATCAAAATGGAATTTATTTAAGCGATGGGCGCTCGTCGGCTAATCCAAAAATTAATTATGGTACCGGAGGAATGCTTCATGGTAAAAAATATATGGTCACTTCATCCTGGAATGCGCCAGAAGAAGCTTTTACCTTACCTAATGAGTTCTTTATGCAAACGAATGTTGATGATGGGGTATTATTCGGTTTTCACCGCATGAATGCTTTTACCGGCATGACCAGGATTGATGGCATTCACTTTCATGATGTAGAAAAGAACGCTGATATTGAGAGCGACTTAAAGCGATATGAAGCACATTTGAGGCAAAATTTTCTTCCAGAAGAATTGGCAGCTACAGCTTAAAAAGCTATCCTTTTTTAGCCCTGATCTTACTTAAAAACTCTGGGGTGAATCCCAAATAAGAGGCAAGCATCTTTTGCGGAATACGCTGAACAAATTCGGGAAATAATTTATTGAAATGGTGATAGCGTTCTTCCGCAGTCTGGCTGTAAAGATATTTGATTCGCACTTGCGAAGCCTGATGAGCTTTTTGAAGTACCAGCCTGAAATATCTTTCCAGTTTAGGAATTTTACTGAAAATTTCTTCCTGGAGATGATGTTCAATAGCAATGACTTCGGTATCTTCTGCTGCCTGAATAAAAAATTGTGAGGACTGCTGGAACTGATAGCTGGTATGGTCGGTAATCCACCAGTTTTCAATGGCGAACTGAATGGTTTGCTCTGCACCCTTAATGTCGATAAAAAATAACCTGAGGCATCCTTTAACCACAAAATAGTTGGCTCTACAGATTTGGCCTTGTTCCAGTAAGTAAGCCTTCTTTTTTACCGCAACAGTTTTAAGCAAGTGAGAGAGTGTTAATTCCTCCTCCTCGCTTAGGTGTGTAAATCTTTTGATATGGGCAAATAGTGCGCTGTACATATTTTTACAAGTATCGAGTATTTAGTATCAAGTATCAAAATTTTTAGTATCAAGATGCTAGTATCAAGTATCTAGACGGAAGTAGGAAGAGCAAAGAATAAGGAGCAAGGAATAAAGACCAGGCGCAAAAAAGTTCAAAGCTGAAAGACCAAAGCAAAGGGAGTAAGAGTATCAAGATAGTTTAATCTTTCAGCTTTGGAGTATTTATACGAATGCAGATTAGCCACCATGTCTAATTACTAACGACTAATTACTAGCTACTGTAAGAAGTATCAAGATGCTAGTATCAAGTATCTAGACGGAAGTACGAAGAGCAAAGAATAAGGAGCAGGTGCAAAAAAGCCGAAAGCTGAAAGACCAAAGCGATGGGAGTAAAAGTATCAAAATAGCAGGCTTTAGTCTTTAGTCTTTTAGCTTTTTTAGTTTCAAAAAGGGATTCCACTTTCAGCTTTCACGCTAACTACAGATTCACTCCGTACTACAACGAAAAGGCCTTTAATTGAGGTTTTGCGTACTCTCCCCAATCTTTCATTGCTCCGAGCAGGATTTTATTTAGGCCTTGATTATCTGTGGGTTTACCTTTTGTGGGTGGTAGTAAATCTTTTTCCGGAACATTAACTTCTGTAACCTTTGTGGCAAACCAGGTTATATTTTCATGTGGCAGGGCGAGGCCTAAAATCATTCCGGGCAAACCGGTAAAAGATTCAGGTCCGCCAGATACTGAAATTTGATTGGTGTAATAGGCAACCACATACACCGAATCCATAATGATGGCATTGGCTCTCCGGCATTCAAAACCTGCAATGTCGCGGGTTTCATCGGTAATTTTCCAATTGATTTTTCTAAGACTGTCCTTTACCAGATAAGTATCTTCATATACACTTTTTTGAGAAATGCTGATCTGGCTATCGAAATCGGTAGCAATGGTATTTTTTAAATCGGCCAGTACATCACTGGCAAACCAGTTATTGTTCATGGTTTCATTAGTGGCTGGCCATTTATAAAGGCTTTTAGATTTCGTAAAGTTTAAGGTGCTTTTACCTACTTTAAACTGTGGATTATTTTTCTTGTACTGCTCAAAAGCTTGCTGAACGTAGGATTCATCTCTATCCTTAATCTTTTTCTTAATTATGGCGTACATATTCGAACGCTTTTCGAATTCTATTATGCCATTTTCTATGAAATGGGCATTTTGCGCATAAGTATTCATTTCTGCCAGAAAGAATACTGTTAAGAGTATATATTTGAAAGTGTTTTTCATGGTCCTTAATTTTATTTTTTAACCCCTCCACCCATTTTACTGAAATCCCAGATCACGGAGAATAAGAAGTATCTTTGAATGGTAGTGTAGCTATTCTGTGTGATGTTACCATCGTAAGCAGAGCGATCAAAGCCTATATTTTGGTTAAGTAAATCTCTACCTGAAAGCGATAACTTTAAGTTTTCACCCTTAAAAAACTTTTTGTTCAGCGCAGCATTCCAGATTAAACGTTCGAAGCTCTCGTTAAATGCTTGTGTTTTACCATTATATTGATACTGGGCATCTGATGTGAGTTCCAGTTTCCCGGGGAGCTGAAGTGTCCCTTCTAAACTTCCAGTCCATCCCCAGCCATTACTGTTTACTGATTTTTGAACCGAAGCAGTTGTTACATTATAACTTGGTCCGAAGTTGCCATAAAAACTATACTTTTTTTCCTTTTGTTTGTTAAAATCAATCCCCGCACTGTAGGTGTAATTTTGTGTATTGTTTAAAGTGTTGTTGATATAATTATAAGAGGAGTTTCCACTGAAATTAAGGTTGAAACCCATGTTCATGTCTAAAGGTTTAATTTTCTGTCCAAAATTCCCATAGAAGTAGTAGCTGGCAGGCATCTTGCCTGAAAGATTTACGGATCGGGATATACTTTTTGCAGCAGCATCGGTCATTACATCGCCAATGATGGCATTCTTGGTAAAGTTGTAAGAGGCATTTATCCAGATATATTGATCTGATAAAACCTTGTAAGAATTGTAGCTGACATTGAGGTTACTTCTAAAAGATGGCCGTAAATTCGGGTTTCCCTCAAACACATTCAAGGGATCGGTATTTACCCGAACAGGCTGAATTTGACTAAGGGAAGGCTGATTAGTACCTCCGTTATAATTTATTCTGAACGATTTTCGCTCAGTAAAACGATATTGATAGGTAGCCTGAGGCATGTAGTTTACAAAGTTTCTGTTAAGGCTGGCATTGTGGTAAACGTCTAATTGCTTAAAGTTTACGCCACTAAATTTAGACCCGAAATTAAGGATCGACTTTCCTTTTTTGTAACTAAAAATAGCTCCCGCCTGATTAATTACCTGATCTAATTCATAATTATTGCTAAATACCGTATCCAGAATATCGTATGTTCCAGCACCCGATTTATTAAAGGATTTCCGATCTGATGTGCCATTCATTAATGATAAACCATAGTTTACAATAACCGTGAATGTTTCGCTTAAAGGCTCGGTATAGGCCACATTAGACTTGAAGGCTTTATTGCTTACATTATTTACCTTGTACTGATCTATTATTTCTACCCGGGCGGTTGGAATAAAATATTTATTGTCGGAGTTTAAATAGCCTTCGCTATCGTTCTTGTTGAATGATTGATTGAGATTAATCGATAATGTTCGCCCTTTTTTCCTGAGCCTTTTCGTAAACAAAGCATTCATATTGAAAGCTTGTTCATTCGATTCGTTGCTTAATGTTCTTTTAGCTGTATTTAAGGTACTATCTGCACGGTTACTGCTACTTCTAAAATCGCTGAAGGTATTGCTGTTTCGCAACGTTCCATCAATGCTCACTTTGAGTGTTGAGGTGGTGTCGAGTTTAATTTCATAGGTGGCATCTAATTTCTGCCTAAACATATCGTTATCGTTAAACTGGCTAGATTCACTGTTGTTAACACCAGAGGTAAGTGTACTCTGGCTAAAAGTACTTTCATCTCCCTTAACTCGGATAGAACCTATTTTGTAATTGGTATTTAATGATTCTTTATCTTTATTCCATTTATTGTCGAAGTGCAGGCCCCCGGTTCGTACCACCGGTATGCCTCTGCCGTTGTATCGGCCATCATAGGAGTCCAGATCATCTCCGCCACCAATGCTGAAATAAATCCCTCCATCTTCACTTACCTGCATATTAGAAGTGCCGTATTTATCCCGATCATCCCAACCTAAACCAACCGTTCCGTTGTTGCCCATAATGCCGTACGCGGAGAATTTCTTCTTGCCCCAAAACTTATTGAACATGGACTGCCCGGTATAAAAATCATCAGTACCATATCCGCCCTGAAGTTTACCGAAATAGCCGTTCTTTTTATCTTCCTTTAGCTTAATGTTAAGCGTTTTGGTTTTCTCGCCATCATCAATCCCGGTAAAACTGGCCTGATCGCTAGCTTTATCATAGAGCTGTACCGACTCCACCATATCGGCGCGTAGGTTTTTAGTGACCAGTGTTGGGTCATCTCCAAAAAATTCTTCACCATCTACCAGCACCTTGGGTACGCTTTTCCCCTGGGCGGTAATTTTGCCATCTTTATCTATTTGAAAACCCGGAAATTGCTTAATCAGATCTTCTACTTTGGAGTTAGGCTCAATATTAAAAGCTTTGGGGTCGAACTCTGTCGTATCTCCTTTAATTTTAATGGCATTCCTGTTACCCCTAATAATTACATCGGCTAAAATTTTAGCCATCCCCGTTAGGTTAATCTTTCCATAATCGATATCTTTTTTGGCAGAATCTAAAGTGAAATGATCTATAAAATCTGCGTATTTAGGGTAAGATGCCAATAGGATGTATTTTCCATTCTTAATGTTATGGAGTTTAAAATGACCATTTGGATCCGACCTTGTAAACTTAACAAGCGTGGAGTCTTTGGCATTAAGTACAGCAATAGCAGTTCCGGAAAGTAAGGTGGTGGAAGCAGTGTCTATTGTTCTTCCTTTAATTGTATGCAGTGTCTGAGCTTTCAGATAATTACTAAAAAGAAGAACAAAACACAAGAGCGGTAGAGTGCGTTTCATGTAGGTTTTTGTTTTGCGACTCTAATATAAACTAACGATTTAGTTATTTATTGTGCTTTAACTTTTTTTAACATATTTTTTGGTCAGTATCGAGATGTTAGTATCTAGTATCAAGAATCGAGTAGCAAGTATCAAGATAAGAAAATAGCTTCTTCGCTATCAGCTTTAGTCTTTTAGTTTGATAGTTGATTCCTCAGCTTTCGTACGGATAGGCACCATGTCTTAATACTAACGACTGAAATAAGTATCAAGATGCTAGTATCAAGTATCGAGATGCG
>NZ_FOGG01000049.1:0-5267 GCF_900111155.1 Pedobacter rhizosphaerae | reverse complement strand
GCTAGTATCAAGTATCGAGATGCGGAATGATCTCTTCGCCTTGAGCTTTAATCTCTCAGCTTTCGTACGGATAGGCACCATGTCTTAATACT
This sequence comes from Pedobacter rhizosphaerae, assembly GCF_900111155.1. GTDB lineage: Bacteria > Bacteroidota > Bacteroidia > Sphingobacteriales > Sphingobacteriaceae > Pedobacter > Pedobacter rhizosphaerae. Next base: position 5,175 of record NZ_FOGG01000049.1, on the reverse strand, counting down.
AACGACTAATTACTAACTACTGTAAGAAGTATCAAGTATTAAGACACGGTGTAATATCATTTCAAACCTATGGATTAGTAGACCAGGCGGCCACATCCTTCACAAAAATTCTTCTGTTCAATTTAAGCTGTGAGATCAATAATTCTGCAAGGTCTTCAGGTTGCATTACTTTATCCGGATTTCCATCGGTAAGCTTAAGTTCGATAGCCATATCGGTAGCGGTTGTGCTTGGAGCAAAGGCCGTTACACGAATGTTGTGCTTTCTCATTTCTTGCATTAAGGAAGTAGAAAAAGCATTTATCGCGGCCTTTGAAGCAGAATAGGCACTGGTAACTGCCGCCGGACTAAAGGCCGATGAACTGGAGATATTGATGATGTCGCCGGTTTGGTTTTCAATCATTTGAGGTACTACCGCACGGGTTACGTAGTAAGTTCCGATTAAGTTGGTTTGAATAATTTCTTCCCATTCTGCAGGCTCAAGTTCCAGGAATTTACCGAACTTGCCAATCCCTGCATTATTAACCAAGATATCGATAAAGCCCAACTCAGCCTGTAGCTGTTTAACAGCTTCGTTAACAGCAGTTATTTGTCCCACATCCATGGTGGCCACGGCTACTTTAACCGGATAAGCTGCCAGTTCGGCAGCCACAGCATCTAAGTGACTTTTAGTTCTTCCTACAAGGGCAACATTTACGCCTTCTTTAGCCAATGCAATAGCAATAGCCTTTCCGATACCTTTTCCAGCACCCGTAACCAGTGCGTTCTTTCCTGAAATATTTTCCATTGTTTATTTTAAATTAATTAACCTTCAAAGCACGGGCAGTGAAAAAGATTTTGGCCTCTCTTTACCCGTATTTTGAAGGTTAGTTTTTTGTTGATGATAATTATAAATCAAATTTGATTCCCTGAGCCAATGGCAAGGTATTAGAATAATTAATCGTATTGGTTTGGCGTCTCATGTAGGCTCTCCAGGCATCAGATCCACTTTCACGTCCTCCGCCTGTTTCTTTTTCTCCCCCAAATGCCCCACCAATTTCGGCACCTGAGGTACCAATATTAACATTGGCTATTCCGCAATCTGAACCTTTAGCCGATAAGAACTGCTCTGCTTCTCTCAAATTCAAAGTCATAATAGCAGAAGACAAACCTTGAGGAACACCATTTTGTAAAGCAATAGCCTCATCCAATGTTTTGTACTTAATTAAATATAAAATCGGTGCAAAGGTTTCATGTTGTACAATGGCGAAATCATTTTTAACCTCTGCAATACAAGGCTTTACATAACAGCCGCTTGCATAAGCTTCTCCGGTTAATACGCCTCCTTCTACAATAAAATTTCCCCCCTCAGCTTTACATTTCTCAATAGAATCGAGGTAAGCTTTTACAGCGTCCTGGTCGATTAGCGGTCCTACATGGTTATGCTGATCTAAAGGATTGCCAATGCGTAACTGACCGTAAGCTTTAACCAGCTTAGCACTAAATGCATCGTACACACTTTCGTGAATAATTAATCTGCGGGTACTTGTACACCTTTGTCCGGCAGTACCAACTGCACCAAAAACTGCTCCTATCAAGCTCATATCTAAGTCTGAATGCTCAGAAATGATGATGGCATTATTACCGCCCAGTTCTAACAAGCTTTTTCCCAATCGGGCACCTACTGTTGCAGCAACAGCTTTACCCATCCGGGTAGATCCTGTAGCAGATATTAAAGCTACCCGAGCATCGCCTGTCAGGAGTTCCCCAACAGTTCTGTCTCCATTAATTAAACTGCAAACCCCCTCCTCAATATCATTAGCTTTAAAAACCTGTGCAATAATATGCTGGCAGGCAATAGCTGTAATTGGTGTTTTTTCGGAAGGTTTCCAGATGCAAACATTACCACAAATGAGCGCCAATGCGGCATTCCAGCTCCACACCGCAACAGGGAAATTAAAGGCAGAAATAATGCCGACAATACCCAATGGATGCCATTGCTCATACATTCTATGATTGGGGCGTTCGCTGTGCATGGTTAATCCATACAACTGACGGGATAAGCCAACAGCAAAATCGCAGATATCAATCATTTCCTGAACCTCACCCAGACCCTCTTGCAGGCTTTTGCCCATTTCATATGAAACCAGCGTACCCAATGCTGCTTTATTGGTTCTTAAAGCATCCCCAAACTGGCGTACAATCTCTCCACGCTTTGGAGCCGGTACCAAACGCCAGGAAGAAAAAGCCTCCTGAGCCTTAGCAATTACCGCCTCATAATCTGCAGCAGTAGCCATTTTTGCCTTTGCTATCGTGGCGCCATCTACAGGCGAAAAACTGTTTATTTGAATATCATTATCACCTCCCCAAATACTTCCTGTACTGTAAGCCGCATTTTCTTGCTGGATACCCAACTGGGTTAATATGGATTGAATTTCTGCTTTCATATCGTATGATTTACACAAAAAAACAAAAAATTAAAAGAATGCCTGCTACATTTGAGCCTTTACTTTGTCACATTTCTTAATATCTTGCTTTAAGAATAACTTATCCAATATATGAATAAAAAACTTTTCTGTTGTGGCGTGCTGATTGCATCTGCTTTATTTTCCAATGTACTTTACGCTCAAAATCAACCAGCAGATCCCAGCAATCAATTATCCATTTATCGGGTAACAGAAACTAAAATTAACGACCTTATACATACCAAGCTGGATGTATCTTTTGATTATGCCAAACGCTATCTGTATGGCAAAGAATGGCTAACGGTGAGACCTCATTTCTATGCTACAGATTCACTCACGCTAGATGCGCAGGGCATGGATATTAAAGAAGTGGCCTTAGTTGGGGCAAAAGGTAACACGCCTTTAAAATATGTTTACAATGACAATAAATTATTAATTACCCTCAATAAGAAATACACCAATGTAGAAAAATATACGGTTTACATTGCTTACACGGCTAAGCCCGATGAGTTGAAGGTAAAAGGTAGTGCCGCTATTACAGATGCGAAGGGTCTTTATTTTATTAATCCCGATGGTACGGATAAAAATAAACCGACACAGATTTGGACGCAGGGCGAAACAGAATCTTCTTCTGCCTGGTTTCCTACTATAGATAAGCCTGATCAGAAAACTACCGCAGAGATCTCAATGACGGTAAAATCTAAATATACCACACTCTCCAATGGAAAATTAATTAGTCAGAAACCCCTGGCTAATGGTTTGCGTACCGATACCTGGAAAATGGATTTACCACATTCTCCTTACTTGTTTTTGATGGCTGTAGGTGAATTTAAGATCACTAAGGATACTTATAAAGGCAAAGAGGTAAATTATTACCTGGAACCTAAATATGCACCTTATGCAAAGCAGATTTTTGGTAAAACACCCGATATGATGAAGTTTTACAGCGACATATTAGGCCTGGATTACCCCTGGAATAAATATGCACAGGTGGTGGCCAGAGATTACGTTTCTGGTGCCATGGAAAATACTACGGCAACTTTACATGGCGAACATGTTCAAAAAACGGATCGCGAACTGTTAGACGGAAACGAAGAAGGAACCATTGCACATGAGCTTTTCCATCAATGGTTTGGCGATTATGTAACTGCCGAATCCTGGAGTAACCTAACAATGAATGAGAGCTTTGCCACTTTTGGCGAAGTGATCTGGCATGGGCACGATGCAGGGCAGGACGCAGAAGATAAATCCCGCTACGAAAAATTGCAGTCTTATTTGGGCTCTACAAAGGATGGGACAAGCCCTGTTTTGGCTCGTTTTTATTATAACGACAAGGAAGACATGTTTGATAACATCAGCTACGCTAAAGGCTCAATTATTTTATATGCCCTTAAAAACCAAATGGGTGATGCCGCTTTCTTTAAGAGCTTAAATAAATATTTAACCACCAATGCCTTTAAAAATGGTGAAACCCACCAATTGCGCCTGGCTATGGAAGAGGTTACAGGCAGAGACTGGAGTCCGTACTTTAATCAATGGTACTACAATAGCGGCCACCCAATTTTAAGTATAGATTACGGTTATGAGAACGGTAAGGCTACGATTAAGGTTAAGCAAACGCAAGATAGCAGCGTACAAACTTTTAGCCTGCCAATTAAGATAGATATTTATGCAGGCGGTAAAAAGATTCGTAAAGATATTTTGATCAACAGTCGCGAGCAAAATTTCAGCTTTGATGTAGCAAGCAAACCCGATTTGATTGATTTTGATGTTGACAAAATTTTAGTTGGGGAAGTAAACGACAATAAAACTGCCGAAAACTATTATTTTCAATATAAAAACGCACCAAGTTATGCCAATAGAATTGAAGCCTTACAGTTTATTATGCAGAGTAAGGCCGCTAGCGGACAGCAGATTTTGTTAACAGGCTTGAAAGATAAATCAGCTGATTTACGTGCATTGAGCATTGATGGAATTAATTTGACGGATACGCAAATCAAAGCTGCAGCACTCCCGATCATCCTGGAGTTAGCCAAGACCGATAAAGATACCGAGGTGAGGGCCACTGCTATAGCTAAACTGGCCGAAACTGGAGATCAGAATTTTAAAGCATTATTATCTGCAGGTTTAAAAGACCGCTCTTATAAAGTAATTGGCGCTTCGGTATCTGGCCTGGCTAAGTTAGCACCACAAGAAAGCATAACGGCAATTGCTGCAATGGACGAGGACACCAAGGACCACATTGCCGCTGCGGTTGCCGAAATTTATATCAATGATGCTAAAGACGAACACCAACCGTTTTTCGAAAATGTAATGCAAACTGGCGACAGAACGAAAGTTTTTAGTGTTGTTGGTGCATATTTTCAATATTTAAGCAGAAATACAACCCCTGATGTAACCGAAAAGGGGGTTAAAAATATAAATGAGGCCATTATCAGGTTAAAACTACAAGCTTACTTAAGCAAACAACTCTCTGCAGCTTATGGTAAAACTGCCCAGGGAAAAGCACAACAAGCGGCGGCTGTAAGTGGAGAAGCAAAAGCAAACCTGACCAAACAGGCTGAAATTTTCAAAAAAGCATCCGCTGACTTGGTTAAGGAATAGGAAAGATTTCTGAAAGTAAAAGCCTCGTAGATTGTATGGAGGGCACTGAAAAAGTAGGCTTAAAATGGTCTATAAAAAGATTAGCGGATGGGTAGGTCATAAGATCTCCATCCGCTTTTTGTTTTTGAGT
>NZ_FOGG01000020.1 GCF_900111155.1 Pedobacter rhizosphaerae | reverse complement strand
TTTCAGGTCAAGTACAGTTTTGTACATGAGGATATCGAGGGCATTTTTACCGTGGTTGGAAAAGCTGCTCTCGGGGGACCGGAAGAAAGGGTAACGCATTTCAGCCTTTCCAGCGAATTCGCTGAGGATTCCCGGCACTATGGGTCAATGGAGGCGAAAGCCAAGGTGGATGATGATTTGGCCAGCGCCCAAAGTTATCTGAATGATCACATCAAGGAGGACTCAAATTAATGGGTTATGGGAAAGCCCAGTTATCTGAATTTTGATGAAAACAAGTATGCCTGGAAACCGGACATTGATTACCGTATAGATCCGGGCAGCTACCGTGTGGGCAAGGGTGAGCAGGGTGTGCTGATCTGTGAACCCTATAAAAGTGAGATTGGCCGATACTGGCGTTTTAAAACTCCGGAGATAGCAAGGCAGAGCAGTGAAAAAATTTATGCCCTGTTTTTAGCTTACCTGAAAGAGGGGGATTTTGTGGGTGCGGATATGGCGCGTAAGTACTTGCAGATGGGCTATACCAGATCCAGGCGTTATGCCAATTATAAGGGTGGCAGGAAATATGATGCTGGTGATGGTTACCGTGAGTTTGAACGTGGTACGGGTGATGAACAGAAAGCAGAATCAGCAGCGATATTTTACGATAAATGGAAACTGGCGGAAGGTCATGAGCAATATGCCGAAATGAAGAAGAGCTGGAAAGATGAAAGGGGTTAAAAAGCAGCATTTGCCTGAAAAACAGTGCGCAGTCTGTGGACGCAGCTTTAGCTGGCGAAAAAAATGGGAAAAGGTCTGGGAGGAAGTGAAGTATTGTTCGGAAAAATGTAGTCGTGGCAGGAAAAAAACAGCTGGAGATTGAATATTAATTTTTACAATCGTTTTTCGACTGTAGCATCAGAATCCGCCTTATTACAGGAAACCTTTAAAAGCGCTTACATGGGAAAGGGCAACCCTATTGACAAGGCCCGGAAAATGTTCATTAAACATGCTATACCGGTTGGCGGCATCTTCTGAGATCAATGGGCTTCGGCGTTCGATGGCCTTGAGCAAACAGTTCTTGATGATGAGCTGTTCGATTTCTTTCCAGCTCAAAATGCTGCTGCCGATCTCGTCCCAGTCTTTTTTAGAGAAGCTCAGCAGCTCACAGTCGGGCTCGGCCTGGATGTATTCCGAGGAGATGATCTGTGATTCGAAGCGTTGCTGGTCTGAGATAAAATTGTTTTCTTCCACAAATGAATGTGTGATGTCCTCTCCCCTGTTGTTATAGTAACAGAACCGTGCAACCCCTTTTTGTAGAAATCCTACATATCTGGGAACTTTACCGGCCTCTGAGAAATACTCGCCTTTGGCGAGCTTCATCTGCCTGGCTTTGCTGGTAATGAAATTGACCTGATGATTGTTCAGGTTTCCGAACTGTAGAATGTAGTTGAAAAAAGCTTCCATAGTTCAAATCTCGGTTTTCTCTGTGAGGCTTTTTTTAACATTTGGTAAAAATGAAAATCGGTAAACAATCCTGCGATGGCCTCTCCGATCCACAGCTAGGGGTATAGCAGGTACTTTTTGCGGATTTTTTTAAACTGCTGCAGTCCCGGCTCCCAGCTTTTTCTGATTTCGGATTCCGGTAGGCCCGCAATGATCTGCTTGCGCAAAGCATCGGTACCGATGCGTAGGTCAAATGGAGATACGCCGGTACTTCCTCTTTCAGCGCCAAAAAAGTGTGCCTTATCCGGATACGCCCGGTAGAGCTCAATAAGCCAAGATAAATTGATTTCACGGCGTTTGCGAAGTTTGCTGGTATCATAGCTGCGAAGATCGATTCCGTAACATACGGTATCTCTGTGGTTAGGCCGCTCGCTCATCCCGGGAATGCTTAGGGGTTTGTAGGAAAAGCTATATCTGCCTTTTAAAGCGGGCGCGCCCAGAATGGTAAAGGGCAAATAAGTTCCTCGGCCTTCATTGATCGCTGTACCCTCAAACATGCAGAGGCTGGGAAAAAGTAAAACAGCCTGCTGGGTGTTCAGGTTTGGTGAGGGATGGACGGGCAGTTCATAGCCCATATCGTGGTTATATCCTGCAACAGGGATAATTTTGATCCGGCAGGGCTTTTTTAAGTAACCCTCACCATTCAAATACCGGGCAAACTCTGCAATGGTCATCCCATGTGTCATGGGTATACGGTGGATGCCGATGGCAGATTTATATTTTTCTTCACTCATCACCGGTCCATCTACGACATAGCCGTTGGGATTGGGACGGTCCAGAATCAGCAGCTCTTTGTTGTTTTCTGCGCAGGCTTCCATGACATACTGCAAAGTATTGATGTTGGTATAGTACCTGCAGCCCACGTCCTGCAGGTCAAAGACCATGAGATCGATATCCTTCAACTGTTCCCGGCTCGGTTTTTCATTGCGCCCGTAGAGGGAAATGATCGGGATGCCGGTTTTGGCGTCCACTTCGCTTGCTACTACTGCGCCATTGCTTGCATTCCCCCTGAAACCATGCTCGGGGCCAAAAACTTTTACGATTTTAACGCCCAGACTGAGCAGACTGTCTACGCTGCTTTTGCCCGCTATGATGGAGCTCTGGTTGGCCACCATACCGATTTTTTTCCCTTTTAAATAAGGCAGATATTTTTCGGTCTGATCAGCGCCGGTGATGATCTTAGCGCTATCGACTTTGCCGGGCCCGCTCTGAGTACCTTGCGGGTCTGATCCGCAAAAGGCCCTAGTAAGCAGAATGAAAATGGGGATAAAGGTAAATCTTATCATCTTATCAGGGTTAAGGTTAGGCCAGTGTTTACAGTAAAATCACAGCGGCCATACTAAAATACGAAACTCTGCGCTGAATGTGCTTACCGGTAAGTGCAAAAAAAAGCAATTCTTTACCAGAGGTTTCTTCTGTTCTCTTAAGCCGGATCATACCGGTTGAATCCTCGCCTGAGATGCTAATACTCTCTGCGCCTGGCTGATGACCGTCCGAAGGTTTTCTTATTTAGATCAGATAGTGTCTTTTAATGACTAAAACATAGCTTTGGTAAAGCTGATTTAAAAATAAGGCCTTCAGGAATTTTAAGCTTATCTTCTCTTGCATCGCTTTCCCCTCTTTAAGGTAAGCTGAGCGGAGCAATAGCGCGCAAGCGGTTGCGCTTAAGAACGCTATTTACCGCCTTCCCGAAATCCTCCACGTAAAACGGCTTGACGAGCTATCCGTCAGCATCCACTTTAAAGGCTTCCAGGGCTTACTCAGGGTAAGCGGTTGTAAATATCAGAAAATATGCCTGTTCCCGAATCAGCCTGACCACATCCAGTCCTGAAGTGGGGATTCTGATGTCGAGAAAAAGAAAGTCTATTTTTTCGCTGAGCAGCTGGTTTATTCCCTGGTAGGCATCGGTATGCGCGCCAAGGAGGTTTAGCTGGGGAAAACCATATACCTAGTCCAAAAGTCCGGGGCAAAAATAGGAAAACAACCTATTATTCACCAAAAATCACAAATAAAAAAACCCTCTCATTAACTAATAATTAGCGAATTAATACTCAACATCAATCAATAAACTATCAAATTTATAGGATTACTTACCAGCACAAGAGCATCAAAAGATTATAAGCCTTCTAATCTTACAATATTTGGTTTCTATTTCACTACGATTGAAATTAACCACAGTTGCTTCTACCTTCCGTTTGTGAAAACTAAAGGAGATGCCCCCTGAGTAATAATATGCACATACTCAAACCTAGTCCAGTGTTTCAGTCATATTTTACTAAACAGCGAGGCAATCATCCAATAGCAATTCTAAATTTACTGGTTTTGAACGCTTACAACGGGACTAAAAGTTTTATTTCCACTATTATCTACGTGCACGACTCTCACATATAAAGTTTCAGGACTTTTGAGCGCATCTGGATTTTCTTGCTTTTTACATCCTGAGATTGCTGCTAATAATGCGATACCAGGTAGCAAAAGAATCATACTGAACTGGCGCTTGCTTTTTATTGCCGCAAGTCCAAGCAGGACAATAATGCCCCCCATCAACAATGACATTCCCATTTGCAATGGGGTATTATGGAAAATCTCAGTTTTTCTACTGGAATAGGAAATTTTGTTATTCGAACCGTTTACTTTCTTGGTGGCGATAGAGTCTATAGTATAAAAATGCACTTGATCTTTTGATCCTTCGACCAGAAAGTATCCATCGTCTATTTTGCGACTTGTGGTCCAGTCCACCGCCAACTGATCACTGCTTTTTGATGCACTAAGAGAAGAAAAAGCAGAACTGCTACAGGTATCTAAAATAGAAATAGCCGCTTTAAGCAGTGAGTAAGGGTCATCATAATTAGCCATATGGAGTGAAAGATCCCAGGCCATTATTCCACCCAAACCTTTCTGACAAACGTAAGATGCCTTTTGTTTGATCGTGTTAACGCCGTTGAAGGTATAGGTTTTACCATTGTATGTAGCCTGATCTGCAGAGAAGCTTATGCTAGGGTTTGCCGTAATGATATCTTTATAGCCTACCTGCTCTCCAGCAACTCCGGTAGTTCCAAAAAAAGGAAGTCCCATGATAAGCTTTGCTTTGGGAATACCGTAAGCAACTGCCGCATCACCAGCTGAAACAAACTGGCTGTAAGACCACCAGGAGGTTTGGGGACCGTACATTTGAAGGGCAACGTGGTTTGCCGCGTTTATCGCATCCATTCCCGCCTTATAATAACCGGGATGCAGGGAAAGCGCAATGATTTTGCTGCTTCCTAATGCAGCGCGCAACGCTACTATAAAGGCTCTGTAATTTGCAAATGCTGCTTCAGTATTAGCGGTAGGCCATTCCAGGTCCACATCAACTCCATCAAGGCTCTCCGCGGTTACGATATCGTTTACATCACTGGCAAAATTGCTTCTACCAGTTGCTGTAGATACCGCAGTCTGCCAAGTCCCCCCAGAAACGGTCATATGAAGTTTTATTGGCGAACCGCCGATCTGTGTGCGTACCTTACTAAACAAAATCTTATGGGACCTCAGGTCTTTTCCCGGATTGGCAGCATCATCGAAATTCCAAAAAGCTACTGTTTTGGTCTGGTTAAAAGTATTGAAAGGGTAATTGCCTAAAACATATTGATCAATTTCACTTTCTACCAATGCAAGGTTATTCACAAGCGGTTCATCTAACATTCCGCTGAAATTCTCGCCAAGCATAAAATTACTGTTAGTTGTAGGTAGTGCTGCAGGAAAGGCAGCGGTTGCGGTCATTGTAACAGCAGTGCCGTTAACATATAGTTTAACCTGACTTCCGCTGGCAGCGGCACCGTTGAAAGTAATCGCTATATGGTTCCAGGTATCGGCCAAAATACCTGTTAATGGCGCGTTTGCACTAGCCTGGTAGCTATTACTGCCGTCCATTACCCTGAATATAACCTGACCATAACTACCGCCAATGCGTAGACTAATTTCTTTAGTACCTTCAGCCTTTTTGAATATAAACTTTCCCGGAACGTAGGTACTTTGGCTATTGATATATACCCAGCTGGCAAAGGTAAATGTTGAATTACTGACTAGCAGATCTTGTTTACCGTTCATTACTGCGCCGCTAGCGCCATTGAACGAGATAACCCCTGTTCTCCCTGAAGCGGAGGCAAGGCGGGTAGCACCCGTGCCAAAGGTCGCTTGATGGTCAGTCACCTGTAAATGTCCATCACTTTTGGGATAAAAGCCCAATACCATAAGATCTGTATTTTTTTGTATCAGGGCATTGCTGATCTGCCCTGTCTCCAGCCTATCGGGTCGAATATACCCGCCAATATAGCCTTGAGCCCCTGCCATGGACACTACGCCCAACATTGCTAATGAGAAGGTCAGACCTTTCAGTCCTATTAGTCTTAGCGTTACTTGTTTTTGTGTTTTGCAGGAGTGGCGAACGCTTAGCAGTTTGCCCTGCAATAACGACACCGATTTTAACAGCAGCCATAACGTTCGCTGCATAAAAGTTGTTTTTTTCATGTTGCTTTTATATTTGGTTAAGGTTTGATAGCTTGGCTATTATTAGCCAGCGATCTAATCAAAATTAACCTGCAACTAAAATCCAGACTTCCCATTCTGTCTATAAAATGTCCGCTCTTATCTATTCTTTGAATGTTAAAAGACTTTTTTAAAGTTATCTTCCCTAGTTTTTCGGTGAGGGATATTTTTTTACTCCCGGCTATAAACATTCACCCAGTCGACCTGCATTTCAAAAGGCAAATCTTCTGCTTTCGCGGGACCTGGCCAGCCTACTGCACCGGATTGGTTGAGAATAATATAAAACGGTTTATCAAATGGCCAGCCGATAGGGCTGGTGCCCACGCCTTTTTCATATCGATATTGAAATGTCCCGTTTATATAGAAATCTATCGCGCTGGCATTCCATATTATACCATAGGTATTGTAACTGTTGGCATTATATTTTGCACGGTGTGTAGAAGTACTTGTTCCATTACTGGAAGTAACCCGTGCGTTGTGAATGGTCTGATGTACGACCTCTTCATTGTTAACATGCTCCATAATATCGATCTCTCCACTCTTTGGCCATGAACCATAAGCGGTAGGTTTTTCAGGCATCATCCAAATGGCTGGCCAGGAGCCCTGCCCTTTTTTAAACTTTGCTCTTACCTCTATCTTACCATAACGGATACTAAATTTACCTGAGCTCTGTATTCCACCTGAATGGTATGGAATATTATCTTCAGCTATTACAGCGTTATCCATGCGCAATACCAGCTTTCCATTTCGCTGATAGGCATATTTGGGGGAGGCGGTCAGGTACCTGCTCCAGGCAGCGGGCTGACGAGAGCAGAAGCTCCATTTTGTACTATCAAAGTAACCTTGGCTCCTAAAATCATCGGAAAACACCATTTTCCATTCAGGCTTTTCGGCGATTGTTTTTTCGGTTTTGGATTTGGATAGGAATGATTTTCTTTCCAAGCTCATTTTTGTTGAACAGGCAAGGAGCATCATCATTCCCATGCCCATAAAGATTTTCTTTTTCATGTGTATTTCCTTTTGGGTTATCAGATTTATTGGGATAACATGAAAACGAATATCTGTTGATCATATCAACAAGATGTTCAATAATGGCCAGAAATAATCCATTCTTATCTGGTAGATCCGGTCATTTTCTTCCGCCGCCATTTTATTCACCTGCTACTTGCAGGCTATTGATAAGCGGAAGATAATAGAAACTGTTATTTGGCACTTCGCTTATTTGGTTAGCTATTCGGGCTATTTTGCTGCCGATATGAAGTTGGGGTAACACCATAAGCCTGTCTGAATACTGTACTGAAATAACGCTGGGTATTAAATCCAAGAGAATAGGCTATCTCTACTATGCTCATGTCTGTACTGCGCAGGAGCTGGGCTGCCCGCTCAAGGCGGAATTTATTGATATAGTCATTCACGCCGATATCGGCTATATTTTTAAGCTTATGGTAAAGGCTTGCCCTGCTCATGGTCATCTTATCGATTAAAAACTCTACATCTAATCCATCCTTATCCAGATTGTCTGCAATTAGGCTGTTGAGCTTTTTCATAAACAGCTCATCTGCCCGGCTGAAGGTAACCTCTTCAGCCAGAGGCAGGATCCTGCTGTTTTTATAACGTGCTTTAATAGCTTCCCGGTTTCTAAGCAAGTTGGTCAGCATCGCCTCTAAGAGTTCTAAATCGAAAGGTTTAGAAAGGTATCCATCTGCTCCGAGTTTATAGCCGAGTTTTCTGCTTTGGGTATCACCCTGGGCGGTGAGTAATATTATCGGGATATGACTTATAGAAATATCGCTTTTAAGGTGCTCACATAGCTCAAAACCATCGCCACCAGGCATCATTACGTCGCTGACGATTATATCAGGGTAGGATTTGCTGACAATATTCAGTGCTTCTACTCCATTTTCCGCGGTGTAGACTATCTTGAAGCCTGCCCCTAGACTTTCTGCCAAAAAGTCCCTTAATTCCCGCTGATCCTCAACAATGAGAATAGAATAAGCAGCTATTGAAAAGCTACTGGCTATTGATGTTGTATCTTCTATAAGTACAGGTTGCTGCGCTGAATGTGTTATTTCGTGGGTATCTACCTTTTCTTTTTGTTGCGGTGATGCTGATTGTGATTGCTTTTGCAATATTGTAAAATCAGCCTGTGTTATTGGCAGCTCAAAATAAAAAACAGCCCCTTGAGGGACATTTGCTTTAGCTCCGATAGTCCCACTATGCATATCAATAAGAATCTTCGCGAAGGAAAGGCCTATTCCACTACCGTGCTGGCCATGCCCGCCCTGGTAGAATGGACGGAAGAGCTGCTTCATATCGGTATCTCCCAGACCTATTCCTTCATCAGCTACGCTGAGGCGAACAATGCCATTAAGCCTTTCACTGGAAATGGTAACCGTACTATCAGGCCTGCTGAATTTAAGGGCATTGGATAGCAGGTTATTGAGTACCAACGCACATTTCTTAGCATCAAATTCCAATATACCAACATCTTGCTGAAGCTTGTAAATAAGCTTGATACCGCGTTCGGTAAGCTCTGGCTCAAAATTGCCGGCCGTGCTGAGTACCCATTCATTAAAGTCTATGATCTCAGGTGATAACTTTTCCTCGCCTAGCTGAATCTTTCGTACATCGAGCACCATATCGATGATATCTTTCATATTGGCAGCCTGACGAAAGATATTTGCGAGTCTGGAACGCAGTGTCTGCTCTAGGCTTTCACCTGCAAGCATACGCTGTAGGGGGGAATAAATCAAGGTAAGCGGGGTACGGAGTTCATGGCTGATATTGATCAGGAACCTGATCGTTGCCTCGTAGCTGCGCTGCTCATGTTCTTTCATTTCCCACTGTAGCTTTCTGCGGTTTTTAGCAATGCTTAGGCGATAGAAATAAACTACAATTATTGCCAAAAAGATAATAACTGAAGCTATGAACAAGAAGCTCCTATACCATGGGGGATTGACCCTTATGGACACAATTTGTTTAAAATTGCTCCATCCCCCACCTTTTAGGCTACAGGAGACTTGTATGTGATAAAGGCCGCTTGGCAGAGACCCGAGCGAGAGGGTATGGTCGTAGCTTTCGATGATCTGTCCATCCAGCCCATCTATGCGGTAGCGGAACATCTTTTTTCTAAAGACATCGTGCTCTCTGGCCATAACGCTTAGTAGCAGGGAATTATGGCTATAGGGTATATCGACTACCTGTTTTTCAGCTGCATTCAATGGAACGCCGTTCACCTGCAAACCCATAAGTGCAATATCAGGGTATTGCGAGGGAATTGCAGGGATATTTTTTCTAATTTGCAATAATCCACGTACACCTCCCAGATATATATCGCCACTGGTGGAGACTAGCGAAGGTTTATACAGAAACTCATTGGGAACTACCCCATCGGATTCTCCGAAAGTAATGAAGCTGTTTTTTTCGGGCTGGTATAAAAAAACAATCCCTTGGGCACCTATCCAAAGCCTGCCCAAGCTATCGGCCGCGAGTGCGGATACCTCGCTAAATAGGTTGGTAGTAATTTTGACAAGCTTCTTCTGGAGTGGATCATAGTGCATGAGCCCAGTGCGGTTGGCTATCCAAATACGGCCTTTGGGATCTCGGGCAGCAGCCGTGATGGCATCGCTGCCCGCGGGAAGTTCTAGAATGGTTCGACTTGTGTTACTGCCATGATTTAAGTTCAGTAAAGCGTAAGGTGAAAAGAGCAGGCTATTCTGGTGATCAGAATAGATTCTTAGCAATGGTCCGGGCCTTTGGATTTTGAGCTGCAGAGGAATCTCGCTAAAGCGGTCTGGCCCGGTTTCGTAGCGGTAGATTTTATCGGTAAACAAATATAGCCCTCCCTGTGGGACATGGTATAAATTAACCGCCAGCCCCGATGAGCTAATGATACTACCCCGCGGGCTAATCTCCGCCTTATGAAAAGGAGAAATGCTCCCTTTAAGTTTATCGACGAGGTAAAGTCCTTTGCTAAAAGCGGAAATAAGCAAGTGATTTTGATCATAACCTGTAATAGAGGCAACTTTTAAGCCGTAAGTGGCAGGAAAATGTTTGAAGCTGGCACTCGCAGGATTAAACAAATTAATTCCCCCACCATCTGTGCCCACCCAGATTTTTTGTGGATCTTCTTCAAAGCTACTTAATACCGTTCGTTCGCTTAGGCCATAAACCGCATTAAGTGGTGCTTCCCTGAAGGTGCTAAGGAATGCTTTTCGAATCAGAATTAAGCCCCCACGGATACTTCCGGCCCAGAGGTTTTTATCTTTATCACGGTAAAGGCTTAAGATGGAGCTTTCTGGCAGTGAAGATGCATCACCGGGAATATGCCGCAGAACGGAGAAATTGCCTTTATCCATATCCAGAATACTGATACCTCCACCGTCTGTTGCGATCCAGAGTTTATCCCTTTCGCCAATCATATCCAGTACCACATCGCTACTGATAGCTGAATTAGCACTATTATACCAGGCAAAGAATTTTCCAGAGGGATCATATCCTTTTAGCCCCTGCCCATAGGGTGCTACCCAGACACGCTGCCGCTGGTCAACATATAACGCCATGATCTCTTTATCGCTGATAAAGGGCGCGCGGGTTAAGCTCTGACTTTTTTGCTCATAAATCCAGAGCCCATCTCGGCGGGTAGCGAGCAATAGCTTTCCTGGCTTCCAGATCCTTATCGAGCTAAACATTTCCGGAGTTTTTACCTTTCCTTTTGTAAGAATTTCTTTTACGCCGCCATTTGTCAGGTTATACAGTTTCCCTTCTCCGGCTAGCAATAAGCCACTATTGGTCAACAGACCCGAACGAACCAGCAGTGGTTTGCCATTAAAAAGAACTGGCAGGAAATCATCATTGGTTGCATTGTAGCTCACTAAACCGTTTTCGGTTCCTACGTAAATTTTCCCGGATTTATCTTCAAGCAAAAAATTAATCTGATTGGAAGGGATTGATCCAGGATTACTGGTGCTGTAGAAATAGCTTTTAAGCTTATAGCGGTCAAACCTGTTCAGGCCGGAGCGGGTTCCGATCCAGATATAACCTTTTTGATCGGTAAGCACGCAGCGAACGGTAGATTGCGATAAACCATCGTTAAGAGAAATCTGTTTGAAATTATAACCTTCATCTGCGCCTACTCGAAGACAGATACCGAGCATTAGCTGAAGGGTTATGATAATGTGCTTATAATATTTAACAGACAAAATCCGCATTAGGGTTGATTCGCCAATAAATATAGTTATACCCTCCCGTATAGGCAAGTGTCCTATCCTGCCAAAGGTGAAATCCGAAGAAAATAGCAGGATTATAGACGATTTTGGAACATTACTGGACAGCTTTAAACATCTGCCGAAGCCTTCCCGGGCTACTTTTGATCTTTCCGGCACTAGCTGGGAATGTACCGGTTTGTGGTAAACCGGCCAAAGCTTTTAACCAAATTCAAACTACTATGCGAAGAATTCTTAGCAACTATTCAATCCGGCTTTTTCTGCCGGCTGTGCTCTTTCTCTTTTTTATGATCTCTTGCTCCCTCACGCTATCGGCACAGGACCGCAAAATCTCGGGGAAAGTAACTGACAATACCCGCCAGGGCATTGCAGGGGCGACTATTCAAATAACGGGCACACAGAAATATACTTCTTCCGATGCCGCTGGAAATTTTAGTATTCAGGCCTCGGCATCTGACCAGGTATTAAAAGTATCTTTCACTGGCTTTGAAACGCAGTCTATTGTAATCGCGGGGCGCAGCGTAATTAACGTGACGCTAGTAGAAGACAATAAGCTGCTGAACGATGTGATCGTGATCGGCTACGGTACCGTTAAAAAAAGTGACGTAACAGGCGCAATCGCCTCCTTAAAACCTAATGACATTGAGGCCTCTAAAGCACTCTCTGTGGAAAACATCCTTCAGGGAAAACTAGCCGGGGTATCGGTATCTGGATCAGTAGCTACTCCTGGAGCCGCCTCTTCGGTGACGATCAGAGGGGCTAACTCGCTGCGTGGAGATAACCAACCGCTGTATATTATCGATAACATCCCACAGGCCTCTACCGGTGCCTTTCCGGCCAGTGCCCTTGGGGGATCTGATTTTCAGATTGCCCAGAATCCCCTGACCAACTTAAGCCCTTCAGATATAGAAGATATTCAGGTGCTAAAAGATGCCTCGGCAACCGCTATTTATGGTTCCAGGGGAGCTAATGGTGTAATCATTGTAACGACCAAAAAAGGTAAGAGCGGAAAAGCTAATATCAACTTCCGCAGTAACTTTACCACTGCTGTAGCGACTAATTTAAGGGATATGTTAAACCTGGATACTTATGCCGCCTACCGCAACGAGCGTTCCGGTACTGCAGGGGCGCAGTTTTATCCCGTAGATGGGCAAATACGCTATGTCTTCTCCGGGCAGGTTTATAATCCCGTGGATCCTGCCACCTATAAACTGGTATCAGAACATAACTGGCAAAAAGAAATTTACCGCAATGCCTTCTCTCAAAATTACGACCTGGCCATAAGTGGCGGAGAAAACCGCATCAAATATTACCTCTCGGCAGATTACAAGGATATCAAAGGCCTTATATCAGGAACGGGTATGAGACAAGGTGGACTAAGGCTAAACCTTAGCGGGGATTTATCAAAAAGCTTAAGTTTTAATGCCTCCTTGAGCGGCGCCGTAAAGAAGAATAACATGATGACAGGAGGCAATACCAGAGGCGGGGTAACCGGCTCTATTACACGGACTGCTATCGATTCTGCCCCTTTTGAAATCCCATCGGATGATCCAACGCTGCTGGCAAATGAGGAGGCCCGGACCACTACCCTTTCCTGGCTGAATGATTACGATGATATTACCAATGAAAAGTCAGCACGGGCGTCTGCCGAGCTGAAGTGGAAGATCTCTGAAAACTTTACCTACACGCTTAGAAGTGGAGGCAATTTGATGCTTCAGGACCGTGCCAGATGGTACGGCGTACAACTTTTTCAAGGACTCAACAACAATGGCCTGCTTGCCCTTACCGACCTAAGCAGCAATAACTATACGGCAGAGAACTTGCTTAACTATAACGGTAAGATTGAAAACCTGGTCAATATCAGCGCAACCGCCGGGGTGACCTACGATGATTATAACTGGTTGAGCAATGGAACAACCGGCACTAACTTTCAGTTTAAAAACCTGCGTACCGGGGGATTGCATATGGCCTCGATCATTAACCGGCTGCAGCCCGTTCAACAGGATTACCAACTACTCTCTTACCTTGCCCGTCTGAATCTATCTTTTCTGGGAGGAAAATATCTAGCGACCATTACCACTAGGGCGGATGGAAGCAGTAAGTTCAAGGCCGGCAACCGCTGGGCAACCTTTCCCTCTATGGCACTGGCCTGGAAGGCAGACCAGGAAGATTGGATTAAAAGTCTAAACTGGATAGAGCAGCTAAAACTGCGCGCGGGTTATGGCCGTACGGGCAGTCAGTCGATCTCGCCTTATAATAGTTTTTATAACTACACCCAAACCATTGACTATGCCACCTCGGTAGGAGTAAAAGCGATGGCTATTGCAGTAAGTAACCTGCAGAACAGCGACCTGAAGTGGGAGACGACCTCTGCATTCAATACCGGAATCGATTTCAGCTTTTTTAAGGGCAAGCTCAGCGGTACGATAGACGCTTATTATAAAAAAACCGAAGATCTGCTGATTGAAAAAGCCCTGCCAGCCTCTACAGCCTTCTCAACCATTACCTTAAACCAGGGCTCGCTCAGAAACCGCGGCCTTGAATTCTCGTTATCTTCGAACTTGATTGAAAGAACAGATTTTAAATGGACCATCTCAGCCAATATAGGACTGAACCGCTCTAAAATTTTAGATTTGGGCATCCCTGAAGCCCAATATGGAAACCAAACATACCGTGCTTATCTGGGTAACTCCATTGGCGATCATTTCGGGCCTGCCAATATCTTTATTGTAGGCCAGGCTCCGGGGCTATTCTGGGGTTATAAAACCGATGGCATCATCCAAACAGGGGAAACCAGGCCAAGCTCTACTATTTTCACCCAGACCCCTGGTAATATTAAAGTAGTAGACGTCAATGGCGATGGGGTAATCAATGCCAACGATAAAACCATCATCGGTAATCCGAATCCTGATTTTAACTACGGTTTTCAGACAGCATTGGACTTTGGCCCTTTTAGCTTTTCCACTGCCTTTTATGGCGTTAAAGGTGGCGATGTGCTCAATGGGAATATCCGCTACGAACAAACCCCTTCGATGCAAACATCTAATATGATAAATGCGGCGTATCAGGGTGCCTGGCGCAGTACCGCCCAAAGCAATCTTTATCCTTCTGTAAACTCTGTATTGCAAAACGTGGTTTATGACCGTTATGTAGAAGATGCCAGTTTCCTTCGCTGCAGTGATATCACCTTGGGGTATACCCTATCCAAAGCGGCACTTAAAGCCATAGGGAAACTGAATGTCTTTGCTTCGGTAAAAAATGCTTTTGTGATTACCCATTACTCAGGCTATGATCCTGAGATGAGAACATTTGCCTTCGATGGTCTCAGACCAGGTATCGACCTGAACTCTTATTCCAATCCACGCCAGTTTATCCTGGGCTTGAATGTTACCTTTTAACCTATTAGCGTCATGAAAAAAAATATTTATATCTCCTGCATCGCCCTAGCCATGCTAGCGCTAAATTTTGCTGCTTGTAAAAAAGCATTAGAAGAAGATCCCAAATATACTATTAACAGTAAAACGGCCTTTGAAAGCGAAGCTACGGCCGATTTAGCTCTTGGGGCCTGCTATGGTTACCTGACTACATACAATGCCTATGGTCAGGCTATCCCTGAAATCACCGTAGGTGCCTCTGGCCTGGGCTGGGCACAAACCAATGGCTCAGATCAGGATACTTATGCCTCTATGGCTATCCCGGCTACCAATGGACTGGTATCTATGGTATGGACCGGGCTTTATAAAACCATTGGCGAAAGCAATTACTTTATTGCAAGCCTGGAACAAAGCCCGCTGAGCGAAAAATATAAAAAGCAGGCAGCAGCCGAGGCTAAATTTTTGAGGGGACTTTGTTATTTTAACCTGGCCAACCTTTTTGGCGGGGTACCTTTAAGGATATCTCCTACTACTTCCGAAACTATCTCCTTAGGAAGATCAAGCCGGGAGCAGGTATATGCGCAGGTAGAACAAGACTGGCTGGAAGCTGCCGCTAACCTTTCAACCAAAGAAGAACTGGGAAGCGCAGCTATGGGTAAAGCAAGTAAATATGCTGCATACGCTTACCTGGCTAAACTTTATTGGATGATGGGCAGCCATGATAATTCTCCCAGCTCGCCATATTGGGCCAAAGCCAAAGAAATGGGCGATAAGGTAATCTCAGCTGGCAATTACGGTCTTGAAACAAAATTCTCGTCTCTTTTTGCCAATAACTTAGCGAGCTCTAAAGAGGCGATCTTTCAGCTTAACTTTTCCATTACCTCGCTTTACACTGGAAACCGCGGAAACTGGATCTTTGCCCCATCGAACGCTACCAGTGGCATTACCTGGGGAAGGGTGAAAGTAAGTAAAGCTTTTTATGACTTCTTTAGGGGAACCTATCCGGATGATCCGAGGTTAAAGGTAAGCTTTGCGGCCAGCTATGCCCAGGCCAAAACCAACAATTTCCGGATATATGCTTACCCATATCTCTCTACTACTTCCGGGGTAAATGCCCTGGCCAGCGATTCCATTCGTTATGCCAGCCTGGCCGATCCGACCAACCCTAAGGTCGAAGAAATATCTGCTGCGATGAAAACAGCTTATATTAATAAAAACGGCGACCACCAGGGATGGCCTTACTATGTAAAGCAAATGGACCTGAGCTCTACTGCCCAGAACAGCAACAAAAACCTGATGGTATACCGTTATGCCGATTTTCTATTGCTGATGGCCGATGTAGAAAACGAGCTGGGGAATGCGGGTAAAGCAAAGGATTATTTAAATCTTGTACTGACCCGAGCCAGGACTTCAGCCACTACCTCAGTTTATCCTAAAAGCCTGACCACTGCCATTGACCAGGCTACCATGCGTACCATGCTTTTCAATGAAAGGCTCTTTGAGCTGGCTGGGGAATATGAAATGTATGTTGATGTTCGCCGCAGGGGAACAGAGTTTCTAAAATCTATCGTTGATCGCCACAATAACCACAATATAACCAAAGCGTTCATTGCAGCTGCTCTGGCGGCTAACAATACTACGGCATTCCGTGACCGGATATTGCCTAACACCCCAGATGCTTTAAAAAAGAACCTGTTATTACCTATTCCTCAATCTGAGCTAAATGCCAACGACGGCATCCCCGCTGCCCAGCAAAATTTCGGGTATTAATTATTTTACTGGTATTATGAAAAAAACATGCTTATCGTTATTTCTGCTGCTGCTGGCCGCTTGCTTTAACTCGCTTGGCGCCCAGCAGCTTGCCATTATTCCCGAGCCCGTGAAAACCGAACGCTTTAAAGGCAGTTTTCTGCTTTCTGACCCGGTCAAAATATATGCTGATGCTAAAGATTCGTTAATCCGCTTACATGCTGATTATCTTTCGGCAGCGTTAAAAACAGTAACTGGCCTGGAGCCTGGCCGTAGCGATCAAAAGTCCAGGGCCCAGTTTCGCCTGCTTAAAGGAAAATTTGCCGGGTTAGGTGAGGAAGGTTATCTGCTAAACATCGATGCCTCGGGAATAAGTATCTCTGCCAATACCGGCAAGGGTATCTTTTACGGGATACAAAGTTTGCTGCAGCTGCTGCCAGCCTATCAAAATAATGCCATCATTAGCCTGCCCTATTTAAAGGTTACCGATTATCCCCGGTTTGGCTGGAGGGGAATGATGCTTGATGTGAGCAGGCATTTCTTTTCCGCCGAGGCAGTAAAACGATATATCGATTTGCTGGCGGCCTATAAAATGAATGTATTCCATTGGCATCTTAGTGATTCGGAAGGCTGGAGATTGGAGATTAAAAAATATCCTAAACTCACCAGAGTAGGTGCCTGGCGAAAGGAGGTCCCGGGTAGCGTATTTTACCGCAACCACCAAGCCCTCCCAGCTGACACGTTTAATTATGGCGGCTATTATACGCAAAGCGAGGCCCGTGAAATCGTTCATTACGCCTCTCTGCGCAACATTACCGTAATCCCGGAAATTGACATGCCCGGACACTCTGATGCAGCAATAGCGGCCTACCCGGGGCTTTCCTGCTCCGGGTTGGCACAGCCGGTCAGAAGTTCCTTTGGTGGAGATCCCAATGCGCTGGCCAACTACTGCGCGGGAAAAGAAGAAAGTTTTCAATTTCTGGAAGGAGTGCTATCAGAGGTGATCGATATTTTCCCCTCTGCCTACATCCACATCGGCGGAGATGAAGTAAATAAAACCAGCTGGAAGAATTGCTCTGCCTGTCAGCAACGGATTAAAAACCAAGGTCTAAAGGATGAGCATGAACTTCAGAGTTATTTCATTAGCCGTATTGGCCGCTTCTTGCAAAGTAAAGATAGAAAACTGATTGGATGGGATGAAATCCTGGAAGGTGGTCTTCCAGGCGGCGCTACTGTAATGAGCTGGCGTGGGGAATCAGGTGGTATTAAAGCTGCGAGGATGCACCGTACTGTAGTGATGACACCGGTAAAACCGTTGTACTTTAACCGGTATCAGGCCGATACGCTAACCGTTCAGCAACCACTTGCCGCCCGTTTTTCGATCAATACCTTAAAAGATGTCTATCAATATCGCCCGATTCCAAAAGAGCTTAGCTCTACAGAGGCTAGCTTCGTGCTGGGCGCGCAAGGATGTCTTTGGACAGAATTCATTAGCTCAGAAAATGATCTGGAGCGTATGGTATTGCCCCGGATGCTGGCGCTCTCTGAGGTGCTCTGGTCTAAGGAGCAGTCTTTAAACTGGAACAAGTTTAACAATAAGCTCTATTTCCACGCAAAAAGGTTGGGCGCAGAGGGTAAGAATATTTTCAGTGGTGTGCCTTTTTTATACAACAATATAGAAGTAAGATGATTTTGAGCAGAAAACTCTTTTTGCCGGCCATAGTTGCCGCCTGTTTTACCGTGACAGCTGCAAGGGCTCAGCAACCCTTAAAAAAGCCCAATATAGTAATCATTGTCTCCGATGATCATGCCTATCAGACGATAAGCGCTTATGGGAGTAAATTTACCCAGACCCCAAATATCGACCGGATTGCAGCCCAGGGCGTGCGATTTGATAAAGCTTATGTAACCAATTCCATTTGTGGGCCTAGCCGGGCGGTAATTTTAACAGGAAAATATAGCCATAAGAATGGCTTTAAGGATAACGAAAGTTCTGTATTTGATGGAAATCAGGATTCATTTGCAAAGCAGCTGCATTCAGGAGGTTACCAAACAGCCTGGATAGGTAAATGGCATCTGGAAAGTACGCCTCAAGGTTTTGACTACTGGCAGGTGCTCCCTGACCAGGGCCAATACTACAACCCGGATTTCGATATGATGGACGGAAGTAAAAAACGTGTAAACGGTTATGTGACCAATCTCATTACCGACGCTGCTGAGGGTTGGTTGGAAAACCGGGATAAAACCAAACCTTTTTGCCTGGTTATCGGGCACAAGGCCACCCACAGGGTATGGCTACCGGATACCACGGATCTGGGAAAATTTGATGAGACCGTATTTCCGCTTCCGGCAAATTTCTACGATAGTTACCAAAGCAGGACTGCTGCCAGCATGCAGGATATGTCTATTGATAAAACGATGCTTATGGGTTATGACCTGAAAATGTTTTCTTCTAAAAAAGAGGAAGATGCAGATGGCAATTTTAGCCGTATGGATACTGCACAGCGCAGGCGTATAGATGCTTATTATGATCCTATCCATAAGGAATTCAGCAACCTACAGTTGCAAGGAAAAGCGCTTGCGGAATGGAAATTTCAGCGTTATATGCGCGATTATTTAAGTACTGCTGCCTCTTTAGACCGCAACATTGGCCGAACGCTTGATTACCTTGATAGCCACGGTTTGAAAGAAAACACAATTGTTATCTACTTATCCGATCAGGGCTTTTATATGGGCGAACATGGCTGGTTTGATAAGCGCTGGATTTATGAGGAATCGTTTAGAACGCCTATGGTAATGCGTTATCCTGGAACAATTAAGCCTGGAACGACTTCTGATCGTTTTGTGCTTAACCTGGATATAGCGCCAACAGTCCTGGATGCTGCTAAACTTCCCATTCCTGCACAAATGCAGGGGCAATCGATGCTTCCGGCCTTGACTGGTAAAAGTGACAAGAAAAGGGAGGTGATTTATTACCATTACTATGAAAATGGCGAACATTCGGTATCGCCTCACTTTGGCATCCGCACTGCACGCTACAAACTCATCCGTTTTTATAAGCGTACCTCGGGCTGGGAGCTGTATGACCTGAAACAAGATCCTCATGAGATGAAAAACCTTTATGGAGAAAAGGGTTATGAGAAAACAACGGAGACACTCTTTAAACAATTAAAAACAGAAATTCTGCGCTTTGAAGATACCGATGCGCTTAAACTATTAAGCCAAAAACCATGAACAAAAAACGATTTTTAGTCCTTGCAGCTCTAATGGGCTTCTGGGTAGCCCCTGCTCTATCCCAACAGCCTTACGCGATTATTCCTGCAGGATCGGATCAGCAGGAGATTATAAAGACTGCCGCCTCGATCACGCCCTCGGCTCGCCAGATGCGCTGGCAACAGCTTGAGCTCACTGCATTTTTTCATTTTGGCATAAATACATTCACTGGGCAGGAATGGGGTACTGGCAAAGAAGATCCTAAGGTCTTTGATCCTAAAAAGCTTGATGCCAGCCAGTGGGTTAAAACTGCAAAAGACGCTGGTTTTAAGCAGGTGATATTAACCGCTAAACATCACGATGGTTTTTGCCTTTGGCCCACGGCCACCACTGCGCATTCGGTAAAGATGAGTCCCTGGAAAAAAGGTAAGGGTGATGTGGTGAAAGAAGTAGCAGCAGCTTGCAAAAAGTATGGCATCGGTTTCGGGATTTATCTCTCTCCCTGGGACATGAATGCTCCCCAATATGGATCAGAAGCTTATAACCAGGTCTTCCTTGATCAGTTAACCGAACTTTTAACCTGGTATGGCCAGGTGGATGAGGTTTGGTTTGATGGGGCCAATGGCGAGGGCTCTGGTGGTAAAAAACAGGTATACGATTTTGAGCGCTGGTATGCCCATATCCGTAAACTACAGCCTGGGGCAGTGATTGCAGTAATGGGGCCTGACGTACGCTGGGTGGGAACAGAAACCGGATATGGCAGGGATACCGAATGGAGCGTACTTCCTGCATCTAACCTCTCTCAGCAAAACATATCAGCAAACTCTCAGCAGGATATGAATATTAAGCCAAGCGGTTTTATCAAGGGGGCTGACATAGGTAGCAGGGATAAGCTTAAGGAAGCAAAGTCCCTGGTTTGGTATCCGGCTGAAACAGACGTATCTATCCGTCCCGGATGGTTTTATCATGCTGATGAGGATAAAAAGATTAAAACCCCAGAAAAACTGACCGATATCTATTACAGTTCTGTTGGAAAAAATAGTGTGCTGTTGATGAACATCCCACCCAATAAAGACGGACTTATTGATGAACACGACCGGCTGATCCTTTCGCAGTGGACGCGGATCAGAAAAGAGACTTTTAAAAAGAACTTAGCTAAGGATGCAGTTTTTACCTGCAAAAATGGGCTTAATGAAAAGGCGCTTTTAGATGGGGACTACCTCACAAACTGGACTACCAAGGAGAATGATTCTACGGCAACACTGGAAATAACCTTGCCTAAAGCTATGCGCTTTGATGTGGTTATGCTCCAGGAAAATATCAGCATTGGGCAGCGTATAGAAGAGTTTTCGCTGGAATATCTGGATAAGGATGTGTGGAAACAGCTTATAAAGGGAACAACGGTGGGCTATAAGCGGCTACTTAGATTCGATGAAGTAAGTACGACTAAATTAAGGTTGCATATTGGCTCATCAAGGTTAAATCCGACTCTTTCAGAATTTGGGCTTTTTAAACAGGCTAAATGAGCAACAAAGGATGGGCTGCAAGACAGGCCATCTGGCAGGCTGCAGCTTTAGTATATCCCAGCCCCCAGAATGAAGTTACTATCTACCTTGCCTAATGGCTAGGTGGATAGTAATCAAACTTCCGAATGCTGGCATAACAGGGATTATATAATTTTTCAGCGGCGAGCACTGCCGATTCTTTTTCTTTGAGGTCTGCAATCGTTGACCGATCATATTCATCGAAGTAATATTGATCAGATCTGCGGTATTTTTCCATGTAGTTTGATTTTATTTCCATGCAAAGTTGCGAGGTCCCTGGGATGCTCACTTATAAAGTTAATCTAATCCATTCCGGCACCAAATGCTGCATATTTCAATGAAGAGCTCAGTTCATTTTGCACCAGGCGCTAACGCGAAGTGAGACCGTATTGCTGCGAAAGGACCTAATTTTTTGAGCGATACCGGTTATGCCTGTTAGCCGCTAGAGTTCCTTTTTATATTTCGCCCCGGCTTTGCGAAACATGTCATGGTATTTTTGATATTTTGATTCCAAAGCTGATCCTTTGTTGCGGGCAAGTTGATAATCGATGTAATCAAGCAGGGTCATCTGATCGTAGAAATCTATTTTGTTAGGGTCCAGCTTCCATTTGATTGCATCTTCCAGGAATGCATCAAATTTATCGGCAACGGCATATTTAAGTAGGTTTCCATTCCTGATGTCAAATGTGGATGCGTTGCATGCGGTGTATCCTGTTTGCTGGTAAATCTTCCACATGGCAGAGATCTTGCTGGCAATGGTTTTTTCATCATCGCGTAAACGGTCCACTTTGGCTGCCTGGTAGAACCGCTCCTGATACATGTACTTAAAACCAGTGCCATCTTTTTCAGGTGGTGTCCATGCGCCAACGATCATGCAGATATGCTGCATCTTTTTCAAGTCCCATTCCGGAAAAAGGGTTTGCAGATAGTCATGGGCTGCACCGGTTTTCATGCCTGTTTTTACCGATAAGAACTTGGCAATTCTCGGATCCGCTTCAGTCTGGGCCATTAGCGAATGGGTGAGAAAAAGAAGTAATGCGCAAAGCGAGAATCGATGTATGGTATTCATAACCTAAATTTAAACACTTTATTGCAGCATTAAAAATTCTCTGTTCATGAAGGGCGAAAAGGCAGGAACAATGAAATTGATCTTGCTATGGATTGGTGGAATGTTCGGGTGTGGATCTGTTTCGCTGCTTATTTCTTGGGCAGCCGCATGCGAAAAACAGTATTAAAAGATTGTCTCGCCCAGATTTTACTTGGGGAAAGCAGGGAAAGATTTTTTTTCAGCAAACAAGAAGGGTACCAGTCTAAGCGGAAAATCGATTGATCAAGAATTTGTGCTTAAAAAAGGCAGTGCATAAAACCATATTAGTCCCCGGACGATTCCCTACACGATTGAGTTCGCATGATCCTATCCTAAAAATGCATCGGCCAGATCGACTCAAACGGTTCCCCTGTGCCGTACGCTGGATCTCTTCCCCAAATTTTTCATGCTGGCTGATGGTATTCAGGCATCCTAAAAAACATTGAGTTTTACAGAGGTGATGAAGCGAAAGCTACTCCACAGCTTGTCTGAACTTTTTTGCTGTTGGTCCTGTTACTATATTGCCTATGAAAAAGATATTAATCATCCTGACCTCGCACAGTGCGATGGAGGATACCGAGAGCAAAACAGGCGTTTGGCTTGGAGAATTTACCGACCCCTACTATGAGTTCATCGATCAGGGCTACCAGGTTACTTTGGCAAGTCCTCTGGGCGGCTCCCCGCCTGTAGATCCTTTGAGTGAGTTAACCGAAAATATCACCGCTTCCAACCGGAGGTTCAAGGATGATGCCTTAGCTCAGGGCGCTTTTAACAATACCCAGAAGTTGACTGGCTTAAACGCTGAAGATTTTGATGCACTGTTTTATCCCGGAGGCCATGGCCCGATTTGGGACCTGGCGAACAGTGAAGCTAGCGGACAACTGATTCTGGACTTTTTGGATAACGGGAAGCCTGTTGGCGCGGTATGCCATGGGCCCGCAGCCTTGATCGCAGCAGCAGACCTGCGTCCAGGTTTTTTACAAGGTAAGGTGATTGCTGCCTTTAGTAACGCAGAAGAAGTTTTGACCGGCCGCAGCGGAAAAGTTCCCTATCAATTGCAAGACAGGCTTGAAGCGCTCGGAGCAAATGTTAAAACGGCACTGATCCCGTTTACCTCACACGTAGAGCGGGATGGCATTTTATTGACCGGGCAGAACCCCTTGTCCGCTGGTCCTGCTGCAAAAGCTTTAATCGAAGTCCTGGAAAGTTTAAGGTAAGTTTAAGCCAAATTGCACTTCGTAGTGCAATTATCTTTTACAGTTAATCGAAACATCGAACTAAACCGGATGACTATACCGGCCCAGGCGGAAGAAATCTGTAATCGGCCCAGCCGCACCAAATTAATATCAAGCGGCCATTTGAGATTCAGATCAGCTCGAACGGCAGATCTGGCCAAATGTTTAAAGGTTTCATATGGACAGCTTATTCTGATCTGATGAATACCGTAGAACCTCTCCCATCTAATGGCAACAAAACTTTAGTTCCCAAAAGACTGTTAAAAGGGGAACAAATACGCAGAATATGACCGACCATAAACAGCAGGCAATTGCCCTATTGAAGCGGGGACTGGAAACCATACAGGACCGGGCCTACACCGAAATCGCAGAAATACCGACTGAAAACAGCGACGACTTTCAGGTGAAGTACAGTTTTGTTCATGATGACCTCGAGGGCCTCTTTACCGTGATCGGAAAAACAGCTACCGGCGGATCGGACCAGAGGAAACCCAGGTTCGCCCTTTCAGCCGAATTCGCCGAGGATTCCCGGCACTTTGGGTCAGTTGCAGCCAAAGGTCAGGTAGATAAGGATCTGGCCAGCTCGGAACGTTATCTAAATGAACATATCCAGAAGCATCCAAATTAAAGGCTTATGGGAAAGCCCAGTTACCTGAATTTCGATGAATCAAAGTATGCCTGGAAAGCTGATATCAATTACCGTAAGAATCCAGGCAGCTATCGCGTGGGCAAAGGTGAGCAGGGTGTGCTGATCTGTGAGCCCTATAAAAGTGAAATCGGCAGGTACTGGCGCTTTAGAACACCCGAGATTGCAAGCCAGAGCAGTGAAAAGATCTATGCCCTGTTTTTAGCATACCTGAAAGACGGGGATTTTGTGGGCGCAGATATGGCGCGCAAGTATCTGCAGATGGGCTACACCAGATCCAGGCGTTATGCCAATTATAAAAGTGGCAGGAAATATAATGCTAATGAGGGATACCAAGAACTTGAACGCGGTACGGGTGATGGGCAGAAGGCTAAATCGGCCGCTATATTTTATGATAAATGGAAATTAGCAGAAAGCCATGAAATCTACGCGGCAATGAAAAAGAGCTGGAAAGATGAAAGGGGTTAAAAAGCAATATTTGCCCGAAAAACAATGTCCGGTATGCGGACGTAATTTTAGCTGGCGCAAAAAATGGGAAAAGGTTTGGGAGGATGTGAAATACTGCTCTGAAAAATGCAGCAGAAGCAGGCGCAAGCACGCTGGAAATTGAGTATTGATCGTTAAACTCTGATAGGAGTTGATAATGGAAACCTAATCGAGTAACTTAATAGGTACCAAAACTGCCTGTTTGTATCTTGCCTTACATCCTGTTAATGGACCGCCTCGCATTTCTGGCCCCGTTGCCAATGATGACTGCCAGCAAGACAGCTGTCACAATATAGCAGATATAGCGGATGGCATTTAGGTTTTGATTTTGATTGTCTACCGAAATAGCAATGAGTGCCCATATGCCTACAGCTGCAAACTCCCGAAGGTTTCTTTTGATCACCATCATGATATTGATGAGCCCGGCGATAACGATCATGGTAACGGCCCAATAGACTTCTGAAACGCCCCACCCATCCCAGCCTATCTTGGTGAGATAGGCAGAAATGTTTGCAATCAATGCTACCGTTATCCATCCTGAATAGATGGCAAATGGCCAATAAATGAAAATATAGGCGCTGAGCGGATGCGCATCGAGTTCCATTCTGGTCCGGATGATGACGGCCATCAGGCAGCTGAGCAGCAGGACCATCAGGATGACCGAGAGCCCAAGATAATCATTCAACCAGGCAACCACCCATAATGAATTTGCCAGGCAGGACGATACAAACAACCAGCCGATCCGGTTCACCACTGATGCGGGACGGGCTTCTCTCCTATTGACCAGTGAATAACACACAAACCCAAGCAGTCCAAGATAGATTACACCCCAGATGGAAAAAGCGTAACCCGCCGGGGTGAAGTAATTGCTATACTTGGCAGAAATTTCTTTTATGGTGGTTCCATTTAGCCGTCCTGCGCTGGAAAGGTAATTGATGGCTATCGTCAGAACGAGTGCGATCAGGTTTGAAATGAGCAGGTATTTTTTTGCGTGTTTCATCAGAGATTTTCCGGGAATGTATGTTTATCATTAATAATAAGTCTCAGATGCGAAAATTGTTTAGCGTTTTGCAATAATCTGAAAAATATTGGGTAATATTTAATCAGCTGGATCAGGGGATAAAAAAATTTCCGATCACGTTGCCTGATTGACCCGTTCTTTTACCTAGTAAATTTCAGCCTAAATCAATAAACGCATCATCCCTGTACCCCAATTGCTCACCATAACGGACATACCCGAGCTGATTCGTTAGCATCTGGGTATCAACTATATTAAATCCACCATGGTTATAGTGATGGTGGCCCGAAATCCAGTAGTCGGGCGAATTTGCCGCAATGAAATCCGCCAGTTCAACTGCAAACGCCTCGGTAAGGATATCCCCTTTATATTTCGGAGGATAATTAATCAGCGTCGGCACGTGGTGAGTAGCAACAATTCTCGTTTTACGCTTAACCCGCGACAAAGCACGCGACAAAAACTCCAGGCTCTGGAAATGGAGTTTATTGAAATGTGCAGGACTGAATGCCTGACCATTGTACTTGATCACCTGAAAATCAGCCATTCCATTAGCAATCCTCCACTGATTTTGTGCCGAAATATTCGACCACATCGTCGAAAATATCAGCTCACATCCATCCTTTTCTATCCAAACGTTGTTGACCAGGTAAACATTTTCCCTTATCTGCTCATGTAATACACCATAGTGGTCTGTAATATCGTCATAATAGTACTCGTGATTGCCCGGAACCCAATAAACTTCCTTAAAGTCCGCAGAAATTTTATCAAAAAACTCCCGTCCCCTGTCTATAAGGCCAAAGGGGATAATATCGCCGGCCAGGATCAGGATTTCCCCGCTGGCCAAGATCGGATTCTTGCGCAGGTATTCCCTGTTCTCCGGAAACTCCAAATGTAAATCGGAAGCATATTGGATATTCATCACGTTTTTATCTTTAATTCCCTGAAAATTTTCCAGGCTTAAGTCCGGCCCTTCCCCATCCTTCTTTTCTTCTCCTGATATTGCTCTTCGAGCTCATTCTGTCTGACATCGCTCCAGAGTTCCGGCATCCGCTCATCACTGAGCACCTGATTGGCAGCCAATATCGCAAAATTATACATCAGATCCAGCATCAGTCTCGCTTCTTTCAGGCTTATCTTTTCTCCGTGTTTTTTCAGTATCCTTACTGCCCTTTCCGGAGTAATATTTCTTCTTTCAGGATGTATCTTAATCATGGTTAGAGTATTAAGTTATCAATTTTGAACAGCGCAGAGAACCATACGACATTACTCAAAGCTAACCTGCCAACATAGTCCATCATAATCGTTATTTTTTCGCCGATAGTTCCTGCGCTAACTTATTAAGGTCTTCTTCATTTGAATAGCCTTTAAGCTGTCCGGTAAGATAGCCCAGTGTACATTCGAGCCCGGACATCAAACGCCAGTTGGTCACAAGCAGACTGCCATTGATCAGTTGTTTCATCTTTTTTATGCTCTGACCGGCATCACGGCTACTGCTATCCTGCACCGAAAACCCCATCGTCAAAAACCTGCCGGTTTTGGGCTTTTCAAACTGCAGCTTCACAAAATCACTTTTCTCCAGTTCCCCGGCCAGCCGTTTTTCCAATGCAGCCACATTAAGCAGCTCAGGCCTCACCGCACTTTCATCTTCCAAATCCCCATCTTTCCAGCCCGGCATTTGCGCATCCGCCATCAGCTTGACACTCGCCAATGCCTGAACATCTTCGGTAAATGATCGCCGTCCAATAAAATCAACACAGTACTTCTTCCTTTCCGCTTCATCAATCGGCAGTACTTTTCTTTTCCCGATAATTAGTTCCTGTTTTTCAACCTTACCGCACGACAAACAGGTATCGGTAAAAAGCATTTTATTCCCGATCTTTTTCTTTTTGGAAGACACCCTACCCTTGCAATGACAGCATCTGCTTTCCGGCAATACATACTCCCACCCGTTTGCATAAACCGCCCTTCTGGGCGCATGATGCGCCGGACAGGCCAAAAAGAAAACCAGGTCATAAGACTCATCGATAAAATCAGTCAGTTCCACAAACATCTCCTCCCCACAAGTACCGCACCTGATATTTTCCGGAACCTTTGCCCTTTTCACCATCCCGTCCTTTCTCTCATCAGCAGCCATCCGATTCTTCACCTCCATCTCCCGCGACCGCGCCCATTCTACCCCGGCATCTATAAAACGCCTATTGAGTGCAACATAATTTGCCAGCAGGCCCGTATCATCACCATGCGGCGCCTCCAGATACAATTTCTCTGCCGCGATCAAAGCCCGCTCTTTTTCCTTCAGATCAGATATGGTCCGTCTGTCATACTCATCATAATAATGTTCATCGGCTTTGCGATGGTTCTCCATGCGGTATTGGAAAAATGTTTTTTCCCAATATACACCGTTATAAAGCTGTTGGCTCAAAATGGCGATAATTGTAAACTATTTGTATTATAGCAGCAGAAAACATTATTTTAGGCTACGCGATAAAAAATGAATTTAAATAACGTACTCTCAAGCGAAGAAGATCTAAGATCCAAAATAGTTTTCCAGTGGCTAAAGGACTGTGGGCTGACGCTGGAAAATATCAAGATCGAACATACTTTTACCATTAGAATCGGACGGGGATTAAAAAAAATTCACCATCCACGAGCTGATTTTTTGGTCACCAATGACACCGGTCAGAATCTTTTCATTATTGAGGTTAAAAAACCTTCTCATCCGCTCAGTGAGGATGACAAAGCCCAGGCATTATCCTATGCCAGACTACTTACCAATGGTATGGCCCCTTTTACCATCCTAACCAATGGCCACCAAACCGAAATCTATGATTCGATCACAGAACAGTTAATATCAGATGAAGCTATTCCTTCCAGTCATCCATATATTGTAAATGGATTTGTACCAAGTGGAGATGCTTTGGCTGCGCGGATAGAAGCCCTTAGATATCTAATCTGTTTATCTGTAGACAATCTGTTAACCTTCTGCGAAGGTCAGGTCAACTATCATATGGATCTTTTAAAAGGTGATGATCTTTTCGGCGGCAAAAAGTACATCCCGCAGCTTTACGTGCCCAGAGAAAACCTCTCAAAGGCACTTAATGAAAAGCTGAACCCAAAACCTGGCGATAAACAATTCGAAGTCATTCTCATTTTGGGGCCACCCCAGCAAGGAAAAACTTCGTTTGTGTGTAATTTCGTAGAACAGCTGATTAGTGAAGGAACACCCTGTCTCTTCTATCCGGCGGTCAGCTTAAAAAACGGTCTCATTCAAGAAATCAGAAAGGACCTGAGCTGGTTAATGCATACCTCAGTTAACGATCTGCACTGGTTACAAAAGCTTAATGACACAACGAAAGCACTAAAGAAAAAATTAATTATCGTTATAGATGGTTGGAACGAGCTATCCAATGATCCTTTTATGATCAACGACGAATGCAAAAAACTCAATATGAGCGGAATACAACTTGTCTTGAGTGCAACCTCGTTTTCACTTGGTGATTTGCTCAA
The DNA here is from genome assembly GCF_900111155.1 of Pedobacter rhizosphaerae. Classification (GTDB taxonomy): domain Bacteria; phylum Bacteroidota; class Bacteroidia; order Sphingobacteriales; family Sphingobacteriaceae; genus Pedobacter; species Pedobacter rhizosphaerae. Next base: position 67,894 of record NZ_FOGG01000020.1, on the reverse strand, counting down.
AGACCAGCACAACAATCTTGGGCATATCGGAGAAAGTGCAGGGATCAGACTTAAAGATATCGGCCATCTAAAGCATAAACCACTGATCAATACCGATAATTTAGGTCTTGTTCAAATTGGAAAATTCAGTGCACAAGAAAGCAAACTTGCAAAATCCAAATACTCCGAATGCTACAATGTGCAAATCCCAAACAACCCTTTATTGCAGGATCCGTTTTATCTGCGTCTGGCTTGTGAAGAATTCTCGGGCAAAACCATTCCTGGCAGCATTAATGCTTTGGAACTTGTTAGGAACAGTATTTTGGCAAAAGCTGAAAGACAGGGAATCGATGAAATCAGGTTGTTTTCCGACCTTAGATTTTTTGGCAACTGCATTATAAAACATGGTCGTTCCTTTTCTTTAGCAGAAATCTCCGAGCGTTATTCAAGCACTAACCAGTATCGTCCATGGATTGATTCTGCCATTTTAGTGTTTTATCAGACAGAATGCGATTTATTAATCGACTTTTACTATACCCATGAATTGGACTACGTAATTTCAATGGTATGCAAAAAATGGAATGTTGTTTTAAGGAAAACTACAGATGAAGAAATCGACGAGGAAATAGCCCTATCGATCATCATTGAACCACTTTACAGTGCATTGATCTGGTTTCTAAGTTTGGAAGAAAATGTCGATATCTTAAAACGATTGTTTTCGCGGCTGCCTGTTTTTACTGGAGATACAACACCACTTTTAAACATACTGGCGAAAGCAATTTTTAACTTAAATACATTAGGAACGCAGTTTGATCACAGTTGGATAGCCGATTTTCTAATGAAAAATCTTCCGTCCATTGATTTTAAAGACAATAACGAATATCCCGTACCTTCGGTTGTTTTCTCCATCCTGCAATGTTTAGATCGCACAACCGCACCTGAGCAATATATCTTATGGATCACCATATTATTGGACGTTGATGAAACGATCGAGGAAATTGGCATTCGCGACTCCTATACTGTCCAATATTATGGAGAAGATATTATCAGCTATGATGGATATGAAGATGGTACCAGTTTAGATGTATTACTGTTTCACAAACTAATTCAACATCAAAATCCAAGGATCGCCAGGCGGGCAGCACTGATCTTGGCATATTCCTGCCCTACGTATTTTTTGGAAGAGTTTCATCTGTTGCACAGAAAGATGAAAACCAATGCGACTGAAAAGCTTGAAATATTGGAAGGAGGTGTATCAATCGTTCTAGAGTCTCTTTGGACACGATATTACGGAGATATGTGCCCAGGCTGGCTGACCGATGCTGAACCATGCGAAGAACTAACCGAGGAATACTATTCCCAAAAAGAACTTTTAACTCCCATTATCCTCAAACTTGCCCATTTTCCTGTTGCGCATTCTCTTGCCGCAATACTCAATGACTTGAAGCATTTTTGCTTACCTGAAGATGAAGATAGTGAAGAACAGGAAGTTCCAGGGTTCGTCGATCCAAATCAATTGAGTTTTGACTTTGGAGCCAATGAAGGTAACGAAAAGTAAAACAGGTTAAGATCCCAAACCACTTTTCAAATGATAGTGTATCAGACCGACCTGAAAAAACAAAATATTAAATCGGATCCATCACTGATTGGATCTTTGTGACCGCCTTAAAAAAATAAACGTTCAGACAATATCTTCAGTAAAAAGTAAGCATTGGTCGACGACCGATTTTGATTCCAAGGTATTGAAAAATTCTTCCTCGGAAAATAATTCAGTAATCCGTTTGCGTTCAAAAAGCATGGTATCTTTTTCTATATCATCTGACCGGTAAAAGGTACGTCCCTGTTGTTTGCCAACTAGTGCATAGGGAATAAACATGGCATGGATCGGATTCTTTTTATAAAAAGATAGATAGTTTTCAAATCTTTTGGTATCGTGATACTTTAAATGCCAGTCACGCCCACAGGCACATTGCCCCAAAATAGTAATCATGTTGGGACATCCATCCTCAAAGGGCAGCCAGCCAATCACATCCAGCCCACGTTCCATTTTGTTCTGCTCGGAAACGTTATCAAGCTCCATTTGGTTAAGTTCTACCTTCAGATCTTCTGCTAACTTTGTTATTTTCTCTCGCGCTGTTCCGATATAATCACTTTGTTTGCCAAATTGCTTAACAATGGCCCTATCTGAGAGATAATTACTCAAAGCATAAAATGAAACAGCCTCAAAGTCAGAAGTCAGGCTTGATTTAACAGCCTTAAAAATCTTCAAATTTGCACTGGCTAACAAGAACAGGTAAAGCTTATTTTTAAACGTAAGCTTATCTGCGAGGGTAATTCTTCTATGACTTAAATCGAAAGGATAATCGTTTCCATAAGTATTGGAACGCTGCTCAAGCACCCTAAAAATTTCATCAACCCAGGCCTCCTGCTTATCATTCTCCTCTGCCTGATCCGCATCCTCCATATCATCATCGGTAACGATAGCTCCCTCATCCTTTAAACGATCTAAAATATCCGCTGTACTGACGAAGCTTCCAGCAGCAGCAAATAGGGTAACCAATTCAACAAAATCAGCATAAAGATGTTCCAAATGTTTGGGTTCATCAGGATTGAGCGCCTTAAGTTCTTTGAACTGCTTTTTCAAATTTGCATCAAAATCTTTCATCGGCAGCGGAATCCATTGAGTTTTTGATTTTTGTAGTTAATTTTCTGATCGTCAGCAAATCCTCCTCAGCGCCAGAATAAAAGTCATTTACCCGATGAACAATACTGTCTGCCTGCTCCAAGTTGGAAAGACTTGAGGTGATTGCCTTTCGAAAAATTTCACTGAGGTCTTCTGTCAATTCAAATGCCCGATCTAAAGGCATTCCTTCAACAAAAGCCTTAGTAGCATTCCCATTACCCAGAATACTATTCAGCTTATTTAGATTACTGCTTGAACCGTTCAATCTGGTAACATTTTCACTATTCTTCTCAAATAACCAACTAGTCCATTGTTTAAGGTTATCCTGCTCTAAATTTTCGACTGGATTTTCATGGGAAAAGTCAACACCTAGAAAGGCAACGATGTTGTTTTTGTTCAAACTATCAGCGATATAATTAAAATAAAAACTGGTATCGTCTAAGCCCCTTATGCGGTAAAAGGCTTGATCTTCAATATTTTTATATACTTCAAAACCTACCAAAACCCTTCTAACATAATCTGTTCTGCTACCAATCATCTTAGCAATCTCCCGGGAGGAATTCTCCATCGACAAACTATTGAAGTTTCCGGTTTTAAGACCGTAGAGATACCTCGCTTTCTCAAGAAGCTTCCATTCCTTTACACCTGTAATATGACGATATCCTAAATAGTTGTGAATTTCATTTTCATTTGAAAATATCAGACAAGGAATTTCATTTGGAATTTTTGCAGGGTCAACGTCTTCCATCACCTGCTCAATCTTTTGACGTTGAACAGTAGCGAGTTCAGGATTATTTAATAGTTTAACTGCAGACAACCGTCTATTTCCTTCAATTACCTTAAATCCAGCTCCCTCAGGTGCTACTAAAAGTTGTTCTCCAGGAAAGTATCCGTTGGTGCCAATGGCTAACATCAATTCCACCAGTGATGCATCAAGTAACATGTACTCCAAAATCTCCTGCTCACTTTTATTGTGCATAGATTTTGGCAATCTGGGGTTGACCGGGTCAAGGAAAAGTTCTCCTAAAGGGATAGATCTAAACTGTGCTGCTTCTGGCATGTTACTTTATTATTGTACGAAAATGCTATTTTTTTCCTTATCGTTCAAGAAAACCCAGTCCGATTTCGACCTGGTTAACCATAAAATCGTTTCCAGAAATCGAACTTTTGCTTTCCACCTCATTGAAAATAGCTTCCAAACCATGATCGATATGCATCTTAACATATCTGGCAACATCTTTATCTCCTTTATATATGTTATAATGTACACATACAAGCGCTATATAATATTCTGCATACTCTCCGAAGAGAACCTTTAGACTATACTCCTTACCTGATGAATCCAAGATCTCATCCAAATTCATTCTAGCATCCTGCGCCAATGAATAAGTGTAAGCCAGTCTTGCAATAACATTTTCAGCGCCAAGATTTAACTTATTGGTCAGTTTGGTTACCAATTCCTTATTAGACTTAGAGGTCTTGATACTACTGAACATTTACTGGCTGATTTAGGTGTAAAAAAAGGTCTTTGGGTTGTACTGTTAAAAATCCGGATTGATACTTAGCAGATTGATTGATTAGGTAGGATGCCCCAACATTGGGAAGCAACCATTGATATTCCTCCTCATTAAGTTCCTTCTGCAACAGCGGAAACAGCACTACCTGATCTGCAATATGTGGATAGAATTCCTTGATAATATTTCTAGAATGCAGTTTATCAAATTTTTGCAACGGACTATCAATAAACACAGGGAAATGTATGTTAGATTCCTGAATTAATGCAGTCAACAAAGCAGTTGCATAAAGTTGCTGTTCTCCTTTGGATAACATGTCTTTATCAATAATCTGATCAAAGTGATCATACAGATCAATATCAATAATCTCCCCAGCTATAGTTACCCCAACCCTACCCACAAAATCGCTTTTATGCATCAACCTATTTAGCTCACGCTGTATATTTTTTTCCAACGAAGATTTTTTCTGTGTCTTAAGACGGGTAATAAACTGATTTAACTGCTCAATGGTACGCTGAGCCAATACATCCTTTTCCTGATCCACCGCTTCCAGTTTCACATGCTTAGCGAGTTCTGAAATCTGACGGGAAAAAGACTGGTTTTCACTATTTAGATTGGAAATCTTAGCATGAAGCTGCACAATATTTTCCTCCAACTCCAGTATCTGTTGATCAGTGGTGAGCTTCTTTTGCCTAATTGCACTGACTACAGAATCTTTCTCCTTGGATTCTGCATCGTTTAGTTTTCGATTAACCAGATAATAACTGCTTTGCAGCCGTTTTTGATCTGCAATGAGCTGCCTGAAATATTTACTAAAAGAATTACCTAAGTTATCAAACATTGCTAAGAACCGGTTCTGTTGATCAGCACTAAAATCCAGCAGCACGCGCTGTTCAGAAACCGCAGTAGGTAGAAGGGCATCTCCTATCATGCCAATCAGCTCTGTCTTAGCGGCTGAGTCCAATTTAATCTTACTGGCCCTATCCTCAAGCAAAGACTTGATCAGCTCATATTTCTCACTAAGTATGGAATGAGAAAGTGCACTTTGATTCAATTCCGTTTGTAACTGTTCCTTAACCTTCAGCACCTTGGCGGCTGCTATAGCAAAGGGCGCGAGTTCTAAAATATCATTGAAAAGCACCTTGTTTTGGGCAATCTGAACGTTGAGATCCTGCTGGGATTCCTTCAACATCTTCAACTGTTCAATACTGATACCGCTTCCCTCGCGGATCAACTGCTCCTGGTATTTATCAGAAGCCAGCCTGCGCTGAAGGATCATCTCAGATTTCTCTTCCAGTTCTTCCTGATGCAGACTGATCAGTTTTTCATTCTGAACAACCTGACTTTGCAACTTAGCCAACCGATCCCGGTCACTTTTGTTGGCAGATTTATTTCTCAAACGCATTCTGACGTTCTCTAAATTTATCTTCAGGTCAGTATATTTTTTTATTCCCAATACCTCAGCATAAGCCTGGCTTAGAAATTTCTTTTCTTCAGCGGTTTTGATATCTGAAAGAGATACTATTTTCTCTGCATCGAAAAAGAAAAATTTTGCAATTTCTTTCGGCAGGATAAAATCATTTATAAAAATCTCTGGACCAACGCCTTTGGTAAGTTCGTTTACAATACCATCAATCAAAATCTCTACTTTTTCCTGATGCGTTCGGACATTGTAAGATCTCACTATACTTACCCGCTCGCAAGGAACTGTAGGAATTAATAGGTCAGTAAATTCAAGCGCAACACTAAAGATCTCATTTTCCGATCCTTCCACACTCGAACCTGCAGCAAATTTATTCATCAATTTCTCGCAATACCGTTTGTATCCACCAGATTCATGAATCTCCTGACGATAGCGAAGGTCTACATCGGCCATTAGCTTACCATACAAACCCCACACCAGACCTGTCAAAAACGAGGTTTTACCAAAGCCGTTATTCCCGGCAATGATACTAATATGTTGATCTTTTATCTTAGAGAGCACCACCGGATTTTCACCATAGTAGACCCTAAAGTTGTTAAAAGTGATTTTTTCAATAAACATTAGCGAATATTTTTACGGGCATGGGTTTCAAGATGATTCTCTATATCGTGCTGGAGACCATAATTATTGACCAGGATATATCTGGACTTCTGAATCTGCAAAAGTTCATTAATCAGGTCAAAATCCTTCTGCTCAGCGCAAACTTCTTTGAGTATTTCTTTTTCAAAGATCTCCTGATTATTGAATTCCGATCTCGCAAGATCAGTACCATAAACCTGATTATAAATATCCGCAACGCTATGATTGAAGATCGAGTCCCGGTGCCAGGTGACCTGGATGGCTACCAGTTCCTGATAGTTAATAATTACCATATCAGGTTCACTACGCTGCACCTGTTTTTGAGCCTGTAATAGCTTAAGTAGCATTTCCGCTCTTTTTTCTGGGAGGTAAGGCCCCCAACGTTCTTCATCTTCCTCTTCTTCAGTCTGATTACGTCCCCATTTTTGGCGCCAATCCCTGTTATTTCTGTTTTCTTGCAAAAGATCGCGAAAATCAGCTAGCGGTTCCATCCATTCCTCACCATTGTCGATCAAGGCATCCATTGATTTGTCCTTCTTCACAACTGTACATACCCAGCATCCGAATCTACTGTTTCCACAACTCGGGGTGGTCGTGTCGATGACCAGTGGACAATCCCCTCCTGTGGCATTGTTGTATAGGGTAACCAAACTGCGGTGCGACCCACCCCATGGCGGATTCACCTGTAACAAATAGGTCCAGACTTCGGGCGTTTCCACATCCTTGATTGGTGCAAACACGAATGCATTGGGCAAAACGTGACGGCGGAGTCTTTCACTGTCTATATGTATTTTATTATTATTTATACTTCTGGCACGCGTGGAACTCTCATCACTGCGCGTTCCCAGTAAGATAATCGCCTCACCTACCTCTGATATCTTGGCCCGAATAAATTCAGTGGTTGGATTAATCTTTAGCCGGTCAGTACACCACCTAAAAGTATTATTCGGAGCAGGATAACCTTTACCCAATAGATTTACCCAAAAAGTATCCTCCAACTTCGGCGTAGTCTGGTGCACTGTAAGGGGGAGCCCCTGTTTAGCCGCAGCGATCTGTATTTTATCTAAGGTCTGATGAATAAAACCCGCAATTTTTGGATTTTCGACAAGGGTATCATTACATACCACGTAAATATCGCGTTTGCGGAGCTCAGCTGGAATTTTGAGCAAGCTATTCCACACCATTTGCAAGAGCATAGTGGAATCCTTCCCGCCAGAAAACCCTATAATCCAGGGCCTGGTATTTTCATCATTAAGGTATTGATCCTCGATTTCGGATTCAATCCATTTTACATCCAATGCCATAGTGTATCTTTTAAACCAAGGACAAACCGAACGGTTTTGTCCTTGGCTACAAATTTAGCTTATAATAGCGCTAAACAAAGTCATCCACGAACAATATTTTTCCACTTATTAACCTGGATCGTATATCGCACATTGTATCCGTACCATTTTTCCAGTTCCGTTTTTGAATAAAGCATCTCCTCTACCGGCAAGCGTTTCTGCTCCAGCATCATCTAAAATCACCCTGCTATCAACAGCGGTTCTCACCCGAAGTGCAATCACCCCTGGAAGATTAGATTTAATTGCTGAACTGATAATGTTGACAAGTGGTTTTTGCGTTGCCACAATAACATGAATTCCAGCAGCCCTTGCTTTCTGGGCAAGCCGTTTCAATAAAAGTTCAATAGTACTTTTGTTTGCAGGATTTTCATCCAGCAGGTCCGAATACTCATCCAAGACAATCAGCCAGCGTGGTAAAAGCAATGCTTTCTCTGCTGAGACAAAACTGTTGTAGTCATTTATGTCTTTTGCTGCCCTACCCGATGATTCCCGAATAGTTCTAAATAATACGTATCGACGATCCATTTCCTGCACTGCTTCCTCTAATAAAGCAATAGCCTCTTCAGAGGACATGCCGTTAGGCCTTGGCGTATGCTCTAGATCTTCAAAATCGATTAACTCATTACCCTTGGGATCAACCAGATATAACCGAAGCTCTGCCGGTGAATAAAAGTGCGCTGCACTCCGGATTAGCGTATCGAGCACTACAGATTTGCCAGACCCCGTTGTGCCAGCGAGTAAAAGATGCGGCGAATTGGATGATGATAGGTTTACCGTGCTCACGTTTCCTTCTATATCAACCCCAAAAGGTATCCTAAAATCCTCATTTTTAACAAACCTGGACCAGAGATGCTCAGTGGTAACGGTAACTTTCTGATCTTCCGATTTGGGCGCCTCTAACCAGATTTTGCCCAGGTCAGAAAATATCCTTACACTCGAACCTTCTGGAAGCTCGAGGGCGATATTGAGTTCCTCTGTGGCGGATTTCAGCTTTTTAATCAGCGTACCAGGCGCGGGCCTAATTTCGAAACGGTAAAAAGCTGGTCCCTCAAAGAAATGAATGTCACCTGGAAGATCTTTTATAATTCCAATACCTATCGCAGTTAACTTTTCATATACTGCACTATAGATCTTGATGATATCTGTCTGAGCTAGTTTGTTAAAGGTCAGCGTGGTTGTACCAACATCAAATCCATCTTCATCATCTTGGAGCAATTCGATTTCAAGCTGAAGGGCAGGTTTACTTTCGAATTCATCTACTTCGTCGCTATCTAAATACCGGTGACGGAGCAACGATTTGGCTTTAATGGAATCTAATGTTTCTGTATCCAATTCATTTCTTAAAATGCTCACCCCCTCATGCAGCGCGCGCAGCGAATCCCCTTTTAGCAGGGTCACAATACAGCCGTCATCATCATAAGCAATCGAACGGCTCATAAATTCGCTGGCCCACTTAAAAGCCAGCACACCAAAGTAACCGATATGTCTATCCAAGGTGTTTAGGATTCTGAAATCATCATTCAGCAGTCTGGCCTTATGACTGGCTATGGACTGCCACTTTTCGCTATATTCTGGCCAGACGTTATACAAAGCAAACTTTTCAGCACTGATCAACATTAATTTCGCAAAAAAGTTCCGATAAATTTTCGCGGCAAGTCTGTCTTCATCCATCAGATATTTTCTAAGCAGGCCTGCCGTTTTAGCACTCTGCTCCTTTGCTTTCAGAATTGTTGCAGGATCTATATTCCCAATTTTAACCTCGACAGGATAAAGATACATCGCTAGCTCACCATCAGTTTCCTCCAATCCGACAAATAACAAATCATCTGAATGCACCCCCTCACTACCTAGGTTCTTAGCAGAAAATAGCCCGTCTGCCTGCTTTAATCCTACTGCTCCCGATACCCGCAGAATCTCTTCGAGAGATATAGGCACCCAGGTAATATCGGGATGATCAAGAATAGCGAGCATAGATTTGACTGCGCTGAGCATACTCAATTTTTCCATTCTGAAATAACCTGCATTTTTGGTAGGCGTATTCAGATCAAGCAACCACTCGCCATTGATTGCATTAAACTGATCGATTACATGGATCAATGCCTCATCCGATATTTCCTCTTCCTGCTGGCGGAAAACTTCCTGAATGGTCGCCTTGTAGGGGATCCATTTACTGGTGATAGTTATCGCATCATAGCCACTGGCATTATTGTATTGGTCACTATAGTGAATAATAACGATATCCTTGAAGGATTTAAAAAAAGTGAGGTCAACCTTGGGCTCGATAAAAGTCACCCACTGACTGTTGGAATATATGCCCTCAAGCTGATTACTTGCATTTTTGTTGATCACAAAACCTATTGCCTCGTTTGGATTGTACTGATCATGGCTATTAACAACTTTGGCATAGCTGTTCAATTTATTGATCAATCCTAAAAAAGAACCATTTTCCACCTCTCTCCCCTCAGCACCGAAACCTGTCCTAAATGAATCACGCTGGAATACCGAAGGCACGTCAGCCATTAACCCATCAAGGCTCACCCCTGATGGTATTTCAAAAATATTGTTGGCATTTTTGGCAACTTGCGAAGGGGCAAACTGATAAAAAGAAAGATGGGCGTAGGAATATTCATTGCCGTCTTCTACTTTAAAAAAAGTGAGTTTTTTACTGTACAGATCAAATAACTCATCGGGATCTGGCACAAAAGGAAGCTTGATATCGAATGATTTTTCCAGATTCTCCACCTGATCACATAGCGTCAGTTCTTCAAATTTAGTCATGTATCCATGCGATCCGTATATCTTTACCTGGATAGAAACTGCATCATCAGCTTTCAGCTTTTCCTGCCTAAAGAACTTGGCGTAATAGCTTAAAATGCCCTGTACAATCTCGCTACAGTCCCCTTGATTGAAAACATTAATTTTTAGGACCGAGCGTTGCCCCACAAACAGATAAGCAAAATGTTTTAGGAACTGATCGAGTTTTTTATGTACCAGATCTGGAACGAAGTGTTTGGATACCTGTTGAGCGTACACCTCATCACAAAAATAGTACAGCCACTCTCTTGACCCGGTATGCTCGATCGGCTGGTAATAATAATGCCCGTCTCCAGATTTCTTTTGGTTTCCTTTGATATAGGGCACAAGGTTGATCGGTCTTAACCTTTTAAACAGATAAGAGGCCAGTTCTTCTCCATTTAACTTCTCGGTCACTTTGAGCAAATAAGCGATATTAATAGGATGCAACGGAGATAGCTTGAGCATTTTATTACCCGAGGTCATCTCGACGCTCCCGATCCGAAGCAGATCGCCCTGGTTATGATGGAGTGCCTTTCCGGTTTCGATTCCTTCTAAAGCTTGTAAAAAGCTCCCAAGAAATGTGCTGTATAAATCATGAAGAGTTGGAGTGAGCTGGGCAAGGCTAGGCAAAAGCCTATGGATACGGAAATATTCCAAAAGCGCCAGATATGCCTGGCGTACCGAATGATCTACAAGTATATCCTCCTTCGGTAAAAGATTGTTGTCCAAATGCTGATAAAAGGCCAGGTAATCTGCATTGATAATTGATTGTTCGAAAGCTAAATTCTCGCGAAACTCTTCTTTAACATAATATCTTTTAGTACCCTGGCTAAGGGTAACAGTAATCTTATCTTTTTCGCTTACACTTGTGTAAGTAAAGGAACCCCCGACGATCTTTTTCTCCCTCACCTCCTGTGCGGAGATAAATTGCGGCACCTCATTATCAACCGCCAAATGAAGCGGAATTATCAAATCTTCATATTGGATTGAAAACTTAATATCCTCTATTTCGCTATCTGAAAGAACAACATCTGGTTGTAGCACCAGGCTTCGTCCCTCGTTAAGAGTAAACACCGAGTCCTCTCGGATTTTTTCGCTCAGCACGGACTCCTGACCAGGATTAAAAGTTATGGCATCTTTAGTTTTAAGTAAAAGGTGCCAGTCATTGGGTTTGCCTTTTATGCGGTAAAAGGACTTGATGCCCAGTAAAATCTGTGCCTTAAAAGGTACAATGAGAAAATTGAAGACAAATTTTGAAGAGAAGCCCGGTTGCGTATAAGAAATACTCTTCATCACAACTCCTTCGTGATCGCCAGCGATCATCGTCATCTGAATTTTTCTCCCGCTGATGCTATATTCACTTCCGGTCAGATTTTTCGGTTGACTAAGTCCTTCTTTTCTAAGGCGTCCATCAAAATTGAGCGAAAAATTAACTCTGGCGAGCAATTGGTGGTTGAAAATCAAGATATGCCTAATCCGCTCTTTGGCCAGGCTATCTCCATCTGCACTATCCCAACAGGTTAACAGGTCGTCTGTTAGTTCCGTTACATTAGGAGAATAGGTAATATTGGTTGTTTTGTTCCTTTCTGTGTTCCAATTGGAAACATCTGTTAGGTCTTCATTCATCCAGTCTTGTGGACGAGAAAGTTTTGTAACCCCTTCCTGACTAAACTGTCTTTCTAAAATTTTATCCAGGCCACCATATTGATGTCCATTACTAACTTGATCGAACCATTCTTCATTTTTGAACAGTCGTTTAAGACCGTCCTCATCCGAGACAGTTTTAAGTCCCCGATCAGGGAAAAGGCCTAGTTTTGCATAATCTTCTAGCTCGATCTTCTTTTTTCCTAAAATGCGCAGGAAAATAGAATAATTAAAAAGCGAAAAATCGTCATCCCGATCTTCAGCCGAATCATCGATGCGAAACCTGAGCACTAATTTGTCACTTTTAGAAAAATGCGGATCCTGCTGGATCTGGTTTTTTATTTTATCACGAACATAATTTACATTGAGTGGCTTAGAAGTCTCGGACAAACTTTTACAGCCGCCTACAATGCTGTCCAATGAGGTATTATGGATAAAAAGAATTGCAGCCCCTTCAAAATTCTCTTTGCCGTCTGAAATCTGATTTCTGAGTCCAGTCAAAAAATCTTCGCTAACATCCGGAGCACTCGCTGCAATGACCAATCGACAACCGGCAAGCTTGATACTATAGGTATGGTAATCTTCATGGGTAAAAGGCGCCACATCATAACCATCTCTTTTTGCGATATCTTCCAAGGCATTATACTGCTCGAAAACTTGTTCTGCCTGTTCGTATTTAATATGGAATTTTTCACCTGGAGAAATGTGGTTCTTGCTGAGATAATCAAGCAAAACCTCTGATATGTAATCGTATATATATTCTTTAGTCTCGATCATAACATTGTGGGATTAAATTTGCTGATATACTGGGCATCACCGCTATCACTTTTCTTTTCCAGTAAATTGATTTTTTCGTAATAACTTAGCACATGGTCCCTGGAAACATTATCAAATCTTACCCCTCTCTGTTCAAGCTCATCCCATAGCTGATTTAACCTGATCCGATCATGATTTCCCACGCATAACCGTGTCAGTAGCAGCAACTGTTCCTGGTTCAGTGCTAAAGACAGCCCTAATTTCCCGCGCTTTCTAGAAAAGTTGAAATTGGTAAAATCGATCATCCATTGCTGATAAGCTTCCTTTGCCCTTTCTCTGTTACTCTGTCCAAACTGAAACTCGATCATCTCAAAGAGTTCAATGATTGCCCTCTGCACGGTAGCCTCATCGGTATCGACCTGCGAAGGTGAAAAATTACCCCAGTTCACATCCTTAATCCCTTCTTTGTACATCTCTTTAAGCTCGTTCAAGGCTTCTTTCAACTCGTCTTTTTCATCTTTGTCCATTGAGGCAAGGTGAACAGAGATCTGTTGGTAAGTTAGGGGGCCATCCTGAAAACCTTCTATATAGTTGATCATTTCCAGATTCACAGCATGGGAAAAGATCTTCTCTACGTGATTTTCAAACATCTTCCAACCATTGGTGATAGGCAACCTGTAATCCTGAAGCTTCTCCCACTGTACTGAAAAGAACAGCTTATCAGTAGGTTGATCAAAAAAACTATTCAGTTCAATGGTGAGGTCGGTAATGTATCTGAAAAAATAGAATTTGAGCAACTGATGAAAACTGTTGACAAACAGATCCGGCTGCGATAGCAAAGTCTGAAGATCTTTTTTAAACAATGCTTTCGTTTTCTCTGAGGCCATCACATAACGTTCATGCACATTTTCCTCTTTCTCATCTGCTGGCAGGCATAACAAGATCAGTTTATAGAGCAGGTTGTCTGGATCTTTATTGGCCAGGCTTTTTAAGTTCTGTTGCTCGTTGAGATCAAAAAAAACAGAATATAGGCATTTTGCAATATTGGTCAAAGTCGGGTTGAACTTTGAATGTCTGATGTGAGGATAAACCAGTACGTCAAAAAGTACCAACTGCCCGTGTTCATCGAAGGCTACGCTTTCTAAAATATTTTTTAAATTAGGATCTCCCGGTGCTCCTGCCTTTTCACAGACAACAGCAATAAATTTATCTTTATCAAAATCTGCATTCTGAGACAGCCCCATTGCTTCGCGGAAGCAGGCACCTGCAACCCCTTTAAAATCTATTAGCGCTAACTTCACTTCTTCTTCACGAAGAGAGGTAGCATTTGCAATAAAAGGGAAAACTTTAATCACCTTGCCCGGCTTATGCCTAAAAGTATCTTTAAGGAAAAGATTTTTCTTAAATCCTTCTGTATCTATCTTAAATCTCATGCGTTCTTCTTAAATTGGAAATCGTCAAAACCTGGAGTAAACTGAAGGGTAAAAACCTGCTTATTTTCGCCAGTGAATTCCTGAATCATCAGCTCTTTGTTCTGCGCTTCAAATTTGCTGACATCATTTACAAATTGAGTGAACTTAACCTGAAGGCTTTTATCGATTCTGTTCGGCCTATAGCCATTGTTGATCTTCGCAATCAATTCATATAGAGGGAGATCAATCGAAAGAGAAAAAATCTTTTCATGTGGCAATACCTTGAATGCTAAACTAAGGTTGCTAGAAAATTTGCTTGCATCAGACATCGCTAAAATTGTTGTAGGGACGAATTGCAATTCCAGCTTTTGGCTGATCTGGAATAGGCTCTGTTTACGGCCGATATTCAAATTAATTCTGGCGCTGTTTCCAAAGGTCAACCCGTTCCACAAATAGATTGCATTCTGTACCTCTTTATAGAGCGGTAACATCGCTTTGATATCACCAGAATTATAAAGGTAAAGGTACTTGATGTAGAGATCGAAAGGACTGGCGGCCAATTTAACACTATCGATTTTCAAAAATCTCAGCCGAAGGTAAAGTGAAATGGTTTGAGCGGTATCTAAGAGCTGTATAACCCGAAACAAGGGATCTTTATCCTGCAATAGTTTATCTATCACAAAATAATCTCTTCTATTATCGGATGTTCCGATCTTAATAATTTTTTCATCCAGTTCCTCACTTCCTCCATCCACAGGATCATATCCAGAAATACTCTTAAGGATATTTGAAGTTGAACCACTTTCAAACAATAACACAGGCAAGGTATGACTGTAAAAATCTTTCTGGTATTTTGCTTCTATAACGCGCTGATGAATCTCTTCATCATTCATTTGAGCAAATTCAGCCGGCACAATCAAATCATAAACCAGGTTCATCAATAAACGGACCGATATAATAAGCTTGTCTACCAAAACCGTTTTGACAATCAGCTCACTAAGGGCGGTCTGCACACTTGGCAAACCAAGCATTTCAAAATTATAACGGATCGGACAATAGCTTTCAGCACTATCTTCCTTATAATCCTGCAAAAACGCGGCATAAAAAGGGTTGTCTGCATTTTTCGCAACAATTCGCCTGATCACCTCTAAAAGAACATTAGATCTAGCCCCGTCAGGTTGGAGATCGAAAATTTGATAATCGGTTAGATTGACAGAAAAAAAGTGGTCATTTACCGGAGGAGCGGAATCAGTATTTTCAGGGTCAATCAACCGCCAATCCTCTACATATTTTCTAAGTCCGTTGAACTCTTCCCCAACATGTTCAAGAAAATTAGCAAGCGTCCCCAGATTGATTGCGATAATGGTCTTTACGATCTGCTTTCCAGTAGAAAGTTCTCCATCGCGGTAAGGAGAGAATACCTCGGCCAAGTTTTCAAGATAACTTTTGTGCTTTGACCGACTTTCAGTTGCATCGTTATATACCTTAAAAGTATCAAGGATTTCCTTGTGCATTTCCCACATCCTGGCCAAAAGGTGAGATTTTCCATCTCCCACATTTCCCAGAACCAAGATCAAGCTCGATTGGTCCCTGGAACCTGATTCCAGGATCAATGAACTAAGATCCTTTTCAATTTTTCTTTCGACGTGGAGATACCGCTTCAGCTCGCTTAATGAAGCATGTTCACCGTCCACCACGGCTTCCTTAGCTGACAGCTTCAGCGTGTCTAGTAATTTTTTAAGTGCCATAAGAGCGTTAAGTTAAACAGCGCCAATTTTAGTGATCGAAACCCTCACTAAAAAATTCTTTTAGTGTAATTCCAAGTCCGTCCAATACCTTGCAAAGCGTTAAAAATTTGAGATTATCGCCCTGCTCATACCGGCCATATTGGGTACGGGATATGCCACTATCATTGGCAAAATGTTCATAGTTGGAATATCCTTTTTCAATCCGCAGCGACTTAATCCTGTTAGCCAGGTTGATTAGAAGCCGCTTTTCCTCACTTGATATTTCCTTCATTTATTAAATTAGGTTTTAACAAATGTTGCAAAATAAACCAAGGTAAATTACCGCTCTAGAGTGTCTTTAATCCAATAGGGAATATGATTATAATAGATCGATCAATCTTGCTGTGATGCAATTTTAAGCTCCAAATAGACCGCCCTGAAAAAATGAGAGCAAATATTACAAAATATCAAAACAGATATTTCACTCTTCCAATTTAAAGTCACAGGCGCTATTAACCAACTTTTGCGATTATAAAAATTTTAAGAAATGAGTAAACAAACCACATTTGATTTCAATGTCATAAAAAACTATATTTGAAAAATTCTAAATGCTCAGTTCATGAATAATTCCATTTTTAAAACATTAAATGGTGATCCTAAAATTCCATCGAGTTCAATTTCCACACAAATTAACCATGGATAGGGACACACTTAAAAACTTTTTTTCAATACGAAAAATTATCTTCCGGAAAACCGAGATCGCTATCTTGGAAAAGATCGAAAAACATATTGCTGATGATTTAGACCTTTGGAAATTACCCAACCTGATCCACCCATTAATGCTAGTTGGAATTTCAATGATTGGTTTTTGTCTTTTTAAAGACCCCAAGCAGGTAACCTTAATTAATGTAATTAATCTCTTGGTAAATGGTAGTTTGCCCATGTTTGCCTTTAACCGTATGAGCTCACTAAGCACAAATCTGTTTAAAACCAACAAATCCGAAGAAGAAAAAGCCAAAACCAGGACTTATTCAATTAGAGTAAAGATAAACGATTGGTCTAAATTACTGATATTTCTGATCGGCATATTTTATGTTTTTCAGGTTACTAAAACCCCTTTTAACTGTCTACCATCAATTTTATTCGTCCAAATTCCCTTGACAGCACTTATGGTTTGGTGTTCAGTCACACTTTCCCGCGATTCATTTCTTCTGCAAGAACAGTTCATCACCAGTACTTTTGCCGATTTGATTAATGATGGAGCAAAAGAGGACAAAAAACATCTGCAAAACAAATACGGGGAGGAAGATAATGGATAATCTTAATAATACCATTCAAGCCAGAAGGGTCGAACAAAATAATCAAGAGTTCTATCTTGGCATTTTTTCAATTGAACAAATTCTAACCTTTACGAAGTTTACTGAACGCCTGATTGTGAATTATGATGAGGAAAATAAGCCCATATATAACGATCACATCCAAAGAAAAGTGGAAAACCCAAGGGTGGAGCGAATTGTAGACTTTTTGCTAGACGATCCTGACGCGCTCTTCCCTACCAATCTTGTAATAGCCATACCCAATGCGGTTATTGAAACTTTTGAGGAAACCAGCCCTGGTATCCATGAAATTAAGTTAAGCCAACGAGTATTTAGTGAAATACGGCGTGTAAACGGAGATGTATTTTTAACCATTATTGATGGACAGCACCGTATCAAAGGAATTGAAGCAGCAATTGCCAAACTCGAATCGGAAATGATTAATCTTAGCCAGATCGCAAGAAGCTCGCCCGATGCCCGCTTTAAGAGAGACTTAGCAAAAAAGACAACTGCGTTGCAAAATTTAAAAAAGATTCAACTTCCAGTTACTTTCTTCATTGATCCAACCCTTGAATTTCAGGCTATGGTGTTCTCAACAATTAATCGAACACAAAAGTCCGTACCTCAAAGTCTAGTATACAGTTTGTTTGGTCTACGAACCGATGATTCACCACAAAAAACGGCCCTGCAGACCGTTTTAACGCTCAATAGTTTTATCGAATCTCCCTTCCACAACAGAATCAAACTTTATGGAGGAAAGTACGAGCGAAATCAAAGTCCCCCACTAACACAAGCGACAATGGTAAAATCAATCATTGATTTTATCTCTACCAATTTAAGGGAATCAGAGAAAGATCGCTTTAGAGAAAGAAAAGACCTTAAAGTGAATATTAGTGATGACTTTCCATTTCGTAAATACTATGCCAATGATCGGGATACGCTGATCCTGGATATTATGTATTCTTACTTTAAAGCAGTCCAAAAAACATTTCAACGTGATGATGCTTCTTTATGGGATTTTGAAACCATTGAAACCAAACCAACTAACATCCTACATACAGCTGTTGGATACCAGGCTTTGCTGGATATTTTAAAGGACATCTTAAAAGAGGTAAAAACCGATGATGAACGTGATAAAGTTGCTACATACAAAAGCTACCTGCAAAAGGCAGGTCACATAAACGTTAGCGACAATGCCAGATATCCATTTACAAGTAAATCAAAACGAATTTTCTACCTCGATTTAAGCCTAGCAATTTGGCCGAATAAAGGCCCAGAGGATAACAGAAGAACATTATTAGCAGAAGCTTTAAGGCAATAGTCAAAAAATACTTTTTTTTAAAATGCCATGCCCACACCGTTTTCTTGGACTTCACTTAACCGACTCTCTTTTTCCTAACTGGGAAGTCGAATATCTGTTTGTCGGCACATTTAATCCACTATGGGATAGGCCTGATGCAAACAACGCGGATATTTCTATGGTCGAAGCGCATATTTCTGGGATGCGGTTAGTACCTTTTTTGGAGATACCATTTATGGGTCCAATCGTGAAGATAGAGAAATGATGGTTAATTTTTGTAAAAAACACAAAACCGGCTTTACTGATCTAATCATTTCTGTGAAGGATGCTGATTTGGAGCAAATAGATCATCGCATAAAAATCTGGTCGGTGAAAGATCTGGAAACTTTCAAAGATATCAAATGGAATACAACGCAGATTAAGAATTTCCTTAAGTGTAAAAAACCAGAGCAGGTATTTTTCACTCTACTATCCGGCAATCGTAAGTCGATCTTCTCAAAAGAAATCCGTGACATCGAACAACAAGCTCGTCAATTAGGTATAAATCACAAAAGATTTCACTACCTACCGGAGCAAGGCTGGGAAATGGCGTCCCTAGGCTGCATCAATTAGTTGAACGGTGAAGCATTAAAGAAAGACTGCCCAAATTAGACTTATTTAAATACCTGAATCATTTCAAAAAAGTAAAAAAACCTGCTTCTGGCAAAAGAGTAAAGCTCTGAATAAAGTTCACTCATCAATTCACCTAAAAAACGAAATTTCGATCATGAACAGATATGTTCTATTTATAGAAGAAGGGGGAAAAATAACACTTATTGACCAACTTACGAATACCAATACCAAACAAGGCCATAACTGTTATTCGAGAAATAAATATTTCTCACATAAAGGTTAACTATCAAATGACCATTGACCTCAATTATTCCACCAAAGCTAAAAACTTTAAGAATACCAGAGATCTAGGTAAAGCGGTTTATGATTTTTCAAAAGCAAAGGGCTATAGCAACACATCTAGTAATGACAATTAAAGAAAACCCTGGCAAAACCAGGGTAGGTAAACAAATATGCCTCAAAGACTTCCCAAGCGTCTACCAAGTTCCATCGCCGCCATAATTGATGAAGATTTGGCAATACCCATACCTGCAAAACGGCATAGACCAGGAAAATCCAGTGCAGCCAGTCCCCCGAGCCTCCATTCCACACTCTGCAATATCCTATGCGCAAGATCAATCGCCGATTCATTTGGTGTTCCCGAACCTATCAGCATTGCAAGCAGTTCGGTATCAGTCATCATAGCAGAGCCCCTCTCCAGCATTTTTTCCCTTGGCCTCTCCCTTTCCTCCATCCCTTTGATACCACTTCCCATCTCTCCAAAGCTCGACTGTCTGGATGCCCACATATCCTGCACCGATTCATATTTCTTCCCAAAATGTGCAACCGCCGCCAACAAAGAGCATAAACTTCCTATAAAGACTTCAAAATCTTCCTCGAACACAGGGATCGACTGACGGACAAACCCGCTGCCAAGCTGCGCTTCACTCAGGGTAAGGCTGATATAATTACTTCGGTTCCGGGCCTGTTTATAATCCAGATAATAGTTTTTTCTTCCACGTGAGAAGCTTTCCGATGTTAAAATGTTAGTTTTCATAATGTTTTTGATTTAATATCCGGCATCAAAATTGGGTGCTCATCCAAAAATTAACAGCAGAAAAAATCACATTATCTGATAGCTAAAATGAACAACAGTTTCCCAAAAAAATTATCCGATATTAGATACCGGAAACAGTTAAGAAACAACACAAAACACTATGAACCAAGAACTAAACTTCACAGAAAAACCACATTGCCGTTACTGCGAGAAGCCACTGCTCGGCAGAGCAGGAAAAATCTTCTGCAACGTGGATTGTAAAAACAACTACAACAGCCGAATCCGGTCAGCACAGCGTGCAGAAGAGAACAAACGCTTTCCCCAAGTAATCCAGACCATCAAAAACAACTATAGGATTTTGCTGCAATACGATTTGGCCAACTTGAAAGAAGGAGAAGTAAAGCATGTCCGCAAAGATGAACTTAGAAGCCTTGGCTTTGATCACCGTTACTGTACAGGGGCCGTAATCGAAAACGTTAGAGAACTATGGAAGTGCTGCTTTGAATTTTGTTGGAAAGAGGAAATGAACTGGCTTACACTAAAATACTCACCATCAATGAATAATCGCTATAATTATTAGCGATCACTAACCTACAAACGCATAAAATATTATCCGTTGCCAATATCGATGCTAACAATGGTTAAATAAAGATTTAGCTTCGCTTCACTCACAGTAAAAGCAAAAAAATCGCCAGCGTCGTTACATTATTTAGCCTTACTTGCTTCCAAGGAAAACACAGTGTAGCCTATTCATTTTCTAATCTTCCAAGGATATCATTCTTGAATTTACTGAACGGCCTTTGGTGATAATTTTTAGGATCTTCTTCGATACCAAAAATAAGACGTTTGGCCTCTGAAGGACTTAAGGGCAGATCCGGTAATGTACTCTTTAGTAGCTTGCTGATATAATTATCCGGATACTTATAGCGCAGATCTAGCAAATCACGAAGCTCTAAAGGGGAATGTACATCGTAAGCTTCTTCGATTTTTAGTTCTTTTATATTGGCGGCGATTCTGCTCGTTGCCGAATCAATCTTAACATTCAAGGTTTTAAGATCCTGGTGACGGTAATTGAAAGTAAATCTTTCGAGTTGATTTTCAGCATAAGGGTGAAAATGCGTATCCAATTGAAAGTTTTTATCGCTTTTAATCTGGTTGCATATTCCGCAGCTAGGAATGAGATTGTAGTAAGAAAGCGCAAGCAAAGGATACCTGGATTTGGAAAACCAGTGATCAAACTGTGCTCTCGCCACATGTTTCACAATTGGTAACTGAGGTTGTTGTTCGGGACGTGGAGGTGCTCCAATTCCTGTGATCGTATTCGTATATAACCGGTTGCAATATGTACAGGTATTACGGCCAATTTTTGCAGCAAGATAGTATGAATTCTTTTTATTTCTTGAAATGATCGCATTATAATCGAATAGCTTTGGCACATCCTGGTAAGCATTATAAACGCTGTGCTCTTCCAAAAAGTTCTTATCAGAATCTGATTGCGTGCTCTTTGACCTTATTTTGAGGAATTCTTCAAATTTATCTGGATCATAATCAGGAATCAACAAACCCATGACCTTCGTATTGATGTCCATCATATTTTCTGGTTCAGCAGACAGAATTTCCTCAAGTAGCTGATCCGAAAAGACATTATTATCGAAATAGGTAGAAGAATTCTTAAGCATCCTACCTTTGATTGCCAAAAGGACAAGGTCAACATATTCTTTAAGGTGTTCCTTTTGCGGACGCGGGATACTAAGCATTTTTCTCGAGTGTTAATTTTTCTTTTTCCAACTGCTCAATTTTTTTGGAAAGCTCATCTATCCGGTACTGATTGTCGATTTCGCCGAGCATCTCTTGCAGTTTAGTTCTAAGCAGAGGCTCATCAATTTGGGAGACCAAAGCCCGGTGAAAACTTAAGTCCAAATTGATTGAGTTCCTTGAAAGAATACTTAACTGCTCTTTTATGTTATCTTTAAGGTCCTTTTCGTCAATGGATAGCTCTTCTTTGAAATTTAATAGCTCATTGTTGAGCCGCTTATAATTAATAAAGCTGATCGTTTCGTTTATCTTGTGCCGCGCAAATTCACCCATAGAACCATCTTTTAAGAAAAAACTCAGCTGCAACAGGTCATGGATATTTGCACCGAAAGTTTTAAAGGCGCTGATATCGGTCTCTGGAACCGCATCGCTCTGCAAAAACAGGATATTACTGCTTGGAATATCAGAGAGGATAAATGGTGAATGGGTTAAAAAAAGAAAATTAATTGCATTGATATGGCTCTTTTTTCCAAGGTGTACACTCTTTAGCGATCTGATAATTCGTGATATGAATTGCCTTTGATACTCTGGGTGGAAGTAAAGTTCGATTTCATCATAGATAATATTGATATTCCTGTACTTGACCCGATCGAACCGGCTTCCAGTCACTGAATTGATATTGTTGATATGATAAATCACCGACTGTGAGGCGTGGATAAGCTGCTGTTCCCCTGAACTGAGCGAACTGAATGGCGATTCCGATTCAGCATCCTTTTCTTGTAAATAAATTTCAATATCAAAAAATGAGGGCGGCAAATGCATAACCATATTCTCTGTTGTAGCATCTTTAGCCCACTTTACCAAATCTTCAAGCGTGAAGTCATATTGATCAAGGGCATTTCTTTGTTTGAAGGCGTTTTCCTTGGAATCCAAACTACTATATCTAAAAAAATTGACCAATTGCTTAAGTTTGAAGGCAACATGGCTTTCCTCTTCAAGCAAGTTTTTGGTGATTTGATCGTAATCAACCTCCGACGGGGTATTGTTAGATTTTCTAAAACCTTTGTATTCATCGTACTGGTCTGCAATCTTTTTCACTTTTTTAATCGCATACTTATCCATTTCTGATTGAAAAGGATGTTGATTTGACATCAGTATTTTTTGATCTTCAATTCCCAATTCTGCAAAAACATTGTTGGTAATAATATCTAAATCCGAAGTGCCAGAGGTTATATTTGAGCCTCGTTTTATGGATTCTTCTCCTACCTTATCCTTAATGAGCGTAAAACGAATCTTTGATACATATTGTTTTTCCGTAAGGTAAATCTGCTTCTCTTTAGAGATTTTTCGCTCGATCATCAAATTGGAAAGCAAGCGGTATTTTGCACGCAAGATCTCATCATTGATTTTAAAATTGCCATTTGTTCTCATGGGATTGATTACCAGCGGCGTCTTATAACCATCATTCTTATGGAAAAGCAAATTGATCCATCCGCCCATCTTACTCGCATTGAGCGAGTAATGAGAATAGTTTACCGATACATTATAAAAAAAAGCTTCTCCCAATTTCTTCTGATAGCTGCCACTATTAAGTAATTTGGTGTCAATATCCGAGGCAGTTTTTGGCAAATTACTTTCAATTAGCTCAAGTCTGCACTGTGCACCTTGCTGCCCCTCATCGATCCTTAAGACAAACACCTGATTTGCAATCTGATAAATGAGCTCCACCCTTAAACCAGCTTGCATTGCTGATAATTCCTTTTGTGCGGATTGAAGTTCCGATATTTTTCTCTTCAGCCAACCAAGTTCATTCTGGATTTTAGACTTCTCATTCAAAGATTCCCCTATAGCATTTTTCAGCTCATTGACTTTCTTTACGATATTTTCTTGCTGCAATATTTCATCG
This sequence comes from Pedobacter rhizosphaerae, assembly GCF_900111155.1. Classification (GTDB taxonomy): domain Bacteria; phylum Bacteroidota; class Bacteroidia; order Sphingobacteriales; family Sphingobacteriaceae; genus Pedobacter; species Pedobacter rhizosphaerae. The sequence goes on along the minus strand of NZ_FOGG01000020.1, from coordinate 44,053 downwards.
AGGCGTTGATTAAGTTTTTCTTCCTCCAGCTTTTCCCTTTCACCATTTGGATTGGCATCAAGCTCAGCTTGGAGACGTTCCTCCTCTTTTTCATTATCCTCAGGTGTTGGAAGAACACCCAACTCGGAAGAAAAAAGATACACCGCTGCAAAAAGCAGTTCAATCAAAGTACTTTTTCCTGATCCATTTCTGCCTACCACTGCCGAAACATTTACGGCAATCGGGCGATCATCACCCGAGGTTGTATTGTACAAACTATCCATCGGTGTTTCCGGGACCGAAACTTTTAAAATTTTAGCAGATCCGCTAGCCCCGGCAGTTTTATCCAGATCAAAAATGTATTGGTTATAAAACTGATAGATCGTACCGCTCTTGAGATTCTTACGATAGCGTTCGTCGCATCCCTCAAGAGGTCTTATGGCCAGAAACCTGAATACTCCTTTGACTTCGTTTTTTTTTATATTAGACATGTTGCATTAATTAATTTTAAATGATCTGACTGATGGTCCAACATATTACACATAAAAATCAAATCTTAATGTTTGAATATTACCCGAAATCTTGGAATACAAACTATGAATACTGCGAATTAAAATATAAAATCGGCAAAAGGAACCTCACATTACTACTAAGGACTTCTTTTAAAAATCCGCTTACCAACCTTATAGGCAAAAGCAACACCGGAACTTATGGGAAGGCCATTGAAAGCCATAGCATCGAGCATAAGCGTTGATGAAAACTCTAAGGTATTCAGTGCAATATCTTTATTTCTTTCCAGCAGGGACTTTGAAGAGAATATTTTCAATGCTGATTGTTCATAGAACTGCTTATTTAACACAAACTCTATCAGCTCATCTACCGAAGAACTTTGGGGGCTCCGCAGAAAAAAATCCAAATTCTTGTCTTTCTCTAATGAGTCCACTGTTTGCAAATCTTCATAAATACGGAGCTCACTTAAATATTTCGCAAACAAATCATCCCCAAAAATAGCTTTAGTTCCCGTGTTAAGCTCATATCCCAACATTCCCTCAAGGGTAATCGGCATATCCGTATTGATCACATATTTATCCCCCATGACATTATAAAACTGATTAAAATATTTATCTGTATGGAGAAAATCCTGGCCGTCCGCAACAAACTTATCCGTTCGAAAAAGACTGACCATCCCTTTTTTATATGCTTTCTGCAATAGATAAAGACCTGCAATAAAATTATCAGGTTCTATTTTTCTCTCATCAAGACCGAATGAACGCTGATAGTCTTTTAAATCATCTTCAAATGTATAAAGGGTTACCGGCATCATCTGCCTATTCCAAATCTCTACAAACTGCACAGAATCCGGCACTATAATTTCGCTGTAAAACACATCAAGTCCTGACAATACCAGGGAAAGTTTATAAGGTTCTAATATTAGGGGAAGGTCTATCGAGACTTTGGGTAAAGACATTTTATATTTAGTTGAGCAAAATTAATTTTCAGATGCGACAATAATAATAAAAAGAATGGTGAGTTACGATCTTATTTAGCTCACTCTGTAAATAAAGTTATCCTTAAGCATTCCCCAATCTAATCGAAGAGTTGGAATAAGATGTTTAATTGCTTTTGGTGGGCGAGATAGCGGGAAAGGGTGTCTATAGAAAGGATTTTTTTGAGGTGATTTTTACGTGCTAGGCCGTAGCGGCTTCTGATGGATTCAAAGAGCAGGTCTGCCTGTTCGAAACGTGTTCTGAGTTCCCAGCATTGGGGATAGCTGAGCAGCAGGACCTTGGTGTCTTTGACCACTTCGATGGATACTGAGGAATGGGCCTGGTCGAAGAAGCCGGGCATGGCATAGACGAAACTGTTATTGAACCAGAACCAGCTGGTATGGGTCTGCTGGGTGTAGCGGTCAACGGTGATTTCCCGCAGCAGTCCTTCCAGGATAAACCAGAGGTGGGGCTGTTTTGAGCCGGCGGTGAGGATATAGGTTCCTTTTTTCAGGGTTACTTCCAGCAGGATTTCGCGGAGGGCTGTATTGAGCGCGCCGCTTAAAATCAGGAAGGTTTCCATTACGGATGTGATGGCGTTAAAGGATTCATCGGATAGCGGTAGCGCGGATCCTGCATTTACAAAGTCAATTATAGGGATAGTGTGTTGAATAAAAAATAGCGGCTACTCTGAAGTAACCGCTAACAAGGGTTGTTATGATATAGGGACGAAAAATAATTGCTTTTTTAATAGTAACCCGGTTCCATCCAGAACCGGGATTAACTAACCTAAACTTAAAACTAAACTGTTCTTGTGATGCTGTTATTCTATGTCTTTGTCACTGATCTGGTCGTTTTCGGGTTTGTATTTTAGCGGCAACCTACGGCCTTTTTCATCGGCAATCATCCATTTTCCTTTGAGGTAAAACAGGCCGTAGTTTTGGTCTTTATGGCGGTCAACGTCGATTCCGATTACTTTACCCCCGTAATAGCTGGCGATGTAAAAGAATTTCTTAACTTTAAGGATGAGGGAATTAGAGCCGCCATTCGAGCTCAGTCTGGATGATCAGCTTTTAAGTATATCTGAACACGAGCTTGCCGGCAAAAGAGTGTTTCATGTGAATTTTGGTACTGGGGAGAAGCCTTTGGTGATTGCCGTTGGATTGGGCGTCAGGGGTGAAAAATTCTGGACTTCTATTCCTGAGGGCAGGCAGGCTGAAGCGCAGCGGATCGGTAAATTGATTGCGGGTTATATCCGCGGTAAAAAGTAGTTTAGGAGGATTAATTATGTGTTATTATAACGGTCAGAAGGTAACCAGGGCGGAGTTTATCCAGTTGAAGCAACTGGAAAAGGCGGTCCGGGACTATGATTTTTTGAATGTAGATGTGCATAACGGGTTTAATTATCCGCCCTGTGCGATAGCTATTGCCACGGATGACAAACGCGATTTTGAGCTGGTGCAGGCCGAATGGGGCTATGTGCCGGGCAAAATGAGCACGGATGAAGCGGTAGCCTTCCGACGCAAACTGACCACATTGAATTTCAAGGGAGAAAACCTTTGGGTAAGCGAAAGCGGGAAGCGCTCGATGTGGAAGGACGCGGCCAGGTCACGCAGGTGCCTGGTGCTATCTACCGGTATCATTGAATCCCAGCATATCCCCAAAATCGGAAAAAAAGGACAGGCGCTTAAAGAAACCATCAAATACCCGCATCAGGTGACCTTGAAAGACCATGAGTATTTCTGGCTGCCGGGTTTGTACAGTGACTGGGTAAACACTGATACGGGCGAGGTGACCAAAACTTTTGCCATTGGGATTACCAAGGCCAATGAGCTGATGAAGCAGGTGCATAATTCTAAGTTGCGCATGCCCTGTATTTTGACCGATGAGCTTGCCTGGGAGTGGTTCATGGGCGATTTATCTGATGAACGGATCACTGAAATTGCGATGACGCAGATTCCTTCGCGGCTAATGGAATATTGCACCATTGGGCCGGAATACAGGCTCGAGGGTGTGGTTAATAAAAAGCAGTATCCCGAGCTGCCGGAGATCAGGCAGGAGTTTATCGATCAGGAGGTACTGGAGTTTGACCACTGGTCAAAGGGATAAGGTTGTTTTTCGGTATTTAATTAGAGATTTATGGGTTCGAACTTTTCACGACATTTGCAGTTATTGTGGCGCCCAACTCTCGAGTTTCAACTGGCTAGTTTTTGGGGAGGGGCTCATTCAAAAGAAAAAACAACTTAACAATTGTCAAACATTGGGGATATTTTTCCTATAAGAAAACCATTTGTATAAGCGCACATTTTTAATAAAAAATTAGCCTATACCATTGGTGAATAAGAAAAGTCTGTCTATTTCCAAAAAAATGGGCAGTATCACTTTTAAGAATACTCAGTTTTAAGTATTGCCGAGCTTACTGTTACCTGCTAAATTTATAGTCGAAAACCAAGAACTTCCCAATTTATAATTAATCACCTGCGCCAGGCATTCCAGTATCAGCCGGCATAATTTCGCCGGCAGAACCACAGGAATATATGCTTTGTGCAAGATTAGCCCTAGGTAAGATACGATGCTCCCAGATAAAATTCGTCCCGGCCAGTCATGAGCAACTTTAAGCGTTCAAAATATTTTGAACGGCTCAGAAACATGATGATCGTGCTGTTGCAAACTGTACGCGTAAGTTTTTTTTTCGATCACCGATAGTTTTCCAAAGGAAAACCAAACAGAAAAACCTGGAAAAAGCAGAAATGAGGTCTGGCCAGCCCAACTTTTTTTATAAACCGATGAGCAGACCCAAATGGACTGGATAAAAAAACTACTCCAAATATTTATAACCTTAATTAAAAAAGTGATGTCAATACTAGAAGGAATTTTCGAAAAAAAGTCAACAAGCTGGACCTATAGTCCAATTGCTGCGCAGCAGGCTCCAGCGGGAAACCCTCCACAACAGCTACTTCCGGATCGGTGTTATCTGCATGTATTTTTACGCTCCATGAAAATACTCAATACCCGTGAACTTTGGAAGAACTACTATCCGACAACGCACAGCCATATCGAACTCGGTGATATTTCCGGTAAAACGGCCAACTTCAACACCGTAACCACACCGGGAAACCTGCAGGCCATCGATGCCGCCCATGTGGATCTTATTGTCAACATCAGCCAGCGCCTGCTTGGCCCTGTACCCTACCGAGGCGGTGGCCTCAAACTTGAAATAGGACTCTTTTCGATCAAAGAGCAGGACCTACTCAAACCCTTTGTAAGTTTACTCTCCAACCTATCCACTCTGGGTGGTGTTTCCTTTCTTTCAGCTGCTCTCCCCTATGCCAAGCCACTGGAAGATGGCATATCGCTATTGACCAATACTGCTGATACCAGACTGGAGATCGGACTCAATACCGAATTCAAGGACCTCACTACCGGCTATTACGTAGTCATGCGAAAAGATGTGGATGAGATCAATATCAACGAAGTACACGTTTCTCCAAATGATTACCGTTTGCTGGACAAACACGGCAAAACCATCAAAGACGCGCCTTATATGGTACTGGAGATCATGGCCTCCACTACCCGGGAAGACTATTACAATATCCCCGAAGTAGCTGCAAGCTATAACAGCCTGAGGTCTTTACTGGCCACAGGCAAAACAGATGAAGCCAAAGCTGCACTGGAAAATCTCAAAAGGGTGATGTACAATAGCCCTGAACTCATCTTTTCGGACAGTAAAGAAATATTTAAAAAAATCAGCCAGCAGGTCTCTGAACAACTGGAATCACTTTCTCCCACCAAGGTTAGTATTAACGGACAGCTTGAAAGCCTCACGCTCCCTAAACAACTGTTTCTACCCGAACTCAGTGAAGTACTCGAAGGCGTACAGCATTATGAAGGTTACAACGGATATCAGGAAAACTTCCTGGGCGTGAAAGTTGCAAGACCTGACCTTAACAAATATCAGGGAGACATCACCTGCTTAACCGGATCAGCCTCCACTGTGCTCAACTACCTCAACTACAGCGTTGAGCTCTCCAGCTCCAGAAAGTTCCCGTTTTACAGTGCAAGCAACATCAACGGCGCGGCATTCAAAAAAGCCGAACGCAGCGATAGATGGAGACGCGATACTCGTATTGCTTTTGACAGCCAGTACGGAGGAGAACTTTATTCGGCAGACCACAGTAACTTTGACAGAGGCCACATGACCAAAAGAGAAGACGTGCAGTGGGGAGACCAGATCGGTATCGCGGAAAGAGCAGCAGATTCAACCTTCTTTTTTACCAATGCAGTTCCCCAGCATGCCAGACTCAACCAGCGGATCTGGCGAAAACTCGAAGACTACATTCTGCATACCGAAGCGGTAAAAAACGGTTATAAAATCTCAGTCATTACCGGCCCCGTACTTCGCGCAGAAGATCCGACCTTTCTCACCAGGGTCAACCAGATCGCAGTGAAACTGCCCACACTTTTCTACAAGATCGTCTATTACCTTAAGGACGGCAAAGACCTATACCGGACAGGATTCCTGATGAGCCAGAAGAGCTTACTGGAGAAAAATAACATAATCGAAACCAGTCAGCTTGAAGCGCTAGAAAGCGCCATCCCCCCATTCATGGATTTTGATAAAGCAGCTACATATCAGGTAACCGTGGCCACCATCGAAAAACTCACCGGACTCACATTTGCCTCAGCAGCAGAGATGTTCCAGGATGATAAACCCATAGAACTGATCGAAAAACAGGTCGACGTACTGGAATCAATGCCTCAAGGCCTTGACTTTGATTACAGTTTTGGAATTGCCAACATAACCCTTTAACACCAATGAAAAATCTGGAAGAAAAATTCTCGATATACCGCTCCATGATACTGGGCTCCTCATCTGGTAACCAAAAAAGCAGTAACCTTTCAGAATCCATGGAACTCTCTGTCCTGGAATCCACGGGCGAGGCCGATCCGGCCAAAAAAATCAAAACGGCCATTGAAACCCTGGACCATTTGGCCGAACGCCATAAAAGTAAAGCAAAACTAATCAGAGACATAAGCACTGAGCTAAACCAAAAAGGAGAAAAAGTCATCCACGCACTCCAGCTCGGAAATTTCAAATATATCGAAGAATACCCCAAGAGCTTAAATCTGCTGGAAGTCCTTGTCCGCACGGACGGCACCCGGCCGTCCTACCTGATCGAAAACGACCGGATAGATTTTTCTTCCGGGGCAAAAGGCGACTGGGAACAGATCCTTGGCGCCTCCCAGGACAGAATAGCCGAGGCCATGCAGTGCGTTGGCCGTGTCGAACTCAGCGGCGAACACCTGGGAAGCGGTTTCCTGATAGCACCGGACCTGATCGCAACCAACCAGCATGTGCTGCAGGTTATTGGCCAGAAAAAAAGAGACGGAAGCTGGACACTGCAAGCTAATGCAGGCATCGACTTCGGCAGGGAACTGAAGGGAAGGGCATCTAAAAACCCCAGAAAATTCAAAAGATTAATCTTTGCTGGCGATGAGATTGACCCAGCCAACATTAACCATACCAAGCTCGACCTGGCCTTGATAGAACTGGAGCCCACTAGAGTTGAGTTTTTGCCCAAACGCATACTGGGCATAGACGGCAGTTCAGAATGGGCAGCAGCAAGCCGGTACACGCTCACCGCAGGATATCCCGGTGATCCAGGAACAGCAGGACTGGCCTATTACGGTACCGAGGTACTCTCGATGATGTTTGGTTTCAGTTACGGTTACAAACGCCTCTCGCCCGGACAGATACTCAGGCCCACCAGCGTAGTTCCGGGAAGGGTCTCTTACGATGCCAGCACCCTTGGCGGTAACTCAGGTTCGGTGATACTGGCCCTTGGCAGCGAAGGCTTCGCCGCAGGCATACATTATGGGGGGCGCAGCTCTGATCCGAGGGAAAACTGGGGACATATCCTCTCAGACCGGCTTGCAGACAGGGGCACCATCGGTCAAACCGCTTTAAAAGATATCCTGACCAGCTACGGCGCAGTAATCAGCAACAGTTAATACCCAGCCTAATGAATATATCACCAGCAGATGCCCTGTCCGCACTAAAAACCACCCGGCGGGAATTTGGCGCCATGTTTATCCAGGCGCAGAACAGGCTGCCCATCAATGAGCGCTATGAACTTGAAACCATCGCGATCGATACCACTGATGATCCTTCAGCTCTCCTCAAAGCACTCGGGTATGCCCAGATCAATCAGTTTTATGAGCCCCTGCTCACCCTGATCGTACAGTCTGGACTGGAATCCGGAATGATTGCGCAGGCAATGATTGATCAGAACACCTCCATTAACCAGACAACCCTGCAGTCCATTGCAAACGCAAACGGCTTTACCGAGCCCCATACCTACTACCAGGGAATCGCTAAAGGCATGAAATGGACCGGAAAACTGATTATTCCCGGACAGCACGCTGGAACCGGCATACTCATCGGTCCCAACCTTTTCCTCTCCGCCTGGCATGTAGTCAAATCCCTTTTCAATCCCGACCGCAGCCCAAAAAGGGCGGTGAGTGCAGTGGTGGAATTTGACAACTACCTCTATTTAAAACAGGGCCTGTACAACCAGAACGATTCGGAAACAGTGAAACTCCACCAAGACTGGCATGTTGGACACTGCCGCTGCCATGACCAGGAGCTCATTGCAGGTTCACCACTCAACCCGGACTGCTTTGAGAACAACTGGGATTACGTCATTCTCAGGTTGGAACGGGCCGTAGGCTTCGACCGGGGATGGGCCAAGCTCGACAGCCGTGCCGTTGTTCCCCCGGAACAGCAAAAAATCGTCATCTTCCAACATGCGGGCGGAGAGGCGATGCGCATCGATGAAAATGTGATTACCGGTATCCAGCCCTCCCATCCGAGCATTCCCAAGCACCGCTTTCTCCATCTGACCAACACCCTGGGCGGATCCTCTGGAGGTCCCTGTTTCGACAAGGAATTCTCCCTGATCGGTATCCACCAGGGCAGCTGGCCCGAGCAGACCGCCCAGGGAACCCCGGCAGTCGCCACAGCTCGAGCAAGAAACCGCGGCGTACCCATCGTCAATATCATCGAGCACATCAAAAAGACCATCACCGAACTCCCTTTACCCCTAGTCCAGGATTCACCCCTTTACTGGCTGAGGGAGGAGTCTTTCGAGCCGATCATCGGCTGCGATGCCTTTCAGTCACAGATCTGGTCGATGGTCCTGCGCCAAGAGGCTCAGGTACTCAGCATTACCGGTGAGCCCTACAGTGGCAAAAGTTTCCTCCTAAAAGTTGCCCAGACCCTGCTCTCAGATCAAAGGCACCTGAAAATCAATCTCCCGGCAGAAAGGATCTCAAAGATCGAGGTAACCGAACTGCTCGCTTTCATTTCTAGCGAAATCGGTGTACAGCCTCCCCCGCTTACCGCTTTTTCGGATTTTGACAATACTGCGCCGATGTGGCTGAGAAACCATATCGCCCCAGAGCTAACCAATATGCTGAACCTGGCGCGTAACGGCAGATTGGTCTGGCTATTTCTGAGCGACCTGAACCGCTTTAACCTGGAAGGTGCACACGTGGCGGAATTTGTACTGACCCTGCTTGATACCATCCAAAGCTATCCATGGCTGAGAATTGTGCTCGACGGAAACGCATCCCCGTTGCCCCAGGCCATCCGGCCCTTGGCCCGGGAATACAGGAGCAGAACAGTTACCCGGGCAGATGTCGCCGATTACCTGGGCAGATCATTCACCAGACTGGAAATCCATGAAGATACCGCCCCAAGCACCAGGGCCCTTTTTAAAGCCTACCAGAGAAATCTGATCGAAAGGCCCGAAAGCGCGCTCAGTGAACTCAGGAATATGGCCATGGACATCCTTAACGATATTGTAGACCAATGACACCAATCGATAAATTTACCTTTCAGGCCAAAATGGAGAACCGGTTGCGCGCACTTGCTGAAAAGCAGCAAACCGCGCAGCCGGCAGCCACTGTGACGCCCTCTGTGGAACAGCCCATGGAAAACATGGCCGAAGATCTAAATGCCCTGCGTACCGCCGCTGCAACGACCGGACGTTTCCTTCCTGCCCAGCTGCTCAGCCATACGGGCATGCAGGCAAAGATCAAATTGCTCAACCATTTTGCCAGGGAATGCAACATCCTCACCGGCGATCAGGTGGAATGGATCCTCAAAAGTGAAGTCCGCGCTCCGCTGATCGCCTCCCTCACCAATCAGGGAATCCTGTACGACCATCTCAGCAGAAGATTGCCCCCGAGAGATGAATTTGGAGCATTACTGTTCGAGGTACTGTTCGATAAAACCGAATTTGACCTGGAAAGCATGTCCAGAAAAACCCTACTGGAACTCTCCAATGTGCTCCAATCTGTCGGCAACCTGAACAGTCCCTGGATCCAGCGGGTCAGCACAGCTCTTCAAAACGCTTCGTTTCTGGATAGCTACTACCATATCCCGGAAAACTTTATGGGACGGGAGGTCGAGCTGGCTGCATTAGGCCGGTTTGTCAACGCTTTTCAACGTTCCAGTGCATGGAGTGGGTATTTAATGCAGGGTCAGGGTGGTTCGGGCAAATCCACCCTGCTTGCCAAATTCTGCAAGGATACCATGGCTGCCGAAAACACGCTGCTCTGCATCCTTGACTTCGACCGTCCGGGCATCAACGCCGAAGATGATCACTGGCTTAATGATGAACTCGCCAGCCAACTTTCAGTCCAGTCGCCTGCACTTACCGAAAACATCAGACAGTTTAAAGCGGAGGTGAGAAAAGAAACCTTATTGGGGCATTTACGGGGACTATTAATTGGGCAGGGATATACCAAGCCTCTTATTATCATCCTGGACACCATGGAACAGGTCATCCTGCACCAAACCTGGGGCCTACTTTCCAAATGGCTGGACAGGCTATGTGATATTTTCAGCCCAATACCGATAAAGGTAATCTTGTCCGGCAGAACATATCAACAGATCACCTCCCAGAACATCGAAACTACCGTCAACCTTGCCGATTTTACCCGCAGGACTGCAATAGAATTCTTGGTACGTGAAGGTATTCGGAGGGTAGATATCCTGCGGCTGTTCAAATTCGATCTGATCCCTTTCCGTCCGCTCGAACTCCGCCTGATTTCCAGAATCCTCAAACAGGGCAACATAGATCTGGACGAACTTGTCAGTGATATTGCAAAAGGAAAAAACAACGGAATTGCCGAAGAATACTTTATGGGTAGTGTCTATAGAAGGATACTTGACCGCATTGACAATCCATCGGTACGAAAAATTGCCTACCCGGGACTCATCCTAAGATACATTAACCCAGAAATTATCCTCAGCGTACTCCAGCCTGTTTTAAAACTCAGCAAACTGGATGACCAAGATGCAGCAAGGATTACAAAAGATCTGGAACGGTATGCCTGGCTCGCTCAACGGGATCGCACCGGAAACGTATGGCACAGACGGGACCTGCGCCAGGTGATGCTAAGACAAATGTTGGCCAATGAACCAGATCAGGTTCTGGCCATCCAGCAGAACGCGATAACCTATTTCGAAAATCTTTCCACTCCGGAATCCCAAGCAGAAGTATTATACCACCGCATGATGATTCACCGGGAAGATTATTTCTTTGTTCCCGAACCAGCTGAACTGGTGGCAGCAGTGGGACACCTGAGCCGTGACCTTTCCGATCTCCCCGAAACCTATAACGGTATGATCAGATACGCCCAGACCGGGGAGATTGATAGCAGTCAAACGGCTAATCTGCCTTTAAGCTACTTTCTCGCGGCTTACGATCGTACAGGAAAAACCCTCATCGCCAGAGGACTTATCCAAGAAGCGTTCGAACTTTATTTGGAAGGACTGAAAAGAGAGATCAGACCTGGAAGGCTGGGAGAAAGAGAACTGTATGAATGGGAGGCAGAAGCGTTGTTCCAGACCGCAAACTTCAACCTGCTCAGCCAGCCCTTTCAGCATCCCCTTCCATCGCCTGTTCTGGACGAAAATCCGGGCAGGCATATTATTTCCCTTCTCGCATTCTTTATCAATGATCGGCAGGAATATTTTTACGGAGAGCTGGAACAATGGTTCCAGTTGCCGCGTCTGCAGCAGACCGACTGGTATAGATTATTCAGTACAGAACACGCCAAACAGTATATTGAGCGGCTCACCTTTGCCTTGACCTTGTGGAACTACAATCGCCGCTTCAGCACTCTACAATGTAGTGCGGCTGCATACATCGCCAGAATGGTCACTCAATCAACTTATGCAGGCGACCTTCAGGAAAGCCTCCTGATACTTGACCTGCTGGCAGGTAAATCTCTTCCTGAACAATACCCCTACAGTATCAATTCCATCAACATTGACCAGCAGTGGCTTGAGGGGCTAAATCACAAACAGGCACCAAAACCCGAAACCATTCAACATATCATTGATACCATAACGGAAGCCTCCGAGATGAAAATTCCAGCAAGACAGCTCATCAGTAACATCGACACTTTAGCAGAGTTTGAAAACAGCGGTCCGATCTACATGCTTAACGTCAGTGAAATTCAGTCAAGTGAAAGAATCAACTACTTATGCGGCCCTCAAAATGTACTGAGAACAAGCTGTAAATGGGCAATTTATAAGGCCATTGAGGAAGGCATGTCGCCTTCGGTGATCAGAAACGCAGCAGGGGAATTCAACAGCGCACTCGTAGGCGAACTCGATAGAAAAGTATTCAGAAAACGCAGTAGGGATTCACACGACTGGCTGGATGCGCTAATCGAACTTATCGATCGCCAGTGGAAACTTCCGGCATTTATCGACCGGATATCTACGGAATGGCCACATACCGGGCAGCTAGCAGATGTCAATGAACTCCTTAAAAAATGGATCAGGGCCAAAAACTCCCTTTTTATTGACCTCGAATAATTATCAGGATACTCCGGTGGGAGGACTTTCCATCCCACCGCCCTGAAAAATCAACCCAAAACAATTAAGCGAAATACTAAGGATCCAAAAAATAAATGTAACAAAAACAGTCATGATGCGGATGATCAAACTTTCCTTTATTAGCTTTGGCCGTTAGCCCAGATCCAAGCAAAGCTGATAAACACCGTTAGCCAAATATAATGTACTACAGAGGCAGCCTCCTAAGTGAAGTCCTCTCCGTCGAACTATCCAGGCTGATCGAAAAAAAACGGACGCGATTATTGGATCTTTGGCTATCACCTCAGCAACACCGCAGACTTTGAAATCGGCTGGACAAAGCTGCTATCCAACCAGCTGGGATATGTATATTACGGCGAGCACAGCCAGTTCGATGATAGTAAGCTAATTCTGTTAGCATGATTATAAAAGGCTAAAAAAAATAGATAAAGCGATTATAATCAGAAACTACCGATTTCCAACACCTATTATCTTTTTGAGATATTTCGATAGCCGTTTAACGGCTTGGAAAATGTCCGTTGAAGAACAGATTCCACCAATAAAAGGCATCGGTAATGTTCTTTTCCCTATTTTCGACCGCTTTGATGGCTCGAGTCGCTGCGGTATTGAGTTTTGAAAGTGCCTCAAGCCTTTTCGCTAGTGTTTTACATGCCGGAACATTCCCAGAAATCCCCATTGGGTCCCGCAACCCTGCAAGCTGATTGTCATTCAGCATTTTCATAATATTTTTGATATCAATATCATAGACGATCACTTTTTCATTTTCTGCATATTTAGTTACCCTCAACTCCAAGTAAAATGAAGTTATTGGTACGGCATTGTAGAACTTCCAAGCTTTGATCATCTGTATTAATGGTTTCAACTTCCCGGATAACCTGTCATTTTCCCGGTTTACGTAAGCGATATGAGCTCCAGGGCTTGAATCCATCCATCCCCCCGTATAGTCGGGAATTTTATAATAATATTTATCACCAAAAGGAGTACTAACTTGACCTCCATAATATGCTGGAGTAACCTCCATAGTCTCCGATTTGTAAAGCCCAAATGGGATCTGAACAGCCGGAGTTTTCACCATAATATTACTTGTTGAACTAAAAGTATATTGAAGAGCCTCTTTGACCTTTCTTAACGTATAGGCAGAATCAGCCCAAAGCCTGTCTGAAGGGCATCGAGCAAAATAGTCGGTATCACTATAATGCCTAACTCCCGTTCCGTTTCCAAAAGATCCGGTTTCTATCAGGGACGAACAACCAAAATTATTCTCCATACAGCGCTTCACTGATTCTCGATGAGCTGTCGCCTTCTGGTGTTCTGATAAAAGCGGCGATAGCCACCCGATAAAAGTCTCAAATCCTTCTTCTAAACTTCTTGCCATGGTATGTTAGCTGTTGTGTTTTGTTTCGTAAAAACTTAAGTAGATTAGTTTTGGACAACATTGATCTGATAGCTTTTCTTGATTTCTTCCCATTCACCTGCAAGCTCATCTTGTAACTTGAAAAACAGATCACTATCAGTTGGCATACTCGCCCAGGCCAGAGTCGTCTCATATTCAATAATATATTTCATCGCTTCGGGCTCTTTGTTTGTGAAATCAGAATGCTTCAGGCCGTTGAAAAAGGACCTGAAATTTTCTACAATATTTTCCAGTCTCGTTATAACAATTGAAGTTTTAATTGCATCTTGTATCAATGCCAAAGGGAGTATTGATTCAATAAGTGCCCTTATAACCCCTTTATCTCCAACTGAAGCAGAAAAAATGAAAACAACCAAGACAACCGCGGCCTTGAGATAAGTTTTTGGCTGCATGGCCTTTACTACGTTGTAAGTGTGAAAACTGTTTTCGAAGCAATTCACACACAATTTATAAAAACCGGGTTGAATCTGATCCTGTGTAAAGTAGTTCTGGACTGTTGAATTCGCGAAATTTGTTCCAAAGGAATTATCTAGGTATTGAAGTTTGCGCTGTTTTTCTGCTTTGGTAAAAATATAGTTGGCGCGCATTTCAAAAGCAATATAACACACGATGAGCATCGAATTTATCGCGATTATAACAGATAAATAGTCAGCGAATTGAGGATACGATTCACTCCATTTATTTTTTTCATTCAGAGTAAGGAACAACGTAATAATAGTTGAACCTGTAAGCAGCCGGGCTTTATTTTTGTTCAGGTTAGCTACCCTTTCATAATCATTTTTTCTGGACATTTTTCGCTTGTAACATGAGAGACATTGGCAGAAGTCTCGGTAATCTGAAAATCACTGACACCTCAACCTTTTTTAGTTTATGCGCAATATACTAAGATTATTTATGATTTCTTGGCCAGATAAAATCAGTACTTTATCACTATCAAGCGAGAAGCTATGGGCAATAAAAATGCCCGGGGCAAAGCCCGGGCATTAACAAACCAAAACCACTCAAACCACTCAAACCACTTTATTTCTTTTTCTTCTTTTCGCTCACCTCAACCCTTACCCCTTGAGCAAGCCCCTTGGCCTTCTGCATCGCCAAACGCAACCGCACACCGGCAGCCTGGTTTCCCTTCTCAAAAAACTTACGGGCATCTTCCTCAGCCCCGAGCACCAATCCCTTCAACAACTCAAATGTTTTCATAACCTCAATAAATTAAAACCAACAATAATTAATAGCATTCCCCATCACTCATCCCATGCTCATCCCGCCATCTTTATCCAAAGAAAGCTGACTGCCTTTTGCCGATACGATCTCCGCACCGTACCTGGACTCAAATTCCGCCTGCTTTAACAGCAACCAGCCCACATCCCTGGAAAGGATACCCATTTCCGCTACCACCACCATTTCCACCTGGCCTTCCGAGCGCCGCACCAGCTCCTCCACAATCTGCCAGGACCTCCCCCGGCCTTCCTCAGAAAGCACCAGATTCAAGGTAATCCCATTCTCCTGGCAGTAATCATAGATCTGATCCGCCTGCCGGTCCAGATCATGCATATCCCCAAATCTTTCGATACTGGCATATCCGATCGCAAGCAATCCCTTTCCATCCTTTTCCATAGCCCCCTCATCTAACAGCGAAAAACCAAACCAATAAACTAACTGCCCATACCCATGCCTGTACCCACTTCCTGCTGCCTGTCCTTTTCTCTGGGTTTATCCTCTCCTACCTCCAACAGACTGGCCAAAGCCTCCTTGGTCATAAACTGTTCGCGTTTTTCCATTTTGCCCTCAGTAGTAAAAAAGTTCATCTTGTTGTACCTGGGCACAGCTTCAAGCAGTAGCTTTACCGACTGGCCAGTCTTGTCCACCGTAACCAAAGGCGTCATCCCACTCTTTAATTCAGTTTCCAGCTTCTCCCTTTTTTCAGGCACCCCAAGTTCTTTGATCTTGTAGTTATCCAGTACCTTCGATAAATCAAAACCATACTGCGGCACATGGTACTGCTGCAGATTGAAATTACCGTTGGCCCCAACACCCTTATCCATATCAAACTTCACCCAGGCCGCATAAACCTCACCCGTGTTAAAATTCACCAGGTCATCACGGAATACCGAATGTCCCTGGATCATCTGCGCGGTCTGCTGCACGGTAAAACCCTTGCCCCGCTCCGGCCACATGCTCTGTGAAGCAGGCTTACCATAAAAAGTGCCACGGAAAGCCTTGGTTACATAGTTCACCTTACCATCTTTCATCGTTGCAACCGTGACTTTACTGGCTCCATCTTTACCGATTGCAAGTTCCGCCTTCCCACCATGCTCCTTAAAAGCCTTTACCGCATCACTCACCAGATCAAAGCTCGTTACCATCCCCGCTTTAGCTGAACTCTCAGGCGAAATAACCAGATAATGCTGATCTTTTTCCAAAGGTTTTGCCAGGTTATGCGACACGGTAAAACGGTTCAGGTAATAAGAATCCGACTGTCTGGACTTCTGGAAATAAAACTCCACATCCACCTGCCCCTTCACCGCCGCAATAGGCTCATGCAGTTTAAACAGGGCGACACCCGATTTCATCTGCTCCTCCATTTTGGCAATGGTTACCTCAGATGCACCCAGAAGGGCCATTTCTTCCCTCCGGTCTTCTAAATTGTTTAAATTCATAGCTTTTGTATTTAAATCTTGTTTAGGAATATTTAGTAATTCAGGACCAGTCCGATGTAGCCAGCTGATCAAATCAGCAATAGGCACCGCCTGGTGCCAGTTAAAAATCTGCTGGTATTCAGCTTCAAAGGCAAAGGCTTCCATTGCAGAAGAAAAACAGTCCAGCTCAAACACCGAGCAAAGCGGCTGATCACTGTCATACACCACCCAGCTACATCCAGCTTCCGCCTGGCCTTGCAAATAATTCAAGAGATCAGCTGCAAACCCTTCTTTTCCACCCAGCTTTATCATAGCATTTGCAAAAATTAACGGTTGATTTCAAGCTGATGATTAACACCTGTTTCCTGTTTGAATATCATTGGCTCAACCAAAGACAGGCTTTTCTCCGGATTAAGCAGCGTTTTAAGCACAGAAAAGGACATCTCTTCCTTCGCCACATCAAAGAACTCCAACCGGTTTTCAAATGGGGCTGCCCGCAAGAAAAAATCAGCCTTACCGGGCACCGAGACCGACACCATATTGCCTTTTTCCAGTCCCCGCAAAACTGCATCAGAACTGACCGCATAACATTCCAGCGCAATCGCATGCTCCAGCAGTTGCCGCTTCAAATCAAAACCGGACAGATCTCCGCTGGAAAACAGCAAAGTAGATCCAGTCATTCTAGCTTCCTGATCAAGCTTCACCCAGCTTTGCTCTAACCTCCCATCCAGCCCCTGATAAGACTTAAGCACCGATCCACCACGCAGCAAACTAAGGGCATCACTTAAACCGATCCTGCTATCAGCAGAAAAGAAGCAACTCCTTTCAGCACCATCCACCCCAATAAGCTTTCCGTGAAAGCCCGTAAATTTATAGCTCCCCAATCCTGCCTTAACAAACCGGGCCTGCAAAGCCAACTTTTCACCAGTCGAAATTCCACGCATTATATCCAAAGAGACCGCCCCTTGCTCATAATCCACTTTCCCGGTCAGATCAGCGGCCATACCACCCAGACCAATTGCAGAAAACTGTGAAGAAAGCGATAAAACATTCTCTTCACGGAGCCGGTTAAAACGCCGCAGGTGAAGCGGACGATCTACCAGCATCTCCTTTGCCACCACCAAAAGCCGAAGCACAGGATTTGGATATAATGATTTTCGGAGCTTAGCCACTACCGACCGGAGCACCTGGATATATAGCCGCTCCTTTTCGTTTGCCCCAATAGACACCCTAAAAAGCCCCATTGAAAAAAACGCATATTTCAGCTGCTGCATCTTCCGTAAATCAATTGCCCCTCCTAATACCTTTTCCATTTCCTTCTGCCGCTCCTCCCAGGCCAGATAAAGCTGTAAGGCCCGGTTAACCCCAGGATCCATATCAGCGTACCTTTAGTTTATTATCCCTCAGCAGTACCGCCTGCCCTCCCTTAAGCTTCACTTTAACCTTGCGCAGCTTTTTAGAAAGCATGGATTTCGCCGCATCTATCCCCGCACCAGCCACCTGCGCCCCTATTGACTGATCAAAAGTATTCAGTGATACGCCACCGATCGCATTGTCAGCCCCATCGTTTACCGTCCCGGTCAGCACCGCTTCAGGGGCATCCAGCCCCAGCATACCATCATAACTGTACAGCGAAAGGTCAGCCGGTATGATCGCATTGCCCAACCGGATCTGTTTGATATCCAGCAATAGCCGCTGATTGGTGATCTTGCAGGCCCCAAACAGTTCATGCCCTTTTGGGATCAGTACACCGTTCACCCGCAAAGTATCCAGCAGCAATAACTTGATCGTAGCCCCCTGCACCACCTTCTTATCAGATGCAATCACCGCAGGGATCGCTTTGAACAAACTATCAGTATTCACCTTCTTTTCTCCATCCAGGCGCTGCTTTACCCTTTCCGGATGCTGGATATCAATGATATTCTCCATCATCGCATTAAGCTGCCTCATCTCTGGGTCATCACCTACATTTTTATTCTCCTGCATCTCCGTCATCAGCGCCTCCAGCCTGTCCACATCGTTTTTCATGTTGCCCCCGGGACCCGCAGACGCGCCACCACCATAACCCAGACGGTTATCCCTAACCACCGAAACACCTTCATCCGGCCGGTTGATCTCCCGGTTCAGGGCATCAAGCCTCGATGAGATTTCACCCGCCTGTTTATCCGATCTACCATCAAATCCCAGACTTTGCGCCATACGGGAAAGAGAACTGGAACCCCTAGCAGCAGAATCCCGGGCCGCCTGTTCATAAAAGCCCATTTTATCAGATGGCTGCTGCTTTTTTAGTGCCGCATCAGGAAGCGAAAAATCCACCTGCTTTTTCTGCATATCCATTCCCTCTGAAACTCCTTTGCCACCACCGAGCATAAAAAATCCCGTGGTCAGTGCGGCTACTGCCAGTAGTGGCAGAAAAATCAGCAGCACTTTCTTTCTATCAATTTTCTTTCTGTTTTCCATAGATTCAAGATTTAGTACTTAAATGGTTTATTTAATTAATTCAACCAGTGATCCCCAGATGAGATAGAGGCAGTAAGCAGCAACAATGAGGACAACGCAGATCAAAATGATTCGCATCCTGGTAGCTGAAATCTTCGAGGCTTTAGCATTAAAGTAACCAGCCAATTCTGATTGCCTGCGCAAGATCACTCGGGCTAAGCGAAAGGAAAGCTCATTATAATTTTTGTTTATTTGCTCATCCTTTAGCGGACTTTCCCTCAGATTGCCTTTACCAGAAAACCTGTTCCATCCCCTCCTCATGGCTGCGCTGTTTTAACCTGCTCATCCCTGTTCTCCAGAATCTCAAACCTTCTGATCAAAAACCCGTGCGGGTTATTATCCGTCTGATTCTTCAGATCATCTACCACGCCCTGGCTCACCAGTTTCCGGTAAACCGTCGAAGTTGACCTCACCAGTTTCTGCGTGGCAAAACAGCGGAACAGATATGGAAACTGATCCACATCGAGCTGAATACTGTCCACGCTCAGTTCCTGCGAGATATTCGCCGCGATCAGGTTATTGTAGTACCCGCTCTCCTGAAAGTTATCGTACTGTTTCTTTGCCGATTCATCCGCCAGATATAAAGCCTTGGTCAAGCTAGCCTTGATTGCCTTATCATCAGGCACCAGCGAGAAAAAGTATTGGTGAAAGGTGCGAATATGGTCACGCAGTTCTACCGGTAAGTTACTTTTCCGGTCTGTCGCCAGTGCCGTCAGCAGCTTTCCGTTATAAAGGATATAAATCCGCTGATCTTTGATCGTATAAAAGCGGTAGTACTGGTAAATTGCAAAGCAGCTGATGCCGAAGCAAGCCACAATCAGCAAGAAACTGAATAGGCGGATGTGCTTAAAAGCGGTGTCGATATTTTTGAACTGAGAAAACATAAGTCATTATTGAGATTGTAAGAAAGTGGTAAGCAGATTAATATTGGCCTTAACCAGAGGCAGCCGACAGGCTATATATAGAAACAGAGATGACTATTTCCCCTCCAGCCGCTGCTGCTGGTGCGGGTTATCTGCAAAGTAATCCCCTTGCGCTCCTGAGGAAAAGCTTTGCTTTAGGTTACGGTAACCATCTCCCAAAGTATCAGCTGCCATACCTCCACCAGCCCTGCCAATCTGCATCCCTGTACGGGTAGACGATGCAACAATGGAATTCACTTTCTGCAGGATCGTATTGCCTCCTCCGGCATGCACCACATAGTTGGCCACATTAGGCACGCAGAAATACCCCACGATACCGATAATTAAAAAAATCAGATAAGCGGTATCTAAACTCGAGAAAAACGTATCCCCCTGCTGCTCGATCTGCGAGAGGTCCAGTTTTAACATATTCTCCTGCACTTTTCCCAGGATCGAAGAAAAGATATTACAGATCGGCAGCCACAGGAATATATTCACATACCTGGCGATCCATACCGTCAGCGTATTTTGAAACCCGTCAAAGACCGCAAAGCCAAATACCAAAGGCCCCAGTATCGCCAGCACGATCAGAAAAAAAGTACGCACAGTATTGATACACAGCGCTGCCGCGGCATATAGAATTTCCAGTACTTCACTCAGCCACTGCTTGATCGAATTCCGGAAATTATAGGATGCTTTGGCAATATTAAACTCCAGACCATGCCCCAATCCGTCCAGAAAGTTTTCGTTTTCCCTGTTGGGATCATCAGGGTAAGCATATTTATACCACTTATCGCTGTCACCGGAGCCACTTTCCCCCACATACATCTGCCAATAGCGGCTTTTCTTGATCGCAGCCTCCTTCATTTTCAGTAGCCGCTCAATTGCCTTATTGCTGTTAGCCACCATAGAATTGGTCGCCGATACCGTCGGCTGCAGCACCCCATTAATCATGCCCAGTACCGCAGGAAACAGGATCACCGCCATACCCAGTGCAAACGGCCTAAGTAGCGGGTAAAAGTCGATGGATTCAGCAGCCGCAAGTTGCCGCCATACCCGCGAGGCGATATACCACAGTGCCGCAAAACCCGCCAGGCCACGACCAACGCCGATCATGCCAGAGCAGAGCGGGAGCATTTCGTCATATACCCGGTCGAGTACCGGCTGCAGGCCGGAGATGCTCTGCGCAGCTGACTGGGCAGATGCGCCGAAGGGAATCAAAAGCACAGCGAGACTAGTAAGCAAGGTGATATAGATTGATTTCATAAAAATCTGCATTCAAATTATTTAAACTTATTTTTTTGAACCTTAGCTTTAAGCAGCCTACAGGCGAAGGCTGCAATTTTACAGGGTCTATTATTTATTTTTTTGGACCTTAACATTAGGCTGCCTACAAGGAAAGCGTAAGATATCTAAAGGCTTATTATTTTAGTTTTAAACCTCAACATTAGGTTGCCTACAGGGAAAGCGTAAGATATCTAAAGACTTATCTTGGATTTTTTGAACCTCAGCATTAGGCTGTTTACACACACGGTGAAATTTCTGGTAGTCTATTATTGATTTTTCGGACCTCAACATTAGGCTGCCTACAGGGAAAGCGTAAAATATCAAAAGGCCTATCATCGATTTTTGAACTTCAGCATTAGGCTGCCTATAAGAAAAGGCACAAATATTTAAAAGCTAATTGTTGAATTTTTAAACCTTAACAATCGGCTGTCTATACGCAAAAAATCAAAAAGCCTCCCTATCCCACCTACCAAAATTCAATGCCCATTCCCCAGCACCTCTCCCAGCGACTTCACATCTGCCCGCTCTCTGCTGCGCTGCAGATCCAGCATCTTAGCCTGATCGTTAAACGACCTCAAAAACAGCAGCTTCTCTTGCGTTTCCGCAAAGATCCTATCGATCGCAGCCAGCCTTTCTTCATCGCTCATACGAAGATTCGATGAAGTAATCACCGTCAGCAGTTCATCCAGATTGTCCACGCTTAGGTCAAATAACTTCTTGTACACCCCACCTAAATAAGCCAGATCATCTTCCGAGAAATTGCCCGAGGACTGAAAGCGCTTAAAAGCAGACCTATATTCCGATACGATCCGCCCCTGATAAGTAATGATATCGGCAACCTTATGGTATTTTTTGATCTCAGGGCTCACCAGCATCATACCATCCAGGAAAACTTCATGCAAAGAGAAATTACCCTGGGCGATATCCTTGACCGCTTTATAGCCATTTGAGACCAGCAGATATCCTTTTTTCATATCGGACAGGATGTTCTTTAACTGGCTAAGCTTTTCTACGTTCAGCAGCAGTTGCTGCGCCTCAGTAGATTGTGCTGCGCTAGGGGTAGCACAAAAGTTGGTTATGCCGAGAATGATTGTTATTAGCCAGGCTTTCTGTAATGCTGATAATGAGCTTAACCAACGGCTGCCGAACGATAAGATCCAATTTAAAACCCTCCCAAAGTATGACCGGTAAATAATCTTATTCAAAACCATACCCCCTCCTAAGCTCAAGAATATCCAAACCATCCCTTTCCCTATTCCTCACCAAACGCTCCACCGTCCCCATAAAATCCGCCGTAAAAGCTGCCCTATCCCGCATCTGCTCATAAAGCAGATCGATCCTCACGATCCTTTCCGCCTCCTCCATCTCCAGCCTGCCCGAAGTCACCAACATCAACAGTGATTCCAAATCACGGGCGCAGTCTGCCAGTACCGCTGTCTTCACTTCCAGCACATAAAGCTGATCTCCAGCCGAAAGCATTGCATTACCTTTGAATTCCCCAAACCATTTGGCAATGCGGAACTGGTAATCGATGATCTCCGCCACCTTAACGTTTTTCCTAACCGCAGGACTGACTGTTTTCAACGAAGAAATAAAAGCACCATGCAGGCTGAATTCGCCACCCGTGATATCACGTACGGTCTGCAGTCCCCCATCTACGAGTTTATAACCTTTCCTGGCGTAATCCAGATAGACCTGCAGGGCTGCTATCTGCTCAAGCAGATAGCGTTTCTGGGTTTTCTTTTGGTTAAAGAATTCGCCAAAGGTCTGGGCGTAGGACGCGTTGCTAAGGTAGGTTAAACCAATAAGTAAGGCAATAATGCCTATTTTGATTTGCTTTGGCTTAAGCAGTGGCAGCCGATGAGCCAAAGTAGATTTCCAAAATCCCTTAGCCCATAAATTAATTCTCGATTCCATAGATTTCTTTGAGTTTAGCGCTTTCTTCAACCGAAGAAGCGCGTTGGATACTTAATACCGCGTTGCCACGGTTGAAACTTTTCAGGTCTGTATAATTGCCATCCATTTTTTCAGATGCCTTAGCGATGATCTCCAGCCTTTCAGCATCGCTCATCTGGGTCTTAAAGGAATTTACCACCAGCAGCAACCCGTCAAGGTTTTTGATGCTTTCATCAAGGATTCCCGAATAAACCTTTTGCATATAGTCCAGTTCCGATGCGTCAAAATGTTTATCCTGCCGGAACAGGTTCCAGGCCCATTTGTATTCATCGACAATGGCAACCTGCTTCGCCGTCAGGTCCTTCACCTTTTTGTAATAAGCAATGGCCGAGCGCACCTTCCAGAGTTCTTCATAATATTCTTTGTACAGTTCCTTCTGCCGCTCCGTCCAGTCTGCGATCTCTCCCAGCTTTAATTTAGAAAGCTGATTTTCCAGTACCTTCTGCGCATTTTGCAGCCAGATCGTTTCATTCTGCAAGCGCTGAATCTTCAAATCCACCGCCTTGATCACCTTTTTCACCCCTGCCTTGATCACTTCCAGCACGGCGATCTGTGCATCCGCCCCCTTGGGCAGCCCCACGATCAGCGTCACTGTGCTTAAGGGCAGGATTACCATATACTGTTTCATTTTTCCCTTTAGTTTAGTCCTTACCTTTCCCAGCCGGTCAGAAAGACCGGTAAGCAGTTGATTTTTCATGGCTTCAAATAGCTTTAATTAATTGTGTTTGTTTGACCTGAAAGATTAGATAATACCGGTATGCGATTGACTCATAAAAAGTTATAACTTGAGGATTGTCCGCTTGAATTGGCTTAGCGAATCAGCTGGTCGATAAGTAAAGACGGATAAGCAACAATTATAATCCTGTTAATTATTTTTTTCGCTTATCGGGTATCCGGATCGATCAGCAAGGACTGACAAGCACCCCCCATAATCCCATTAGTTTTTTCTTTTAATTTGCCAGCTTGCTTATCAATAAGCTTGGGTTGCTAAGCCAATTATTTAAAAGTTTGACTAAAGTTTAATTTCTAGCTTGACAAAGCGGCTTACCGACCAACTAGTCATAATTAGCAAAAACGGCCAACCCTGATGTGCTTACCAGTAGCTTATCCTCGCCTACCTTACCCGCCACCTATCTTTCGATATTCCCTGGTCCCCAGCAGCAGCACATTGGAATCCGGATAAAACCTGATAATCTTTGAATTCTTTGCTACCTGGATCGATTCACTTTCCTCATCCCAGATCCCCAGCCACTTCTCCGATGCATATTCCTGCTTGCCCAGCTTACCGTTTTCGATCCGCCTGAAGCCTGTCTTTCGAACGACCGGATAAGAACTTTTAACCGGATTGAGTTCCCCAACGGTAAGCGTATCAAAGGCTTCACTATATTCTCCCTTCGCATGATTCACGTAAGTTCCCGGGATAAAAGACTGCAGATCATTGGGACCTTTACAGGCGGTAAAGGCTAAGATGCCCAGCGATAAATAAATCAGTTTTGTTTTCATGATATTTGGTTAGGTTATTTGATTGTTGAATGGATGGTTATATTGTTATATTGCTGGATTGATGTATTGACATATATTTGGATTGATTTATTGCCTGATAATGCATTTTATCCAGACAGCTGATGGGTAACCGGCAGATTTTCAATACGCGATAAATAATTAGCTTACCCCCACGCTTACCCTGGCTTTTCCTTTGCCCGCATCTCTGCTGCCAGTACCGAAATTCCTTTTTGGATGCTCCCGTACTGTTTGGCATATCGCTGCACCTGTACCTTTTCCCGCTCTTCAGTCGTGTAGGCCAAATACTCCTCTAAACTTACCTCTGTCCGGTAGACCTTACTCATCTGCCCGCCCAGCGAGATAAAAATCTCTTTATACTTCAGTTTGGGATCATTGGCTTTGTTCATCGAAAGCACCAATGCCTTCTCCTTATCGGTCAGTCCTAAAAGCTCATGAATCTGGTCAAACTTGTTTTGATATTTACTCTGGTCCAGCAAAATCTTACAATCTGCATTATTGATGATGGCCTGCTTTACTATGGGTGAAGAAATCACGTCCTCAATTTCCTGTGTTACCACAATCGGTTCTCCAAAGAACTTACGCATGGTCTTAAACAGGTAGCGGATATATTCAGCCATGCCCTCTTTGGCAATCGCCTTCCAGCATTCTTCAATCAAAACCACTTTTCGGATCCCCTTTAACTTCCTCATTTTGGAAATGACCATTTCCATAATGATCAGCGTTACCACTGGAAAGAGGATTGGATGGTCCTTCACATTATCCAGTTCAAATACAATAAAGCGTTCCTGCAACATATCCAGGTTTTCTGAAGCATTGAGCAAATAATCAAATTCCCCGCCCCGGTAATAGGGATTGAGCACATAAAGAAAATTGCCCACATCAAAATCTTTTTCCTTGACCTTTCCATCCTCCAGCACCTGCATATATTGCGACATCAAAAATTCATAGAAGGAATTAAAGCAAGGGAATACATCTGCCCTTACCTCCAAATGCTCATAATACAGTTTCAACGCATTGGATATCGCCACATATTCTGACCTCCTATACGGCTCATCATCCTTTTTCCAAAGCGCCAGCAGCAAGGTTTTAATGCTCTCCTTTTTTTCGGTATCCAAAACATCCCCTGGAGCTAAATAAAAAGGATTAAATTTAATTGGATCTTCCTCGCTATAGGTAAAATAGTATCCCCCCACCAGCTCGCATAGCCCTTTATAACTGTGACCAATATCAACCAAAATGCAGTGCGCCCCTTGCTCATAATAACTGCGCATCATGTGGTTTACGGCAAAGGATTTACCTGATCCTGATGGCCCGATCAGCAGCTTCGCCCGATTGGTAATCAGCCCTTTCTCCCAGGGCTCATCACTGATATCCACATGTACCGGCTTTCCGGTTAAGCGGTCTCCCATCCGGATCCCAAATGGACTTAAAGAGCTCTGGTAGGCCGTTTCCAGGTTAAAAAAGCATACCGCTTGCTCTAAAAAAGTATCAAAGCAATCATTCATCGGAAAGTCTGCCGCATTTCCAGGAAGCCCTGCCCACCAGATCTGCGCCTGCCCATCGGTTTCCCGTTTGGCCGAAGCATCCAGCCCTGCCATGGCAGATCCCACCAGGTTTTTCAAATCCAAAGCTTTCGCTCGATCCGAAGACCAGGCCAGCACATTGAAATGCGCCCTGACTGGCAAACGCTGCGCCGCTACAGCCTCATTGAGAAAGTCGTTCACTGCATCCCTGGACAAAGCATTTTCACGGGAATATGCCGACAAGGACTGCAAACGCAACTTTTTTGCCTCCAGTTTCTTCAGCACCTTATCCCTATCCGAGATAAAAACGTACTGGTTAAAAATATGGTTGCAGGACAATAGCGATCCCAGCGGGCTTGCAAAACCGATACTAAACTTTGACCTATCCGAACTGTACTTATCATAATTGATCCTACTTCCACAAAGCGCTGGCAAATCCTCCACGTCAGAAAGCGCATACAACTCACAGCGTTTATCCCCCACCCGGATTTCATCCCGCAGATGGATATCCGAAATCACCGGTATTTCCTCCTTGCCCAATAAAAAACAGTAACGCTCGATTAGCCCTGGTTTATTCGCCGTTCCGGCCAGCTCATTATCAGATAGCTTAACCATTGACACAAAACCACTATCAGATAAAATCCTACAGAACTGCCCCACATAATCCAGAAAGGAAGTAAACAGATCCGCACTTAATGTTTGTTCCGGCACAATGCGCTTGCGCAAAATATTGCTATAAGCGGAATTTGAAAGCTTTCGGCCTGATGGCTTCATCGTCAGCATCACATAACACTCATGGTCTAAAAATTCCCGCTCATTGAAAAAGCGCTCTGAGCTACCAGACAAAAAACTATGTTCAGCATTAAAATCAGCCTTAAACTTACTTTCCAAAAACCAATCCTGTTTATGCAGCACCGTTCCTACGGGTAGCACACGGATCGCTTTTACCCAGGCCTGGTGATAGCTCTCGTAATCCCTTTCCGATAGCGTAAATATTTCCGGCAGCGACAAACGAAACGCTACCGTCAAATCCCCCTGCATCGACTGGATGCAATCATGCTCTACCTTATAGATTGGAAATATGTCTTTAGCTTCGATCATAGCCCAGTATATTTAAGTCCTGTAAAAATCCTGCGGCTACGAAACACCAGATACTTTGGAACCGAGCGCTTTGCCAAAAACTTGAGCAGCCCATACTCCCCGAAACGGGCACTCATGCGGAAAACAACTATAAATAATCCCCCGCCCAAAACGCTTACCAAAACCATCAACAGCACAAGTGGCACCCCCGATACATAACCGATCGCAAAACCGACAAGTAACAGTACCAAGCCCAAAGCCAGATAAGCAATGTATTGCGCTTTTAAGCCCTTGAACACAATTGGCCTGCCTACCCCCTTATTGATATGATAAACTGTTGCCATGACCTATATCCCGAAAAATGATTTTAAAACCGTTGCCACAATCACCAGAAATACACAACTTCCAAACCATGCAGAAGCTACTTTGGAAGTATCCGGCTCTCCGGCATTCCACTTGTTAAAGACCTTGACAGCGCCTATGATGCCCATAACTGCACCGATGGCATACATCAGATCGCAGCCGGTATCAAAATAACCCACCACTTTATCCGTAGCTTCCTGAATACCCGCATTCCCATCCTGGGCAAAAAGCGGCAAACCACTAACAAACTGATAAGTGCAAAGCACATATAGGGCTAATAAAAATTTGGCAAAAACCTGCCCGCGAGGGCTGTTGAATTGATTTTTCATAGAAATCGATAGATAGAATGAATAGATGTAGGGTAGAAATGAAATGGATAGAAACCGCCAACAAGAGAGAAAACAAAAACTCGCAGGTAAAACTAATACCAGAGATTCTCCAGCTCCTCAGCACCAATATGAAAAGCAGCATGACCAGCAATGAACTCATTTATGGCTCCAATGCGCGGATGCGAACTCATGCCTGGATAATTCTCTTTGATCACTTTCATGAGTGCCAGAAAATCCTGCTTGGAACCATCCTCTTTTGCTAGCAATAAAAAAACATTTTTTATCTCCTCAAGCAAATCCGGCACCAGCCCCTGTTGATCGGCGACATTACGCTCATCCAAATCCACAAATCCAATATCTTCCATTCCTACGCTAGTCATTCCCTCTGGCAGTTTTGCTTTTCCCATCAGATCATCCGCAATTTCCTCACTACCCGCAGCAGAAGTACCGTCATCAGGAATAGTTGCACGACCGGCATGAAGCTTATGTCCCGAACCCAATCCCAAACCTGCACCAATTAAACCCCGCCCATTTTTCCTAAGCAAAAAGAACACCAGCACACCACCGTACCAGAGCAGCGCCAACACCAGCAGCACAACTATAAATCCCGAAGTAGAAAAACGATACAACATAAGACCTCATGCTAGATCCCGGCACCCCATTGTACCGGGATTTGATAAAGCAAAGTTGCAAAGCCCCCAAATCTTCCTATCCAATATTGGATAGATTGGATTGAAAACAGCCCCTCAGCATCCTAAAAGCAGAAAAAACTTCCCCTAAAACCCATTCCGCCTTCTCAGCTTTTCCGGGTCGTAAGCATCATCATCCTCCATTTTTTTCAGCATCGCTGCTTTCATCATATCCAAAAACGCCGTCTTGCTCATTGTTTTTCTCGCCTTTAAATCATCAAAGCCGCGTTTGGGCACCCGAAGGTTCACCCCAAAAAACTCCCCCACGATCTTAAACAGCTCCACGATCCCAATTGCACCATTATTCACCTGACCAGTTAAATGAATCCCATGCGCCAGCTCAATTAAATGGATATCCTCACCGGTCCACTTAAACTGCCGCTGCAAACTGCCCGCAGCATCCACCACCGTAGCAGAAAGCGAAGCAGGGCCCGAAAGAGCATGCAGCAAAGCCAAAATCTCATTCCTAAGCCGCTCAAAAGCCACAAACGAGCTCACCAGCTCCGCCATCGGCGTACCCAAAAACGGCTCATAAGCCAAAACAAAAGGCTGCAACACATTCCCCGCATCATTCCTTGTATAAAAAAGCTCATCCAGCATTTCCCCATCCAAACGGAAATAATCATAATGCATACTGTTCTGCTCAAAAAACCGGGCGATCTCCCGCAGCTTCAGCAAGCAGTACTTTTTCTTCGCCTTTAACCCACTATCCGGTACATCCACCAAAAAATACTGATATGCCGTTTCAAAAACAATCAAAGACTTAAAACGCGGATAGATCGTTTTATAATAAAGAATCTCTTCTAAAGAATCTTCAGACGGATGCTCCGATACAAAATCAGAAAGCACGCCAATTGCATCAGCGATCAGCGCAGTTCGCGCCTTTAGACGCGCTACATCAGAAAATTCCTGAACAGCTAAAGATTCTAACCGGATATCAAGCTCGGCCAACAGTTTTTCACTAAACTTTAAATACATAGGACTGATATTAGATAAAATCCCACTTTGCCCGTTAACCGGCAACAACTCTCACAAGCAGGAAGAAAAATAAACACATAACCCAAACAGCTATAAACCACTCACATCCATCGCGAGCTCAAAAGCGAAACGTGCGTTATAGTCACCGATATACTAAAGCATAAGATAAAGCGTTAACTATCTGTATCCGATCCGCAAGGACAATATTACCCCGTTTAAAAATAACAATGGTTGATCTGTGACACAATCGATCACCATGCAGCATTTTAACATCTCCGAAGATGACTTACTGGAAACATTAAGCTTCATCATGCCCCTTCCAACTCCTATGCAAAATAGGATAAAAGAAGAAAGCCTCATCGAAACTTTCGAACGTAAAAAAATCCTATTATCACCTGGCGAAACTGCCCGGCGCATTTACTTTATCCGAAGCGGTTTTCTCCGGTCCTACTTCATCGACGAAGATGGAAAAGAATGCACCACCTGGTTCAGCGGCAAAGGTGATCTGATGACCTCAGCATCCAGCTTTTTCAGCCAGCAACCTGCAAATGAGTACATCGAAGTGCTTCAAGACTGCAAACTCCAATCCCTCACCTGGCTTGAACTCAATGCCTATTATGCCGATTTCAAAGAAGGCAATCTTCTCGGCAGAATTATCATCCAGAAATACTATATCCTGGGCGAAGAACGCGCCATCCTACTACGCACACAAAGACCGGAACACAAATATGATCTCCTGCTCAAAAACCATCCCCAGATCGAACAACAAACCACACAACAAAACATAGCCTCTTACCTCGGCATAAGCAGGGAAACACTCAGTAGAATCCGGAGAAAAAAACTAGAAATGTGTCACCTGACACAAAAACAACAAAAAGATAAGCAGTAAATTTTAACAGAACCTTACAAAAAAAACTATTATAACGAAAAGCATTTCAAATATTAGGTCTTACCTACAAAACCTTCCTTTAACATTTGAGATAATTTGCGACTTCGTTAATTCCTGAAAATCAGCCTGCAAATAGGTCGAAATTTGACCAGTAACGGCTACTCGCGAAAAGCTTATCGTAAGATAGGCTTTTTTAGTCTTATAGCTTTTTTATTTGGGTACAGTGTATTGGGTCATATTTTGGGCAGGTAAATTCAGGACGGTGCACTTTACATTTATTCGATTTGAATCACCGTTAGATAGATCATATAAAAGATCAATTGCATTTCCATCTTTCAGCACCAATAGTGCCATAAGGATCTCATCGTTTAAAAGTACAGTAATAGTATTCCATTTTATTTGATCGAGTGTCCGTGCCATATTAATTTAGGTTTCTTTAAAGATGGAAAACTTTATCATAGAATAAAAGCGCCTGAGTAGACTACCTCTCCGATTTTAACCTAACAGCACTTTAAGCTCAATTTTCATTTGCATTATCAACTAAAGATCTAAGAACTAAAGTAAAAAAGCGTGCAAGAGAAAGTTCAAAGTTCAATTGAGAAAACCATTACTCAAGATCACGCTCAAAAGTTTTTTTATCGGAACGCAAAACAACTATTTTAGTCACTTGCCCATCTTCAATATCCATTTTAAGTTTACTAGTTTTCACTTCGTCATTAGGATCCAGAATATCGATATTACCTATTTTATCCGAAGGACCAGACATTTTGATATCACTAGTAATACTGATAGTAGATTTATTGAGGGAATCATCCACTAGAAAAAGATCCTTCGTGAACGACCTTGGAAATTTCTTTACAATCTGTTCATCGTATTTTTTACGAAGACTAGGGTCATCATCAAAAAATTCAGCATAAGATTTTGGATCTACAATTTTATTAGATGACTCCCTATAGTCAGCTTTAATTCTTATCTTTAAGTTTTTCCGGCTTGTAAAATCCTTGATATTTCTCTCCACAAAATCAGTAAAAGAAACTAAAAAAGCGTTAGTTTGGATTTTATCATTATTAGATGTGCTAAACCCTAAAAAGTCACGGTAAAAATAACTTGCCAAATCCTTTTTACTCGGAGAAAAATTATCATCATAAACAAAGGTCTCAAATCCACTACTTCCTTTTTTTGCCTTGTTAGAGTGAATGAGTATTCCGATTTTGTAGAATTCCTTTGCAGGAGAGAGAAATAGTTCTTTGATCAGTTGAATAGCTGTGCCATTCAAAGTTAGTGCCTCCTGCAGTTCAGCCTTGATGACCATAACGGCATTATTCTTATCAACAACACCATCTATAATAACCAATAATCCTCCGGGCCTTGTACCCGCCTGATGCGCGTCAACAGCAATTTCAGTAATATCTTTGGTAGCCTGAACGAAAGCTTCCGCCCCAAGTTCATTCAAATCTTTGGCCAAATTCCAAAAACTATCGCTTTCAGTATATTCCAGCTTCGTTTCAAAAAAACGATTGGATTTGCCAACCGCATCATAAATTCTCGTAAGCAGGGTCTCTTTAGTATCCTTATCCAGCGTGTGTATCAAATCCGAACTATCAGAGTAAGCGTCATGGGCCTTAGTCTTCCCGATGATTTTATGGATTATCAGACGAGAGATGTTAATTTCTTTAAATTTCATGTTATAATTCGTTTAAATCCAAAAGACTTTCGGTATCCAAATCCAAAAGGCTAGCGGAATATTTTAGGTAAGGTGGCTTTTCCAGTATGACATTATTTAAGTGCTGCGAGATACAGAACAGCAGGTAAGCCAAGTTCCTTCCTCCCTGCGAGCAATCAATAAACTTCCATTCAACCGAGGATAAATCCGTCACATATTCTGGATAAAGCTGTACAGTTAATTTATTATGTTGTAGATCTTCCTTATTGACCAATACAAAAATACCTCGGTTCAAAATGACAGTGATATTGGGCTGGAACTTTAGGGTGTGATCCAATTTATACAGATTCTTGAATTTATGAAAATCCGAATCCTCTTTAATCGCAAAAGCAAAATTAAACAGCGGATTTCTAATCGGATTTTTGGTCAGCTCCACATCAAGCTGCACTTCCTGGTTTCCTGAAATGAGCGTTTTACTATCTATGCCCTTTCTGACAAGCCTATTTTTCAAATCTGCGATAGATGCCATCGAATCCTCCAAATTCTTAAGATTCCAGGTAGCCTTGATCTCCCCGGTTAAATAGATCGACTCATAGAAGAACAACTCGGTAGTGTCATTGAAATGAGCAATAGGATTATGGTCAATATGCTCCGATATAATCAGGTCATATTGCTTACTTACATTAAGATCCTGATCAATAATATGCCCGTTACTTATTTTATACTTCAAGGGCAAAAGTTCGCTCAACATACTCCTGACTGCTATCTCAATCTCGTTGCCAGAAGCCTTGATATCTCGGGCGCGGTGTAAAATAGAAGATAAATTAGCGGAAATCGTAAGCCGGTCAGCATAAGTCTGATAGAGCTTCATTAGCTCCAATGTTATTTTTTTATCTGCCATTTTCAGAATTGCCAATTACTCAAGAAAAATAAATATAGTAATTTATCATAACCGAAATTTACGGATTCCCGTAAAACTAAAAAATATTAAAGTCGGTAGATAAATCTATCCACAGCAATGATCTACTAATCATTACCGACTCGCCCTTCTCACAAATATTTAAGTTATTGCCATTTGATAAAATGCTTACATTGAAATCTTCATCCAAGGCTCTGAATATATCTTAAACATAGGTCATACATTTTCGACCAAATCGCCAATAAATTTATAACAACCAGATAAGCGTAGGTCACTTATACTCCATTATATCACACCAAGTGATTTGGCAACTACATGTCAAGTTTGTTGACTACGTTTTTGTAATTTATATAGTTGCTCATTATTTGTAAGTCATATTCCAAAAGAAAAAAATTATCTATGCTGGGTTTATCTATAATGTTTGTTTCATTTTCGTTAAGTTTTTCTCTGAGCTCCATCAACAATCTCCCAAGTGCATTAACTCCTTCATAATAACTGCCGCAGTCGACTGCCCCCCAAATTTTATC
This sequence comes from Pedobacter rhizosphaerae, assembly GCF_900111155.1. Lineage (GTDB taxonomy): Bacteria > Bacteroidota > Bacteroidia > Sphingobacteriales > Sphingobacteriaceae > Pedobacter > Pedobacter rhizosphaerae. The sequence continues at coordinate 10,494 of NZ_FOGG01000020.1, read as the reverse complement.
AGTGTCCGTGTATTCTACGATAGGCATATTTTTCGTCGATAATAATATTTCAGAAAATTGCTTTAAATTCTGCTGAAGCTTCATTTGCAAACAAAAGCGCATTATCTTAAATCTTACTGAATTCCAATCTGGTCTTTCGGACTTGGAATGCAGGCGCGAGATTTTCTTGGCATACATAGGACTTGAAGCGCTTAAAATTCTTTTCTGAATGTCAAGCTGCTTTGGGTATTTACATGCTTGATATAAAGTTTCAATATTACCTATTATTAGATTACCAATCCTAACAGGAAAACCTGGTGCCATATTAGATAGAGAGCCTAACTCTCCTTTTGTACTACGGAAAGTAATACATTCTCCTTTTAGATACCTTCTAATTTGATTCTTTTTATCTTCCACGGTTTGCTACAGAGAACAAAGGTATCCAATTATGGTTTTCCCACCAATAAATTATTGGGCATGTGTTAGAAATATTCCTCCATGTGAACGCGTGACTTCCAGTTCCAAAAGTTTTATAACTAGGATATCCAAATCCAAGCGGACGAGTTGATGGACTCAAATTTTCAGCTCTTGATAAAATTTCAATACCTTTATTCAGTATAATTTGTTCATAACGATTTCTATTCTCGGGGGAAGAATAAAATTCCTCTTTTCCTGGCCTCTCATTGTCACGATAAGCATACGTCTCATGTTTTTCGGCCTCCAAGGATTGTAAATATATCTCCCAATGATCACAGTCGTCCGGTTTAATCGGATAGACATGATTAAATTTCGGATTATTATTATAATAGTTAATCCGTGGATCATTCTCTATTTCATGAACTCTATGGAAGGTTAATGAGGTAAAAACTCCTCCGAAATCCATAGAAAGGCCATATTTAACAATTTTATAACCCCAAGTGTGTAGGAAGAAAAAGATTGGTATAAGTTTAATGCCTTGATCCTGAAATTTATCGGTTCCATAGGCTAATACTTCTTTTTTAATGTCTCTTTTAAAAGTACCTCCTGAAGCTAAAACATCATCAACATAAATCCAAAACTTGATGTTCTCACTATTACTTGTATTAATTGAAAAGCCAAATTGTTTCATGCAGATTTCTGTTAGGAATTCCAACAACTTAGTTTGACTTTTCTCTTCCGACTGACAACTTAGAAATCTTGAATCGTTAAGAAAGGACTTAATATCATCGTATTTATTGTATTCGGCGAGATACTTGAAAATTTGTTCAAATTCACCAACTACTAATTCTTTCGAAATATAGGATTTAGGAAGAATATGATATAATTCTTCTAAGATAAACTGTCGATCATTCTCATCGAATTGATTTGCCCAACGCATGACGTGATCCTTATCTATAAAAATTCCATCATCGTTGCGATAGTCCTTTATTAAATTGACTATGAGAGCTGCTAATTCATCCATTTATTTATATTAGTTATATTTGTACCTTAGGCATCTGATCATAGGTCCTGCCATTAAGAAGCCTACCTGATGCTTTTTTATTCTTTCCACCCCACTGCTTAAAAAAGAAAGGGACAAAAGATATCTCACATTGATATTGAATGTTTTCAACCCACTCAATTTCCATTGGCCTTGGTCTAAAACCACTTTCTCCCCCAACAATTACCCAATCGATTTTCTTCAAATTTAGTTCATTTAGTGGTCCAATAAGTGGCTCCAATGATAGAAATTTAATTTTCGCGCCTGTTTTACGTAGGTAATCAATCCGATCAACAACTTTATCATTTTCTACTGAAACGCCCATCCATATATTATTAGTCCATTTTAATTGTTTGTGTATTTCAAAAAGTCTTGCCGCCCTTTTTGTCAGAACTTGAAAAACATGCTGAGGATTCTGGTTCATTACTTTGAAGACTGCGACAATGTATTCTAATGGTATTTCTTCGTGGAATAAATCACTCATTGAATTAACAAAAACTACCTTAGGACTCTTCCATAGAAAAGGAATGTTTAATGAGGCAGGATGCGGTTTAACTGTTGTAAAACCATCCTTATATTTTTCTTGTCCCATTCCTTTCAATCTTCTGGACATAATCTCAGCATAGCAAAATTTACAGCCTGCTGAGATTTTTGTGCATCCAACAGTCGGATTCCAAGTCATTTCCGTCCATTCAATCGAAGATGTAGCCATTATTTAAACTTTAACATGCAATAGTTTGAAATCAAAACTGCTACCTGGTGAGATACGTTATCTGTAAATGTAGATTTAAGCCTCCCCTCAGTCACTAACTTTCTTAGAGCCTGCGAATAATGGCTTCTACTATATAGATTAGTTTTCTGATGTTCATCAAATAAAGCCATAGCAGAAATTTGTTTTCCTGCATAAGATTCAAGAAGTTCATCCTTTAATTTATCAATATTCATACTTTGGGTATCAAACAATTCAATTATCTCATTCTTAATAACCTTAGAATCAAACGTGTAAGTATTAATTCCATCAAAAATAGTTCCGACATTGGCAAAGTCTGTGTATATTTGTTTGACAAGATCAAACCCCCTGAAATGCTTTGTTATATGTAAAATATAATGACTCGTAGCGTCGTTATCTTCTTCTTTAAACTTAAATGCAGTATAATACACTTTACTATTTAGTATTTTCTCATACTCTTTACCCAGACAATCAATTATGAGGCTTATTCTCTCAGCAGTATTTAACTTATATCTTCGATCGATTCTAACCTGTGCTAGCGTGGTAGGAAATAGATTTTGCATGAGGTCCTCAAATTTGTCGTTTTCAAGAGCAGGGTGTATGCGTTTAATATTCACAAAAAGAAAAATTTCATTACCCCAATTCTTCATGAACTGCGCAAGTATTTTTGTTTCTATAGCCTTATATCCAAAGGGATCGATAAATAATAATGTCGGATGCTCGTTGTTTTTCCCGACATGAGTGTTTTTCAATAAATAGTCTTTAACTCTAGTGTCTTCCCCAACAGTCCGATTTGCAAAAAAAGGCTTATTTTTAAAAGTCCCTTCTGGGAAATACTCATAAAAATTGGATTTAAGGGTATCCGTGTGTTCTTTGTCGTTAAAAATAAAGTGAACTTTATCCTTTAAAAACGCATCTTCTTTACAGTCTCTTGCCAAAAGAATTGGCGTTGATAGATTCCCGTCTCTGTATATTCCCGGGCCAGCAAAAAGATCGGTAAATCTGATCGAGGTTGGCATATATTTTTTTGAAATAATTTTACAATAACTAGGGAAATATTTTGAAACTATATTTGCTTTTATTTTGGAAGAGGCAGTTTGTTCTTCGAAAAATGTTTTTTCTGACATTGTTAACTTAGATTACTTGATTGAGCGTTATTCTTAATTAAATTTAACAACCACTAATATAAACATTTAAGTGTTAATTCTTATCATCATCAATTTAAACAACAATTAGCTAATAAATGGCAAACCATGCTGTAAAAATAGCGCTTGTCAAAAATAAGTTATGAACAATCTAGAAGTTTAGTTGTAGAACGATTGAGATTTAATTAGAATGATAAGTTGCAATTGAATATAGATTATGATCACCAATGCTAAAGACAATATTTGAGTGATCCCCTTTATCATGACATCAAAGCGACTTAACAAATTAAATTCATCAGATCCCAGATTATTACTGTCTTTCTGGCTGAGATTTGATTATTTCCTCTAAGTCTGTCCTAAGTGCTTTACTAACCTCCAAAAGTGTAGATAACAAATAGTCTGCCTTCGCGTTCTCAATCCGACTAATCTTTGCCCTATTTACACTGCAATAACTAGCTAGTTCATCTTGAGACCAACCAAGCTGGTTACGCAAAAATCTCACATTTTTACCAATTTGAATATAAAGATTTTGAAACTCCACTTTCATTCGAGAAAGTTGCTATAATCTGAAAAATAAAAACGTGTCAATATTGACACATATTCAAATTTTTCGTACCTTTATAATATTCATTAGCAGTTATTTCTTTAATACTGGTGATTGAAACAATTTTATTTGGCATTTATTTCAACGAAGCCTTGCTACAATAGACCTAGGAAATCTTAAAGCACGTAAGGCAATAGGTGAGTGATATGCCCATTTTCTATATATTTGTAGAAATGGGCCACTCTCCGTATTGCGTGCTTTTGAACTTCGGTTCAATCCCTTCCTAGGGGGTATTGTAGCATACGGAGGGTGGCCCATTACATACTCCCTCTCAACTTTATTGCTTAATGTCATAATTACAGAAGCAATGAAAACTATACCTAAGTTTTATTTAAAAATCCTTCTCGCGTTGATTATCTGCGCCCCTGAATAGTCCCCATACACCAGGCGGTTACGCCATGTTCATCGGTTAATGATTATTTCAAACATGGCCCCCGTCCTGGTTTTTTAGCACAAACAGTAACCCACAACTAACCATATAACCACATGAAAAAAACAATAATATTTATTGTACTGGCCACGCTTTGCCCAATACTAAAGCTTAGCGCCCAGACCAACAACCAGATCAGTGGACGGGTCGTCACCGCAAATGATGGCAAAGCCCTCCCCAGTGCTACCATCAACATCAAAAATTCAAATGTCACAGTCCAGTCCGCAAAAGACGGCACATTCACTATCCTTGCCAAAACCGCAAGCGGCACTTTAACTATACGCTATACCGGATACCAAAGCCAGGAAATTGGTTTCAATACCAATACCAAAACACTTGAAATCAAAATGCAGGAAGCCAATAATTCCTTCGATGACATTCAGGTTATTGGTTACGGAAAAACCACCAAACGGCTCAATACCGGATCCATTTCCACCATCAACGCTAAACAAATCGAAGAACAGCCCGTCACCAACGTACTCTCTGCACTATCTGGCAGGATGCCCGGCGTATTCATACAAACTACCAATGGCTTGCCAGGAGGTAACATTTCTGTCCAGATCCGGGGAAAAGGCTCAATCGCAGCAGGTACAGACCCCTTGTATATTGTTGATGGAGTTCCTTTCGAAGGAGCTAGTCCTAACGGAACAAACAATGCGGTAAGCACCAATAATATCGCAGGCAACATCAGTCCCTTGAATAATATCAACCCATCGGATATTGAATCCATAAATGTGCTTAAAGATGCAGATGCCACAGCCATATACGGCAGCCGCGGGGCAAATGGTGTCGTATTGATCACGACCAAAAAAGCCAAGGCAGGTGAAACCCAATATAGCTTCAACCTTCAGCAGGGATTTAGCCGTGCCGCGAGCAGCCCAAAACTCATGAACCTACAGCAATACCTGGAAGTGAGAAGGGAAGCTTTTCAAAACGATAACCGCATCCCTTCCGCTGATCCTACCTCCACCAACTATGCCCCAGACCTAACGCTCTGGAGCCAAACCGAAGGCACAGACTGGCCAGCATACTTACTCGATAATACCGCGTCTTTCACCGACCTACAAGGCAGCATATCCGGTGGAAAAAACAATACCACCTTTTCGGTCAGCGGAAATTACCGGAGCGAAGGCGCAATACTGGCCGGAGTGAACAATTTCCAGCGCGGCGGAATCCAAACCCAGCTTAACCATACCAGCAGTAATGGAAAGTTCACGCTCAATGCCAGGAGCTCATTAACCAAACAATCCAGCGTATTTGCCAATCCCGTGCTTAACCTGGATCGGAGTTATCTCAGACCACCTAACTTTCCATTGTTACTAGCCAATGGTGAAATCAACTGGTATGGCAACAGTAACATTCAGGCCGAACTGGACGCTACAAGCAAAACGTCCACCGACAATATCATCAGCAATCTGGCACTATCCTATCAGCTCCTACCATCGCTTTCTTTGAAACTAAATTCTGGTTATACCAAAACAAGCTATAACCAGAAATTAATTTTTCCCAGTAGCAGCCTGCCCCCCGGAAGTCTCAACACCACCTCTTTTTCGCAGAACAGCGGGCAATCCTTTATTGTTGAGCCACAGATAGATTATCATATCCGTATTAAAGAACTGAGCGTAAACCTTATGGCCGGCGCTACCTATCAGAACCGGACCAACGATTCTCAGTTCATCAAAGCCAACGATTTTAAGGTCGCCAGCTTAATGGAAGACCTGGGTTCAGCCTACACAATTGAAAGCCGCCAAAACACCTATAGCCATTATAAGTACGCCTCCATTTTCGGCAGGATAAACCTGAACTTAAAAAATCAGTACCTGATCAATGCCACGATAAGAAGAGATGGCTCTTCCAGGTTTGGTCCCGGGAACCGTTACGGCAATTTTGGATCAATCGGTGCAGCCTGGGTATTCAGCAATAATGAATTCATCAAAGATAACCTCAGTTGGATCAGCCACGGAAAAATAAGAGGCAGTATTGGGACCTCCGGAAATGACCAGATCGGCGATTACCAGTATCTTTCTACCTACAGCAGTCCTGGCGGCAACCTTTATCAAGATGGGGTAACCATTCGTCCCAGCCGAATCAGTAATGATGATTTTCATTGGGAAAGCACTACAAAAGCAAACATAGGATTGGAAATTGGACTTTTCAAGGAAAAAGTGCTGCTCACTGCAGACTATTACCGTAGTACTAGCCGTGACCAGCTCGTCAGTTATTCTTTACCCCGCCTGACAGGTTTTTCCGAATACCAAGCCAATCTCCCTGCGGTAATACTCAACACAGGCCTGGAGATGAGTATAGAATTGAAAATCATCAATCGCAGCAACCTGAACTGGAGCGCGCAGGGAAATATCAGCATTCCCAAAAATCGGCTCCTTTCCTTTGAAAACTTTGAAAATTCAAGCTATGCCCAATTGTATAAAATTGGAGAAGATTTAACGCGTATCCGCGGTTACCAGACTTTGGGCGTTGATCCTGCAACCGGCAATATGATTTATGCCGGACAGGACGGAAATGCCTCTACCACCCCATTCGACAATTTTACGCTGGGTAAACTCACCCCCGACTTTTATGGCGGGTTTGGCTCTTCCTTAACTTATCAAAATTTTGAACTGAATGTATTTGCCCAGTTTGTCCGGCAACAAAGCAAAGGCGACCTTAAACGTCTCCCCGGCACAGGCGTGTTCAACAACTTCGCACTAACCTATCAGCGCTGGACACCTTCAAATCGTTCCACTACCGTACCCAAAGCAACTTTAGCCAGTACCGGAGTAATTTATCCCAACTCTTCGGCCAATGTATTCAACACCTCTTATCTGCGGTTAAAAAACATATCCCTCAGTTACCGCTTCAAGGAAGCATTCCTAAAACAGATCAAAGTAAACAGTTTAAGGCTTTACGCTGAGGCTCAGAACCTGTTTACCATCTGGAACAGCGATGCGGCGGTATTTGACCCAGAGTCTGGTGTTGTTTCCACAACTGCCCTGGGGCGTAACATCCCTCCGGTAAAAACAATTGTACTGGGTCTTCAACTTAACTTTTAAAAATTTCACTATGAAAACTTATCTTTCATTTGCCATGGCTATTTTAATAATGGCTTTCACTTCACCCGGTTGCAAGCGGCTCATAGAGGTCCCAGCATCAAAAAGCCAGATTGAAGTACAAACGGTATTTTCCGATAGTACCCTGGCCACCTCTGCCCTTTTGGGTGCTTATTACTCCATGACCCAAAGCACAGTATCCTTTAAATATCTTAGCCTTTACAGTGATGAATATGCCCAGACTTCCGGCGATCCGAGTCTGGATGAATTTTATAGCAATCAGGTCAGGCCTGATAATCCCCTTAACCAATCACTCTGGGGAAACCTTTTCTCTGTTATCTATCAGGCTAACGCCATCATTCGGGAAACTAGTAACTCACCGCTCTCCCCAACCTTAAAAAACCAGCTTACTGCTGAGGCTAAATTCCTTCGCGCCTTTGCCAATTTCTACCTGGTTGAACTCTATGGCCATATCCCACTGGTCATAAGCCCCGATGTACAAGAGAACAAGACCGCATTTCAGGTAGATGAGCCCACTATCTTTCGGCAGATCATCCAGGATCTCAATGACGCTAAAGCTACCCTTCAGCCCAGCTACAAAGGCTCAGGCAAAGTCAGGGCGAACCGTTGGGCCGCAGCGGCATTATTATCCCGGGTTTACCTCTTTCAAAACCAGCACCAGCAGGCAGCCGATGAGGCTACCGCGGTTATTTCTTCAGGTCAATATTCTCCTCTAGGAACACTAGAAACTATCTTTCTGGCCGCCAGTAAAGAAGCTATCCTGCAATGGTGGGCTACAGGTGGCGCGATCCCGGACGGCTCTGCCCTGATTCCAGCGGCCGCTACCAGTGTACCGACATACGTATTAACAGCAGGGTTGAAACAGGCCTTTACTGCAGTGGACTTGCGGGGAAGCAAATGGATTGCCACAAGGACCATCAGCACCAGCGGCAATTCCACCACATACAATTATCCCTCTAAATACAAAAACAGGACTGCCAATTCTGGCAGCGCGGAATATCCTATGGCCTTGCGACTGGCTGAACAATATCTGATCCGCGCAGAAGCCCTGGCAAAACTACAACGAACATCCGAAGCCATTGCCGATGTTAATCAGACGCGGACGCGTGCAGGCCTATGCCCATTAAGCGCAACCACCAGTCAGCAGGATTGCCTTCAGGCCATTGCCTCAGAAAGAAGGCTTGAATTGTATGGAGAATATGCCCACCGCTTCCTGGACCTTAAACGGCGGGGAGAGCTATCAGCAATACTCAGCCCGATTAAAACAGGTTGGAAAAATACTGCATCAAACTTACCCATACCCCAGAACGAATTAATTTACAACTCAAACCTTAAACAAAATGAAGGCTACTAAAAAAAACTACCTGCACTTATTGATCGCAATACTATTCACCATAAATGGATATGGACAGCAAAAGATTACGGAAATAAAAACCGGAGACCCCCTGCCGGATATGATACTCAGCGGCATCATGAATAGAGACATCAAACAAATCAATTTAAAAGAGCTTTACAAAAACGCACCTCTAATCATTGATTTCTGGTTTACTTCCTGCGTGCCTTGCATCAAGGAAATGAAGTTCCTGGATTCCCTCAAAGCGCAGCATCCCGGAAAATTCAATGTATTAATGGTGACCTACCAAAAAGAAGCAGAAATTAAAGCATTTTTAAACAGGCCTAACAATAAAGATGTCAAAACATCCAACCTATACCTGGCCAACGCAGACAGCATTCTAAAAAAGATGTTTCCCCATAAAGTTGCACCGCATAATGTATGGATTGATAAACAGGGCATGGTCAGGGCTATTACCGGCACAGAGGAAGTGACAGTGACTAACGTTTTAAGGTTTGCGAACCAGGAAACCAATTTAAAAATGACGCAGAAAAAAGATATCCTGAATTTCGAGCCCATGGAGGAATTCCATCTGATGGATACCAGCTTTTCTTACCGGTCTATCATCACCCCGGCCATTCCCACCGGATCAGGTGGTTCGCTGGCCGGCACCTCCAAAGGACTTGCTTACAACCGGTTTTTCCAATATAACGCCTCAATCTCCCACCTATTCTGGACTGCCTTCAGCATTTACAACAAAAATCCATTGGGAAATTACCGGGAAAATCTGGTTGAAATCCACACTAAAGATTCTTTAAGATTACTTTATCCTTTCGGAAAACATGTTGGTCTTTTACAGCACTCCCCCTATAAAAACCTACAGGAATGGAATAAGGACAATACTTATTGCTATGCGTTAACCTTACCCGATAGAATACCGGATACATTGTTCCGGGATTACCTGTTCAGTGATCTCGAGCGCTATTTCCAGGTACACCCTGAAATTGAAAAGCGGGAACGGCTATGTACGGTGGTGAGCAAAACAAAAGGAGAAGCGTTAAAGGCAGCAGAAGCAAATCAGGGAGCATATGCGAAGATCAAATTTACGGGTGGCAAGCTCCAGATCCGAAATGCTAAAATACAGGATGTCGTGAATTATTTTTTTACCATTTACGATAACCGCACACTCAACCACCCTTTTGTAACGGAGATACCAGACTCGGAGCAGTACCGGTTCGATCTCGATCTGGATTTTAACGGGAGCAAAGCCCTCGATGAAGGCATTTCTCCTGAAGACTATTTTCAAATGCTCAGCAGGTATGGATTTCGCTTTGAGCAAAAGCTCCGCCCTTATCCGATCCTGGTGCTTTATGATTATGGAAGTAATCAATAATTCAAAACTCCTGTTAAACAAGAGGCTGTCTCAAAATAAATGAGGCAGCTTTTTTGTATTTAAATAAATCCTATGTGTCATTTCTTTGTTGCTGGCTAGAAATGTTTATTTATCCAGCATTTTTTTAAAAAGAGCAAAAGCAAGTCTTTTTAGGCTGCTTTTTTTCTAACATTTTGTGCAATTGCCAATAATCCCCATTCTATTGCCACTTTTTCTTTCCCCCGAAGCATGAAGCGGCGGAACCCGTGGTTCTGTTTAATATTCCCGAACACTGGTTCAACATCATGACACCTTTGCTTTCTTTTTTCAACTCCCTTTTCACTGTTGAGTAGCTGATATGCTTTTGCTTTATG
>NZ_FOGG01000019.1 GCF_900111155.1 Pedobacter rhizosphaerae | reverse complement strand
TGCCCTTAATCTTATAAGCATCCAACAGCCCCTGGATATTGATTCGGTTAATGACATCGTTCACAATGCGAACAGGATGGCCTTTTGCCACAAGTTCATCCAGAGTGGGCGGAATAGCCATGATCTGGTTCTGATAATAGGGCTTGAAAACTGGTTTCTGGACTGGCATAAATTTCAATTATTTATACTTAAATATCTGAAATACAGACAAATAAGCCAAATTTAAAAAGATGAAAAATTAATTTTTTTTCCACAAAAAAAGAGACTGCCTTTTTGAGACAGCCTCATTTCTTAATAAGTGCATAAGAATATCAATTCCTGAATTTTGGATAAGCAATTTGTGATCAAATCTTTATTCGAAGATTTGGAAAATCAATTTAACAATTCATTTTTAAATTTGTAAACACTATACTTTCCTCCACCAGTAAAGAGCAATGCCAAACCACCCCCTAAATATAATAGATTCAATTCAGCTACCAATCCTCCATACTCGCCGATAGCAAATGCGGACCACCCAAATGCAAGGAATAAAGTGCAGATCATTACCAAAACAATCCCTAATCCAGAAACACGGGTCAAAACTCCAAGGATTATTAATATTGGGGCAATTATCTCTGTAAGTGGAACACCGAGCCATAAAAAATCCAGCCATCCTTTCTGTGTTAAAATGCCCTTTACAGCCCCATGTCCATTGATTATTTTCGCTATACCATGGAAAAGCATTAACGCACCCACCGAAATGCGCAGAACTAAGATACCCAGATCAACATTTACTAATTTTGCATTATTACTCATATTTATTTATTTAATTTCTATAGAATTAACCTGCATGCGTATTTTCAGAACTTCTTAGCCAATAATATTCTAGCTAGATGACCGTCAAACACATTTGCATATACCACTAAACTTTACACTACAAATTTATTGTAATCGTAATCTAATGTTTGCACGGATTTCAGATTGGAAACTGGTTTCCTATTGGAAAGTAAGTGATATATATCTAATTTAGGCGCATATATTTTGCTCGTAATAAACCAGATGAAAAAGCAACCACAGCTTAACAATAACCAAATTTGCCAGACTAGATTAAATGCAATCAGAGATGCTATGGAAATTCTTTCAGGCAAATGGAAGTTAAATATCTTAGGTACAATCATTGTTGGCGGGAAAATGCGCTTCATGGATCTTCAACGTGAAATACACGGAATTGGCTCAAAAATGTTAGCAAAAGAGCTTCAAGATATGGAGGTTAATCAACTGCTTACGCGAACAGTTTTAGATACTAAGCCAGTTACTGTAGAATATGAAATCTCTGAATACGGGAAAGCATTGGCACCCATGATTGATGAAATGGTAAAATGGGGAATTGGTTATAGGGATTTATTGTCTCGGAAGTCAACAACAAAAGGCCAATTCTCTTAGGTATTCTATGAAATTTTGCTTACAAAAGATAAAGGCTTAGCATCATTCTTTCTGTATTACCGCTCTACAAGTTAGTGAAGAATTAGAAATAAAATCACATGACAAAAGCAGGCCTATTTTACAAAATAGGCCTGCTTGATTATACGTTAAGACAAACAATAATTATGAGCCGATAGATAATGTAATTTGTAGCTCTTCAAAAATGCTATATCCAAATCTGGCTGTTTTCAGCATTCAATAATCTTAGCTTTCGATATTATCGGACTATATTAGCTTGATCATTAATAAAAGATGACAGTGAACTAGATAAGTGAAATCCCCAACTATTTAGCTTACTGCTCTTCAAAAAACACAGCAAAACCTCCTCTAGGCAAAAGATCAACTGATAGTATATCCATTTGGGAAATCGTTCTTTCGCTAATGGAAAAAGCAGTATCATAATCTCCGTCTTGGATAATGGTTGCTTTGTATATTTTACCCTTTTCCAAGAAAGATAATTTGACTTGTTGTTTTTTCGATTTGCTTTCACCATTAATTCCCCCCAAATACCATTTTTTTCCACTTCGCCTGGCCAGCACTGCGAGTTTCCCTGGATAGCCATCGACGAACTTAGTATCATCCCAACCTGCAGGAATATTTCTTAAAAAATCCTTTACCACACTGGTAAGTTCCAAAAAGCCTTCAGGTCTGTCTGCCATATGTTGAAAAGCTGATTCAAATACTACCGAAAGTGCAAGCTCATGAGCATAAGAGGTGCTATGTTGGTGCTGAGAATTTGTAAAAGTTACCGGTGTGTAGTCCATTGAACCTATAATATTACGTGTATAAGGAAGTGTTGTATTAAGTTGTGGGGCAAGCGTAGTCATTTCTGGGCCGTTATTATACTGTTCGGCACCATAAACTGCCTCCATACTCATCAAATTAGGATAGGTACGGCTCCAACCCCTTGGTACAGTTGAACCGTGAAAGTTTACCATCAATTTATACTTTGCAGCGTCCTCCAAAATATCTAAGTAGTATTTTATAATATCCTGCTTATCACTGAGAAAAAAATCGATTTTAACTCCATAAATCCCAATTTTGTTTAACCACGAAAATTCTTTTGCCCTGCTTTCTCTTGTGAGCATACGGTCTCTTGGCGTAGCAGTAACATCATTATGCGGACCTCCAGAATTATACCATAACAATGGCTTTATGCCTTTGCTATTTGCGTATCTAGCAGCATCTTGAACATTCCCCCCATTAGACATAACATCCCATTCCCAATCGAAGAGCGTATATTTCCAGCCCATACTCGCTGCCAAATCAGTGTATTGATTAACTTTTTTGTAATCCATGGTTCCATGGTTATTTGCCCAATATATCCATGAACTAGATCCGGGTATTATCCAGCTTTCATCTTTAATTTTTGAGGGCTCACTTACGTCATTTATTAAAGTTGATTCTACTAAGTTTGCTAACTGTCCAATCACTGCCACTCTCCAAGGTGATTTCCATGGTAAACTCGATGAAGGATTAACCATTCCAGTAGAATTTCCATCAGTTGGAGCAGGGTAAGTTAGTTTATATATGTTTGCATCTTGCAAATTAGAAAGTTTTGTGGCGCAGTAATTACTATAAACCCCAGCTTCGCTTAGTAGCATCCAGCAATTATTCTTTTCATTTCCCATCTTAAATAGTGCAGGATATCCCCACTCACCTTTTTTAAAATCCCTCGTTTGAACTGGATAAGGCCCTTCATAGCTTCTAACAAACTGTTGTAAGAAACGCTCACTCGAATTAGGGACCTCAAAGCTTGTTAACTCCCGCTCCATTGTTATCTTTTCACCTTTCTTCCCGTAGAGAACATAACGGAACGCCACCCCATCATTATAAGCCCTAACTACGAAATCTATTTTTTTCCCACGAACATTTTTCAGGTGAAAAGTTTGCTCCATTGCTTCATTTGAACAATTGCTGCGCTTTCCATGTACTGCTAGGTAACGTTCAACAATTTTAACCTCCTTATCAGTACCTATTAGCGCAAGATCTTTGGAATAATCCTGTTTGCTCTCCATCAAACCAAGCTTAATCTTGGGAATCACACTAATTGACTGCCCTGCATCCACATAATCAACTTTCAAGTACCAGTTAGATTTTACATTGGAATCTTTTAAAAGCAAAATTTTAATATTTTGATTAGGTGAGATTACTTGATAGGACTGCGCCTGCAAGATCATGGGGGATAGGAATACTAAAACAATAAAAAGGCTGATATTAATCATTGATAGTATTTTTAAAGGTTTCATAAAAATTAGTGAGTTCATGTTGGTAATTTATTTAATAGTTATAGCACACTTATCGAATTCAGAAATTCTTCAATTAATTTTCAAGGGCATTAATTTGATTAGAAATGATTACCAGAGCAGTATTGTTATAGATTTACGAAAGCATGCTATGGTAAATATATTGATATTTATATTTTTTGACAGTATTGTTTTTTTTATTTTGCTAGTGTTGTATAGGCTTAACTAAGTTGAGATTTATTTAAGAACTGGAAATCAACGTCAGTTGAACTAAATACAAAACAAGCTATTCGTGGAAAGCTTTGAATTTGGCTTTATCTATTTGGTCTTCGCTAAGTTTCAGTTTTTCTTCAACCTAATTTATTCCTTTGGGTTGATTTTGTGCTTTTGTAATCCATGTTTTATCAGGTGTGTCTTAGACATTAAATTCTAATTTATCTCCATTTAAAATATCTAAACATCTGATATAGTTCTCATTTGTAGGGCTTTTCATTCAGTAAAACTGAACTGATGTAAACAGACTTTAGACTTTTTATTGAGATCGTAAATTTTCCACCTAAGTTGACATTAATCGAAAAAAGCTGCAAGAAACATCCGTTATCCTGCAGCAATCAATCACTAACTATCACTAAAAATTTCTACTTTACTTTTCATCAATTACCTCCCCACAGGTAAGCATATCTTTTGGAGAATATGGGTTTTCGATTTTCTTGTCATCACTTATCCAGGTACCTGCCATCTTAGGACATTTATTAAGATATAGCGTAAAATTTTCAGGTTTTACCTTTTCAATAATTGACCAAAATTGGAGTGATAATCCTTCCATGGGTTTTCTTTGGTGGCCAATAGATGGAGCAATCACGATACTATCAGCCATTTGCTTGATAATTCTACGGGCCAATGCTGCCGCGTTCATCTCGTCAGCTGTCAATTTTTTTAGTTTAAACTTACCTATTGCCTCCGAAAATTCTGAAGCAGATGTAGCTGTTTTTTTTGAATCTGAAATCACGAGACTATTTTTAATTTTTAGATAGCCAACAACTATGACTTTCTTTTGTTCCTCTCTTTGCTTGGCCAATTCTGGTGTAGCCACTTCTTGTGCCGATGCGTTGAATTGAGCAACAGCGGAATAACTAATACCTACTAAACTCATTATCATAAGCAATATATAATTTTTCATTTTAAAGGATTTACATTTTTTTTCTTTGTGATTTCTTCAATTTTATCAAGCATATCTTTCAGATGTACCTGATCAATTCCCGAAGTTTGAGGAATCAACTCCTCAACTTTTTTTCGAATGGCTTGGATATGGACTAAAGCTTCCAATCTTACATCACTGCGTTGTGCAGGGCTCATCGCCTTTCCATCTGCCACATCTTTTGGATTAATCAAAATGCTTAGCCTCTCCAGATAATAACGCTGTAAACTTCTTAAATAAGTATTTTGCTGAATATCACGTGAAGGCTTTTTCCATACGGTTGGTTGTAAATCGGCAAGAAATTCACTAACAGGATATGGATCAGAAGAGACTAATGCTTTTTGGCTTAAATTATACAGCATACCAGCGCTTAAAAAAATATTGAGTGCCTGCGATTGCTGATCAGAAATCTGTTCCATCGGTTTCAAATCGATATATTTTGCAATTTCTGCAGGATACATCCAAAGCGGTGCTTCGAAAACCTGGCGCCCCGCATAACTCAAGACACTTTTAACTATCTTTTTTGGAACTTCGGCATAAACAATGCCTTTCTCATCTACACTTCTTTTGGTTACGTAACGATTGCCAATATTTTTCATTACATGATACAGATAACGGCTATATTGCTTCACCACTTCCTTATGCAATTCTTCAAGATTATTATACTGGTCGCCAGGCTCATAAGTCCACTGATTTAAATGAGCCACTACCCTTTTCAGGTTTTTGATTCCATAATCACTTGCGGCAATTGCATCATCTCCTAAATCCTCAGATTGACTCCTCGGATCTTCATCTTTTCCTTCCCCACCAAACCATAATCTTGGATTTTTGGTTAACGTATCAGTTGTGATTTTACTCAACAGCTGCTCTTCTGCATATTCATCTTTTTCTCCATCAAAATAGCGGTACCCCCAGTTAATTGCCCATTTGTCGTAAGCCCCGATTCTGGCATAAATTCCTTTAGGCGAAATATTATCTTCAGGCTGCGCCACATAATTAAATCTGGCATAGTCCATAATAGAAACCGTATGGCCGTTTTTCTCCACCCAGGCTTTATCGCGAAGTTTTTCAACAGGGGTTTGGCTGCTTGCCCCCATATTGTGCCTTAAACCAAGGGTATGTCCAAGTTCATGTGAAGAAACAAAACGAATGAGTTGCCCCATCAGCTCATCATCGAACTGCATTTTCTGCGCCCTTTTATCCAATGGACCAGCCTGAATCATATACCAGTTGTGCACCAATTTCATCACATTGTGATACCAACCTACATGGCTTTCCATAATTTCCCCACTGCGTGGATCACTGATTCGTGGTCCATAAGCATTAGGCGTTTCTGAAGCATAATACCTGATAACGGAAAAACGGGCGTCTTCTAAACTCATTGTGGTATCGGCCAGCGGCCATTCTTTACCAACAATTGCATTTTTGAATCCAGCTTGCTCAAATGCCTTTTGCCAATCGTTTATTCCTTTAATGAGATAAGGACGCCATTTTTTTGGCGTTGCCGGATCAATGTAATAAACGATTTGCTTTTTCGGTTCTACCAGAATATCCCTGTTATATTTAGCCATATCTTCCTTTTTAGGTTCCAGGCGATATCGCTGCACCAAATACTTGGTTTGCGTTCTTTGGTAATCTTCATCAAACAGAATGTATTTGTTATTGAAATAGCCCACACGCTCATCAGAAATTCTTTTCCGCATTGGCACCTTCGGCAATAAAATAATGGATGTGTTTAATCTTAGCGTAACCGCTCCGGTTAAAGCACCTGCAGGAATTCCAAGCCCTGAACTGGCATAAGTTTTAGTGGTTTTTATTTCTGCATTAATTGGATAACAAGCAATACGCTCGATAAATGAACGATCATCGGCTAAGCTATTTAACTTTTTCGATGTTTTTTCCTCTGCGGAAATAGATACCACCGGGATATCTTTTTTAAAGAAATCGGTAACATCAATTACATAATTGCCAGTTATCGGATTTTTGGCCTTAATATCAAAACTCGCCACTATCGGACTCTCCTGAGATTGCATTACTGCTTGATAAATCGGCCCATCGGTATTTTTGGTTTCCTGGCGATAGATAACCCCTTTTAAAAAAAGGTTGTTATTATTTCCCTTCTGAAAGTAAAGCGTTTGCTCATTTACCTTTTCGCCACCAAAACTCCCAAAGCCTTGCGGCGTACTAATGTAACGGGTTACGGCTAACAAATAACGCCCCAATAAACTATCCGGAACTTCGAAAAACCATTTTTGATCTACTTGCCGAACATTAAAAAGTCCATCCTGCTTAATAGCAGTTGCCGGAATTACTTTATTGTAATCCAATGGTGCTTTTTGGGCGGCACTATCTGGCGTGGCAACAGGCTTCTGACCAAGTGCTGTCAACGATAGCGCCAATGAAATCGGAAATAAAATTTGTTTAAAATTCATCTTACAACGGAAGTTTTTCGTCGGTATTTAATGTAAGGTTTAGATTTTTCTTTAATATGCCAAGCGGGAATGGAATGATATATAAGCGTGATGTAGGTAATAGCGTATAGGTTTGTTGCGGAACAGTTTTGTTAACCAAAGGATAAGTTCGAACCACAGTTTTTGCATATTCTGCTTCTGTATTTAATCGTTTCAAATCGAAAAACCTGTTAAAACCTAAAACCATCTCTTTTCTGCGTTCATTAATGATGATCTCCATCATTTCTTTTCTGGTTGCCGGAACTGGTAGATTAATGGTTCCTGATAGGATACGTTTTTCGCGAAATTTATTAACAATGGCGATTGCACCTGCTAAATCATTTTGACGAGCCAAACATTCTGCCTGCATTAAGTAAACTTCTGTAGTTTTCAAACCAACCGTTGGATAGAAAAACCGTGTATAAGCGATACTATAATATGCAGCGCCAGAGCCAATATCCAAAAAGCTTGCGCTTGTGGTATTGAAAAACATATTGAAACGGGCATCATTGGTTCCAAACAATGCTCTCAATTCAGGACTGATTAACCAGGTATATCCAAAGTTGGTTTCGTTATAACCTTGAATATATTGATAACTTAAAACCTCAGGATTGTTAGGTGCAATGATTGGTGTAACTGATGGTCCACCTTGTGTAGTAGTGTATTTTACTAAATCGAAAATTTGATTATTGTAGGAAAGTGATTTTTCGCAAGCTTCTTTAGCCTTTGCAATTTCTCTTTTAAACAAATGGATTTTCGCTTTCAATGCCCAGGCAAACGCCAATGATGGATGATATGGATCTAATGGTTGTACCTGTAAAAAAGGGATGGCCTCATCGATATCTTTTTGGATAAAATCATAAACTTGTGCAACAGTTGATTTAGTTGGCTGTGCTTCCAAATCATATTTATCCATAATGCAAATACCACCATCGGTTGCTGCAGTTGCCGGATTGTAGGCTTTGGCATAAACGTTAACCAATAAAAAATGGTCGAATGCCCTAAATGCCTTTGCTTCAGCTTTGGCTAAATCTTTAACGTTCTGTTCACCTTTACTCGCATCAACTGATGAAATGATGGTATTCCAGCGGTTAATGTACAGATAAGCACGATCGTAGAAGTTTGATGAATTTACCATCGATACCCGATCGATATTCTCATTAAAACTGAAGTGTACAGTGTTGATATTTGGGGTAATCCCTATAAAATTCGACTCTTTCAGCCACATATCATCGACAAGGTACTGGAAGTTAGCAATCAGGTAGCCCCTATTTGGATAAGAAACCAGTTCATAATAATCTTGTGCGGTTTCTACTACTAAGGCTCCTCGTGGTGTTAAGTCGGTGTATTTTTCACATCCAGAAATCGCAATGGCGATTAAAAATGATGCAATGATTGCTATATTTTTTTTCATGATGTTAAAAAGTTAAGTTAATGCCTAATACAAATGATTTAGGATTTTGCAATGTTCTGGTTCCACTATTTAGGGAATATGATTCAGGATCAATATCATCGCCAGCAGCACTTGCATACCATAAATTATTCACTTGTGCCGTAAATTTTGCAGAAGGAATGTTGAATTTCTTTATGAAAGCTTTAGGCAAATTATAGCCTAAAGAGACACTTCTCAGTTTAACGTAATCAGCCTTCAATACATTTATATCAGCATTTTGCCACATGGAAGAAATGGTAAGGGCTCTAGGAATCATTGCCTCTGAATAATCAACAAGAAGTCTTGGTAATTCTGGCGTAATCCCGTTTTTATAGCGCTGTGTGATATCTAAATCCGAAATATCGTTGCTGCCAAGTGGCGTAACATCTTTCCGCATCACGTTACCACCAGAGAAAATCAATAAAGCACTCAGTTCAAAGTTTTTATAAGAAACACGCTGCGAAAATGAGCCATTGTAAGTCGGTATTAAAGTCCCCATACTTACAAGTGCAGCATAGTTGTTTATTCCACGGCTACTTGCTACAATTGGATTTCCACTTGCGTCAAACTCAAGGGTTGCTTTTCCATTTTCATCTAAAAAGTAAGGATAACCATTTGTCATTCCTCCATAGCGGTAGGCATATAAGGTATTGTAATCCGTTCCTTCAGTATAATAATTCTGTGGAGATGTAACGTAAGAACTTGCAGTAGCAAGCGCCCGATTTACTTTTCCAATTTTACTTCTATTAAATCCCAATACAAATGTTGAACTTAATGATAAATCGCCTGATTTAAGCCAGTCGCCATTTACTGTAAATTCGATTCCTTTATTTCTTAAGATACCATTATTAATCACTAATGATGCTGTCCCAACAGTTGGATCTAAATCGGTAGTTACCATTAAATCAGTACTTTTACGATCATAAAAATCAATTGTACCTCTTAAGCGGTTACCCAAGAAAGCCATATCTAAACCTAAGTTGTAGGTTTCTGTCTTCTCCCAGCGCAATTTAGGATTTGGTAGTCCAGTAATGTTCAAATATTGTAGCGATGTGAATAGGTTGTCGTTCACTCTTCTGGCCGTTAAGAATTTTGTAGTTTCAGTATTTTGGTTACCGTTAACGCCATAAGTAGCCCTTAGTTTAAGTAAATTAATCCATCTAAGAGATTCAAAAAATTTTTCGTTACTGGCATTCCAACCAAAACCAACTGACCATAATGGTCTATACTTAAATTCTGGATCTGCTCCAAAAAAATCAGCCTGATCTATCCTGAAACTCCCTGATACGTTATATCGGCTTAAATAAGTATAACTGGCGTTTGAGAAGTATGAAAGGTTTCTGTGTTTTGTTTCCTGAAACGAGCGACCTGCAATACCAAGGGTTTTATTTCCGCCAAAAATATAACTTGGCAAACCAGTTTGACTTACAGTTTGATTATTAATAATCGTGGATGTTAATGTTACCGGATCATAGCCATATCTAATATCCGTCATCCCGATAGGTAAAAAAGTTTGACGCATTTCTGTACCTGCAATAGCTGCTATTGAATGTTTACCACCGTCAAAAGATTCATCATAACTCAGTTGATTTCTAAAAGTATATGATTTTTTTTGTTGCATATTCTGACTAATTCTGCCGCCAGTTGGTAAACCGAAAGTATATACATTTGTAGCTGGAGTAAAAGCTACCAATGCATTGTAGGCTGCTCTCATTTTATATGAGTTTACATCATAAATTTGTTCACTTTTGGTTGTTCCCATTTCATATTGGATCTGACTGGAGAAATTCAAGCCATCCATAATTTTGGCCTGAATGTTGGCAAAAGCCCTTAAGGAAACGGTGTTGGCTTCAGTTAAACCTTCATTTAATGATTCCAAAATGTTAAAACGGTATGACTTATATTGTGGTGTATTAATTAATGCACCTGCTACTGCTCCATTAACAGGCGAACCAGCAATACCATCTTGTAAATTCACATAATTGGCATAAACCAAACTTCCATCAGGATTTACGATAGAAGCATAACGAGGCGATATGGCAGTATAAGAATCGTAACTACCATCAGTTGAAGTAGATGTAGAATAAGCACCATTAAAACCAATATTGGTAGATAACCACTTCTTTATGTTGTATGTATTTTTAAAATATAAAGTTACCTTTTGACTATTGTTTCCTATTACTCGTTCTGCTGAACGATCATAATTAATCGAAGCAAAGCTGTTTGATTTCGGACTCGCAGAACTTAATGATAAGTTGTAACGTTGACGGAAAGCATTTTGCCACACGTTGTCACGATATTGTTCGTAATAATCTGCATTTTTAAAATTGGTAAGCTGCTGATTAAATTGATCAGTAGTAACCTTTCCTGCATCTCTATCACGAAATAACTGGTAAAGCGGACTATAATATTTGATGTTTCCATTTGCTACGGTTCCATAAGCAGCAAACATAGTTTCGGTATTGGCATACCTAGCTCTTTCCTTGTTATATACATCTGTTTCAAAATCTACAATATCCGCAGTTGATGCGTAATGCATACTTCCGAAAGTTGGCTTGGTATCAATAAAAAAATCTGTATTTAATGATATTTTTAAAGGTGTACTACCTTTTTTAGTAGTTAAAACGATTACGCCATTTGCCGATCGTGAGCCATAAATAGAAGCCGCACCTCCATCTTTTAAAACAGTAACCGATTCAATATCGTAAGGATTAATTTCATCTAATGGTGTTTCAGTTGGCAAACCGTCGAGCACAACCAATGGAGCATTTCCACCCACTAATGAAAAAGTGGCCTGCCCTCTCAACACAGGTTGATCTGCTCCCAAGCCAAATGGATTTTTATTATAAACCAATCCAGCCACTCGGCCTTCCAACGCACTTAAAATATCTATATTAATATTTTCATTAAGTTTTTTTTCATCAATTATAGTTACTGCTCCAGTTGTACCTCCTCGGGTTATGCTTTGGAATCCATTTACCACTACCTCTGCCAGTAAAGACGAATTTGCTTTAAGGCTAACAGTAACAATTTTTAATGCCGCATATCTATCAAATTTTTGAGTAGCAGTAAAATAACCCATGTAGCTAATTTCCAGTGTATTGTATTGACTTGTTAAATTTAGACTGAAGTGCCCATTACCATCTGTTATGGTATATTTGTTGGTGTCCTTAATCTTTACAGTCGCTCCGGGTAGTGGTCCGCCTACACTATCTTTAACTATTCCATGAAGAATATATTCTTTAGGGTTTTCTGATAATACTCTTAATAAAATTGTTTGGTTCTTAGCAATTTCATAAGAAAAATTCTGTCCCTTAGCTACTGCATCCATTAGTATTTGAATGTCCGAAGTATTTAAATTCAAATCTATTGGTTTAGCCTCTTTTAGCAGCTCAGGAGCGTACACAAACCTGTAAGATGTATTGGTTGATATTTGAGAGATAACAGTTCTAAGTGGTGCTTGCGTAAAATTATACAGATTATTCTGCGCCTTTACATTTGACGATAGCAGCATCACTATACATAAAAATGCCGACCAGTTCAATAAATAGCCGCATCCCGATCGGACAAAGCGACAGTAGTGATTTATCATAAAATTTAATTTAGTTTGTTATTAATTGGATAAATAGCTCAAGTGACCAATCTCGCTGAAACATTTTATTAATAAATACCTGTTTTGGGTAATATAAAGGTGGTTGTAATAGTGCAGCTGTGTCGAGGAATCTTGTAATTAATTAAAATAATAGTAAATAAAAAATGAACTGGCAACATTTCAACAGCTTGGAATTACGATTATAGCATTTAAGACCATAGTTGATAATTAAACATAGATTAGTATACAAAGCTTCTCCCGTTTCTCAGCGCAATCATGCTTTATTGCATCCTTTGTTCAACAAAATTTGCTGAGCCAAATTCCCTAACTTTAGCATTATTCATCAAGCAAACTTTTTAATGTAATATTCTGATGGTCGTAAATACTTTCCTTAATTTTCGAAATACCCCCAGAAAGCAAATACAAATCTTTTACCCCATATTCTTTTAATTTTTTAGCATACTTGAATAACTCACCATCAAACATCATCATATCATAAATGATAATGGTTTTATTTGCATAACTGGCTATTTTTTCGTTGCTTAAGTTATCTGACGGAATATTAATCGCATTTTTTATTGTTCCAATATTTTTCCAGGCAGCCTTATCTGTCCCCCTAAACTCCGCTTCGCTTCTAATATCTATAATTACTGTGTTTCCATTCCGATTGACAATTTTTAACAATTCTTCAGGCAGAATAAATTGATATTTTGTTTTCAGAAAATTTCTTTCTTTAATTTCTGTAGTGCTAATAACATTACTCAATCCAAAAATCAAAACGTTTGTATCGTACCCTTGTTCAATTAAATAATTTGCTGCACCCGGACTTTGATTACCATCATTGTCGAATAGATAAATGCTTTTGGTTTTGTCCAATACCATTAAATTATCCTTCAATTTATCATAAGGTATGTGAAGAGCTGATTTGATTTTTCCAAATGAATTTTGGCGTTCATCACTTGCCTTTCCAAGATATAAGCTATCGGGCCTTATGTCAATTACTTGAAACTCTTCATTATTTAAGGCCCTGATAAAATTTGACGGAGTGACTAATTTATATTTAAGGTTATTCGTATAATATTTATTTTTGTAGGGCATCTCGGTATCCGAAAGGATGTTGAAGTATGATAAACCTCCATTAATATTTACCAGATTCACAAAACCACTGTCAGCGAGTTGTTTAGCTAAAACCCTTGAGCGTTTACTGTGGCTACAATAAAGGTATATGGTATCGTTTTTGTGCTTGAGGTATTCAGGATAATATTTATTAAAATTGGCGAAATCGGTTTCAATCGCACCCCTTATTTTTCCTTGATTAAAGGCTTGTGATTGCCCATTGTCATTTCTTTCGCCTGCTGACCTTATATCGAAATAAGTAAGTTTCGGGTTATGTTCGAGTTTGTTAAAAAAGTCTATCCAAGAAATGGTTTTGTAGCTAATATTATCTGACTTAAAATCTTGGGCGTAGCCACAAATACCTAATAGCAGGAACACGGCTGAAACAATATATTTGTTCATTTAATTGTACTGTAAAAATTAAAGTTGGTTTGTAAATTGTATTAGAAAAGCAAAAAACTAACAAATCCGCCAAAGCTATTTTTTTTATGTTTCTCTGGTCCGTAATAATCGATATTCGAACCCAATCCAAAAGAAAATTCCTTATAGCTCAATCCCGCACGAGCAATTAAATAGCTACGGGTTTGCATATTGATAATGGTGTTGTATTCGTATAAGCCCTGAAGTCGCGAATAAATACGCCATATATCATTAATTTTTGGTTTATACTCCACCAAAACCAGTCCTTCAACATTGGTATCTCTAGAATAATCTACTCTGGAATTGGCCACAAATAACCAGGTTGGATTAGCCAATGTGTAAACTAGCCCGGCTATGGGCCTCATACCTTTCACAGGCGTTAGGTGAAAACCGGTAGCCAATTTTAATCCTTTCAATATTTCGTAGGTGAGACTGGACTGGGCCATGTAGTCATTGATCCCATTTTTATCCCATTCACCAACCAATGAGGTGACACTAAAAACACCCAACTTTGGAATACTTTTGAATTTCTTATCGATTATCAATTGAAATGCTAAACCTCTGTTACTACCCAACACTTCCATATTTATTGGAGGGCTTGTAGGTGGAATTTGCATTTCTTTTTGAGCAAAAGCATTACCATGTATTATGGAGAGCAGAATTATAAAAGCAAACATTATCTTATGATGGATAATCATTCTTTACTTAATTATATCATTGTTATAAAAAGTTTAGCTAGACTAGTTGAATGTTTGCAATCCAAAATTCACAATGTAAATTTTCGTTTTACAATTTCAAGTCTCATTCTGCAAATTTAATCCAATTGAAAGTCAACACCTATAAATAATCATTCCAAAAGCTTTAATAAACGTTCCTAAACGGACTTTATAAGTAATCCATCCTATCGGCCGGTTGCAGAATAGTAGAGATTGTATAGATCAATAATCATATTGAACAGGTATCAAAATGGTAGTTTTTATATGCTATTTGATATGTTCCATGCGTGGTTTTATATCTAATTTTGTTTCTTTTCCATTGGGGGAAATTTCACAATTTAATATTTTGAATGATGAAAAAACTAATAACATCACTTTTATTCTTTGGGGTAACAATAGTTGCTTACGCACAGAATAGCTATAGTCAAAAATCCAGTATCCAGCTGGTAAGAAATGCTACACTAATTCTACAATATGCAGGCCACAAGATTCTGGTAGATCCGATGCTTTCTCCCAAAGGTGCAATAGAATCCTGGGCTGGTATCGCTAAAAATCCAACTGTAGAGATACAAATGCCAATGCGACAAATTACTGACAGTGTAGAATTGGTTTTAGTATCCCATACACATGCCGATCACTTTGATGATGCTGCAAATAATATCCTCAGTAAATCAATTAAAATTATCAATCAGCCAGCTGACAAGAGTTTTTTTAATTCCAAAGGATTTATCAACGCAGAAACGCTTGAAAATAAAATGAAATGGGACAATCTTAACATTGAAAGGGTAAACGGCCAGCATGGATCTGGAAAAGTTCTGGAAATGATGGGCAAAACCTCTGGTTTTATACTAAGTGCTAAAGGAGAACCCACTGTCTACATCATGGGAGATGCCATATGGACTGATAGGATAAAGGAAAATATTAGAAGAATAAAGCCTGATATTATTATAGTTAATTCTGGTGGTGCCCAGATTAAAGGATTCGAAAATTTACCAATCATCATGGACGAGAAACAGACCATGAATTTGGTGTCATCAAGTGGAAGTGCAAAGGTGATTGCAGTCCACATGGATTCTCTTGACCATTGTCGTACTACAAGACTCGTGTTAAGTGCAGAAGCTAAAAAAAATAATATTACAAAGGACAAATTAGTGATCCTAAGGGATACGGAGATTTATAACTTAGGTAAGTAATATGGGAGGGCAAGCATTTAAAATGTTTTGCCCTTTTTTATTAAACTGATGAGGCCATGAGTTTGAGTTCTGAATTATAGCACAAATAACAGATAATTCAATTAACGCTAATTTACGGTAAATCGATTTCTTTGAGATATTTACAGCTCGCGTTAGCTATTCCCAATTGTAGCTTCGTAAAACGTAAATACAATTTTGATGATCAATGAATTAATGCTAGTTTTTGAAAGCCCTAAAATAGATTTAAAATGATATCGAAACTAAAATGAACCATTCAACATAAATCCTCAAGATGCCGACAGGGAGATAAGTTAAAAAATTAAATAACCAGTATATATTATGCCTTCATGCAGGAAGTTTGCTCAATTTACAATCTAAAGTTTGAAATCAAGCCTTAATTTTTTTATCCATCAATATATGTATGATATATGCAACATATTTGTCTTTAGCGTCTTGTAGCCAATACTATACTAAATGTATTCAAGTATCCAGCAATTAAAAACTACAAAAATTGGGAAAGAACCACTTTCACCCAATTACACACTTACGCAAGACCGAAATTAGAACAACATAGCCAAATAGTAAAGCTATTATGTTTCGAATTTAAGGAGGCAAATCATATAAAAACTTACTGATTACAGAAAACGACTGAAATCGGAATACTCCCTTGTGGCGACAATACGAGTATAATGAGAAGTGTTTCGTATGCGATTGAAATGGGCGGAGAAGTTGGAAGTATGGTTAGTAGAAAAATAATTGAAGGTAAATTTTAAACAAACAAAGCAGTGGGAAATTTAAAAACAAGAACGGATAGCTTAGAACTAACCGTTCTTGTTTTTTAAGGATATTATTAATTTCCCCAAAACGCATCTTCTGCCTCTTGGTCTTCAGAAAACAACCATACTTGAACAACTTTACCATTTACAACCTCAAACAAATCGACACCGTTCATATCAACTGTCCTGTCGTCAATTTTCCCCGTAAAATGAGTTGGAAATGAAACTAAATTTCCGTTTGCCATCAAAGCGCCTGTTGTTTCTATAACCAATGAACCATGTGTTGCATCCATCATATCGGCAAGCATTTTGCCAATGGCATCAAGTCCTTCTTTTGTTCCTGCAAACTGATGATTGCCTGGTTGGTGCCATTTTGCATCAAGGCTGAAATGAGAGAATGCAGTAGGGATGTCTCCCTGTGAAAGCGCTTTTGAATAAGCTGTGACTACTTCTATTGCTGTCATAATTATTGATTTTTAAATTTATATTTATTCATGTAGATTTTTTACTTTCCAAAAAACGCATCATCTACCAACTGGTCATCTGAAAATGTCCAAACGTGAACAATCTTTCCATCTTTTATCTGGAATAGATCCATCCCACCCAAACTCATCGTTTTTGTTCCTTTTTTGGCTGTGAACCAAACTGGAACTGAAACCAAATCACCGCTTTGGAGCATCGGTCCAGTCGGTTTCACCACCATATTTCCAGCTGAATCTGCCATAATTTCTTCAAGCATTTGGAAAATTTCGCTTAAATTATTTTTCAAACCAGAAAATTTATTATTCCCAGGCTGGTACCATTTGGTTTCAGGTATAAAGTTAGAAAATGCTTTCTCGATTTCCCCATTAGACAATGCCTCAAAATATGCTGCTACAATTCCCTTCGCTTCCATAAATTACCGATTATTTGATAAAATAATCTTTATTATCTTTTGCCCAATCTGCTAATGAAGTCATTTTTACAGGAATTTTTTTTAAGACTTCGTTCATATTCGGATTGAATTTTGATGGGTATTCAATAGCATTTTGCAAACTTTCGTAATAAGCTGCAACGCTTGATGCTCCCGCCTCTCCTACGAATGGCTTTAATATTTCACCGAATTCTTGTGGCTTTTGCGGATAATAAACGATTTCTTCCGATAAACCTTTAGAAAACTGTGATGCCAGATCATTTCCTTTCAGATTTTCTAATCCGCTAATTTTAAAAGCATCTGCTTTTAAATCAGAATTGTAAATAGCTTCAACCACAAAAGCACTCACGTCTCTTGAAGCAATCCATCCGATTGGCATTGCTTCTGGAGTTGGGTAAGCCAATTTCCGCTCATTAGTAATGAAGGGTGCGCAGAATGGCCCCATCATATTTTCCATATAAATTGTTGGTTCGATGATTACATAATCCAATCCGCTATTCTTCAAATATGCCAGAACGTCGAGTTTTATATCATCCACAGGAGAGCCAATTTTTTGAGCTTCCAACCATCCACTTGTGTTCCAAACGATTTTCTTTACCCCGTTTACTTTAGCTGCATCTATCACATTTTTTGAATATTGCAAACCATCAAAAGGATTTGGTAATGAAACCGGGATCATAAAAGCGATCGCATCAATTCCCTTTGTAATTTCCAAGATTTTATCGGCATCAGCTAAATTGGCCAAAACTGGTGTTGCACCTGCTTGGGATAATTTACTGAAACTATTTCCTGAACTTGTAGCAGCGATAACTTCTGCACCTTTTTTCTTTGCTTCTCCTATTACGTTGAATTGTTGTGAGCCTGTTGCCCCGAATACTAATATTTTCATTTCTTATTTATTTTAACGTTTAATATTTGGACAAAGCTAAGCAAGTACTTACCTTTACACAAGTACTTACCAACTTGTAAAGTACCTACAAAAAGGTTAGAATAACTGATTATCAATGAAAAATAAAATTAAAATAAGTGACCCGATCAACCATGGTTCTCCCTTGAGCGGTTGTTGATCACCGCTAAATGGTGAATATTTATTTTTAATCCTGTTCAAATTAAAAAAAAAATTATGCAGTTTGGCAAATTGAAAAGTGCAGCAAACTCGGTAAGTGTAGCGAAAATAACGGTTTCTATATTGATTTTACTGTTGTCAACATTCACAATGAATGCACAAGATCTTGATGGCATTATAAAAAAAGTAAACAGCGGATCGCGTTTAGATACCCTTATTGCTTTTGATAAAAACAATGAGCTGGAAAATTTGCCGCTCACGCTAATAAAAGGGAGAAAACAGGGAGCTGTATTTACCATTGTAGCGGGAATACATGGTTATGAGTATCCACCGATCATAGCTGTACAGGAACTGTTGAAAGAAATAGACTTTAACCTTCTTCAGGGAACGCTGATTATTTTGCCTTTAACGAACAAAGCATCATTTTATAGAAGGTCACCCTTTATCAATCCCTTAGATGGAAAAAATTTGAACACTGCTTTTCCTGGCTCTGCTAATGGAAGTATTACAGAAAAGATTGCGTACTGGATCACAAAAGAGGTTATTGCGAACACCGATGTGTTTTTAGATATCCACGGCGGCGATTCGAACGAAGATCTCCTCCCTTTCGTTTGCTATTATAATAATCAGCAAGAAGCGGAGCAAACAGAAAAAGCCCGTCTTTTAAGTGAAGCATCGAGAATGAAATATATCGTTTCCTATCCTTATAACCTTAAAAAAACAGAACCAGCAAAATACGCTTTTAAACAAGCAGTGCAGGACGGGGTTGTAGCATTGAGTGTAGAGGCAGGAAAACTCGGGGCAGTACAAACTGAAAATGTCGATTTAATAAAAAATGCTGTTTATAATATGCTGAATTATTCAGGTATGTATAATGCAAGAAAAACTGTTAATGATGTTAACAGGAAATACCTGTATAACCAAACCTATGTTCGCGTTGCGGAAAAGGGCATTTTTTACAGCTCGGTTAGTAGTGGTGATGCCCTTACCAAAGGGCAAAATATAGGCTATATAACTAATGATTTCGGTAAGATCTTGCATCGGATTACCGCTCCTGTGAGTGGAATAGTTCTTTACAAAGTTGGGACACCACCTGTTAATGTGGGAGAAACGCTTTTTTGTATTGGCTATTAACATCGTGATGTCTTGCAGGTACAGTCTATCCGCTTCTTTCCAGCTAAAAAATGATCAAATTTTTTCGCTGCTACTTATAACATGATTAGATCAGTTAATTAAATATCAATGACGAATAAAACAAGAGTAAATACGCCCTGTGACGACAGGTGTCCTGTTAGAGCATCCTTAACGCTCTTAAGTGGCAAGTGGACATTAATGATACTGTTTCAAATCAATGAAAATGTGGTGAGATATGGCGAATTGAAAAGGGCAGTAACCGGCATCAGTGAAAAAATGTTGATCCAAGAGTTGAATATGCTTGTTGAAAACAAACTGGTCAGTAAAAAAGTCTATCAACAAATTCCCCCAAAAGTTGAATACCGATTGACTAAACTGGGATTAAAAACTTTGCCTATTGTAGATAAGCTTGCTGAATTTGGACTGGAAAATTTAGTTTGATTTTTCAAGAGGTTTAAGGTTGACTGATAATTTAAAAAAGAAGCACCTGCGTAGTTTAAAAATAAAAAACAATGAGAACTCAAAAATTTCATAAAACAGAATGTGGGGTAGATTTTCTGATAAATGTTCTGCCATCTGATGAGTTCGCAGATACATACCTTTTAAAAGACACCTACGATACGGATTATCTCGAAATCGTTTTTTTCAAGAAAGGCAATGGCTATCTTGTTTTAAATCATCAGAGGATAAACATCTCCGATAACAGCATCATATTTATTTCGCCCTTTCAAAAGCGAGAATGGAATCTGAATCCTGATGGTCTGGATTTTATGGTTTTAGTTTTTCAGGAAGATTTTTTGAATGATTTTTTCTCCGATAAATTGTTTACCTATCGTCTGTTGTACTTTTATCAATTGGCATACCCGCTGTATACACAAATCGATCAAGTACTTGTGGAAAGATATTATGCGCTTTTGTCCGAAATAAAATCAGAATTGGTCAAAACAAGAGCTGACAGCGTTCATATTATCCGTTCTTTAATCTATTACCTGTTACAAAAACTTAACCGGGAATATGCAGAGATTCATCATTTGGCTGTCGAAAAAAATCACCATAATGAAGCTTTCCAGTTCAAGCAGCTGCTCGAAATTTACATCAGAGATAAACAGCGCATTAATGATTATACAAGTCTATTAAACATCAACCGCATTGCGCTGAATAAAGCGGTAAAAGCACAATTTAATGTTACAGCTTCGCACTTATTGAAACAACGTTTGCTTGTCGCCATAAAGGATTACTTAATCCATTCCAAACTTACGGTATCTGAAATTGCTTTTCAGCTCAATTTTTCAGAACCCAACCATCTAATGCGCTTTTTCAAAAATCAGACTGGAATTACCACAACCGATTTTTTAAATGAATATCAAAATGGTATCAATCATTGACATTTTGGTATTAAGCATCCTAAGAGGCTTTACTAGTTTTGTTTTTAATTAAAAACAAGTAAAAAATAATAGATATGAGTAGAAAAGCATTAATTATAATCGACGTTCAGAATGACTATTTTGAAAATGGAGCCATTGAACTTGTGAACCCTGTGGAAGCTAGCTTAAACGTTGCTAAAGTAATGAAACATTTCAGAGAAAATAATTTACCAATTGCGCACATACAACATGTATCAGCTAATCCAGAAGCCGTGCCAATTTTTGTTAAGGGAACCAAAGGTGTAGAGATCCACGAAAATGTGAAACCATTGGAGGAGGAACATATTTTTGAGAAATTTTATCCGAATAGTTTTAGAGAAACAGGGCTTTTGGATTATTTAAAAGAAAATGATGTAAGCGAGGTGATCATTACCGGCATGATGACCCACATGTGTGTGGATGCGACTACACGTGCTGCATTCGATCTTGGCTATAAATGTACTGTGATCGGAGATGCCTGTGCATCGAGAGATTTGGAGATCAATGGAAAAACGGTAAAAGCGGATGATGTACACCATGCATTTTTGGCCGCGCTAGCGTTTTTCTATGCAGAGATAAAAAGTACTGAAGAGTTTTTATCGGCATAAAACTAAATTAAGAGTCAAAGAGCCAAGGGGAACGATTGTTCTACTTGGCTCTTTTAGTTACAGGGTTTTCATATGACGTTTAATAATGTATTGAGATCTAAAATACAACAGAACAGAAGAGGTTAACAAACCAAATGTTAATCCGTACCAAATTCCCTCCACACCAAACTCATGCTTAATGCCTAGAAGATAAGCTATGGGCAATCCCACAATCCAGTAAGCAAAAAAAGTTATGGATGTTGGAATTCTGACGTCTCCCATACCTCTTAATGTACCCAAGCCAACAACCTGGGTGCCATCAAAAACCTGAAAAATGCCTGCAATGACTAATAACTGCGCCGCCAGGGTTACAACCGCTGAATCACTGGTTATAAGATATGGCAGATATTGATTAAAAATTGTGAAAACAACTGCAAAAAACAGCATAAAAACAATGACTAGATGGTAAGAAACGGCTGAAAATTTCTGAATTCTAAAATAATTTTGACTTCCAAAACTATTGCCTACCTTGATGGTTGCTGCCGAAGCTACCCCACCAGCCATCATGTAAGTCATCGCTACAAAAGTAATTGCAGTCTGATGAGCTGCCTGATCCACGGCCCCAATTTTACCTGCCATTAATGCCGCTACTGCAAATGCGCCAATTTCAAAAATATACTGCATGGCAACAGGTAATCCAATTCTAATAATCCTGGTAATTCTTGACAAGTCTACAAATTGGATAGAAAAATGATTGATATAGGCTTTAAAATTTCTTGATTTCAAAACATACCAGACCATTACGATCATCATCAGTATCCGATCAACTAAGGTTGCAACACCTATTCCCTTCACTCCCATAGGCGCAAACCCAAACATTCCTTTAACCAAAACCACGGCTAATAACAAATTGAGCACATTGCCCCAAATCGTAATCTGCATTGCTTGTTTTGTAAAGCCTAACCCCTCTGCAAATTGTTTGAAGGCTTGGAAAATCATTAATGGAAAAATGGAAATACCTAAAAGCAGCAAATATGATTTTGCGGTTTCAATAACACGAGGATCCTGACTTACGTGATACATCGCAAACATAGAGCCGTGATACACTACCAAAAAAAGTAAAATTGCAACTATTCCATTTATCCACATACTGTTTGAAAGCAGCCTGGAACATTCCTGATGATTTGATTTTCCATTTTCCTGCGCAATCAAAGGAGTTAATCCATAGGCAATCCCCGTTCCCAATACCAATACCACCATAAAAACCGAGTGAACCAGTGATACAGCTGCTAGGGATATTGTACCCGCAAAATGACCAACGATTATCGAGTCCACTGCTAATACCAAAGTGTGACCAAGCTGCGAAACCACAACTGGTCCCGCCAGCATTATTGTACTTTGGTAGTATATTTTATTGGATTTATATTGTTGTAGCATGATAATAATCTTAACACTCAACTAACTAGAGCGTTAAGCGCGAAATTAGCGATTCGCATATCGCATTTTGCTACCAAAAATCTACGAAATCCTACCGTTTTGATAATCTCAGAAAACGTTTGGACTAAGCCTTACCAGAAAAAAGTTTAATTAGGCCATAATAAGACCACAAATAATCCCATTCTATCTAAACATAGCTTTAATTAATACAGTCCTTTGATAAATTCATATTCTTTTTCTTTTTCGTTTGGTTGTAAGAGAATATTATTATCTTTTTTAACAAGGGCTACTAATGCATAGAAATCAATCGTTATTTTAACTAAAAAAACTATAATAGCAACTAAAAGAAAAACAAGGTAAATCATCATAATTATTTATTTAATGGTTAATATATATTTACTCAATTCTGCAAGTTCATCGTCTGATAGTTTCCCTTCGAAACTTGGCATCTGTGGGGCATCCGCACGCCTTTTGCCTGGATTTTTAATCCATTTTTTTAAATCTTCGGCATTATCTTTATAAATTGTTGCCATTTCTATAATGGGCGGACCTACAACTTTTACATCTTTTGCGTGGCATGCCGAACAATTTTGTGCAAATAATGCTCCTCCTACGGCTACATCTCCCAGGCTCTCGTCTATTTCCAATTCATCTTCTACTGGATTTTTACGTGCTTCTTCTGATGCTTTGATGAAATCTTTTGTTTTTTGAGCCATCATTTTTTGATGTGGCGCTAAAGAATTAGAACGATAAATATGTCTGCCTGAACCCATAAAAATTACCGTGATGGTTAAACAGATAGCTATTTTCCAAAAGTTATTATTAATATGCTCTGGCTTGCCCACAATTGCTCTATAAATCCAGTACATGGCAGGAATAGCGATAGATGCACCTATAAAAATAATGAAAATCAAATTCCAACCCACCCCTTTTGAGGGTAATGTAACCAGTACGATTGGGCCAATTAAAAATTGGATTACGCTTGCTGTCAATACCAAAGAGTATGCTTTTTTCTTAATATCATAACGGTTAAGATTTTTAAAAATAGTTTCGAAAGGGTATTTTTTACGCCCTATATACCAAAATAAGAACAGGCCTGTAACCGATAGTGAAGCAAAAATAAAATGAAGGTATCTTGGAAAAACATTGGGAAGGGTTAATGCAGAGATAAACCCCTTAATCAAACCCCACTTTTCCGGGAAGAGCATCAAATTGATATTAGTCAAAAATATAAGTGGGATAAATAGAAAGATCAAACATGCCAATGCAATAATGCTGATATGAACTGCTTTGTTATTCTCAAAAATTCTCCAGGTGTACTTATGAAGATAGGTTAGCAAAAACGCAACGGTCACTAATGGGATAATGGCAATCCACATAAGGCCAGTGAGCGAATTTGCGGTATAAAAATACATGGTATAGAGTGTATTTATACTTAACAAAGGTGCAACGCCCATTACCACAGCCAGGCTTTTGTTTACGGTAATGGTTTTGGCAATTTCGTGCGCAAGCT
This sequence comes from Pedobacter rhizosphaerae, assembly GCF_900111155.1. Classification (GTDB taxonomy): domain Bacteria; phylum Bacteroidota; class Bacteroidia; order Sphingobacteriales; family Sphingobacteriaceae; genus Pedobacter; species Pedobacter rhizosphaerae. Next base: position 86,773 of record NZ_FOGG01000019.1, on the reverse strand, counting down.
CATCATATTCTTTGTTTTTTAAGCCTTTGATTTGGCACCAAAACGTAAGTAAAGAACCGCCCAGCATTAGGTTAACAAATACAATATGTACCAGAAAAGAAAAAACCAATACAAATACCAATATGGGTTCGGGAACCGGTAATGGTAATGGAATATCTTTCGGAATCGGAATATTTGCTTGTAATAAAAAATTCATGTTGGTTATTTCTTTTTTATGTTTTCTATATCGGTTTTTTCTTTAGCAAGGTTTTTTTCTGCCGTTGCTTTAAATGCTTCTACAGATTGCTCTGGATTAAGTGTCACCCCTGTTTCTTGCGCACCTTCCAACACCTCGCCAGTTATCTGAAGTTGTTTAATGTAAGCCACGATAGCATCGATTTCCTTTTTATTGCCAGGGAAAGGTGGCATATAAGCTCTAGCGTTATGTAAATTACTGATGTAATTTTTCATCATGGTTTCATCAAAAGGCTTTCCGGTAGAGCCATACATTTTGTCAAATACATCTACAACAGAGTTAACGCCTTGTGTGGTATGGCAACGGCTACAGGCAAGCATAAAAACATTTCGACCAGCTTCTATTTTATTTTCTTTTGTAATTACAGGCGTACTGGAATAGGTTGCCCATTTAAGTAGGCCATCCTTCTTATAAAGTGGATAATCTTCCTCACGTAAAAGATTGGAATACATGTACTCGCTAATAATATATGGTTTGCGAATAAATTCTCTAACCCGTTCAAACAGGCCCATAAAAGCAAGTGCAAAAAGTAGAGTTATTGCTAAAAAAGGTGCGCGAAGCATTTTTGGTTTCCATAAACCGAGTATGGCTGTAATTAATATAATTGAAGTTGCCCCAAGTATTACTTTCCACATAATGTCGTACCATTGCTGAAAGGCTTGCGTACCGATAGCCACGTTCATATTGGCCAATTGCGTCTCTGGAATAACTTTGAAATAGTAAGCAGAACCAGCTACTGCAAATGGTAACCAGCATAAAATCCATTTAGAAATTAATTTAAATGTGTTGGTTCGAATTTCTTCTCCTCGCTTTGTAAATACTGAAGCAAGAAACAAAGCCAAGGTGCCGCCTAGGACCATTGCAAGTGGTGTGCGATATAACAATTGAGGAATATAAAGTGGATTTGTGAATGCCGTAATTAGGTTTTTATCGTTTTTCCAATTCCCAGGATCCATCATAAAGCCCAGAATAGATACGATAATGGCCATGGTTACCCAGGAAAAAACACTGAGATACCAGCCAAATTTAATGTGCCTTGTTTTTGCTTTTATAGATTTGTTGGAATTTTTCCAAGTAAGAAAATAGATTAATATCAACACAACTTCGGTTACAAATACTGTCCATTCTACAAACCAAGCGTAATAAAATACCCTTATTAAACTGGCAATTGAATTTGGACTTACAAGCGAAACGGAAAACCAAATCCCTACCCCTGTCATTGCGCCTATCGTCGTGGTGATAATGAATGCGGTCCACATCATTTTATAAACCATTTTGTCCCATCTGGCATCGGTTATCTCGGTCGGGCCACTATTCATTACGCCTTTATTCTCAAGCCAAGCCATTAAAGGTAAGAAGCCAACAGCCAGAGAATGGTTGATTAGCGCGTGAACAGTGGCTATCAATGCGATTAACATTCTATTGTTAAGCCAGTCAAGATGAAATAAAGGGATGTCCATAAAAATACTTTTTTACAAAAATCCATCTAAAACGTCAATTTCCCTTTAAATAACGAAGCAGGATGTTTATAAAAACAATCCTGCGCGATTTATTAAAACGGACTTATACATCAAGAAAAAAACTAACCAATTCGCATAAACAGTTCGAATGTATCATTATTCAATCCAGGAGGTTTTAGTTATAAAATCTATGTTCTAGCATGAGCAGTAGAGATGTAAAAAACTGTGTCGGATTTTTCACTGCATCACCTTCCCTAGTTACCACCCAACCTGAAAAATTCTTTCTGACCTCCAGAATTAATTTCCCGTCAAAAGTTAAGACTTGGTAGCTGCCATTTACTTTAGCATTCAAATAGGCATTTATTGCAGGTCCTCCTCCATGGATTTCTATTGCTAACAATTTTTCAAAGTGATTTTCGAAAATCTGTTCTACCATCAATGGCTTTAGATTAATCTGTTGCACGCCTACGATTGATGTTGCGCACCTCTGAATGCTATATTTTAAAAGCAGGTAAGTAAAAAGTATAGCAGGAGTTGTGGCAGATAATACCAAAATAGCACTGGTCATATTGATTAATTATATTACAATATTCAGTCTTTGTGTCAGCATATCCAAAAATTAATAAAGCGTGATGTATAGTTAAACAATCACGCTTTATGCTAAAATGAGGTAATATGCATTAAAATTTGTATTGATCTTTAATATTATTCTTACCACGCTTATCCATTCGTCAATTTGCTTATTCGGCTAAGCAAGTTTAAATGGAATAACCTGGACAATTTCAAATTCGTTGAATAAAGCTAGGGTAGCATCCAAAAGTGTATGAAACTCAGCATCGTCTAAAACATTTGAGGATATCATAAATAAACTATCGTCGTTGAGTACTTTTCCAAATTTCAAAGCTCTTTTTTTCCCCTGACAGTTAGCATAATATTCTTTATCGATTAAACCAGCAAACTCATTAAAATCAGACCAAGGTGTTTGCATACGAAGAAAAATTATGACTTCGTGTGCATTTTTAAAAGGATTTTCAGTTCTCATATAAATTCTTACCCAAAAATGTAAGACACAATTTCTATTTTACTGTAGTAAAAGGTACTTCAATCTTGAGCTTTTCCCATTCTACAGCTATCATACCTCTGTTAACATCAACAGGATTGATAGAATAGCGTAGCCTTTGAACCATATGATTTGATTTTGGTACAACATCTACACGAACAACGTCTTCACTCTGATTGTAATCATCAGCAAGGTGTTGGTCATAGTTTTTATTTAAGATAAATGTCCATTTCTCTTTTCCGGGAATGGTAAAAACAGCATATTTCCCTATTGTTATATTTTTACCTCCGATATCGATGGCCTTATTGATGTCCAGGGTGGTTGCCTTATGGGCTCCGGTAACCCACACCTTATCGTAAGGAACCAGTCCTCCCCAAATTACGCGACCTTTGGTTCCAGGAGAACTATAGACCATATGTAAGTGCACACCGCCAATGGTTCTCATTGCTACTAATTGAGGACTCCCCTTAAGGGTGTCTGTTTTTATCAAACCACTATTAATGCTATCGATGTATTTTCGACTGGAGGTAGAGGGCATTTCCATTTGATGTCTTTCATGCCCAGTTTTAACCGGGGTATTTGCTTTTTGGTCTACCTTGTCCGTTTTGTTATTGCATGCGGCAAGAAAAAGGCCTGTCACTAAAATAAATGTTATATTTTTCATTATTGTATGTCAAATGATTAATAAACCAGCATAGCTTGAGTATTTTTTTAATCAGCTGATGCTGGTTTGGTTTATTATTATTTTAAGTATTGATTTTAGAATTCAGAAAGTTTTTTATTAGTCAAAAACTCCTGATCGGTTAGTGTTTTTAAAAAGGCAACAAGCTTTCTCTTTTCATTCCCGTCAAGCGAGATTCCCGGCTTATCCCGCTTTTTAAAAACTGGATCAAGCGAAGCACTTGCTTTCATGCCTGAATTGTAATGTTCCAATACTTCTTCTAAAGATTGCAAACTGCCGTCATGCATATATGGTCCTGTAAATTCTACATTTCGCAGGCTAGGCACTTTAAACTTGCCAATATCAGCATCTGCTAAGGTAATCTCGTGACGGCCTTTATCGAAACGAAAGTCAGCTGTAGATCCATTGTTTCGAAAACTGCCATCGGTAAACAGGTCAGAGGAGTGGCAGGTACTACATTTATCTTTGAAAATGTTAAGCCCCTCAAGTTCATCTGCATTAAGCACTTCACCTTCTTTTCTGACATATTTATCATACCTGCTATTGGCCGAGACCATCGTTGCCAAAAATTGCGAAATGCTCTTCAAAAACAAATTTGTAGTGATACTATCCACGCCATAGGTGGCTTTGAACCTGGCTTTATAAAGTAAAGAAGCATTCAGTTTTTTTAGTACATGATCTAAATTTTCACCCATCTCTACTTCATTTTCGATTGCGTTTACTGGTGTAAGGTCTAAATTAAAAACACCTCCATCCCAGAAAAATGATTTACTGAAAATCAAATTGGCTAAAGGCAGTGCGTTACGTCTGCCAATCCTGTTTTCTACACCGTGACTGAAATCATGGTCCTGTTGAACAAAAGCAGAAACCTGTTGATGGCAGGAACCGCATGAAGTAGAGCCATCAATAGAAAGCAACCCATCGTAGAAAAGCTGTCTACCCAATTCCACCCCTTTTTGCGTAATTTTATTTTTTTCAAGATTATACACTGGAGCAGGGAAATTTGAAGGGACTACTATTTTTACAGGCTGATCATCATCGATAACAAATGCACTTGCTACCACAAAAGCTATCATCAAAAAAAAGATGAGATACATTTTTAGCTTTTTCATGTCTATTTGTAAGAAAGATTGAAAAATTTAAAGCAAGAAATATAATTGTCCGCGATCTTGGTAGATATATCCCCCCACATCACTGTCGACCTTTCAGCAATTTTAATGGGTGTATGTGCATCAAACATGCCCGCTAGGTCAACATTTATAGCCACAACTGGATTTTTATCTCTAGAAACCATCAATCCGTTTGTTTCAAATTCTTTTGTCCTTATACTGTTAATAGTTTTTGTGTTGTATCCTCCAAATCCTCCAACGTGGTATGCGAATTTGTTCTTCTGCTGGTCTGGTGCCGAGGGAGATGTACCTTCCATTTTAAAGAAGATGTAACCTGAATTCCATATCCAGTACATCCCTTTTGCTGTTCCACCTACGTCCAGAGCGCCCGTTCTTCTTGCAATATCCATTGTATTGCGAACACTATCCACACCAACTGTAAAGGTGATTCCACTGTACTCGCCTTTAGGAATATTTTTTAAATGAAGTTGCTTGGACTGTATCTCGGATTCCTTTACCAAAAAATAAGAACTATCCTGGGGAATACTGTAGCTTGTTCCATCCTTTTTGGTTAATTTGATGTTGCTTATAAAATAGTTCAGGGTTGAGAACTTGATTTTTTCGTCATGAGAATTGACAAATTCGCTGGTGAAATCAATCTTTTGTCCTTTGAAAAAGTGATTAAAGCTGATGGTGAGATTACCTGTATCATCAGTTTTTGATGTGAAGCCTAATAATAGACCAATAGTCAATATCAACAGTATACTTTTTATCTTTGCATTCATTTTGTTAAATTTTAAGTTCATTTCTTTAATTATTTTCTTTACGAAATTGTTCCGGGGTATCCCCGGTTTGTTTTTTGAAGAAGGTGATGAAGTAAGAGAGGTTTTCAAACCCTAGTTTATTAGCAATTTCGTTTACTGATAAATTGGTGTGATGCAGAAAACGTTGCGCTTCAATCGTAATCCTTCTTCTGATCAGATCTCCAGCAGTCTGTCCTGTTTCTTCCCTGCATATTTTATTAAGATAATTAGGGCTAATATGTAGGAGTTCTGCATAACCTGAGGGCATTTTTTTTATTGCATAATAGCGCTCAATCAACGCTTCGAACTGATGAATTTTATCTTGCCTTAAGCTCCTTACTTTTTCAACTTCAAATGGTCTGAAAATCCTCTCCAGCTCACACATTATAATATTCAGGAAGGAGCGTAGAACTTTTTCAGTACCTTTCTTCTGGACTGTAAACTCTTCGAGCAATAATGTATTTAACACTTCAAAGTGAACGTGCTGCTCATCGCAAAGGCGGATGTAAGGTTTAGAACCACTCTGTAAAAAAGTAAATTCATGTAGGATATTATTGTTGTATCGAAGAGAAAAAAAATCTTCTGTAAAACATATCATCGTACCTTTCGCTTGCCTGTTAATGTCAATACTGCTAACGCAACGAGGTTTAATTATGATCACCTTTGCATCGTCTAAACGGATCTTTTGGTCGTCAATGATTAGCTCACCCATGGCATGCTCTATAAAAAGCAACATGTAAAACTCCTGCTTGTGCGGATACTCCAGCGATGGAAATTTCTGCAATAGACCATTCAATTCACCCATCCAAAAATGTTTAGGCTCTTCAACAAATAAACCAATGTTGCAAACAGTCAATTCTTTTGTCTGCATAATTATGGTTTTTAAGAAGTAAAAATTTTTGAGATTTAAGTCCTTTGAGGGGGCTGAAAAACATTCATGACAAAAACGTCGGAGTAATCCGAGTAATAAAAGAAATTTGGATTGGAGTCAATAATCCGAATGCCGTTTTCTCGAGTTTGTAATTGCTGTTCTAAATAAAAAAGCTGCGTTTCTTTTTGTTTAAGTTCTGGCAATTTTTGCTCTTGCTTATCATTTTTCTTCAACTGGCTGTTTAGGTAACACTGACCTTCGCAGATGGGAATAAGATCAAAGCGATTGATACAAATATTTTTTGAAATATAATCACGGTTAGCATAAAAGGAAACACAAATCCATAGCGAAGATGTTGCCTTAAAGAGAAACAACGACATGAGTAATATGGATAAGAGTTTTTTCAATTTGCTATTTTTCTTTTAAAAGAAGATTGATTTCACTTATTAACCTTTTTGTGTCTTCAGGATCCGTACCGTCATAAACTCCTCTGATATGCTGATTAGTATCAACCAGCAAAAGACCTCCACTATGGATATAACCTCCAGGAGCGGTTTTATCAGCATAGGCAGTAGCATAATAGCTATCCTTGGCGATGGCATAAATACTATCCCTATTTCCAGTCACAAAGTTCCATTTGGCGGATTTAACACCCAGGTTTGCTGCATATTTTTTAAGCCTTTCAACGGTATCGTTCTTGGGATCTATGGTATGTGATAAAAACATTACCCGTGGATCATCCTTAAAAGTATCATATACCATCCTCATCTCCATTGTCATTTTTGGACAGATTGTGGGACAGCTTAAAAACATAAAATCAGCTATATAGATCTTGTTCCTAAAATTCTGATTGGTAACTTTTATACTATCCTGATTGATAAATGAAAAAGGTTTTATTACCGGATAAACCTGTTCACCGTTTAAAGTAGATGGGTTTCCAAGAAAAGGCAGTTTAGTTTCTGTATTTGTACAGCTAAAAAGCAGTAAGGCAAAAAACGAATAGGTCAACTTCTTTTTCATAATTCTATTAATGTATTTAACTGTTAAGATAGTCATTTCAATTAATGATTTTTCTCTCTACAGAGACCAACAATTTCGTGGAAACGGTCATGAAGTGCAGTTAAACTCTTCAAAATAACGGCATCTTTTTCCTTGCTTTTAACCTGTTGATCAAGGACTTTGCTCTCCATGTAGAGTTTTTCTATGGAGGCTTTAATTGCAGGCGTTTTATAAGCCTTTGGAATCAGTGAATTTTGCATTTTGGAAGCTTTTGCTGTCAACTCAGCACTCTTTTGCTTGATGCGATTAAGATTTCCTTCCTCGGCGGAATGAAAAGTATCGGACATCACGCTATGAAATGCCTTAAGTTCAGGCCAACTATCAAATATAGTTTGCGCATTTGTTTGCGCTGTCATGGCTAAAACGAAGCTGAATAGGATTAATATTTTTTTCATTTTTAGTTTTTTATTTCAAACCTTTATTGATGGTATTTACTTGAAGGATCGTCTTTTATTTATTTTTCTTTTAATAATATGTCCATATCTTTCATCAGCTTTTCCACCTGTTCATCAACCGTACCGTCATACGCATTTCTGATTCGACGATGTTTATCAACTAAAACCAGATAGCCCTGATGGACAAAGCCCCCAGCAGCCTGTTTATCCTCATTAACTGATACCAGATAGTTCTTTTGCGCCAAAGCATAAATAACTTCCTGAGGACCCCATAAAAACTGCCACTGTTTCCCATCTACGCCAAGTTTGGTCTTGTATGCTTTTAACTTAGAAGGAATATCATGCCTGACGTCAATGGTATGAGAAAGGAACATTACATTCGGATCATCTTTGTACTTCTCAAAAACCTTCTTCAGGTTCCTATGCATTATAGGACATATCGTAGGACAACTCGTAAAGAAGAAATCCGCGACATAGATTTTTCCATCAAAATCTTTATTGGTAGTCGCTACGCTATCCTGATTGAGAAAGGTAAATTCGGGAATGGTGCGGTAAACTGTATCGGCTACCTCTTTACCACCCACAATTTTGGTATCAACACGTTCAACCAACATCGGAAGTTTCTTTTCCTCGGTACAAGAACTATAGCTGATTAGCATTCCAAATGCTACTAAGTTTAAAATCAGGCTAGCTGATTTCGATATTATTTTTCTAGTTTCCATCTGTTTCTAATGTTTGTGCCCAGCGTGTTCTACTGGAGCATCCTGCTTATTAACTTTGTATTTTTTCAAATAACTATCAGACTGACCAAGCGCAGATTTAAACACACTGTCCATCTTCACTAGTTTAATTTTTTCCTCCTGAAAATATTTTATGGCGGCCTCATTACTTTTTCCGTCTATTTCGGGTTTAAAAACCTGCATCCAATCCATCATGCTCTCATCTGCATCATTTAACTTCTTAATTAAACTAGTGATGTATTGCTTTTCTATCAGTGTATCTAATTTAGGATCTGATAATTTCATTTTTTTAAGCCCTGTACCCAACATGGTATCCAGTGACATTTTGTTACGTATGGCCAGTTCCCCGTCCATCATGAGTTTATCGTGCATATCCATTACTTCTTTCCTTACGGTTTTGTAATCTGGCTTGTTTTCACAGGCTGAAAAGGTAATGATCAAACCCAGACACATCAAAAGTTTGGTGATGTTTTTAATTCTAATTGTTTTCATGTAAGTTGTTTTTAAAATGGGATTGATATATGGGTCATTATTCTATTGCCAGCAAAAGCTCTGCCTCCGGCCAAATTCTGTGATCGTATATTCTGGTAATTAGCGCCAAAAGAAATGCCTTTCATGGCGAATTCCAATCCTGCGATTGCGGCTAAAGAATGTCCGCCAGACACTGCCACCTCATATTTATTGCTTTCTACATCTTTTGCGGATGTTTCATACAGAATACCTGCATTTGGAGCCACAGTAAATGACTGGAAAATTCTGAATTTGTAATATGCCAATACATTGGTTGTTAACTTATTGCCATATCTGTATTCGTACTTATTTTGGGTATTAATTTTATAATTTACATTTGCATTCAAACCCAGGTCGTTGTAACGAATATCATAAGCGGCATTAAAGGTAAAATCTGTGCTAGCGGTACCCAATTGAAAATTATTTGGCGACTCCTGGATCGCTAGACGTTCTGCCGGTTCATACTTTCCGGTAGGTGTTTTTATACCTGCACCCAGCCAGAGGGATTGGACTAGAAGCTTGCTTCCCAAAGTTCCAGTCTTACTGAACAGATTATAGTATCCCATTAGGGCAACATCTCCCAAACCTGTTTTTGTACCTTGTTGATCCTGACTAACCCGTTTATTAAAATTATAAGGGACAAAGACCAGCACCCTAAATTTTTTACCAATATTCCAGCCTCCCCAAAGTTCAGCACTTTGATAGGTCTCATCTGTAGCCAATGGAGTACGCTCTCCTCTGGGTCCTAGATGAGTCTGCAAAGTTTTATACTGGTATCTTAAGCCAAAGAATCGCTTATTATACTCGGGTAAAATACCGATATAATAACTTCCAACACCACAACCGCATATATCACAGGCTTTGGCGCAAATGGTAAAACCTACAATCGCTATTACTAACATCAATTTTAATTTCATCTGATCTATTTTATTGCTCTGCTAAAAGTGGGTTCTTAATAAATTCTTCATCGTTAAGGGTATTCAAAAATGCTGCAATTTTTGTTTTTTCAGTACTTGCCAGCATAATCCCGAGTTTACTTCCTTTTAACAAAGGATCTAAATTTTGAGTATTTACGACCTCATTATTATAATGTTCAAACACACCATTTAGGCTCAGAAACCGTCCATCGTGCATGTATGGAGCCGTGTATTTTAGATTTCTCAGGGAGGGCACCTTAAATTTATACTTATCTGTTTCCAAAAGGGTTGCCACATATAAGCCTTTATCATTCACTGGGCTGATTGCCAACCCATTGTTACGGAAGGAGCCATCGGTAAATAGAGGCTCGGAATGGCATGTAGCACATTTCTCCTTAAAAAGCACATATCCTTCCATTTCCTCCGAAGTAAAAGAGGCGCCACTTTCCTTTCTAATTACCTTATCATACTTAGAGTTGCTACTCACACACATCAGCATGAATTGAGATAAGGCTTTCATAAAGTTAGCAGTATTGATTTCCTCAGTTCCAAAAGCAGCCTTGAATTTACTAGTGTATTTAGGCATGGCCCTCAATTTTTTATACACATTTTCCAAATTTTCATCCATCTCTTCATGGGTTGTTATTGGCGTAATGGGCTGGGTATCTAAGTCGTGAATACCACCACCCCAATTGAAAGCCCTGCTCCAAGCTAAGTTCATAATAGGTGGCGAGTTTCGTGTTCCTAGTCTGTCATCAATACCATGGCTTACATCATGTCCATGTTGAGTAAATGCAGACGACTGTATGTGACATGAACTGCAGGTTATCGTATTATTTCTCGAAAGGCGAGGTTCATTGAACAACATTCTACCCAATTCAAAACCATCTTTTGTAATTTTGTTATTTTCAAATTTATATACGGGTTCAGGAAAGTTTGTAGGCTTTTGGAAGCCTAAAAATGTTTCTAATTCTTCTATTAAAGGTTCACTTTTTTTACAGGCAACAATAAATAATCCCATAAAGAGTAGCACGATTAAATGTTTACTGTTCATAGCTTAATTCTCTGTATGATCATGCGTGAATAATTGGGTTAGGTTGGCAGCAATATTTACGCTATAATCACTAAACATTACGTTAGGATGTGATGCAATACTAAAAGAATTTTTACCATTAAAAACCTTCATCACATCTACAAATAAATGAACATTGCTTTGTCTATCCTTTCTGACTTTGGCTATTCCAGCATTGTTCAGATCAATAGTTATTGTCTTAATATTATTTATGGTTGGGGCGCTATAACCACCAAAGCCGCCAATGTGATATTTAAATTGTTTTTTACCTGTTGGATCACCATTTACATCATCAGATATCACGCTTGAATTGCCTTCATATTTAAAAAATATATAACCGGAATTCCAGCCCCAATACATACCACCGGCATCGTGTCCTCCACCAGCAGCTGGATCTAATATTCCAGTGCGCTTTGATAAATCCATTGTACTACGCAGACTATCTACACCTAGGGTAAAGGTTACTTTTGTATAGTCGCCTTCTGGCACTTCAACTTTTGTAAAACGGGTAGTTTTATCGGCCCCGTTAATCATAAAGTAACTTTTTTCTTGTGGCACGGTATAGGTTTTTCCTTCGGCAGTTGTCACTTTGATATTGCTGACAAAGTACTGCAACATAGAAATGGAGAATTTCTCGCCGGCTGCATTAGTGTAAAGATTACCAGTATTATTAATGGAAAAGGTCCGGTCGCCCACAATATTATCAAATTCAATAGAAAATGGCGCAAGATTTTTTTCTTCAAATTCTGGAGTTGGACTATCTGTCTTTGAACATGATCCTAGTAATAGAATGGTGCAAATGGCAAGCACAGCGTGTTTTATATTTATACTTATTGTTTTCATGTTTCTTAATTAGCGTTGCTAAATTTTTTATTTGTAATAAAATCATTATCTGTCAAGGCCATAAGAAAAGCCTTGATGTCTAACTTTTCCTTTGGAGAAATTGGTACGCCCAACTGTTTATTATTTTGAAAAAGAAGGGGATCTACAGTCGAGGATTTTTTTAATCCAGAGTTGTAGTGTTCCAATACCTCATCAATATTTTTAAAGCGCCCATCGTGCATGTATGGAGCAGTCAACATGACATTTCTTAACGTAGGTGTCTTAAAACTCCCCAAATCTGATGGATCATGTGTTATTCTATATCTGCCTTGATGTATTCCTTCATGTTCATCGCTATATACATCATCAATACCATTGTTATGGTAGGCATTATCTGTAAAAAGTTCTCCTGAATGGCAAGATTTGCACTTAATATGTATTAGGTTCAAACCTCGCAACTCCTGAGCATTCAAGGAAATTTCACCAAGCTTAAATTTATCATACTTTGAGTTTGATGATATCAGGGTAAGTTGAAATTGAGCCAGTGCCTTCGCCACGTTGGTTGCTTTGACACCGTCCTTAAAAATATCGGAAAATCTCTTTACATATTCGGGCACCTGCTTCAATTCAAATTCTAACTCGTTTAAATCCTGCTGCATTTCATGCATATTGGTGATTGGCCCAAAAGCCTGAGATTCCAAGTTTTTAGAGCCTCCATCCCAAAAGAAACCGTTAGCCCAAGCCAAATTAATTAGTGCTGGAGAATGCCTTTCTAAGTTTTGGCCAGATACACCGGCATTGGTTAATGCAACTCCATCTGAAAATGCCAAACGCTGGCTATGACATGAGGCGCAGGAAACCTTATTGTTGCCAGAAAGTCTAACATCGTAAAACAGCAACCTTCCCAATTCTACACCTTGATTACTTAATGGATTATCGGAATTTATTTTAATCGCTGGAAACCCCTCAGGAGCGGTTAATGTGATGTACTGAACGGCTTCACTGGACACAGGAATAACTGGCTCTTTCTTGCAAGACATAATTACGCCTGCAAGAAAGAAGGAAACGATTCTGTGTGCTGAAAAACGTCTCAAAATTGCCAGTTATTTATATGAATATTACTTTTTTATCCCTTCTGCTGATTTAAAACTAATGGCCTTTGAAATGACATTATCTGTCAACCTGGTCATCAATGCTGGCTTTGTTGCGCCTATAATATTATCGGTAAATGGAGCCTCTAAGTCAAGGATTTTTTTTGCATCTACCGTTAAGTCAATTTTTGATGTATAATCACCACCTATTGAAATTGGATTAATTAGCTCAATGGTTTTCTGTTTAAACTGTGCGTTTGAGCCAGTTTCGAAGGTGAAATTTTTAGAAACAGCTGCCTCGGGAGCAGACTTAACCCACGTGATTTTTCCCGCTGTAGAAGTAAATATATAACTGGTAAACCACATCCAGTCATCGTTTGCCATTGCTGTCAATGCGGATAGTTCTCCGGCTCTAAGGGTCAAGTTATCATTGTACCTTGAATCAACCCCTATAGAGAATTTAACAGTTTTATATTCTCCAAAAGGAATATCTCTTATGATTACATTTTCTCTTTTGTTAGCCGGATATACTTTATTGAATGATCCACCCTGAATTGGTTGTGCCGTATTTTCTTCGATTAAATAGTAAGAATCTGGCACCTTGTATTCATTTCCATCCTTTGTAACAAGTATGACATTAGAAACCCAATAACGTAACTTTGTAAACTCATAAGTGAATTTAGCGTTTCCAGAAGAGCTTGTAAGCTCGTAATCAAATGCCTTGTTCAAGGCAAAATCCTGGCTTCCATAGATGGCATCAAAGTTTAACGATAAGGTTCCTGCAGCTTGTTTAAGTTCAGTTTCAGGGACTATTTCTTCTTTGGAACAAGAAGCAAATAATAGGGTGATTAGCGATATAATTGTAAGAAATTTTTTCATCATAGTATTTTTTGGACACAAAGGTCCCTTCAATATGCTTTCGCATTTGTTTTGATCATAAAATTTACAGTCAGGTAGAAAGATCTAACTGAAATAAATTAAAAATTTATAGAGAATTTAGAGGCGTAATGAGACAACCCATACCGAATGATGGATGGATATCAATCTCAAGAAATTTAATTAGACAAGTTAAGCTAGGGTGGTAGGGGGATGGAGAATTTCGGTGTTAAATTCTGATAGTTCAGAAGCAAATAGCATTGGGTGCTTCTTTTTGGGTGTGGAATAAGTACAAGAGAAAACAAAAGGCTCGTTAACTACAAAAACATCTACGGCAGCCTTGCTACGTGCTTCTTTTTCCTGCTTTTGTTCACGCTCTTCTGCTGCCGCGAGTCTTTTCTTTAAAAAACATCTACCCTCACACTTCATCTCAGGTCTGTTCCTGTTTTCGCAGAGTTCCTTTATGATGAAAGACTTATTGAGCTCAAAACTGGTATAAATAAAGAAACGTGAGAAGTTTGCACCAATCATCGTAACCAATAAAAGTATAGAAATATACCGTTTTAACATTTAAGGCCAAATATAGGCATAAAAGATTAAAGTCGAATAAATATTTATTATCAAACTATAGATAAATTACATTTTAATTCACTGCATGGATGCAGTTCTTAAATCTTTGATTGATTTAAAATGAACAATCTATCAGTGTGAAGCCACCAAAGCATTACTTGAATCATTTAATAGAAAACTTAAAAAGTAGGATCCAATCAGAGCAAGAATATGGATTTGGACACAAACCACTTCCACAATTGCTAAATAGGTATTCAGAGGCGCAAAAATGAAACGAACAAATAGTTTATTTCGTAAATTATTTAGAAGGCATAATCAGAAAAGTCATCTTTTCTATTTGACTTTTAGTTCGAATAATGACCATTTTACGATTTACTCACATAACAAAATAAGCCTATATTTTATAAATTATTATATTTGAATTCTTATGTTGACAAAGAAAAAAGACCTTTTAACAGGTTACAAAACCTGGTCACTCGAACAATTGGCTTTTATTAGAAAAAAGATGATAAAGTTAAATGAAGGTGAGAAAAGAGCATATGGTTTATATTTTATTGAATCAAGCCTGGAACTGGTACCCCCTGCTGTTAAAGACGAAACTGATCTCGATTTTTTTAAGAGCAGTACCTCCGAGCTTATTTCCAAGATACCTGCTGGAGGTTCTGATAAAAGTAGGGTGATGGATTACTACAAAGCACTTGCGATCCATAAACACGAAGTTCGCAAAAAGTTCAAACTGGTATCGAAAGGCTATTATCTTTCTATTTTTCTTCCTGTAGGAATTATGCTGGGTATAATATTAAGCTTATTACTCAGCAATATATTATTAACGTTTCCCTTAGCAGTAATAGTTGGATTTCTAACAGGAAAATTACTGGATAATAGTGCAAAGTCATCTGGCAGGGTAGTTTAGGTTGGCTTTGTATCTGGTTCATAGATGAGTTGGATAAACTGCAGGCGGTTGACCCCAACTCACCAGAATTAAATTTGCGATAAATCATTTATTATTTCGACCCTACGAAATAACTGCTGCGTCTTAGATATGATGGACGAATCTACAAAAGATGATGATATTCGTAGCGGCATACTAGAGTTTCACTTCGTATTAATTTTGTGCTAATTTTGAGGCTTGAGCGGTACATGCGGAACCAATCAATGCTGCGTTCTCGCCCTTTTTCCTAAATCAATATTGGAACTGTAACTGACCTGGTACTTAAATAATATTTTAATTGAGGTAAAAACAGAGCGGAGGTCCTAGCAATATTGCCTCCAAAAATTATACAATCAATGGTCTGAAAATTAATTATTTAGCAAAAAATATACCCAGGTTTATGCTGAATTCATCAAAAACCTGAAATAATGGGTCTCCTCCTTCAACCTCTTCTATCAATTCTTTAACTTTGGGCACGAATTTCCCAGAATATTTATTGTATTTGGAAACTAACCATTTAGAAGAAAGGAAATCTTCACAGATACCTCCTATAAACTAACAGAGAGAAGATTTTGTTGTTCGTATTCGGTTAATTCAACGCCTTCACTCTGCTCGTCAAAAGCCTGACCGATTATTTTTTTAGATTCAACATCTTAAAAAGGGTCGTTAAGATAATCTCGTAAATTCTGACTGTTCTAAATCTGAAGCAGAATCATCAAAATAGAGTTTAAGCAATTCCCGAAGCCGTGTGTTGTTCATACCTATATTATTTTTTGTTAAGGTAAGTTAACCTTTTAATAACATTGACCCATAATTTAGAAGTGACGGGGTACTCAAAAAAACAAAAGACACAACCTACTTATTTATAGGCGCTTAATATTAAAATGAAAAATTTAAACAATGTATTTGGCAGGAAATCAGATTCTTCCATTCTAAGGAAAGCACGACCTTATTTTGTATTGAAAAGACTGAAAATAAAAATGGTATAATCTAGCGCAGTTTTTTTTTTTTTTTTAAAAAAATGCTCTCTAAGCTTTTTGAGTGCATCCTTCATATAAGAATGAACAGTTTGAGGAATTTCGGAGTTTTTCTCTGCTTAACCAAATTTTCAAAAAAACGTCCTGAACTATTTCTTTCGCTAAGTCATCAGAACGGGTTATCTTTCTACTGAATGCCAAAACATACCTATGGTAATTTCTGAACAAAACTTCAAAAGCACGTTTATCCCCCCCGGCTATTTCAGCAAGTATTTCAGTTTCATTATCAAGAGGTTTTTACAGACATACAATCGTTGTTTTATTATAATTTTATAGCTTTTTAAGCGCAATGATAGTCAATTTCTTCTAGACAATGATGCATATCACACAAAAATTAGTTGCAATTTTCATCAGCTAAAAGAATTATCTACAAGGACATTTCCTATTAAGGGTGTCTCCGCCAAATGATCATCCCGGTAGTAAATTGTACCAATCAAAGTTTAGTTTATGCTGTTCCCCTATCGATGAACCTTAAAATTCAAAAAAAGTTCAAATGTTAGCCCTGTCAAAAAAGTGCTCATGTGATACTGCGTTGTAACGCCGACGATATCCCTGAATGTTTAACAAAAATATTGAAGATAAAGTCAATCGCTGGGGCAATATTAACTGTATTGAAGATTTGGTGAACAAACAATGGATGCATTTACATTTTGAATGTCGAAATGCTAACGAACCCTATCTATTTTCTGAATTAGGTTTCACTGTGAGAACTTAAGTTTGTTTAAAGGGTGCCCGAAAAAAGGCACCCAAGGCAGCGTCTATTAATATCCAAAAATCTGTTCTAAACTAAGCTTGTTCAGCTTTCCCAGTTTTTCCAATTCTGTAAGAGCTATTTTTTTCTCAGATGCCACAATGCAGTAATTGTAGGACTTCCCTGAGAGCTTTTCCTGATGAAATTTCTTGATATCTGGAAAGCTCAACTGTTTTAAATTTGCGTATTCGACTATCCTTGAATCCTGTTTAAAACCAAGTTTCTGGTCTGCCAAAAATTTGTAGATGATGTTATCCTTTATCACCCGCTCAGCCCCCATTCCTGTCAGCAGACTGCCTTTTGAAAGTTCAAATGATCGGTCGGATTCTGGCAGTGTATCTAGTAGCTCGTTCATTGCTTTTACAGCATCATTAGTTTTATCTGCCTGAGCACCTACATAAGCCACAATCACATTTTGCTTATCGGGCGTAGGTGGGGTTGAATACACCGCAAAAGTAGAATACGCCAGCGCCTTTGACTCACGAATACTCTGGAAGACAACGGAACCCATCCCACCTCCAAAGTAGGCATTAAAAAGTGATACCCTTGCCACATCTGCGGAATCATATAATCCGCTATTCCTAACCCAGCGAATTTCAGCCTGAACCATATCGTAATCTGCGAAATAGACCTTGTTAAGATCTGTGTCCAAAGACGTAAATTTCTTGATCGCTGGCGGTGACTTAAGCTCCTTCTTCACAGGATGGACTGTAGCGATAGCTGAAGAAAATTCATCTATAGATTTTGGTCCATAGTAGGTGATTGTATGCTTAAAATCAAACAACTGATGCAAAATCGCAAGCAGATCTTTAGATTGTAGAATCTTGATCTCGTCGGTACTTAGACCGTAATTAAATGGATTGTCTGCGCCATATTGTGCATAATTTGTCAATCCATTCATAATCAATTCTTTATCCAACTTAGCATTTTCCCGCGATTTTAACATACTGCTTTTCAATTCTTCCAAAGCCTGTTCATTCGGTTTACAACTGGTCAAAAGATCCTCCAGTAATGCAGCGGCTTTGTCAAAATTTTCCTGCAATCCAGTAATTGAAATTGTGGTTATGTCGTTGCCTACATTAATCTGATAATTACAGGCAAGCCTGTAAAAAGCCTGGCTAATTTCCTCCGATGTATACTTATCTGTTCCGAGAAATGAGAGATACCTGGCAGCATAGGGCAGCCGCTTATCGTTCAAAGCGCCCATTTCAAAACGGTACATCATACTAAAAATGCTGTTATCAACATTTCTAGCATAAATGATATCAACTGCACCATTCTTTCCAAATTTTAGATCCTTACTGTAGTCCAAAAATTTTGGAGCTATTGGCTTAACTGGCTCCTCAACAATTCTCTTCACAAAATCAGATGCCAGCCCTGCATTTGTATTAACTGCAGTAATCATAGGCTTATCCACTTTCGGTGTATTTTTATCTTCCCCAACATGCTTCATAACCACCACGTAGTTGTCTTTGAAGAATTTATTTGCAAAATCCACCAGTTGCTTTTTGGTGATTTTGGCCATATCATCAGTTGAAGAAAGCATTTTATTCCATTCTTCTCCTCTGTTTTGGATAAAAGCAGTCATCGCAAAACTAGCCCTGACTCCATTGTTATCAAAACTTTGTAATTCAGACAATTTTTGGTTTGCAACAGTAGCTTTAATCAACTCTTCATCAAACTTTCCCTGTTTCAATATTTCAATCTGCTCCAGGAGTATGTTTTTCGCCTCTTCCAAACTCTGGCCATTTTTTGGCGATCCTGACAACATAAAAATACCGTAATCCTTCATTTGCTGGTATTCTGCATTTGCCCCCAACATACGTTGCTGTTTGTTAATGTTTATATCCATTAGTCCGGCCTTCTCATTATATAGGATGTTACTTATCAAGTCCAGCATCAGACTGTTATGGCTGTTTTGTCCGTAACCGCGATAAGCGATCATCAAGTTTTCTGTACTGGGCCCATAGATATCTACACGTTTTACGGAAGTCTGATTTTGCTCAGGAGCCGGTAAATAAGGCTTAAATTCCTTCGGCTTCAAATAAGAAAAGCGTTGATCGATTTTTCTGATGACTTCATCGTAAGCAATATCCCCGGACATTACCAAGGCCATATTGTTAGGCACATAGTACTTGTTAAAGTATTTTCTGATCTCCACAAGTGAAGGATTTTTTAAATGTTCGATAGTCCCAATGGTAGTTTGCTGTCCGTAGTTGTGTGTAGGGAACAGTACACTAAGCATTCCCTCATACATCTTACTCCTGTCGTCATCCAAGCTTCGATTTTTTTCCTCGTAAACTGCTTCAAGTTCGGTATGAAAAAGACGGAAAACCGGAGCTCTGAAGCGCTCAGACTGAACTTCCAGAAACTTATCCAATGCATTAGACGGAATATTTTCCTCATAAACCGTCTCTTCAGGAGCGGTGTGTGCATTAGTGCCGATACTGCCAATAGACTGCATCAGCTTATCATATTCATTGGCGATGGCATAATTTGCTGCCTCACCAGAAATTCTATCAATTTCCTGATAAATAGACTTCCTCCGTGCCTGATCGGTGGTCTTAAGGTACGTCTCGTAGAGTGCTTCAATTTTGTCCAAAAGCGGCTTTTCTTTGACATAGTCGAGTGTTCCGAACTTATCTGTGCCTTTGAATAGCAGGTGCTCCAGATAGTGTGCCAATCCAGTATTGGTTTGCGGATCAGTATTACTTCCAGCCCTAACAGCCATTTTGAATGTGATCATCGGTTCGTTATTGTTTTGTGACAAAATCACTGTTAATCCGTTCTTCAGCGTGTAAAAACGAGTCTTAGTAGGATCATTGGTGACATACCTGTAGGTATATCCACCAGCATTGGCAGTTTTCCAGACATATTGAGTCTGTGCTGCCGAGCTGAGCCAGATCAGCATCAAGAAGGCTAGCGCATGTAGTTTGTATTTCATGAATATATTATTATGTTAGTTTAAAATTAATCAAGCAACTCAGCTAGCTTCTGGTGTAAAGACTCACCACGAAGATTTTTTGCAATGATTTTACCTTCAGGATCGAGTAAAAACGTCGTAGGAATCGACATTATCCCATAATAGGAGGCGATTTCGTTTTTAAAACCTTTTAAATCTGAGACCTGGAGCCATGGCATCTTGTCCTCCAAAATTGCTTTCTGCCAGTTTTCCTTGTTGTCGTCAAGGGAAACGCCGATTATGGTAAAGTTTTTTGTTTTATACCTTCTGTAAGCTTTCAGAACATTGGGATTTTCAGCCCGGCAGGGACCACACCAGCTTGCCCAAAAATCGATGAGCAAATATTTTCCTTTGAAATCCGAGAAGTTAACGGGAACGCCATTCAGATAGTTCTGAGTAAAGTCTGCGATCTTCGCTCCTAGAAAACTCCGGCTCAATATGACCAGTCTTTGCCCAATGCGTTTGCCCTGCGCAGTTTCCTGAATGCTTTTTGCCAATTGCTCATACATTGCCTTTGCCCCGTAATAATCACCATCATTAGCCCAATCAGCCACAATGTACAAACTTAGTATACTGTTGGGATGACTTGCTACATACTGCTTTTCCCGTTCATCTTGTTGCCGCATGAGGATCGAGCGTTTTGTTCGAAAAGAATCCTGCTCTAGTTTACTTGCTGTAGAATAATGTTTTGAAATATAATCCTGCTGCTGTTCAATGTCCAGCATTGACTTTTTATAATCATCCGCTTCGTCCTGAACTGTTGACCCGCTTATTTTCAAACTGTTTAGCGAATCCGCTGTTCCTTTAATTAGGATTTTACCTTCTTCGGCAAAAAAATGAACAAACGCTCCAGAAAACAACATTCCTATTCTCTGTGCTTCATCCACCTTTTTAGTCCAGATAAATTTGCCGGCATCAACCCTCACTGTATCGGCTTGGTCGTCGGTTCCATTGTAATACACAAAAATTACTTGTTCATCTTCCAGCCCCGCTATATCCCCCTCAACAACTAGCTGTTGGCTCATCGCATTTATAGAACAAAACAAGCAAATTGCTAAGGTATATTTTATGCTATTGATCAACTTATTCATTTTAATTCTCAATCCAGGTCTTTTTCCCATTTTGCATCATTTTCAGTAATTCCTCCATACCGCTGAGATCTTGGTCAGCAGAGGATGCTATAATTTGTTCGATAATTCCAATTGCCTCTTTTGCCCTCCCAAGTTTATAAAGCAGGCTGGCACGAGTGAATAATATGGAATGGTCTTTCTCCTTTGACCTCATAATACTGGTCCACTGCAATGCGTTTTTCAGATAGCTGACTTCATTACAATTTAAAAAAACATTGTAGGCGTAACCATTTAGCTCATTAGCAGTCAGCATCCTTCCATATTCCGGAATTAACAAGTAGACGTTCCGGTCAACTTTAGCCCAATCCCTCCTGTCTGTGTAATACTTGATCTTTCGTTTGATGATGAGCTCATCTGCGTAATGAGGGAACCGACCCTTAATATCTTTGTAAATCTTCGTCCAGTCAGGCCGTGTAGGATTGATAGAAACCAAATCTTCTACATCTTTTGACATGTACCAGTTGATGGTCGAAAAGGCAGTCCCTTCACCCTTAATGGAATCAATTTTTTGCTTATTGCGTAAAAAGAACTGAAAGCCGGGATCCGTGGTACGCTCTGTATGAATGGTTACAAAATTGATGCCCTCCTCACTGAGCAGCTGCTGATCATCCACAAGAGACAGATACTGCCTGGCATAGAACTTCGATTTCTCTCTTTCAGACGCTTTCCAGGCACCAATAGTTAGCGCCTTTAAAAAGTCTGGGCTTAGATTTTCTCCACTATTAGCCTTTTTAAGCATAGTTAGATATTGAGTGTTAGAATCAAGTGCATCAGCAGAGTTTTGAATGAATTCATCAGCCCCGGATTGCCCCACGGTGCGGTGAACCTGATTCCCTGCCGGATCGAAGTACAACAGGGTCGGATAATTCCGTATATTGTAGAGTGCCTTTATTTTAGCCGCATCAGCATACCATTGTTTAATACCCGGCGGATCAGACTTCGAACTGTCCATTTGAACCTTTATGCTGATAAAATTTTTGTTCATAAATGTACCTACATCCTCCCTGGGAAAAATTTCCATACTCATCATCTTACAGGGGACACACCAAGTGGTGTAGACATCTACAAAAATGAATTTTTGCTCCTTTTTAGCTTGAGTCAATACCTGATCCCAGCTCTCAAAATGCCGGAACTGAATTCCCTTTTCCTGACCACTCACAGCTGCCGGGAGCATAAAAAGCAATAAATATATAATAGGCTTCATGGTAGTGATTGATTTTAGCAATGGCATTACTGATTAAAAATGTCCGCTAGAAAACGGTCTAGCTCATCTCCCCTAAGATCCTTGGCAACGATGACGCCTCGAGGATCAATTAAATAACTTGAAGGCACTCCCTGAATTCCGTAAAGCTGCGATACTGCATTCTGCCAGCCTTTAAGATCTGATACATGCTTCCAGCCCAGGCCGTCGTCTGCTATTGCTTTCTTCCAGGCCTCTGCTTTACTGTCCAGAGAAACACCTAAAATATCAAAGCCTTTTCGTCCGTACCTCGTAAACGTTTTTACCAGATTTGGATTCTCAGCACGACATGGTGCACACCAGCTTGCCCAGAAATCAACCAAGACATATTTGCCCCTGAAAGAAGACAGTGAGACTGGTTTTCCATACACGTCATTTTGTGTAAAATCAGGGGCTACCTGCCCTACTGAGTTTTTAACGATGGCATCAAAGTTTTTGCGCGCACGCTTGCCGACAGCAGAATTTCTGACGCTTGGATCAAGTCCATTATAAATTTTATTAACCTGATCTATCACCAGTTGCTCCTTAAGCTGCCACAGCAAGAATAAGCTCTGAAAGCTTTTAGGGTGACTCCTGATAAAATCAAACTCCATGGCTGCAAGTTTTCCGCTGATTACTTCACTTTCTTTCGAAAGCGCAATTAACCCTACGGTATCCTTCTGATCAGCAAGTTCCTGGAATCTGGGTCCTAACGCTTGCATTTCCGCGTTTAATAAGGCTTGACTGCGTTCAAGTTCAATCTTTTCTTTCTGAGTTGGCCCGCCCCCTTCCAATTTTGCCTCGTCAATAATTCCCGTTTCACCTGTCAAACTGAAATTTGCATTTTCGAGAATAAAGCTGAGCGACTGATCCACTCTATTGGTCAAGTCAGCAGTTGTAGGTTCAGTTACAGTTCCTTTAAAAACAAATTTTCCATTTATTACTTTTGAGGAATCGGTAATCTTATTTACCTGTCTTAAATAAATATATGGCTTAGCATAGCCAGGCAAATCTCCGTTAATGATGAAAGCTTTTTGCTCTTGTGCAGTTACATAGAGCGATAAGCTCAATAATAGTGTTGTACTAAATAATTTCAACAGCATAGGATTGAATTTTTAAGGTTACAGAGCCATCTTACGGGAGTTTTTGTTTATTTGAAACTCCCTAAAGACGAACTCATCGATTGTATGTTAACAACTTAATGAATAGAAGATATAGGGCCGAATAGTGGATATGAATTACGGCGTGTACCCTTCATTCTGTGTGAGATTGGTGTTTTGCGCCCTCTGACTAGCAGGAATAGGATATAGTTTCGCGGTAGATTTCCAACCGGGCTTGCTTTGTGAAAACAAGTCATCTGCCCTGGAAGGTGTTGCTGGCATGATCGTACTCGGAGTGCGTTTCAAATCCAACCATCTATGACCAAACTCGCCAAAAAGCTCATGTCTGCGTTCCTGCTCAATTTCAAATAAAATGTCTGACTGTGAGGCTACCAACACCTTAGGAAGTTCAGCTCTATCCTTAATTTCATTCAAGTCAGACAGTGCGCTGTTGGGACCAGTGATTTTATTCAGATGTGCCCGGGCTTCCGCCCTGATAAGTAACTGCTCCGCCAAACGAAATACGATATCATATTCAGCGCCCGAACCGATCCGCGTTTTGTACTTATAAATTTCAGTGAACTGCTGACCATTTGCAGTATTCTGACGCGTCCAGTTAATTTTCCTCAAATCCGAATTTGAAAATGAACCGTTAAGATCATCCGTCATGGACAAAATGGGAACAATCCCCGGGGAAGATACGTATAGCGGACCAAAAGACGATACACCTGTCATATTGGCTATCTGAAAAATTGTTTCCTCACTGGTGTTGGTGAAAACGCCGTCGATATTGTCTTTATCTAAAAGTAGGTAACCACCCTCGATTAACTTGGTAGAATAGGCTTCTGCATTATACCAGTCCTTTTGGTAAAGATATACACGCGCGAGGAAAGCCTCTGCTACGGATTTGCTTACCCTGGTGCGAAACCCGGTGCCGGGATAATCAATAGCTAAGCCAGCTTCTGCGTCTTTGAGATCTGTAATGATCTGTGTCCAAACTTGTGCAGCAGGTGTCCTCGGCAACCTTGAGTTCTCGAGTGCATTGGTACCCAATGGCATCGGCACATCACCAAACATGTTGGTCAGATAAAAGTATATAAAGGCCCTCCAGAATTTTGCTTCGCCTGTAAGCGATGATTTAACTGAAGGTCTCAAAGCAGCTGAAGTTTCAAGACCTTCAATAGCCTGATTGCATAACATAATTTGTTTGTAGCTGGTATACCAAAGGTATTCGCTAACGTAAAAGCTATTTACAGGTACCGCATTACTCCCGAAAACGTTAAAGGCATCCGAGGTGGATTTCAGCTCGTCTGCACTATTCCCCATGCATGCGCTGTAATATCTAATTAAACCCTGGCTTCCAGTAAGATTTTGCGCATAAAGTCCAAGAATTGCACTGGTAGCGCCTGCTTCATTTGCAAATGATTCTTTTATACCGATTCTGTTTTCCGGCGCACCAACATCTACAAATTTTTTACAGCCAGAATGTACAATCAGGGTGAGCACCAGGGACAGCCCTATATAATGTTTTAATATTGAATATATTTTCATCTTCGTTAATCTTTAATGAGTTAAAATGAACAGTTCAAGCCGAGTACAAATGTTCGTAGCGCAGGCATTGTACCAATACCTACCCCAGAAGTCTCGGGATCAAAGACATATTTATTTTTTGTCAGGGTAAGCAGGTTCTGTCCCTGAAAATAAATGTTCAGGTCAGCAATCCTTAACTTATTCAACCAGTCCCCATGGAATCGGTAGCCCAGATTAACAGATTTAAACCGCACAAATGAAGCATCTCCGAAAAATGCATTCGACTCATTAAAATAATCATAACTGGCTGACAACTGGGTTCCCTGTTCTGCTGTCGCTGCCGGGAATAACGTACCTGTATTTCCAGGGCTTCTCCAGCGATCTAACACTGAAGTGTTCTGGTTAGACATATTTCCCAGCACAGCAGCATTGTTATAAGAGCTTAAACGATTCCGTAATCCATTTCGATGGTTAAACTGAATGAGAAAATCGAGAGACCAGTTTCTATAGGTGAAAGTGTTGCTTATACCGCCGTAAAATGGCGTCCCCAATGGTGCAGGAACAAGCTCTGGCGTACCGTCCTCATCCACATCCTGATAAGCGGCGACACCAGTTGCAGCGTTCACGCCTAAATACTGATAATAGCGCTGTCCGTTTACCGGTTGTCCGATGAAAAAAGAATCCTTGTAAAAACTGGTTTCCAACCCAGGAAACTCAAGTAGCTTACTGTTTGGCATTGTGATATTGAGACTGGTATTCCAGGTAAAATTTATACCCCTTACATTCTTTGTGTTTAATTCAAACTCCAGACCCGAGTTTTCTATTAAGGCATTGATATTTTGAATAAAGGTTTTAAAGCCTGATTGTGTACCAATACTTGTTGAAATGATCTGGTTATCGGATCTGTTCCGGTAATAATTCACGCCAATCAGGAATCTGTCCTTCCATATGCCAAGGTCCAATCCGAATTCCAGCTTTCTAGTAGACTCCCATCTGATATCTGGATTTGATGTACTCATTACATAAGTAGCAGGTTGCTGCTGGTAAGGGTTTCCAAGCGAGTAGATCTGCAGATAGCGATAATTTTCAATTTGATCATTTCCTGTTAGACCGTAACTACCCCTGAATTTACCGAAACTGAGGAAGGCAAGGTTATTCTTAACAAATTCTTCTTCGCTGAACACCCATGCAACCCCAAAGGCGCCGAAACTGCCGAACCTGTTGTTGATACCGAATTTCGAAGAGCCGTCTCTCCTGTAGGTTGCATTCAATAGGTATTTGTCCCTATAGCTATAATTCACTTTTCCAAAAACAGAATTGAAATTATATTTATCGATGGTTTCGTACTGTGGAACCAGGTTGCCTGCAGCAACAATGGAACCTAGTAAAGCATCATTGCTGTAGTTTTCGCCCGTGATCGACTGTCCCGTACTGTTCGTGCTCTGCCAAGAAGCTCCGGCAAGAAAATTCAGCTTAAAGTTCGGAGATTTAATGGAGTAATCGGCAGTGGGCTCAACTATAAAATTATTCATTCTGCTGTTGCCAAACATGGCGAGGCTGGCCATGCCGAATGCAGGATTGAAAGACGAAGAAGGATAGGAAGACTTTTGATCAAGTGTCGTTTGGTTATATCCGAGGTTCATTTTCAGCGCCAGGCCTTCAAGCGGCATATATTTGATAGTGGCGTTACCTAGCAAAGTATTGGTCAGGCCTTTATACTTCTGATTTAAGGATCCCAGTGGATTCTGCTGATAGCTGTCCCAAAACAAGGAGCCGTCCGCATTGTAAAGAGGCATATTTGGAGGAAGATTATAAGTATTGGTCAGATCCATTGTTATTAGATTGGTCTTATCCGCAGAGAATGCCGCTGAAGCGCTGGCAGAAAATTTTCCGCTCGTAGAAATGTAGTCCAGGTTCATGCGCGTTCCAATTCGTTCAGTTCCCATATCCCCTTTAAAAACAGTACCTTCTTTCCGGTAATTGGCATTCATCAGAAAACGGATGTTATTGTTGCCACCCGAAAAGCTCGTTTGTGCATCAGTAACATTAGCCGTACCGCCAATGATCTCTTTCTGCCAGTTTGTGTATTTGTTCTGATCATAAATTGTCAAGTCCGGTGCGTTAAATTCATCCGGCTCTACCCCATCATTTGCAAATGCCTCTTTTCTCATCTCAAGATACTGCTGTGTATTTAGCATAGGTATGAAATGACTGACTTTTCCTGCCCCTCGGTAAACATTTGCAGTTAACCTGGCAGCACCAGAGTTTCCGCGTTTAGTAGTGATCAAAACGACACCATTTGCACCCCTTGCCCCATAAATAGCGGTGGCATCTCCGTCTTTGAGAACATCAATGCGATCAATATCTGTAGGGTTGATCATACTGAAAGCGCTGATACCACCATTTGCAGCACCTAGCCCGAATCTATTTATATCTTCGCCGGAAAAAGGCACACCATCAATTACATAAAGTGGAGTACCGCCAGATTGCAGGGAATTTTGTCCTCTGATTTGTACTGTATAATTTCCACCAGGAAGTCCATTGTTCTGGCTAATGGTCATTCCCGAAATGCGGCCAGCCAATGCTCCTAAAGGATTTGCCAGTGGCTGGCTGGTAATATCCTTTGAGCTAACTGAACTAACAGAACCTGTATTGAGGCGCTTTGTACTGGTACCGTAGCCGATAAGCACGACTTCATCCAGCTTATTATCAGCTCGCAACATCCTGATATCGAGAAATTGCGTTTTATTGGTGATTCTTATCTGTTGGGTTACATATCCGACATAGGAGCATTCAATCATTCCCTCCCCATTGAGGTTTTTAAGCTCGAAAAATCCCTGAGCATCCGAAACAACCACCTCACCACTAACGAGCATTTTAATGGACGCTCCTGGCAGAGGATTACCCCCTTCATCGGTCACTTTTCCTTTCACTATAAAAAAAGCATTGATATATGGAGTTTTTATTTTATTTTCCATCGCTTTAATCACCACTGCTTTATCTGCCATTGCTATAGTATAACTAACAGGCTGATTGTTAAAAATCTTTAGCAATGCTTCTTCAACGGAAACATTTTTCAAGGTCACCGTTACAGGGTTTGTTTTTCTGATTACTTGTAGACTGTAAAAGAAATCATAGCCAGTTTGATTGCCGATTTCTTTTATGACTTGCTCTAATGGTGCCTTCATACTGTTTAGCGTAACGCGCTGTGCAAAGGTTTTTGCACTCACCTGTAGTATGGTTGTTAGTAAGCATAGGACAATCAGTTTCATCACCAGCAGAGTTTTACAAAAAGCATAGGAATATCCCCCACGCTCAGGTTGTGGTAAAATTTTGTACATTTGATTGGTTGGTTTAGTTGAAAAAATGTTCGCAATATTTTTAAACCGGCTATCCGGTTACAGGCTACCCAATCTTAAGACCAAAGGTGTGCAACCACCTTTGGTTTTTTCAAGGATAACTGCTATGGTAAAATTTTACTTCATAACAATCACCCTCCTTCCATCTATTTTGAAATGAATATTCCCTGTTAACTCCATAATTTTTAAAGCTGAAGACAATGTCTTAGTTCGTGAGATTCGGCCGCCAAACTCTTGATTAAGGTCTACATTCCCGTCATATTCCACATCAACATTGTACCACCTTGCAATCTTGTTCATGATATTTTTAAGGTTTTCATTGAACATAAAATAACCATCTTTCCAGGCAATGACCTCTTTGGGATTTATATCGTTACTTATAATAATTTCTCTTGAATCTACCTGCGCTTGTTGCCCAGGAACAAGTAGCCTGCTATGACCATTACTGGTAATTTTTACGGAGCCCTGTAATAAAGTAGTTTTCATCAGACCCTCATCTTTGTAAGCGGAAACATTAAATTGAGTTCCCAAAACTTCGATCACTTGTCCGGCACTAGTCACTTTGAAAGGCATATTCTTATTATGAGCAACCTCCAGATAAGCTTCCCCGACAACCTCAACCTTACGTTCTTTACCGGCAAATAATGTAGGATACTTAATGGAAGAAGCTGCATTCAAATATACAAGGGTACCATCTGGCAGCCTGACCTGATATTGCCCTCCGTTCGGGGTTTCAATAGTATTGTATTGTATTGCTGATGTCGATGAGCCATTCTCTTTAACTGTATATACTAATTGTCCATCAGCGGTCTTGTTAATTTCAACTCCAGTCAGTTTTGCCAGATTTCCATTAGCGGCTGAGGTAAGATCAATTTTTTTCCCATCAGCCAATGTTAACGTAGCCTTATTCCCACCTGCTTCAACGTCACTTAGCTTCGCATCATATTTATGATCTGCACGTTTATTCTCATCCAGATAAAAGAAAAGCCCGGCCGATATGACTAAAAAGATTGATGCCGCTACGCTTATATTTCTCCATAAACGACGGGTGGTTGCATTGTCAACATAAACAAGCAACGATGCAAGGCTTTTGTTTTTATCTTCCAGTAGTTCTTCATGAGAAAAACCATGTTCAGATTCTGTAAAACTAAGGTACCACGTTTCCACCAAAGCCTTTTGTTCATCAGTTGCTTTGCCCGAGTGGTATACTTCGAGTAGTTTTTCTGCATTCATGTTTGCCATAATCAATGGTGATATACCCTAATTAAGCTATAGACACTCGAGAAGAATCAAAGTAGTAGGTAAATCGAAAAAAAATTCAGGGATACCAAAAATTAAATAAAAAATGCATGAAAATGCGGACCAAGCTTTGAACGAAGGATCTTCAGAGAATTATAGATCTGTTTTTTTACTGTAAGCGGACTGATAGATAGCTCATCAGCAATCTCCTGATGGCTTTTATGAAGGTTTCGGCTCATTTCAAAAACTAATCTCATTTGCGGGGGCAATGCTGAAATTTCCCTTTCAATGATTAAAGTCAATTCCTTTTCCCTTACTAAATTATCTGCTATTGGTTGTTGATTTTGCTCCAAAAAGTTTTGCAGGCTATCCATATAATCAGATCTGATTTTTTTGCTTCGATAAACATTTATAATTCTGTTCCGAACAGATGTATATAAATAACCGGATAAGTGCCCTGAAAATTCCTGCATGCGGTTGTTCCAAAGGTATAAAAAGAGTTCCTGCAGTAGATCATTAACATCATCCCTATCTGACAAACGTCTGGATGCATGGGCATAGAGAATGGGATAATACCTGTGATGGATTTCAGTAAATGCTGCCGAGTCGCCCGAGCGCATAGCCATTAATAGCCCCTGGTCAGTATATCCACTATAATCCTTCATATTGATACCGCAATTTAAGGATAAATATTTGATTAGCTAAATACATGGAATTATGACACCCAATTCTTGACAAACAAAACTTTTAATAGCCCTGCTACGGTTTCCAAAAAAATGGTTTTCGATGGTTGGTGACCCCGGCAATAAATATCTTAGGGCCTGGGAACCAATAGCCTTTGTTATTGAGATTCTATACTTGTCAGTTCAATGCCTTCTATCTCAAATAAAAAGAAGTATGAATTATGAACATTTTCACAAGTCTTATTACCTTAATAAACTTTGACAAAGATCGTTCCTAGAATTTTGGGTTACTGTTACAAACTAACTTGGTCTTAATCAATACTATTGGATAACCTATATTGAGTTAAGAATGGGATTTCAAAAATTTCAATATATCGTACAACTATATAAAAAGGGAAAACCTAGATTGTGATATTTAATTTGAGCGAGATCAAAAAGAAGAATTTAGCGTAATTTTTCAGGGTTAGCTATATTGGAGATGATCGATAACCTAATAAGGAATCATTTTAATAATGTACTAAATCTTTCACCGAGAACAGTAAAAGTGTATGTAAAACTGTATGTAAAAAAATAAAAAAACCTGTAATCAATTGAATTACAGGCTATTAAGTCAAATACAAGTACCTGGAAGCAGATTCGAACTGCCACGCCGTTGCCAGCGCCACCCCCTCAAGATGGTGCGTCTACCAATTTCGCCACCCAGGTATGTTGCTGCAAATATAGTGTAATTTTGGATTTTCAAAAACCTATTTTAAACTTCTATAGTAAGTCCGTCAAAAGCCAGATGAATATGTTCAGGTAACTCACTCTCTACCAGGTCATGAAGCCCTAAATTATGGCTGACATGTGTTAAATAAGTTGTTTCTGCCCCAACTTTGTCTGCAAAATCCTTCGCCTCGCCTAAGGTAAAATGAGAAATGTGCGGCTCATGCTGTAAGGCGTTAATTACCAAAATCTTAGTGCCTTTAATTAATTCGAAAGATGCCTCTGAAACCGTCTTGGCATCAGTAATATAAGTAAAATCACCAATGCGGTATCCGGTAATCGGTAAGGCATGATGCATCACCTCAAACGGCGTGATGGTGGTTTCACCTAATTTAAAATCTACCCCATTATTAACGGTATGCAAGTTTACCTGTGGCAAGCCATGATAACGTGTATCGGCGAAAATATAATAGAATTCTCGTTTTAAAGCCGCTTGCACCCTTTCTGTGGCATATACATCAATAACCTTATGCAATAGGTAATTAAACGGGCGGATATCATCTAAACCCGCAATGTGATCCTTGTGCTCATGTGTAAATATCACAGCATCTAAATCTTTTACCCCAGCCCGAAGTAATTGATATCGAAAATCAGGTCCACTATCCACAACAAAGGTCTTATCGCCAGTTTCAACCAGAATAGAAGTTCTCAAACGATTATCTTTTGGATTAGAAGAGGTACAAACTACGCAACCACAAGCAATAACAGGAACACCTTGAGAGGTACCAGTACCTAAAAAAGTTACCTTCATCTAATTATTTCCTTTCCGTAAAGATATAAATGGTAGTGCCTCATTAAAATAATTCAGTCTGCTTTAAAGATTGATAAAATTGTCTCTGTTTATCGTCAAACAGGTTTTCATCAGCATTAGTTTGTTTAACCAGCGCTATTAATGCTGCGATTTTTCCCTCTAAATTAGAGAATTTATTCACAACAATAACTTTATTATGCTCCAATAAGCAAGATCCGGTTTTAAAGTTCCCTTTCTCATATCGAACCTTAAATCCCATAACCAAGAGTAATTGCTCTAGCTTTTCTAATGTATGATTGGTAATTGGTAAAGACATTAAAACAAACTTAGAGAAATCTAGTCAGCATTCATAAATACGTTTCAAATATTTACAAACACCAAAGATTTAATAGTGCCAAGAGCGATAAATTAAACTCATTGTCTTTGCAATGTTCTCGGCAATACATCCTTCCAAGAAAAAAGGTTCAGCTGTTTCCAACCGAACCTTTAAATCTCTTCGCAAAGCGAATAAAAATTATCTTAAATCTACCACTTCAACACCAGGATATTTCTTGGCATCAAAAGCAAAAGTAGTTTCCGGAACATTTACATTCGGAGAGAAAGTTCTTACATTGTAAGTGTATTTATTACCGTTTTTATCAAATAAAACCACATTTGCAATTTGCTTTGCAGCTTTATCAATGCTTAATCTAACTTTAAAAATAGCTTTTTTAGTATCAACCGGAGTTAAATCAATCATTTGATAAGTTTTTCCACCTACCTTTTCATCTCCAGTGTAAACATATTTAAACCCTTTTTCATAAACTGTAAATATTTTAGCTGGATTAATTGCATCCCCACTATTATCTACATTACTCACCTGAACCTCTTTATCCTTTTTTAAATAAGTCCATTGGCTCTTTCCATCACTAAAAAGTTCCTGATTAGTCATGGCTACTTTATATTTATTGGAGTTAGCTTTAACATATAAAGTACCTTGCTGTGTTTCTTTAACTTTAGCTCTGGGATTTTCAAGCGTAAAAGTAAAGTCGGTTTTAACAATGTTATAAGATTTATACTTTTTACTTACCTCTGCTAAAATTGCCTTGGCCTTCGCATCTGTCTGAGCATAAGTTGAAGTTGTAAAAGCAACTACAACCATTAATGCTGAAATTATTTTCTTCATCTTTTCTTTTTTTATTATTCCTTTTTGAAACGTTAGAGTAGATTTTGTACAATTAGTTTAATCTAATCTTTGTCATTCATACCATTCAAGAACTGTTCCAAAGAGTACTCGTCTGGATATAAAACTTCACGAGCCTTACTTCCTTCAAACGGACCAACAATACCCGCAGCTTCCAATTGGTCAATAATACGTCCGGCTCTATTGTAACCCAGTTTCAATTTACGCTGAATTAATGAAGTAGAGCCCTGCTGATGCATTACAATTAGTCGTGCAGCCTCTTCAAAGAACTTATCTCTTTCATTGGGATCGAAGTCCATTTTAGTTCCTTCACCATTCTCATCTACATATTCTGGTAATTGATAGGCTTCAGAATAACCTCGTTGATTACCGATGTAATCAGAAATCCGATCTACCTCAGGTGTATCAACAAAAGCACACTGTAGCCTGATTAAGTCGCTTCCGGTAGCCAAAAGCATATCTCCACGACCAATCAACTGATCGGCACCTCCGCTATCTAAAATCGTTCTCGAATCTATTTTAGACAAAACCCTGAAAGCTAACCTAGCAGGGAAGTTGGCTTTAATGGTACCGGTAATAATATTTACAGACGGACGCTGAGTAGCCAATACCAGGTGAATACCAATCGCCCTGGCTAATTGGGCCAAACGGGCAATCGGAGTTTCTACTTCCTTACCCGCAGTCATCATCAAATCGGCAAACTCATCCACCACCAATACAATAAATGGTAAAAACCTGTGCCCATTATTCGGGTTAAGTTTCCGCTTGATAAATTTATCGTTGTACTCTCTTAAATTTCTTACCTGTGCATCCTTTAACAAATCATAACGCTGGTCCATCTCAATACACAGCGAGTTTAAGGTGTTAATTACTTTTTTCGTATCGGTAATAATCGCATCTGCCTCGCCTGGTAGTTTGGCCAGGAAATGCCTTTCAATCTTGTTGAACAAGGTTAACTCTACCTTTTTAGGATCGACTAATACAAATTTCAGCTCCGCTGGATGTTTGCTGTATAGAAGAGAAACCAGAATCGCATTAATACCTACCGATTTACCTTGTCCCGTAGCTCCTGCTACTAATAAGTGTGGCATTTTAGCCAAATCGGCGATATAAACCTCATTGCTAATGGTTTTACCGAGTGCAATAGGTAAATCCATGGTCGTTTGGCTCCATTTCTCGGTTCCCAATACACTTCTCATGGCCACCATTTCTGGATGCTGGTTTGGAACCTCAATACCAATGGTTCCCTTTCCTGGCATAGGTGCAATGATACGGATACCAAGCGCAGCTAATGAAAGTGCAATATCATCCTCAAGATTCTTAATTTTTGAAATCCTAACTCCTGGTGCAGGGATAATCTCATACAGCGTTACCGTCGGACCAATTGTAGCCTTAATCTTATCAATTTCAATATTATAATGATTAAGTGTTTCTACAATTTTATTCTTATTGGCTTCCAGTTCTTCTGCATTAACAGAAATTTTGCTCGAACCGTAATTCTCCAATAAATCCAAATGTGGCTTTTTATAACCCGATAAATCCAAAGTTGGATCATATTTCCCAAATTGTTCTATTAAATCATCAGATTTGATTTCCTCTTCTGATTTGGCAACAGTAAAGGCAGGCTCAACTTTTTCTTCTTCAGCAACTTGTTCTACCACTAGCGGAGGCGTAGCCACAGGTGTTACCGGTGCAACAGGTGTTATGGGTAAATTCGTAGCCAATGGCGATAAAACAACTGGAGCCACAACTTCTTCCTCCTCCTCCTTTTCTTCAAACCTATTCGGTCTGAGTGTAACATTCTGAGCCCTGCGTTCATTATTAACATTAGGCTTGTTTGGCAAACTAAACTCTACAGGCTCAGATCTGTTTTCCCTAACAACTTCAATATTCTCGGGAATATCAGGTTCAATATGTTCTTCACGTTTTCTTTCAGGAAGCTTAAAATCAATATTGTAAGCTATAATTAGAATGGTTAATCCGGCAAACGCAATTAAGCCTGCCACCCCAGCAGAACCAATCTGAGCATTCAACAAACGATTACTCCAGTACCCAAATTCTCCTTCAATGTAATGCGGAGATTCACTCCAAAAGGCATGTACAAAACCAAGCGTTAACGAAATGAATAATAAAAAGAAGAAGCTATAAGCTAAGGTTTTAGAAATAGAAAGAATTTTAACCTTGAATAATAAGCGATAACCAATAATGAAAAAGGCTAATACAAATAAAAATGAGGCAATCCCAAACCATTCATAAATAAATTGATGAGACAATAAGGCTCCAAACTTCCCTAACCAGTTTTGAACAACTGGAATCGTAACACCAGAGTTCTTTAATTCTTCGGCAGTTTTAAATAGATTGCTCCATCCACCATTGGCATCAATTACATAACTTTGATCATCCTGCCAGGTAAATAAATAGGAAGTAAAAGCAATTAAAAAATATAGAGAAAGAATAACAAAAAACAGCCCTATTATCTTTACTGCACGTCCATCTTGTAAATCAAAACGCGGTAAATATTCCCTCTTTTCCTGCTGCTGGCGATTCGATGCTGACCTGCCTGAGGCATTGTCGGCATTTTTATCCCTGAATGTATTGGCTTTAAATTGATTACCCTTTATCGGCATTTTCTATCATCGTATTTTATAAGACAAATATAAAATATATATTCTATCTCTTGTGTTTTTATCCTGAGGCCTTAAAATAAATAAAATATTCTACATGCATTAAACCTTCTGTTAAAAAGCCCGTCTATATATTATCAACACATCAGTTGAAGCGTTTTGTTTAAATGAAACGGATTTTGTTTTAGGTTTAGTCCCGTTTGGCCTGGAGAGGTAAAACGGGATTTTTTATTATATGGTATTTTTTATTAATTTAAAACGATTTTTAGAATTAAACATTCCATATGGATATTGCGCAGCTAGAAGAACAAATTGAATCAGGAAATTTACAGGGGGTGAAGGAAATATTAATCCAGCATCCTCAACTGGCCGAAAAAAATACCTCTCATGGTATTTCAGCCCTGCTACTGGCCTGTTATTACAAGAAACAAGACATTGCCAATGTGATTGCAGAATTTGTTTCTGATTTAACGCTCTTTGAGGCCTGTGCTGTTGGTAAATTTGATACCGCAACCTTATTAATTTTTCAAAATCCTGAACGTGTTAATGATTATTCTGACGATGGTTTTACCCCATTAGGACTAGCCTGTTATTTTGGTCATGAAGAACTCGCCCGTTTTCTGGTACTTAAAGGTGCCGATGTTAACCTCGCCTCAAAAAATGGGTTTAATGTTTTCCCTATCCACTCAGCAGTTGCCGCGAATAATTACAATATAACCAAAATGTTGTTAGATAGCGGCGCCTATCCCAATGTATGCCAAAAAGCCGGTCTCGCACCACTCCATACCGCTGCGCAGCTGGGAAATATTGAGTTGATTATTTTACTTTTAGAGCATGGTGCCGAAGTCTCCTTACGGATGGAAGGTGGTAAACTGCCGGCTGATTTAGCCGCAGAAAAAGGTTTTCTTGAAATTGCAGAGATTTTAAGAGACGACGATTAGCAGGGAGGCTCAAAGTCAAACAAAACTTCTTTAAACAATCAGGTCGATAATTTCATATAAATGTATTATGACTCATGCTCAATTCTCACATCTCACATCTCACATCTCATATCTCATATCTAAGACCTAATTTCTCATATGTCAATCTTTACTCCCACACCCTAAGTCTCATCCGCTTCATATAATTCCGGATATCCAATACTACCGCAGCCAGGAAATAAAAAAGTATCGGGAAACCAACGGCCAAAAAGGAAGAATAGATAAAAAACAACCTCACCTTGGAAGTACTCATATTCAGCTTATTGGCCAGATAAGTAGAAACGCCAAAACTTTGTTGTTCAAAATAGGTTACAATTCGCTGGAACATTTTTATGCCTTATTATTTATTAAAAACATCAGACCTTTTATCTTAACTCTTTAAGAACGAAAAAGGTTTTAATATTAGTATCAACTTCGAGTATCGGTATTCAACACTTTCCACTTTATACTTTTAACTTTCAACTTTGTACGCTATAATTTGAACTTAAATTTATTTTTCGTTCTTCAGTATTTTAATCCCGATACCACAAGATAAGCATTTTTTCTGATCACAGTATTGTTTTTTAAGTTGCAAAATTCCTTGCGATGTAAAAGCGTGTGCCATTTTAATCCCTGCGGCCACAAATCTTTCAGTAACCGCATTGTTTTCGGCTGGCAAATGCTCCAATAACTGAATTGCCCGGTTAATATAAAACTGACTGGCAGTGTGTTTCCCATACGCAAATAAGAATAAGGCGACGGTATTTAAAAGAATGTTATCTATAGAAACCTTTCCAATTTGAACACTAACATCCTCAACCTCTTTCTTAAAATGATAATGATGCTTCCAATAATCGTTTACAGGTAGATTTTCAAATAAACGCCTTAATTCCGAAACATCCTTTACATCCATAACCTTTGAAAAAAGGTGGTTCGACTGTACAATCAATGCTGCGAATTGCGCTAACCTCAGGGTAGGAAAATTTTGAGGCCGCATGCGCATAAACTTCCAGAGGCTAACCTCTATAGGTTTAATGTTGTATTTCTGCTTTAAATATTCAAACTCTTTCTTCAGCTTTGCCGGATACTCTTCTTTAAACCCATCATTTAAAAAACCAGCGGCACCAAAAACCAAAGCTTCTATTTGTTCCGGGTGATCCTTATGCCTGGCAAAGTAATGCTGTGGAATAGCCTTTGCTAATAATTCAAACGGTGATCCATTTACCTTAAAACCAAAGTTCCGCGCCAAAAAGTGATAAAAAGTCTCATCCCAGTTCCCTTTCAGTTGAGCGAGGCGCTCAAATACCTGAGTGGTTTTTAATTCAAACCTTTCTATTACAACCCTCGCGAGAAAAGAATCAACAATCAGTGGATCAACATCTTTAACCTGAATCTTACATGGAAAATCATTCAAATTTAAGATCAAACCATAATATTTATCCAGAAGTGTTTGTGGTATTCTATTTTTTAAAACTAATACCGGAAGAATAGAACCATCATTTCGAACAACATCCTCATCGTGTTCTAACACCACGTGAAGTATTACATTATCATAACTACCATCATTTTGATGATGATGTTTTATCCAATCAGAAGACTTGAGATGGATTTCTACCTGACCCGCCCAAATGGTACTACCGATTTGTATTTTGGCATTGCTAAAGTCAGGCCCTGCATCTTTATTGAGCAAACCAGTGCTGATCACCTTGATTTTTTCACCCATGGTAGTAGCCAATCCACTATAATTAAAGGATCTAAACTGCCACACGTAGTGAAGAAAATCTTCAGGGATATCCATCATGGAAGATAATGAAATATTACCTGGAGCGATTAATTTAAACGTTTAGTTTTAGCCATAGCATCAGATTATTGGAATGTGTGGGCTTAACGCTTACAGGTCAAATATAATCCACCCAAAAGTTCATAAGCATTCATCACCATAAATCTATTGGCGACAATGAACTACTACAAAATCATCAGAAAATGGGAATGCTTAATCAGGGATTTATATCAATCCTGCTTCTCCTAAAATCTGCTCCATTTCCTGTTGCAGTTTAAGGGCTTCAGCTCTTGCTTTTTCTGCAAAATCTTCTCCCTGGCTGGCATAAATGATTCCTCTGGAAGAATTAATCAACAAACCACAGGTTGAGTTTAATCCATACTTACATACTTCTTTTAGGTCTCCCCCTTGAGCACCTACCCCAGGCACCAATAAAAAGTGATCTGGTGCCAGTTTACGCACATCAGCAAATGCGGCACCACGAGTTGCACCTACCACATACATCATCTGCTCAGCTGTGGCCCAGGTTTGAGAAGTTTGAAGCACTTTCTCAAAAAGCCTGTCCTGCCCAACTTCTTGAAGTTGAAAGTCTGCATGACCCGAATTAGAGGTGAGCGCTAAAAGAATCACCCATTTATCTTTAAAAGTTAAAAAAGGTGTTACCGAATCGCTCCCCATGTATGGAGCAACGGTAACCGAATCAAAACTCATTTCTGAAGATGCCGCATTGAAAAACGTTTCCGCATACATTGCAGAGGTATTGCCAATATCTCCCCTTTTTGCATCCGCTATAGAAAAAATATCCTGTGGTATATATTTCCAGGTTTCGATTAAAGTTTCCCAGCCTTTTTTTCCGTAACACTCATAAAATGCAGTATTGGGTTTATAAGCAACACATAAATCTTTGGTAGCATCTATTATTTGTTTATTGAATTCCAAAATGGGATTTTCATACTTTAACAGGTGCTGAGGAATTTTATCCAGAGAAGAATCGAGACCAACACAAAGAAATGAACGTTTTTTTTGTATCTCCTCAAAAAGTTGTTGCTTAGTCATATTGTGGCTTATTTGCTGCAAATATGAAGATTTTTAAACTTTTTGCACCACAATAATAGCTCAATAACAAATATTTTTTTAAACATTTTAATTTTTCTCTTGCAGATTACGTTTCAAATACATACAATTGCAACATAATTTCTCAACCGTTTATCTGAATATCCCAGAAAATTTTACCAAGA
Source organism: Pedobacter rhizosphaerae (assembly GCF_900111155.1). Classification (GTDB taxonomy): domain Bacteria; phylum Bacteroidota; class Bacteroidia; order Sphingobacteriales; family Sphingobacteriaceae; genus Pedobacter; species Pedobacter rhizosphaerae. The sequence goes on along the minus strand of NZ_FOGG01000019.1, from coordinate 47,260 downwards.
CTTGTTTTTGTAATCATTTTTAAAGAGCCAATACTGCTTTTTTATTCAGCATTTAAACACTTTATGAAACCATTTTGAGTTTATTAAAGTTAAAACTCATAAAAGTTTTATAGCCTAAAGAATTTATACACAACAAAACCGCCGGGCTTAGGCAAAACACATTTATAAGCTTGTGCAGCTTTATAACCGAAAAAGCGTTATAAGCAAATAAAAAATTTCTTGAAACATATATATTTAGAATGTTTAGCAAAACAGAATTAAATGATAAACTCACATCAGAACTGCGTGAGCTTGCAAAATCTTACGGCATAGAAGGTGCCGATTCCCTAAAAAAAATTGACTTAGTTGAAGTGCTTTTACATCAGCAAGAAATAATCAGTGCTGCTAAATCTGATTTAGATGCTCCTGAAGAGAAAAAAACTAAGGCACCTGCTTCAGCTAAAGCAAAATCTGCAAAGGCAGCTAAAGCTCCTGTGGCAGCACCAGTGGTTGAGGCAGTTGCAGCTGTGGCTGAACCTGAAAAGCCCGCTAAAAAAAGAGCAAGAATCCAAAAAGACGATGTGGCACCTGTTTCTAAGCCAAAAACAGAATCCGTAACGCTTTTCGACGAGCCTGTGGCTGAATTTCAGCCAGAAAGAACTGTTGAAGTAGAAAGTGTAAAACCAATTTCTGCGCTTATTGAAGAAAATGCAGAAGTGGTTCCAGCTCCAAAACCAAAACACGAGCAAAAAGAGAAACCTCAGCGTGACGATAACCGTTCGCAAAAACAACCTAATGCCGGTAGCCATCATAAAAATGAAAACAGCTACTCTAATTTAGATTTTGATAACGTAATTACCAATGAGGGGGTATTGGAAATCATGCCTGACGGATATGGTTTCTTACGCTCAGCAGATTATAACTACCTGACTTCTCCTGATGATATTTATGTATCACAATCACAAATTAAACTTTTTGGTTTAAAAACTGGTGATACGGTTAAAGGAAGTATCCGCCCTCCAAAAGAAGGTGAAAAATATTTCCCTCTGGTAAGGGTAGAAACCATTAACGGCCGTATTCCTGCAGAGGTTCGTGATCGTGTACCTTTCGACTACCTTACTCCTCTCTTCCCTACCGAAAGATTAAATTTATTTACAGATACTGGTAATTACAGCACCCGTATTATGGATTTATTTACCCCTATCGGTAAAGGTCAGCGTGGTTTAATTGTAGCACAACCTAAAACAGGTAAAACGAATTTACTTAAAGAAGTTGCAAATGCTATCGCTAAAAACCACCCAGAAGTTTATTTAATTATTCTCTTAATAGATGAACGTCCGGAAGAGGTTACTGATATGGCACGTAGCGTTAGGGCTGAGGTTATTGCCTCTACTTTCGATGAGCCTGCAGAGCGTCATGTAAAAATTGCCAATATCGTGCTGGAAAAATCTAAACGTTTGGTAGAAAGCGGGCACGATGTAGTCATTCTTTTAGATTCTATTACCCGTTTAGCCAGAGCTTATAATACAACTGCTCCGGCATCAGGAAAAATCTTATCGGGTGGTGTTGATGCGAATGCACTACACAAACCAAAACGTTTCTTCGGAGCGGCACGTAATATTGAAAACGGTGGTTCATTAACTATTTTGGCAACTGCATTAACAGATACAGGTTCTAAAATGGATGAGGTAATCTTCGAAGAATTCAAAGGTACAGGTAACATGGAGCTTCAGTTGGATCGTAAATTATCTAACAAACGTATTTTCCCTGCTATCGATATCACAGCATCAAGTACACGTAGAGATGATCTATTGCACGACAGAGATACCTTGCAAAGGGTTTGGATCTTACGTAACCACTTGGCTGACATGAACAGCCAGGAGGCGATGGAATTTGTTCAGGCTCAAATTAAAGGAACTAAGAGCAACGAAGAATTCCTGATTTCGATGAACAGCTAGTAAAGGCGAATGACATAAAGGTGTAAGGATTAAGTTTTCCATCCAGGTTACTTAAATCTTACACCTTAATTATTTACCTTTATCCTATCTCATGAAAAAGTACATTCCCAATGCGATTACCTGCGCTAACCTCTTTTCTGGTTGTATAGGGATCGTTTTTGCATTTAAAGGCGATCTTGAAACCGCCGCTTACTTCGTAATCCTATCCGGTATATTCGACTTTTTTGATGGCATGGTTGCCCGATTTCTAAATGTGAAATCAGCAATCGGAAAGGATCTAGACTCCCTTGCCGATATGGTAAGTTTTGGTTTTTTACCGGGCGTAGTGATGTTTCAACTATTGAAACTAAGCGATTATACCTCGGATTACCTTCCTTACTTCGGATTCTTAATTACCATATTTTCTGCATTGCGATTAGCCAAATTTAACAATGATGAGCGGCAAACTGAAGACTTCATTGGCCTGAATACCCCAATGAATACGCTGTTCATCTGCTCATTGTCTTTTATAGGGCGCGACTATCCTGGTGTAATAGGATCTTCTTTCCTACTTTTAGGCATTACAGCGCTAACTGCTTTCCTTTTGGTCAGTGAAATTAAAATATTCTCTTTAAAATTTGGCGAATTAAGCTGGACCCGAAACAAGATTAAATTCATCTTCCTGATGATCTCAGCCTTGCTTATTGCGTTTTTAAATTTCGCAGCTATTCCATTTGTGCTGGTACTTTACATTGGCATGTCCTTCTTACATTTTAGAAGTAGCTCATCCAAACTGTTATAAATTAATTCTGGCTTCTGCTATTTGCAGATAGAGCTGATTTAAAGTTGATTTTAATTTTTGCACATCGGTGATGATTTGAGCTGGTGCCATTTTTTGTCTTGCGCTCCGTTCAATGTCATGAACCAGATCTCTGATGTCATTGCGCCCAAAATATCCAAATGTTGGCTTAATTTTATGCGCACAGTCGGCTACCCGTTCCCAGTCTTGATTAGTTAAGGCTAAATCCAACTCTTCGAGGTACAAGGGGGTTTGTGTAGAAAATGTATCAAAAAATTCAATTATAAACGTTCGGTTGTTACCAAGCATTTCAATAAGGTATGATAAATCGATGGGATGATTATCATAAATATTCTCCATATAACAAATCTAATCATTACAACCGCTTTACAGGCAATTTATCAGAAGTATTTTCTGCCAATGTTGAAATATTTTTATTCCACACAGGATGAACCACATCGCCTGCAATTTCTGCTAAAGGGGTTAACACAAAATTCCTGTCCTGCATATGTGGATGAGGAACCTGAAGTTTCCCTTCAATATTAATTACCTGATCTCCAAAGAGAATCAGATCAATATCAATTAGTCTTTCACCCCATTTCTCTTTTCTAATTCTACCCAACTCTGCCTCTATTGCCAGCGCAGCCGCTAAAACATCCATTGGAGCTAAATCAGTTTCCACTCCTACCGCCTGATTTAAGAATGCTGGCTGATCGGTTTTGCCCCAGGCTGCAGTTTCGTATAGCGCAGAAACCGAAACAATCTTCCCTACCCTTTCTTCCAGCAGTTGTATGGCTAAGTGTAAATTCGCCTTAATATCTCCTAAATTTCCCCCCAGTAACAAATAAGCAATTGTGCGCTCTAAAGCCATATAAGCGATGTGTATTTTTATATCTTTACAACACAAAATTAAAACATTTAAATGAGAGATTTCTTTAAGTATCTATTTGCCTCCATGCTTGGTTTTTTCCTTTCCATGGTGCTTATCGGAGTAATTTGCTTTTTTATCATTGTAGGTTTAATCGCCTCGGTGGATACGGATAAAAACGTAGTGGTAAACAACAACTCTGTTTTATTCCTTAACCTCGATCAGGCAATAACCGAACGCACACCCAAAAACCCTTTTGGCAATCTACCTATTGTAGGTGGAGAAGAAAAAGATGGTATAGGCTTAAACGACCTCCTAAAATCTCTGCAAAAAGCTAAAACAGATGATAATATTAAATGTATTTACCTGAACGTGAGCAGTCCAAACGCTGGTTTTGCCACCATGCGTGAAATCAGAAATGCATTAATTGATTTCAAAAAATCCCATAAAAAAATAATTGCCTACAGTGAAGTTTACACTCAGGGTGCCTATTATTTAGCCTCTGTTGCTGATGAAATCTACTTAAACCCAGAAGGCGCATTAGAATTCAAGGGCTTCAGTTCTGAACTTACCTTTTTCAAAGGAACATTAGAAAAACTAGGAATAGAAGCACAGGTTATTCGTGTTGGAAACTATAAAAGTGCGGTAGAGCCCTTCATTTTAGATAAAATGAGCGATTACAACCGTAAGCAGGTAACCGCTTATGTTGGTGGCTTGTATAATACTTTTTTAACGGATATTGCACAAAGTAGAGACATCCTGAAAGATTCTCTTTATACCATTGCCGACAATTATAAAATCCGCGAACCTCAAGATGCCCTAAACTATAAAATGGTCGACGGGTTAAAGTACAAGGATGAAATTTTAGACAAATTACGTAAACTCTCTGGCCGTAAAAAAGACGAAGTTATCCGTGCTGTTTCCATAAACGATTACCTTAAAAACAATACAGATAGTGGTTCCAGCAAAAATAAGGTTGCTGTGATTTACGCCAATGGAGATATTACCGGTGGAGAAGGATCTGACAATCAAATCGGCTCAGAACGCATTTCTAGAGCCATCCGTAAAGCACGCTTGGATGACGACATAAAAGCCATCGTATTGCGCGTAAATTCTCCCGGAGGTAGTGCCCTTGCATCCGATGTAATCTGGAGAGAAATTGTACTCAGTAAAAAAGTTAAGCCGGTAATGGCCTCATTTGGTGATGTTGCGGCTTCTGGCGGATATTATATCGCTTGTGCAGCCGACAGTATCTTTGTTCAGCCCAATACCATAACTGGTTCTATTGGTGTTTTCGGAATTATTCCAAACTTCCAAAACCTGATGACCAATAAATTGGGAATTACATTCGACGGCGTAAAAACAGGTAAATATGCTGATATTATGGCCACTAACCGCCCCATGACTGAAGGGGAAAAATTTATTATTCAAAATGAATTGAACAGAATTTACAGTGGCTTTGTGAGCCGCGTAGCCGAAGGCAGAAAGAAGAGTAAGGCTTATATTGATAGCGTAGGAGGTGGCCACGTTTGGATTGGTACCGATGCCGTACAAATTGGGCTTGCAGATCGAATTGGAAGTTTTAACGATGCCATTAAAGCCGCGGCAAAAAAAGCAAATTTAAAAGATTATAAAATCGTCGAATATCCAGATGTAATTGATCCATTAAAATCATTACTTCAGGAAAGTACCGATCGGGTAAAAACTTATTACACTAAACAAGAATTAGGTGAAAATTACTACCTCTATCAACAAATGAAAAAAGTAGTGGCCAGTTCGGGGATACAAGCAAGAATGCCTTTTGAAGCGGTCATCAAGTAGAAAAAAATAAATCGAATCCCAGTATGTTATACGCGTGCTGGGATTTTTTGTTTAGCAGAAATTAAAAGACCGAAGCGGAAAGTGAAAGAGTGGAAAGTTCAAAGTTAAAAGTTTAAAGTCCCCCTTAACTATCTTAATTCCTTAATATTCGATTAAAAGCTGAAAGAGTTACAAAACCTTGGTACTTGATTCTCGCTACCTGATACTCGCTACTTGATTCTTATTACCTGATACTCAAAACTAAAACACCTGTTTCCATTCCGGGTGCAAAGTTATATAACTATTATTAACTGCTACGTTTTTAGGATGTACAGTAACCGAAATCCCCCTACCCTTTAAAAACTCAAAACCAATACCATCAGACTGTGCATCATATACGAACACAGTATCCTGGTTTTCATTCAAATAAGTAGCCACTTGCTCCATTCCGGGGAATCGCAGTTCCGTATCATTCATGGTTCTTTGAGTAGTGAAGCCATCCTGCGTTTTGAAGGCATTCGAAGTAATTCTAATTTGTTTCACCTCCTTAACCCGCATGCTCGTATCTCGATAAGCTGAATAAATAGCCAACTCATTTTTCTCTTTACCCTCCGAACCAATGTTGTACCAAATTCCCCAAGCCTTTCCCATAGCCGCATCACCTGCATCAGGTTTACCCAGCTTTTTAATTACAGCAACCATATCATCCCCAAGAGATATTTCACCAACAGACCGACCTGGAACAATTAAAAATCGCTCATCAATAATTTTTCCGGGTCCCGATTCAATGCTTGCTATAGAATCTACCTTGTTCTGGATTCTCGGCGACGACTTACAGGAAATCAACCCGATACCTAATCCAAAAAGAATGATGTTTACCAACTTATTCATAAACAGAGAACAACACTTATCAGAAATTGTGTTGCAAATTCATACCATCCAAAAGTTTTGAAGCATTATTTTCCTTAATTTTACCGCTTATGGAGAATAAAACCATCGCCCGTACCCTACGCCTCTTGTCACAGTTAATGGAACTGCATGAAGAGAATCCCTTTAAGATAAAATCTATCGCTAATGCTTATTTCAAAATCGACAAGTTACCTTTCGCACTGAAAGATAAACCTGTAGCCGACTTAGATAAGATTGATGGCATCGGAAAAAGCCTGGCATCTAAAGTAGCCGAATTGCTCCAAACCGGAGAATTAAAGGAGCTGCAAGACATGATTGCAAAAACTCCTGAAGGAGTAGTAGAGATGCTGGGTATAAAGGGCATTGGTCCAAAAAAAATAGCCATTATCTGGCACGTGCTGGGCATAGAGAATATTGGAGAACTTTATTACGCCTGCAATGAAAACCGATTAATCGAAGCCAAAGGATTTGGTTTAAAAACACAGGAAGAGATCAAGAAGGCGATTGAGTTCAAAATAGCAGCCAACGGCAGATTTTTATACGCACAAATTGAAGGCTTTGCAAGCACCTTATTAACGCAACTTTCTACATGGCTGGTATCGGTAGATCATGATGCACTTTTGGGTTTTGCAGGCCAATACAGAAGGAACTGTGAAATTATTGATCAATTAGAGTTGATTATTGGTGCCGAAAATCTAGAAGCAGTTATACTGAATATGGATAGGTTTGCACCGCTAACGTTAATTCAGGGAGACGACGCTTTTCATGCGGTAACCGAGGCAGGCTTGAAAGTTAAAATCTCTATCGTAGAAAAAACTACATTCTATTTAGAGTGGTTTAAACAAACCGGGAATGAAGCGCACGTAGAAAAAGTTTTAGAATTAGCTGGAAGTGGTCCTTTCGCAAGTGAAGAAGAAATCTACAAACAAGCCGGTTTGGCGTTTATTGAACCAGAATTGCGAGAAGATTTTGACGAAATTGAGTTGGCAAAAAACAATCAACTTCCAGTTTTGATAAGATATGAAGATTTAAAAGGTAGTTTACACAATCACTCTACCTGGTCTGACGGAGTACATAGCCTGGAAGAAATGGCGGTATATTGTAAAGAGCACCTTAATTTAGAATACCTGGGCATTTGCGACCACTCTAAAACCGCTGTTTACGCCAAAGGGTTAAATGAGCAACGGGTTTATGCACAACATCAGGAAATAGATGAGTTAAATAAGAAACTTGCACCTTTCAAAATATTTAAAGGAATAGAAAGTGATATTCTAAGTGATGGATCACTAGATTACCCAGATGATATTCTTAAAACTTTCGATTTTGTGGTGGCATCCATCCATAGTAACCTGCGTATGGATGAAGAAAAAGCAACTGCAAGATTACTAAAGGCCATTGAAAATCCATATACGACAATTTTAGGTCACCCAACAGGCCGGTTATTATTAAGCCGTGCCGGATACCCCATAGATTATAAAAAAATTATAGATGCCTGTGCAGCCAATAAGGTTGTGATCGAGATAAACGCCAATCCGCTGCGTTTAGATCTAGACTGGCGCTGGCATCGTTATGCCCTAGAAAAAGGCGTGCTGCTTTCTGTTAATCCAGATGCACATAGAACAGAAGGTTTCCACGATATGCATTATGGTATTTTAGTAGCCAGAAAAGGTGGACTAAGTGCAGAAAAATGCCTCAATTCTTTCTCTTTACCTGAAATAACCCAATATTTCGAAAGTAAAAAGCCCTAGTTTTTAGCATAATAAATAATTTAATCTTTTCAATACCTTTGCCCCATGATAAGTGAAATAGCCAACCGCATATTTAATCAAGCCATTACCGATTACCATCAGTTTGATGACATTGATCATCCCATTGCCAATCCTTACGATGCCGAAAGCCTGGAGCATCTCTTCTATCTTAAAAATTGGATAGACACTGCGCAGTGGCATATGGAAGATGTGGTTCGTAATCCGCAGATTGATCCGGTTGAAGGATTAAGCTGGAAGAGAAGGATAGATGCGCAAAATCAGGTACGTACCGATATGGTAGAGTTTATTGATGGTTATTTCCTCAACTTATATCAAGGCATAAACGCTAAGCCAGATGCAAAAATCAATACTGAAAGCCCTGCATGGGCAATAGACAGGCTATCTATACTGGCGTTAAAAATATATCATATGCGTGAAGAAGCTGAAAGACCTACTGCTTCAGCAACACATCGCGAGCTATGCCAAACTAAACTGGATGTTCTTTTGTCGCAACGCGAAGATTTATCCAATAGCATTGACGAATTACTAGCCGATATTGAGGCTGGAAAGAAATATATGAAAGTGTACAAGCAAATGAAAATGTATAACGACCCGAGTTTGAACCCGGTACTGTACAAGAAGGCTTAGATTATTATCTCCTGCGCGTCTCCATAATAAATATCACTAAGGCACGAAGCAAATTTTAAATTTTCATTGTGTCTTGGTGATTTTGGCTTTTGAACTAATTGCTTAAAAAAATGACATCATCAAAAGAGAAAATCATCGTTTTGCGTTTTTCTGCCATGGGAGATGTGGCGATGGTAGCCTCTGTTTTAAGGGAATTTACCGCCCAACATCCGGAAACAGAAATTGTAATGGTAAGCAGAACTGCCTTTAAACCTTTTTTCACTTCCATCCACAACCTTAAATTTCATGCAATAGAACCCAAAACCACACATAAAGGTTTAGTGGGCTTATATCGTTTGTATAAGGAATTAAAACAGTACAAAGCCTCATCCATTGCCGACCTTCATGATAATATCAGAAGCCGTGCCGTTTCGAGTTTTTTTAGAATTTCAGGGATAAAAATAAAACGGATAAACAAAGGTAGAGCAGAAAAAAAAGCCTTAACCCGCACCGAACAAAAGGTATTTAAACCGCTACGTCAAACCGTTGAGCGCTATGCCGATGTTTTCAGGGAATTAGGATATACTTTAAAGCTAAGTCATCAATTACAAAGAAATCCGCAAACATTGCCAGAAAAAGTTGCCAATCTATTTAACACAACAACAAAAAAGATTGGCATCTCTCCTTTCGCACAGCATATTTATAAAGTTTATCCCTATGATAAAATGGAGCAGGTAATTGCCTCCTTATCGGAAAAAGGAAACCAGTTGTTTGTTTTTGGAGGAGGTGAGGTTGAAAAAAATATTGCCGAAAACTGGGCAGGAAAATACCATAATACACATAATTTAATTGGAAATTTTAACCTTACCGAGGAACTCGCCATTATTTCAAATTTAGATCTCATGCTCAGCATGGATTCATCAGGAATGCACATGGCTTCTTTAATGGGTGTACCAGTTATTTCCGTATGGGGGCCAACACATCCTTATGCTGGCTTTCTAGGCTATGGTCAAGCTGAAAAAGATTGCGTGCAAATTCACCATCCAAACAGGCCGAATTCAATATACGGAAACAAACCTTGCCTTTGTGGTGTTGAAAGTTGTATGGATCTGATCCAACCACAAACTATTGTAAACAAAATAGAAGAAAAACTCAATGGCTAAGCAACTACTTTTAGTCCGTCATGGCAAATCTGACTGGGGCAATGCAGAATTAAAAGATTTTAATCGCCCCTTAAATAAACGTGGTAAAGAAAATGCGCCAGAAATGGCCGAACGCTTACTGAAAAAAGGATTTAAATTCGAATTAATAGTAAGCAGCCCTGCCAAAAGGGCTAAATCCACAGCTAAATATTTTGCAGAAGCTTATAATTTTGAGCACATTATTTATGATGAAACGATTTATGAAGCCAACACTACAGCTTTGCTTAAAGTGGTTAACGGCTTAAGTGATGGTGCTGATACAGTAATCATGTTTGGCCACAATCCCGGCTTTACCGACCTGGCAAATGAACTCAGCGATGCTGATATCTACAATATTCCAACCGCAGGAATGGTCTTGATTTCCTTTCCCTTTGATTCCTGGAAAATGGTAAGTAAAGGAACAGGAGATCTAATATTTTTTGATTACCCTAAAAATAGCGACGAGATTTGAATATGTACATGCGCGGAGTAAGCACCCAGCTCTTATCGCATATATTTCCTTATACGGTAAAATAATTCGATCATCAGATGTTAGCAGGGAAATTAATATCCAAAAAGCAAATATAAGTACCGGGAACGTTTGCAAAAATTAAGCGACAAACAACCAATCCACAATATTTTTAGTATCTTTGAGTTTATTAAACGAAATCTGGCAATAGACATTTCGGTGAATTCATAACCTAAACTCTTCTGGTTATTTCATAATTCGTATCGCCAGAAAATTTATCCATTAATTTATTTGACATGAGTTTTGATTATAACACTACGCGTAGCCATTTGATTTTATCAGAATATGGTCGCAATGTTCAAAATATGGTAAAGTATATCTGTGCATTACCTACCATTGAAGAACGCAATAAATATGCCCAGGCAGTTATCGATTTGATGGGTTTTTTACAACCCCACTTACGTGATGTAGCCGATTTTAAACATAAACTTTGGGATCACCTACACATCATTTCTGGCTATCAGATTGATGTAGATAGCCCCTATCCAAAGCCTCTTCCTGAAAATGCATTCGTAAAACCTGCACATATTGGTTATCCACAGCAACGAATTACCTACAAGCATTATGGTAAGGCTGTTGAAAATTTAATTGAAAAAGCAATGCGGGAAGAAAACCCCGAGCATAAAAAAGCCATGGTTCAAAGCATTGCTAACTTTATGAAAATGGCTTACGTAACCTGGAACAAAGACAATGTTTCTGATGAAACCATTTTAAAGGATTTACATGATTTATCTGGTGGACTATTACGCCTGGATGAAAATGTGAATTTGGCAAAGGTTGAGTTTAGACAACAAAACCCTCGTCAAAATAATAACAACAATAACCGCGGCCGGAATAACAACAATAACAACGGGAAAAACCGCCAGAATAACAACAACAATAACAATCGTCAAAGAAACAACAACAACAAATCTAAATACTAAGAACCCTTATTTTCCGGTTCTTTTCCCAAAATGATATCTAAAATCTCTTAAGTTAGGTCTTGATAAAAAAGGAAAAGGAGTAGAAAATAATCTTATTAGCAGAAAAACAGATATATGAACGCATTTGAAATAACAGGCGGAATCAAATTAAAAGGCGAAATTACCCCTCAAGGCGCCAAAAATGAAGCTTTACAGATTCTTTCGGCAGTATTATTGACAGAAGAAAAAGTAACCATTAGCAATATACCCGACATTAAGGACGTAAACAAACTGATAGAATTGTTGGGCGACCTGGGGGTTACAGTAGAGCGCTTAGACAAAGATACTTACAGCTTTGAGGCTAAAAATATCAATCTTGATTTCTTCCAATCGGATGTTTTCAAGGCTAAAGGTGGTGGTTTAAGAGGTTCTATCATGATTGTAGGCCCATTATTGGCACGTTTTGGTAAAGCAGCTATTCCTAAACCGGGTGGTGATAAAATTGGTCGTAGAAGACTGGATACCCACTTTATCGGATTTGAAAAATTGGGTGCCAAGTTTGTTTATGACAGTAAAAAAGCATTCTTCAATGTAGATGCCACCAACTTACAAGGTGCCTATATCCTATTAGATGAAGCATCTGTAACTGGAACTGCAAACATTGTAATGGCTGCTGTCCTGGCAAAAGGTACTACTACCATTTATAATGCAGCATGCGAACCCTACTTACAACAGCTTTGTAAAATGCTGAACCGTATGGGCGCTAAAATTTCAGGTATCGGTTCTAATCTGTTAACCATTGAAGGAGTTACTAAACTAGGAGGTACTGAGCACCGTATGCTTCCAGATATGATCGAAATTGGGTCGTTTATCGGGTTGGCGGCAATGACCGAATCTGAGATCACTATCAAAAATGTTTGTTACGACGAATTAGGCGTTATTCCCGAAGTTTTTAGAAAATTAGGCATCAAACTTGAACGTAGGGGCGACGACATTTTCGTTCCTTCACAAAAGCACTATGAGATTGATACCTTTATTGATGGATCAATTTTAACCATTGCTGATGCTCCATGGCCAGGTTTTACGCCAGACTTACTAAGCATTGTTTTAGTAGTGGCTACACAAGCGAAAGGAAATGTATTGATTCACCAAAAAATGTTCGAAAGCCGTTTATTCTTTGTTGATAAATTAATTGATATGGGTGCACAAATCATCCTTTGCGACCCACACCGTGCAACTGTTAACGGAATCGACAAAAAATATAAATTGCGTGGAATAAGCATGACTTCTCCGGATATCAGAGCAGGTGTTTCCCTATTGATTGCCGCATTATCTGCTGAAGGTAAATCAACCATCTACAACATCGAACAGATTGAGCGTGGATATCAAGACATTGACACCCGTTTACGTGCATTGGGCGCGCAGATTAAGCGTGTTAATGCCGATGCACCAAGCCATTAAAATGTTGAAGGTACAGTATTGAAAACTGAACCAAATAAAAAGCTCCCTGAAAACTTTTCAGGGAACTTTCTTTTTATAAATAGCGTTGACCTGTAATATCTCAAATCATGCTCTGCTGATTTTACCTCAGCAACTTTGTGATAAGACCCTGAAATAAATTCAGGGGGACGGATGGTGTGATGAATCCTGTAGAGGATTTTTTTCGTAATCGTCTTGCTGAACTTGTTTCAGCATCTTTAAGATAAAGTCAATAAAACAAATCCCAACCTAACCTGTCACAGTAAAAGCTAAGGAGCATGGTTACTGTCATACATGCTTACCCCGATATCGCATTAATAATATCGTACTGTGTAATAATCTCAATTTTTCCAGATTCGGCCTCTACCAGTACAGCAGAGTTTTCTTTGTTAATCAATGATGAAATCTTATCAATAGAAGTATTTAAATCAACAAATGGAAAAGTAGCTGTCATAATTTCTGCAATTGGTGCCGATTTTAACCCTGGGTTTTCCAACAAAGCAGATAAAATATCGCTTTCTGCAATTTTACCTACAATCATCCCCTGTTGCGTAACCGGAATCTGAGAAATATTCATTGATTTAATGGTATTAATGGCTTCCAGAACTGATTTTTGAGCATCAAGGGTTACAATCTCTGTGCTTTCCTTTTTAGCCAGAATCGATTTGGCGGTTAATTTCTCATCTTGTAAAAATCCACGTTCACGTAACCAATCTTCATTATACATTTTACCCATATACCGGCTGCCATGGTCATGAAAAATAATAACCACTACATCTTCTGGTTTCAACTTCTCTTTCAATTGTATCAATCCCGCCACTGCCGCACCTGCCGAATTACCTACGAAAATCCCTTCTTTTCTGGCGATATCCCGGGTCATTAAGGCCGCGTCTTTATCTGTTACTTTTTCAAAAAGATCTACTACATCGAAATTAACATTTGCAGGAAGAAAATCCTCACCAATACCTTCTGTGATATAAGGATAAATTTCATCCTTATCAAAAATACCCGTCTCTTTATATTTTTTAAATACAGAGCCATAGGTATCAATCCCCCAAATTTTAATATCTGGATTCTTTTCTTTTAAATACTTGCCTGTACCTGATATGGTTCCACCAGTACCAACGCCCACCACTAAATGGGTAATTTTACCTTCTGTTTGTTCCCATATTTCTGGTCCTGTTTGCTCGTAGTGTGCCTGCGAATTAGACAAATTATCATACTGATTTGGTTTCCAGGAATTAGGTACTTCACGCTCTAAACGAGAAGAAACAGAGTAATAAGAACGGGGATCTTCAGGTTCAACGTTTGTTGGACAAACAATAACTTCGGCACCAAAGGCACGTAAAGCGTCAACCTTTTCTTTAGACTGCTTATCAGTTGTGGTAAAAATACATTTGTAACCTTTAATAATGGCAGCCATAGCCAGGCCCATTCCGGTATTTCCGGAAGTTCCCTCGATAATGGTTCCGCCAGGTTTCAATTTTCCGCTCTGCTCTGCATCTTCAATCATCTTCACCGCCATACGGTCTTTGATAGAATTTCCAGGGTTTGTTGTTTCAATTTTCGCCAAAACAGTAGCAGGAATCCCTTTAGTAATCGTATTCAATTTTACCAATGGTGTATTACCAATGGTTTCTAAAATATTATTGTACCACATATTGCAAATCTAATAAAAGGCATTAAGTATTTTACAAAGCATTACTTAATTAAAACATTATTTTAAATAAACTAAATTTTCAAAATTTAATATCATAATCTATAATTATGATAGGCATTATAGATTGTTTATTCGGCATTTTGCCTTCAGAAAATCTTATACCAGCTTATAAACCTTTCCGGGTAATGAAATAATTATCCCCTGCATTTCTAAAGTAAGTAATACTATGGGCAATTTTCCCGCAGAAATTTTAAATTGATAAGTCAGTTCATCAATACTCAAGGCCCCATTGGTTAAAGCAGTTACTACACTTTTTTCTTGTGCTGATAAATGGATAGGCAGGGCGGTTTGTATAGCAGGCTTTTCCTGAACAGGAATGATATCCCAGCCTAAATAGTAAATCAGATCTTTTGCACTATTGATCAATGCGGCGCGATTGGTTTTGATCAGAAAATTACAGCCTTCAGAAAATAGATCGTTTGTTCTGCCAGGAAAGGCAAAAACATCCTTATTATAAGAATTTGCGATCTCTGCCGTGATAAGGGCACCACCTTTTCTGGAAGCTTCCACCACAATAGTAGCATCTGAAATTCCGGCAATAATTCGGTTTCTTTGAGGAAAATTTTGCCGATCCGGATTCGTTAAAGTGGGATATTCTGTAAGCAAACCACCATTTAGCACCATTTGCTGAGAAATTTCTTTATGAACCTGTGGATACAACCGATCTAATCCATGTCCCAGAATCCCAATGTTAGGAATATTGTGAGCTAAACATTCCTGATGCGCACAAACATCAATCCCATAGGCTAAACCACTCACCACCACAATATCGTAAGCAGTCAGTACCTCAGCTAATGCCCGGCACAGATTTCGTCCATATTCTGAGGCATTTCTTGTACCAACAATACTAACTATTCGCGGATGGTTTAAATCAGCGACACCTTTATAATACAGTAATATTGGTGCGTCATAACAGTTTTTCAGGCGTTTCGGATAATCCTCATCTGAAAAAAATAATGGCTGAATACCATGTTTTTTAATAAAAAGCAGTTCCCGTTCTGCTTTTATTAATGCATCAGTAGCAAGTATAGATGTTATAGTCTTCTCTCCTATACCCGGTATCTGCAAGAGCTGTTTTTTATTTGCTAAGAAGACAGCTTCAGCACTACCACAATAGGCTAATAAATGTTTAGCCGTTACGGGGCCAATATTTTTAATAAATGTTAATGCAATTTTATGAAGCGTACTCATTCAGATTTTAATAAGGTAAATAAAACGCGGGATGATTTATTTCCTTAAACAAGCAGCCTTAAAAATCGATATCTATTAAGCTTTTTATCGGAATGTGAACATTATTTTTCAATTGAACGTACTTCTCCGTTACCGACCAAACTGTTGTATCTACTCTTTTTGGTCCGATGGTGGTATTAAATGTAATTACTGCTTTGGACTTAAATTCATTTCCCAAACGCTGCGCTTCATCCAGTTTAGATCTCAATTCGTCTGTATGATCTTCTTTAGCGCTGATGATGTTTAAATATCCTATGTGCTCTTTTTCAACTATTTCTATCGGCATAATTCTCTTAACGATTTATATAACAAGCTTATCAAAATTTCACAAAAAATGCAACCTTTTACTGCTTCATTTTTGTAATAATTAAGATAAAAAAAAACCGATAGTTATTACGCTATCGGTTCAAAAATATTGCTTGGTTTATTTTAATTTCAATTTTCTCGTCTCTACCATGCCTTTAAAGTCATGATCAAGTTGTTGGTTTTTACTATCAATATCTGCCCTTGTAATTCCTGATGTACTGCTCAATCTATTTTCATTTACAAGAGCACTAAACTTGCCATTTTCAGAATAATACAATGCTTGTTTAAGCATGCCCTCTTCAGTATCTCCAAATTCTTTACTTAAATCATCATCAACTGTCCTGTCTACTGTCATGCCATCAAAGTAATCGCCTTGGTTCAACTGATTTTTAGTTTGAAATTGCGGCACATAAAGATCATACTTATCTATTTTCACAGAGAAAAACCCTACAGGCTTACCATAGGTAGTCCTACCAATTAACTTTACGTCTACAACAGGTTTCAAATTATTAATTAATAGCTCGCTTGCCGATGCTGTACCTCCTGTAACTAAGAAATAAACTCTGGTTACACCATTTAATGTTCCCTTTTTAGCAAAAACTTCCTGATTACCTGCCGCCATGGTAGGCTTATAGGGATAATCAAAAAATGAATATAAACGGGTGATACCATCTGTTCCTTTGGCATAAAATTTTTGGTTTTGCAAAATAGTTGCTTGTCCATCCTGCATCTTCTGAGTCCAGTAAGTGGTATACATTACCTTCTGATTTTGTGAAGGAGGTGCTATTAAGTTTGTAAAAAGTTCAGAGGTTGCCACAGATCCTCCACCATTGTAGCGTAAATCGACAACAAGCTCTGTAACACCACCAGTTGCAAACTGTTTAAAAGCATCTTCAAGCCCCGCGCCAGAATTGGTGGTAAAGCTATTGAAAACAATGTAACCTACTTTTTTTGCACCAATGGTATAAATTTTAGTAAACAGAATCGGATTGATGCTATAAGTAGCGCGGTTAACAACAATATCTGCTGTAGTTTGATCGGGTTTAGTAACACTCAGGGTAATGGAAGGATGATCGCCAAATAATGCGTTATTTAAATTAGCAATATCCGACTGGCTTGATCTCAAAACGCCAACTCCATTTACTTTAGTTACTAAATATCCACGTTTTAATCCCTTTACATCGGCCGGTGAAGTAGGATAAACATACCTCACTTTTAATAAGTTTGCGCCATCAAAAGCCAATGAGAAACCAAAATCGGCACCTGTTCCGCCTAACTGTCCGGCAACAGATCCATCATCAATAAAAGAATATTTTGAAGTGCTGGAATTTGCCACATACTCATATGGTTTTCCCGTTTGTTGGTTAATCGG
The DNA here is from genome assembly GCF_900111155.1 of Pedobacter rhizosphaerae. Lineage (GTDB taxonomy): Bacteria > Bacteroidota > Bacteroidia > Sphingobacteriales > Sphingobacteriaceae > Pedobacter > Pedobacter rhizosphaerae. The sequence goes on along the minus strand of NZ_FOGG01000019.1, from coordinate 29,874 downwards.
AATTTGAGTTAAGGCATACAACAAGCTTTGGTTACTGGTATATTTCCTCGGATTAAAGTTATCGTAACTTGGCAGACTTGGATTCCAAAGGTAGATTTGTTTCGCATATAAAAATATCGAATCCTTTGTTAACAAATTCCTGTCTGACGTTGGTGTTTGAAGATTATTTGTTTCTGGAACACCAGGGTCATTATTAGCCTGCTCGCTTTTATCCTTTTTACAAGCACTTAACAGGGTAAATCCTGCAATAAACAAGTACAATAGATACCGCTGTACAAATACCTTTCTCATCATTTTCTATTTGTAAATTTCTAGTGACTCAATATACGGCAAATTAATTAATTTGGATTGATGTGCATCAAAATTATTTGCACCTACAACCAACACTTCATTGGCGTTTAAGTTACTATCATTTAATATGTTCTGAAAGACTTCAGACTTTGGCTGATTCAGCTCATCAACAAAGAAAACGGTTAAATACTGCTCCAGTCCATTCCATTCTGTTTGCTTAATCTTATTTAACTGTTGCTCCGGATTTCCGGCAGTTACAATTACAATTTTCTTTCGGTTAACCACTAATTCCTGAAGAAAATCCAATATATTTTGATAAAGTAAAAGCTTTAACGGTAGACGGGCTGTTTGATGCAAAAGATCAAAATTATGCTGATACTTTTCATCTAAGTCAAATTGCGAGGCCGTTTTTGCAAACAAATCCTCCGTTCCACTTGCCTCATAATGATTCCGCATAAAATCTAATATGTTAGCCGCATTTTTTTGCTCAGTATACTCTATAAATTGGGCAAAAAGATAATAAACTTGTAATAAATAATCTTTTGAAGGGAAAAGTACGTCGTCCAATTCAAAAATAACCAATTGTTTATCTTTAGCGAAAGTGAAATTATCCATTTTAGATTGTAAATAGTTTTAATTCATTACTGTTTTCATTATAGCCATATATGCCATTAAGTGGCTGGTGGGTAGGTTTACCAGGGATTTCAGCTGTAGAATAAATACATGTTCCATCAATAAAAATTGCAAAATTTGCGAAAGCCTGATTGTCCTGATCAATAAAATCCGCTATAACAGCTGCATCAGGCAGTAACACCTGGATGTTATACTCATCGAATAGCACTGCCGATTTTGCCAGGGGTTCTAACTCAAATTCTTTTAAAGGAATAATACAATCGATGGATTCGGTGATACAAAAATTCAAGAAAATATGCGCTATACTCTCTTTGTTTAGCGTTCCAAAAGATGCGAAACCGTATTTTTCAGTTAAAACAGAAGGAACGTCACCATAATCGCCAAGTAAAACGAAATGATTTGGAAATGCTTTTAATAATTTTAATGCTTTGGCGCTATTACCGCCGGTAATAAGTATTTTCATTTATTAAATGAATGAATAGTAGAATGAGTTAATGAATGATTGATTGAATTTGAAATGAACCAATGACCATTGAACAATTGAATAAATGAACTAAACAATAAGCCCATCTTTCATGCTCACCACCCTATCGCTGGTTTTGGCCAGATGCTCATTGTGTGTCACAATTACAAAAGTTTGATGAAAATTATCTCTCAAACTCACAAATAACTGATGAAGTGCTGAAGCATTTTCAGAATCCAGATTACCCGAAGGTTCATCGGCAAGAATTATAGAGGGATTATTAATCAGGGCTCTTGCGATAGCTATACGCTGCTGTTCGCCTCCCGAAAGCTGATTGGGTTTATGTAGTGCACGATCCTTTAAACCAAATAAGTCCAAAAGCTCCAAAGCCCTGCTTTCAGCCTGTTTCTTACTGGTTTTAGCGATAAATGCAGGTATACAAATATTTTCCAGCGCATTAAACTCTGGTAAGAGATGATGAAACTGAAATACAAAACCGATATTCTGGTTACGAAAATTACTTAACAAATCGCCGCTCAATTTACTGATTACCGTACTCTTTAATTCAACTGCTCCGGCATCAGGCTTATCTAAAGTACCTAAAATGTGGAGTAAGGTACTTTTTCCAGCCCCAGACGGGCCAATTATGCTTACAATCTCCCCTTTTTCAACTTCAAAATTTACTCCCTTTAAAATTTCAAGCTTACCGTATGATTTTCTTATTCCTGTGGCTTTTAGCATATCGTCAAATTTAATAAAAAAGGGCAAAGCACACAATTAATAACAATACTGGAAGCAGAGAACAGCAGAATGAGCTGGCATAGAAAATCGTAAATAGAAAATAGATTGGAAACAATCCAATGAACATTTGAATGAACCAATGTTCTCTGTGCAAATGTCCTGCTCTCAGATCCCCTTGTTCGTGGCAAAAGTACCAGTTTCGGTTCAAAAACAACCACCCCCGTCTGCTCACGTTTCCCACACACCCCCTCCTTGAAAAGTAGGGGAGCTGGATTTTCGATACTTTGCCCTACTGAGATTCGCGCCCTTTGCGATTAAATATTAAACACCGAATGAACCACTGGCTAATGAACCAAGATTAGCTCAGCGTCCTCTGTGTAAATCCCCTGGTTCGTGGCGCACGTACCAGTTTCGGTTCAAAAACAACCACCCCATCTGCGCACGTTTCACACACACCCCCTCCTTGAAAAGTAGGGGAGCTGGATTTTCGATACTTTGCCATACTGAACTTCGCACCCTTTGCGGTAAAATATTAACCACCGAAACACCAAATGAACCAATGAACCACTGGCTAATGAACCAAGATTAGCTCAGCGACCTCTGTGTAAATCCCCTGGTTTGTGGCACATGTACCAGTTTCTGTTCAAAAACAACCACCCCATCTGCGCGCGTTTTCCGCACACCCCTCCTTGAAAAGTAGGGAAGCTGGATTTTCGATACTTTACCTTACTGAACTTCGCGCCTTTTGCGGTTAAATATTAAACACCAAATGAACCACTGGTTAATGAACCAAGATTAGCTCAGCGTACTCTGTGTAAATCCCCTGGTTCGTGGCGCACGTACCAGTTTCGGTTCAAAAACAACCACCCTATCTGCGCACGTTTCCCGCACACCCCCTCCTTGAAAAGTAGGGGAGCTGGATTTTCGATACTTTACCCATACTGAACTTCGCGCCCTTTGCGGTTAAATATTAACCACTGAAAAGAACGAAAAATCAGAAATAAAAAATAAAATTTGCAATTATCATTTTGTTATTTAACTTTGAAAAACAAAGTACTTTTAAAATGAGCAACACAGAAGAACAGCTAAATGCATTGAAAGACATCAGGCAAATGATGGACCGCTCATCGCGGTTTATTTCACTCAGTGGTTTATCAGGCGTTTTTGCAGGTGTAATCGCTTTAATTGGTGCTTACTTTGCTCACGATGAAATCAATAAGTTCTATAATAAAACGGGCTATGCTTATGGCATTGAAGGAGAGGTAGACCTGGAATATAATCTAGTTAAACTTGGATTAATTGTGCTTTTCGTTGCTTTGGCTGGAGGAGTATTGTTTACCTACCGAAAAAGCCAAAGAAATAATCTTCCAATCTGGGATAAAACTTCCAGATCGCTGGTAATTAACTTATCTATCCCATTAGTTGCCGGAGGCCTCTTTATTATTGCTTTATTACTTAATTATCCAAATACCTATATTATAATTGCACCTACCTGCTTAATATTTTATGGCTTGGCATTAATTAATGCAAGCAAATATACCTTTAGCGATATACGTTACTTAGGCTTTTGTGAAGTAGCACTAGGTTTGATTTGTATGTTTTACGTAGGATACGGACTGGTTTTTTGGGCATTCGGCTTTGGTTTATTACACATAGTATACGGGCTTTTAATGTATTTTAAATACGAGAAAGGCAAATAAGATGAAGAACCCAATAGCTGATTTAAATAAGGTTTTTGATAGTAGAATCAGGCTTGGCGTGATGTCGATGCTTGTGGTGAATGATGAAATTAGCTTTAACGATCTGAAGCAAATGCTTGAACTTACAGATGGAAATCTGGCCTCACACTTAAATACGTTAGAGCAATCAGAGTTTATCAAGGTTCATAAAGGATTCATCGGCAGAAAAACCAGTACCACCTACTCTATTACTGATTTGGGTAAGCAGGCTTTTAAAGCGCATTTAGATGCCCTTGAAAAAATGATTAAGAAACTATAATATTTTTTTTGACTATTTACTTTGAAATACAAAGCACTTTTAAAATGAAAATAACTGAAAAATTAAACTTGATTAATGCAGGCAAAAAATCTGCCCTTTACTCTGCCATCGGAGGATCGGTTATACTGCTAATTTTTATGCTCACTAAGGCAAACGTAATGATTGGAGTGGGTCTTTATTACATTGGAGTGGCTTTCATTATTAACTCCATCCTATTATTAGGCATACTACTGGAACTAATCTTAAACCTCAGGTACTGGGCGAAGTATATAACTACAATTATTTATCTGGTACTCAACATCCCCCTCTGCATCGGATTTTGCACCATCGCGCTTCAATTCATCTAAACCAAAAAACAATGAAAAATAAATCCAACCTCTTATTGCTATTCATCTTTATTGGAGGCTTATTGTTTAGCCTGCTCTTCTGGAATGAGCGATTGGCCTTAAACCTATTCATTTACAGTATTTTTATTCTGGCTGTTAACTTTTGGAACCCTGAGATTCCTAAAAGCCCAAAATTCATTACTTATGCTGTTGCCCACCTATTTGCAGCAATACTTGTGGTGATTAACAATAGCGACTTAACCCTGGTTGCCTATTATTTCAGCTTACTTATCTTTATAGGATTCGGCCATTTTCAACAATTGAGGACGGTATTTCTCGCCATCATCACAGCTGGGATTCAGATAATAACAGTTCCAATAGGTTTAGTACAGCGTTTAAGTCAGGTGAGTATTGGCGGTTTTAATTTAAAGCCCGCACTTAAACTGATTAAATACATTATTTTCCCGGTATTTATCGTAGCGGTTTTCACCGGTATCTATTCTGGAGCCAATCAGATTTTTAGTCATTATACCAATAATTTCTTTACGGGCATTGAGGTCTTTTTTACCCAAATTTCAAATTTCCTTTTTAAAGACCTTAGCCTACCCCGCTTTATGCATTTTTGTCTGGGCTTCATCTTATCCGCCGGGCTTACCATTACCTTTTTTAGCAAGGCCCTGGAAGATATGGAAGGAAAATGCAGAGAACAGCTTTTGAGATTACGCAGAAATATCAAATCAAAAACACTCTGGTATGAAATTGTTCACACCTTCGGAGCGAATCTTATCACCAAGAATCTAGCCTTAAAAACAGAGTATATTATTGCTGTAATATCCTTTACTGCCTTAAATCTTTTGATTCTGTTTCTCAATTTGATTGATATCACCACACTTTGGTTTAATTATATCCCAACCGGAAGCTTCTCTGCAGACTTACACCAGGGTACCAATGCTTTAATATTTAGCATAATGATTGCCATGGCGGTGATTGTCTACTTTTTTAGAGCAAACCTCAACTTCTATAGCAAAAGTCATCTACTCAGAATTCTGGCCTACACCTGGATGATCCAAAATTTCATCCTCATTATTTCTGTTTTTATTAAGGATGGCTATTACATAGATGTTTATGGCTTAACGCATAAACGAATTGGGGTATTAGTGTTTGCCATATTATGTATCATCGGTTTAATAACGGTATATATAAAAGTAGCCAAACAAAAAACATTCTTCTACCTTCTTAAAGTTAATGGCAGTATCTGGTTTATATTACTTCTTACCTTCAGCACCATAAACTGGGATGTTTTTATTGTAAAGTACAATTTCGCTCATAAAGATAGTATCACCTTTGATCCGGATTATCAGCTTTCCTTATCTGATAAAACACTCCCAACTCTGGATAAAAATAGAAAAAGCCTAACCCTATCTATCATCAATAATCTACCTGAATATGAAATCCCAAAACCTTCCAGTAACGATGAATTGCAGGGAAGACTTGATACCAGAATTGAATACTTTAAAGAAAGATATAATGAAGGAAACTGGGTATCGTGGAACTTGCCAGATTGGAATGCAGCGCAATATTTTGGACTAAGCAAGTAGCCTTATGAATAAGACCCAAAGTATAATCCTGCTCCTATTTTCAATGTTGTCATTGGCTTGGTTTGTATTGGAGCAGATTGTTCAAAAAATATTTGATGTTAAAGATTAAAACAATAACGATATGAAAATTCATTCATCTAACTATTGGAAAGAATATTTCGGTGCAAACCTTAAGAATTTGAGAATTAACTGGGACTTAGCACCTCTGCTCGATCGTTCTGAAAAGGCTAACATCCTTAAATCATTACAGGCCTGGCAACTCGGGGAGACTTCAGAGGGTGAACATTCGCTTCATGCCTCCAGAAAATATGCCAATGCAATTAATGACCCGGACTATCCCGATGCTGTAAAGCTTTTTATAAAGGAAGAGCAAAAACACGGAAATAATTTAGGGCGGTATTTAGATCTGATTAACGAAGACAGAATTAAAAAAGATTGGGGAGATACGATGTTTAGAAAAATAAGATATTACAATACCAACATGGAACTATGGACAGTTGCCGTGATTACCGTTGAAAGTGCTGCCCAAATCTTTTATCAGGCACTAAAGGATGCGACAAACTGCAAATTACCGAAACAAATATGCACGGATATTCTAATTGACGAAGCTGCACATATTACCTTCCAAAGAGAGCGATTGTATATCATCTTTAGTCAGAAAAATGCCTTTTCTAAATTCATCTGCTATCATGCCTACTCTTGTTTTTTCATCTGTACCAGTTTGGTTGTGTGGTTTGCACACAAGAAGCTCTTCAAAGCCGGAAAGCTTAATTTTAGCAGATACTTCCATAAAATGAAATCTAAATTGACAAAGGTAGCTGGCAGAGAAACATTATACCAGATTCAGGAAGATACAATCCATCCTATTACAGAACCCATACCAGTAAAACATTTTTAATTAACCGCTCGCCTTTGCAAACTTTTGTTGGATTTTTAGTTTTCCCGGTGCTGTGTATCGGGAAAGCAAAGGCTTAAAAAAACACGAATTATCTTAAATAATTATTAAAATATCATAAATTTAATGAACATGAAAAATCAAGCGACATTTAATCCTGCTAAACAGCGGATTATCATCATTTTAAGTGTAATTGCATTCATCTTAATCCTTCCATTTATAGCCATGCAATTTACAGCAGAAGTTAAGTGGGACTTAACAGATTTTTTAGCGGCCGGCGCTTTACTATTGAGTACAGGTTTGGCAATTGAATTGGTTTTTAGAACGGTTAATGCAGGGAATTTGAGAACCATACTATTTATTGTCATTTTACTTGCCCTCTTTCTGCTATGGGCAGAATTGGCTGTGGGCATATTCGGATCGCCAATTGCAGGAAGTTAAACTATTTTAGGCAATCAAAAGTATTGAGCCCAATGATGTAATATTAAAATGAGAACACAGCGCTATCCCTTCTTTGCACCTGTTAAAACTTTCCATTAACACAAAACGTTCATTTTCTGAAAAAATCGGTTTTTTCTATTTGTTTAAAGGCTTTGAAATTGTAGCTTTGGGCAAATTTTGTAGCAAATGAATATTCACGAATACCAGGGTAAACAAATATTAAAAAGTTTCGGTGTAAACGTTCAAGAAGGAATTGTTGCCGATACGCCTGAGCAAGCTGTTGAGGCTGCTAAGAAACTGAAAACCGATTATAACTCTGACTGGGTTGTTATTAAGGCGCAGATCCACGCAGGTGGTCGCGGTAAAGGCGGAGGTGTTAAGTTGGCTAAGAACCTAGAAGAGGTTCAACAACGCGCTACCGACATTATCGGTATGCAATTAGTTACCCCTCAAACCGGTCCTGAAGGTAAAAAAGTGAACAAGGTTTTAGTAGCACAGGATGTTTATTATCCAGGTGCTTCAGAAACTAAAGAATTCTACATTTCAGTTTTATTAGATCGTGCTAAAGGCCGTAACATCATCATGTACAGTACCGAAGGTGGTATGGACATTGAAGAAGTTGCTGAGCATACTCCTCACCTGATCTTTAAAGAAGAAATTGATCCTAAAGTTGGCTTACAAGGTTTCCAGGCTCGTAAAATTGCCTTTAACTTAGGTGTTAGCGGTAACGCGTTTAAAGAAATGGTAAAATTCGTTTCTGCCTTATATAAAGCTTACGAAGCTACTGATTCTTCAATGTTCGAAATCAATCCTGTTTTAAAAACTTCTGATGATAAAGTAATTGCTGTTGATGCTAAAGTAAATTTAGATGAAAATGGCTTATTCCGTCACCCGGATTACGCAGCAATGCGTGATGTTACAGAAGAAGATCCAATGGAAGTTGAAGCAAGTGCTTCTAACCTTAACTTCGTTAACTTAGATGGTAACGTAGGTTGTATGGTTAACGGTGCTGGTTTAGCGATGGCTACGATGGATATTATTAAGTTAGCCGGTGGTGAGCCTGCAAACTTCTTAGACGTAGGCGGAACTGCAAATGCTCAAACGGTTAAAGCAGCTTTCAATATTATCTTGAAAGATCCAAACGTTAAAGCAATCTTAATTAACATTTTTGGTGGTATCGTTCGTTGCGACCGTGTTGCTCAGGGTGTTATTGATGCCTATAACGAAATTGGAAACATTCCTGTTCCGATCATCTGCCGTTTACAAGGTACAAATGCTGAAGAAGCTAAAAAATTAATTGACGATTCAGGACTTAAAGTTTATTCAGCTATCGCTTTAAAAGAAGCTGCTGATTTAGTAACTAAAGTTTTAGAAGAGCAAGCATAATTTTTAAACAATACAATAGAAATCCTTTCAATGTAAGTTGAAAGGATTTTTTTTTTACAGGATGGCTTTAATTTCTCCTTTTCAGCATTAAGGAGTGATGGCCTTTTGCATTTTTAACTTGCAACTATTTCACTTTCAGCTTTAGTCTTTCCGTTTTAAATCTAACATTAAGGAATTAAGATAAGTTAAGGGGCTTTGAACTTTTCACTCTTTCACTTTCAGCTTTGGTCTTTCCGCTTTCAATCTAACATTAAGAAGATAAATTAAGGGGCCTTTCAACTTTTTACTTTCAACTTTTCACTCTTTCACTTTCCGCTTTTTCCGTTTTAAATCTAACATTAAGGAATTAAGATAAGCTAAGGGGCTTTGAACTTTCAACTTTTTACTTTCAACTTTTCACTCTTTCACTTTCCTTCAAAAGCTTTTCAAGATCAGCTCCCTCTATATTCTAAAATATCTCCGGGCTGACAATCTAACACTTTACATATTGATTCTAAAGTTTCCAAACGGATGGCTTTGGCTTTACCTGTTTTGAGGATAGATAAATTAGACATGGTAATCCCTACCCTTTCACTGAGTTCGGTTAACGACATCTTCCTTCGGGCCAGCATTACATCTAAGTTGATTATTATGGGCATTTGTTAATTGTAAAGTTAGTTTTTACTTCTTTAAAAAATTAAATGGTCAGGCTAGCATCCTGCTTCATCAATACCGCATATCTTATAATTTTAAATAAAACAACAATCATGAAGCTTGGGCAAAAGATAGCCAATGAAGAGTTTAATGAAAATTAAAACTCAAATTGATGGATGGATTTATTTCCTGCCTTTTCGAACTTTTTGACATGAGGCGAAGAAATAAGGCTACTGATAATCCGAATAGTTTGCTAAATCGTAAGATCATTTTCTGCCTTTAATTGCTTAGCATAGGTATGAAGTTGCAACATGGCATTCAACAGGATAAACAAAGAAAGTAGATTGAAAATCGAATAATCAGCGTGATTATTATCGAGCCTAAATGCATGGTTAGTTAATTCTTTTAAGTAATTGCCTGTTGGTATCTCAATCCCAAAGCATATTGCCAAATAAAGTAAACCAACCAAACCAACACATTGATAAAATTTATCTCCAGAAAGATTTAACAATAGCTCGGATCTGAATTTTAGGGCAAGCATGAGGATTATTCCCAATAGTAAAAAGAAAACGATTCCGGCTCCATGGTCGGAAAAGTGCCCGTTATAAAATAAAAACGATTGAAAGAGGGTGGGTTTAATTTGCAGTGTTCCTGCCGTATAATCACTTGTGTAATCACCAATTGGTATAACTTTATGATTCAAAATAGCTGAGGTATCAATTACTTTAATGGCTAAAGCGCCGCTATAGTAAGCCTTAAATGCGCCCACAGCATGAAATAAAAGTGAGGTAGCCGCCACCATAATTAGTCCATATGCCGAATTTCTAATAATCTTATCCATGAATAAAAAAATTTAAGTTTAATCTAAAATTTGATTTTGATTTGGTTTTTTTCACCAGCTGTTTGTCTTTTGCTTAATTGACAGATAATTAAATTGGTGGATGAGAAACGTCATAATTATTTAATAATTTAAGAAACAAACCTATTATAATATTATTACAAATCAAAATATATTTATTGAAAAACAATAAATTATAGCCGTTTATCAACTATACAATCTATTCGTAATTAAAACATGACAAAAACTTTATTGGAATGATTTTTGTTACAATAAAAACATTAAAAAACATGTGTAAACAGCAACATTTTCAGCATTTTATCCTTTCGGATTGCTATACAAATTCGTAACTTTGCACACTCCAATAATTATAGAGCACACAAAACGTATAAATGAGACAACTCAAGATAACGCAATCCATTACCAACCGGGAAAGTCAGTCTTTAGACAAATATCTTCACGAAATTGGTAAAGTAGATTTAATCACAGCAGAAGAGGAAGTAATTTTAGCAAGGAAGATTCGTGAGGGCGATCAAGCGGCATTAGAGCGATTGACTAAAACTAACTTACGTTTCGTTGTATCAGTTGCTAAGCAATATCAAAACCAAGGTTTAACATTAGGCGATTTAATTAATGAAGGTAACTTAGGTCTGATCAAAGCTGCAAAGCGTTTCGATGAGACAAAGGGTTTCAAATTCATTTCTTATGCCGTTTGGTGGATTCGTCAATCTATTCTTCAAGCTATTGCAGAGCAAAGCCGTATTGTTCGTTTACCATTAAACCAGGTTGGTTCATTAAGTAAAATCAGTAAAGCTTTCTCTAAGTTAGAGCAAGAATATGAAAGAGAGCCTTCTCCAGAAGAATTAGCAGATATTTTAGAAACGACAGTTGATAAGATTTCTGATACTTTAAGTAACTCTGGTCGTCACGTATCCATGGATGCGCCTTTCGTTCAGGGTGAAGAAAACACATTATTAGATGTACTTGAAAATCATGAACCGAACACGGATAGTTCATTAATTAACGAGTCATTATCTGAAGAAATCAAACGTTCTTTATCTACTTTAACAGAAAGAGAAAGAGAAATCATTGTTTTATTCTTCGGTTTAGGTTCTAACCACCCCCTTTCATTAGAAGAAATTGGGGAAAAATTTAACCTAACTCGCGAACGTGTGAGGCAAATTAAGGACAAAGCGCTACAACGCCTTCGTCATACCTCAAGAAGTAAAATTTTAAAATCTTACTTAGGTTAATTTTAAAATTCTTAAAAAATAAAAAAGGATCGGCAAAAATGTCGATCCTTTTTTTGTTTGGGGTAGCTGTGTTTGATGTCAATTAATTATATTTAGTTCATGCTAATTAACCTCCTCAAAAAAATTATTAAAGTTTACAAACCCATCTTTGCCTGGAATTTACTGGTAAGCCTACTTATAGCTGTATTATTTTATTTAAAGGGTTTTAATCAATCCGATACTTATGTGTTAGCTTTTTTCATCAAACTGTTTACCTGGGCATTTTCTATAGGAATCTATTTCATGTTTTATGAATCTACTGCCTACTTTTTCCAAAACATGGGGGTTAGCATTAGAAAGATTATGACGTATTTAATCTCATGCGATGTATTGATATTCATTTCCATCCTCACTATCCTATTTTATGTCGACAATTTTCATAGATAGTACCACTCACTATTACAAAGAGAAGGAAGTACTAAGCGGCGTATACCTGGCTTGTAATGTGGGAGAAGTAGTTGGGTTACTGGGCAGAAACGGGTGTGGAAAATCTACCCTCTTAAAAGCAATATTTGGGAGTATTACACCCCACTTCAAGTATTTGAATATTAACGGCAAAAAGTATGATAAAGGTTACCTGTCTAAAAATTTATCCTACTTACCACAAGATCGCTTTATTCCCGATCAGATCAATCTTGGTGAAGCCATAGACCTTTTCTGTCATAACTACCAAAACAGACTAAAAGAAATACCATTAATTACAAAACACTTAGAGAATAAGTTCTACAACCTATCTGGAGGTGAATGCCGGTTTATAGAGTGTTTATTAATGATTTACAGTAACGCTCAATTTGTTTTGCTGGATGAGCCTTTTTCACAGCTATCACCTATATGGGTGGAGGAACTTAAAATACATATACAAACCCTAAAAGGAGAAAAGGGATTTATCATTACCGATCACCTGTATAGATCAATTTTAGATATTTCTGACCGTATTGTATTAATCCACAATCGCCGAAATTACACGATAAATAGTGAAGATGACTTGATTCTCCATGGCTACTTACCTGGATTTACAGTCTAGCTATTTCTAAAATAGAATAGAGAAAAAATAATATAGTTTAAAACTTCTAATGGAGGCTCAGAACCTCATTTCCAAACAATATCTGTAATAGCTAACTATAGATAGGTTTATTGGGGATGTTACCACCAAGACACGAAGACACCAAGAAGCCTCGATGGCCTTAGTGTACTTTGCGTCTTAACGTTCGGTCTTATTAGAATAACAAATGTTTAACGGTAAGCCCGTTATTGATCAATTGTTTTAGAGAATCAATACCGATTCTTAAGTGGGTTTCCACATACTTTTCAGTAACACTACTATCGCTTTCAGCAGTTTTAACACCTTCAGGGATCATCGGTTGATCTGATACCAATAATAATGCACCAGTAGGAATTTTGTTGGCAAAACCAGTAGTAAAAATGGTTGCAGTTTCCATATCAACAGCCATGGCTCTTAAGCTTTTCAGGTATTTTTTAAATTCCTTATCATGCTCCCAAACCCTGCGGTTAGTCGTATAACAGGTACCTGTCCAATAATCTCTTCCGTGATCACGAATGGTAGTTGAAATAGCCTTTTGCAGTGCGAAAGATGGCAATGCAGGCACCTCTGCCGGAAGGTAATCATTTGATGTTCCTTCGCCTCTGATTGCAGCTATGGGCAGAATTAAATCACCCAATTGATTCTTTTTCTTTAAACCGCCACACTTCCCTAAGAACAATACGGCCTTAGGCTTAATGGCTGTTAACAAATCCATCATGGTTGCAGCAAGCGGACTCCCCATTCCAAAATTGATAATGGTGATGCCATTGGCTGATACGCTTTGCATAGGCTTATCTAAACCCATTATCGGGGCGTTATCGTTCCATTCAGAAAACATGGTCACATATTTACTGAAATTGGTTAGGAGAATATAATCACCAAACTGATCTAACGTTCTTCCCGTGTAGCGCGGCAACCAGTTTTTCACGATTTCATCCTTTGATTTCAATCCTGATTTAACAGGACTTTCTACTTCCTTAACTCTTTTTGCTTTTTCTACGATGTTTTCATCTTTTTTTACGTCTTTTTCTTCGTTCATATTATTTTCTCTTTTGAGCTAGCGTTGAGCGCTAAGCGTTAAAAACATTATATTAAAAAAAATCCCCCCGCTTTCGCGAGAGGATTTGATTTTTTATGCTACTTGCAACTTTTTAAAGTCGGCCTTTTCAAATTTTTCAATCGCGTAGTCGAGTGTGATATTCAACTCCTTGACATCCCCTTGCGTTGGTATTTCAAACATGGCATCCAGCATGATCGCTTCACAGATAGATCTTAATCCACGAGCACCCAATTTATATTCCATTGCCTTATCTACCACGAAATCCAAAACATCATCTTCAAAGATCAATTCTACATCTTCATAAGCAAATAATTTAACATATTGCTTAATTAATGAGTTTTTAGGTGCGGTAAGAATATTCCTTAAGGTTTCTTTATCCAAAGGATTTAAGTGAGACAGTACCGGTATACGACCGATTAGCTCCGGGATTAATCCAAAGGATTTTAAGTCTTGAGGAGTAATATACTTATAAAGATTTTTAAGATCGAGAACTGTCTCATCTTTTTTAACTTTATAGCCTACTGCCTGTGTACGTAATCTATTGGCAATTTTGCGTTCAATACCATCAAAAGCTCCTCCGCAGATAAACAAAATATTGTTTGTATTTACGGGGATCATTTTTTGATCAGGGTGCTTACGTCCTCCCTGAGGTGGAACGTTTACAACTGTACCTTCTAAGATTTTCAGTAAAGCCTGTTGTACACCTTCACCTGATACATCGCGGGTGATAGATGGATTATCGCTTTTACGCGCCACTTTATCTACCTCATCAATATATACAATTCCACGTTCTGCAGCTGCAACATCATAATCTGCTGCTTGTAATAAGCGGGTAAGAATACTTTCTACATCCTCCCCAACATAACCCGCTTCTGTTAACACTGTAGCATCGCAGATGCAAAAAGGAACATGCAAAATTTTCGCAATGGTTTTTGCTAAAAGCGTTTTACCTGTTCCTGTTTCACCAACCAACATGATATTTGATTTTTCAATCTCTATCTCGTCTTTATCAATTTTTTGATTCAAACGTTTATAGTGGTTATAAACAGCAACCGACAATACCTTCTTAGCATCATCCTGTCCGATTACATATTGATCTAAGTGATTTTTAATCTCTAAAGGTTTCAATAATGTAATGGCTGCCTGAATATTTTTGGTATTCTTAGTACCTAATTCTTGTGCAAGCAGTTGATTAGCCTGTGTTACACATTTATCACAGATAAACGCATCCATACCCTCGATAAGCATCAAAGTTTCATGCTTGCCAGAATGGCAGAATGAGCAGCGTGATTCTTTATTTTGTTTCGCCATCTTTTTTCACGTTTCTCGACAACACCTCATCAACCATACCGAAACCCTTTGCTTCATCAGCAGTCATCCAGTAATCGCGGTCTGAAGCTTTCTCTACCCAGTCATAAGTTTGGCCAGAGTGCTCTGAGATGATATCGTATAATTCTTTTTTCAATTTAAGCATTTCTCTTAAGTTGATCTCCATATCTGATGCTACACCTTGTGCACCTCCTGATGGTTGGTGGATCATTACTCTTGAGTGTGGCAGTGCGGCACGTTTACCTTTAGCCCCTGCAACTAATAATACAGCACCCATTGAGGCTGCCATACCTGTACAAATTGTAGCTACATCTGGTTGAATATACTGCATTGTATCGTAAATACCTAATCCTGCGTATACTGAACCACCTGGAGAGTTAATGTAGATCTGAATGTCTCTATCTGCATCAGTTGATTGTAAGAACAACAATTGTGCTTGGATAATGTTGGCATTCTGGTCATAAATTGCATCTCCTAAAAATATAATACGATCCATCATTAATCTAGAAAAAACGTCCATCTGAGCTACATTCAGCTGGCGTTCTTCAATGATATATGGAGTCATATTTTGAGGATTCATGTTGGCTTGAGCGATAAATTTATCTACGTGCAAACCACCAATTCCTTGATGTTTAACGGCAAATTTTCTAAATTCTTGTGAGTCGATAGTCATAATCTTGTCTTGCGTTTAGGGTTCGGATAAAATATTATGAGAAACATTAACCAAACCGGATTATAATTTTAATAAATATTTTCTGGATTCGGTTAATTTCCGTGCCAATATATCTATTTCTTTGGTATTGTAAAACAAATCTGTATTACAAATGACATTAGTCAATTAGACTAACTTTCCACATACTCTGCTAACCACTAGATTTATATGCTATTAGCACAATTAACGTGTTTTTACTCAGCCAAACTAATTATTATTATCCATATATATTAAGAGCAGCCCTAGGGCTGCTCTTAATTATTATCTTTCCATAAAACTGACATTTGGTCAGTTAAAGAATTACCTCTTGTCTAAAGCGATAAACTTATCGTAATCAATTTCTTTTTGCTCTAAAGTAGCAACAGATTTAATTTGTTCGAAAGTTTTTAGTGCTTTAACTTCTTCGAAAACCTGATTAGCATTTTCCTTTTGCTGTAAGAATTGAACAGCATATTGCGCTAACTGATCTTCTGGAAGCGGGCTTGGGCTATACATTCTGAATTGCATATCGATTTTAGCCTTAGCAGCCTGAACTACATCTTCATATTTAATTTCGATGCTGTTATCTTTAATGATTTTGTTTTCGATTAAAGTCCATTTAAGGTTTTTAGCGAAATCATCATAACCTTCTGCTAATTCTTCGTCTGTTAACTTTTCGTTTGTAGCTTTTAACCAACGACGTAAGAACTCATCTGGCAATTCAAAATTGTGTTTAGCCAAGAACTGCTCATAAATATCGTTTGATAATTTACGATCTGCATCTTGTGTAAACATGCTTTCCACTTCTTCAGTAATTTTAGCTCTGAATCCAGCTTCGTCAGTTACTACGCCTTCACCAAATAATTTATCGAAGAACTCCTGGTTTAAATCGGCCTCTTCTAAACGGTTAATATTTTTAACAGTTAACTTGAAGTTAGCTTTCAATTCTTTAGCATCATCTTCAGAAATATTTAACACTTTAGCAATTACCGCAGCATCTTCTAATGCTTTTTGAATATCGATAGTTACTTCAGCGTCTTTCTTTAATCCTACTAATGTTTTAAGAATTTTCTTATCCGCTACCTGATCTAAACGTAAAGTTGCAGTATTAGCAATTCCGCCTTCATACACAGAACCATCAGCAGCTAATTGAGTAAAGTCTGCATAAAGCACATCACCTTCTTCAGAAACCTCTGGGTTGGTCATTTTACCGTAACTGCGACGGATATTTTTAATACGGCTTTCTAAAGTTTCTTTATCCGCTTTAACTACGTATTGAGTGAATTTATCTTTAGATGAAATAGCTACATCAAAAGCAGGTGATAAACCTAACTCATAATCAAACTCGAATTCATCTGTGTTATCCCACTTAAATTCTTTTTCATCATCTGTTTTAGGTAGAGGTTGACCTAATACTTCTAATTTCTCGTCAGCGATGTATTTACTTAATGTATCGTTTAACAGGTTGTTGATCTCATCAACCAAAATACTTTTACCATACATTCTTTTAATGTGAGCCGCAGGAACCATTCCTTTACGGAAACCTGGTAACTGTGCTTTTTTCGCTTGCTCTTTAATGGCTTTATCAACTCTTTCAGTATAATCTGCAGGAGCGATTTTGATTTTTACAACAGCATTTAAATTGCCGGTTTTTTCCTGTGTAATATTCATTTTTATAAGATATGAGTATTTGGTTATGAGAAATGAGGCAGGCTCAACTTCACCAAAATTATTTTATTTCTTAATCTATTCCGTTCTTAAAAAGAAAACCGTCCCGATTTTACATCGGAACGGCCTTGATCTTATTGTGCGGAAGAAGGGACTCGAACCCCCACGCCGTGAAGCGCCAGATCCTAAGTCTGGTGCGGCTACCAATTACGCCACTTCCGCAGTAGGATTTATTAAGGACTGCAAAAATAGAAATTAGATTTGAAATTCAAAAGTATGACAAGATATTTTTTCACTAAAAATGCTAAGTATCTAATTTTAAAGGAGAAAGATTTTATAAAAAATTTAGCGGCTTAAATTCTAAATGGCACAAAGTGCCTTTTCTATTAAAATACTCCTCTCCTTTTTTTAATTTTTCTCTTCTTTTATTTTTCCTTCACCTCAGTTACTTCTATAAATTCTGGTCCACCTTCTACCGGATACCCCTCCACTTTATTTCCCTTAATGGTAACTTGTTTATCCAGGTAAGTATCTAAATTCAGGCTTGCACTCTTTAAAGCATAGGTTTTAGCATCTGCTTTTAAGAGATGGGTACCATATTGAAAAGTTGTCATTCCAATTTTCTCTATTTTCCCTGTAAGCCTAATAGTGGTACCCGAGTTATTCTTCATGGTGCTGCAAGCCGAAAGTACGGCCACAAAAAACGATAGATATAATATTTTTTTCATACTTAAGTATAACGAGATGATTGGACTTTACGCTACAAAATAGAAACAACAAAAACTTAATAAAGTTGCTTTTGGAATTCAAAAAAGTATTGTACGGCTTTTACCAGCCTGCTGCCATACCAACTGAACATTTCGCCATCAACTAACTGTATTTTAGTGTCTGGTAACTCCTGCTGTATTTCAGCAATATGTTTTTCTGAAAAAGGATAAGGCTCTGAAGAGAGCAACAGCATTTCACAATTGGCAGTTTTCAGTTCCGCTAAGCTAACTTCGGGATACCTGCTTTCCATAATAACATTACTCATGCCATTAATCATTAATACCTCATCAATAAACGTATTCTTCCCAGCAGCCATAAAAGGTTTACGCCAAATGAGGTAAGCAACCTTTTTATCAACCTGATGTTGAGCGGCTAATGTTTTAAGATCGCTAAAGCCTGCTGATATTAAGTGGTTAAGGTAGGCAGCTTCAGGTTCTCTATTCACCAACTCGCCTATCTGTCCAATGGTTTTCATGGCATCATCGAGGGTATAAATATCGCTCATCCAAACAGGGAAGCACTCCGCTAGTTCTTCAATGTCTGCTTGCGTATTTTCTTCCTTGTTACCAATAATCAAATCGGGCTCTAAAGCCTTAATTAGATCTATATTGAGCTTTTTAGTCCCCCCTACCTTCGTCCTTTCTGCAAATTTTTCAATGGGATGGATGCAAAACTTAGTTAGTCCAACGATCTCCCGGTCAAGCCCCAAATCAAAGAGCAGTTCGGTTTGAGAAGGAACAACCGAAATGATTTTTTTAGGCGGATAATTAATTACCACATCCCTACCCATCTGATCGACAAAAGTTTTTTGCATAATACAAAGTTAAGCGAAACAATAATAAGGAGATGAATCTATTTATCGCCACTTAGTGGAGTTACAATAAGGTATACTTAACTGCATTGATCATGTTACTTTTCCGATCTAAAGGCAAACTGTTAAGATTGAGTTCAATTATTGGTGGCACCATTAGCCGCGGCATCAAAGAAATCTTTCTGATACTATATGTAAATGTTGTTTCAGTCACCCAATATTAGAACCACATTCTCCGTATTATTTAACTACGTTTAATCATTTGAATGTTTTTAAATCTAAAAAGTTCAAACAAAATAAGTTTAAAAGGCTTTTATTGATGTGGATACATCATATACAAGCATGAAAACAGTTATAATATCGAACAGACTACCCGTTAAAATTATTGAAGAAAACAATGAATATACCTTTATTCCAAGTGAGGGTGGCCTGGCCACCGGATTAGGTGATGTTTATAAAAATGGAAATTCCATTTGGGTAGGTTGGCCTGGAATAGAAGTTCCTGAAGATCGCCAGCAAGAAGTAGTAGAGAAGCTTGCAGCGCTCAATCTCTACCCTGTTTTTTTAACACAGGATGAAATCAATTTATACTATGAGGGCTTTTCTAACGAAGTACTATGGCCCGTTTTTCACTACCTCGTTACTTATGCACATTACGAGCAAAGCTATTGGGATTGCTATAGATCAGTGAATGATAAATTTGCACAAACAACCCTGAAACTGCTCAATAAAAATGATAGAATTTGGATACAGGATTACCAATTATTATTACTTCCCTGCATATTAAGAACACAACAACCTTTTGCAACGATAGGCTTCTTTCAACATATACCCTTCCCATCGTACGAAATATTCAGGCTGATTCCCTGGCGCAAGGAACTTTTAAACGGACTAATTGGAGCCGATTTGATCGGTTTTCATACGTATGACGATGTTCGTCATTTTATCAGTACGGCTACACGACTTTTACCTGTTAATTCTACAGCCAACGTGCTGAGCAAGGGCGACAGGCAAATTGTAGTGGAAGCCTTCCCTATGGGAATTGATTTTGATAAATTTTCAGGGTTAACAACAACTCAGGAAGTTAAAAAGGAAATCGACTATTTCAAATCTGGTAAAAATGAGGTGAAATTTATTTTATCTATTGACAGATTAGATTACAGCAAAGGCATTTTAGAAAGATTGAGAGCCCTGGAACTTTTACTGCAACATCATCCGGAATATATTGGTAAAATTGAGTTATATATGATTGTGGTTCCCTCCAGAGACAGCGTTCCACAGTATAGAGATTTAAAAGAGCAAATCGATCAACTGGTTGGCAACATTAACGCCAAATACAGATCAATCAACTGGATACCCATTAATTACTTCTACAGGTCTTTCCCTATTGAAGTATTATCTGCACTTTATGCAACAGCCGACATTTGCTTGGTTACCCCTATGCGCGATGGCATGAACCTGGTAAGCAAAGAATATATCGCCAGTAGAAATCAAAACGATGGTGTGCTTATTTTGAGTGAAATGGCCGGCGCTTCAAAAGAGCTTACCGATGCACTTATCGTTAACCCGAATAACCTGGGCGACATTATGGAGGCCATTCTAGTGGCCTTAAAAATGCCGCTAGATGAACAACAGCGCCGCATGAAAGCCATGCGCAGCATTGTAGAAAAATTTAATGTAAAACATTGGGTACAAAATTTTATCCTCAGATTAAACGAAGTGAAAGACACACAGAAATCCTTACTTACTAAACACGCTGTAAACAATATCAATGAAATTATTGCCTCAAAATATGCTCATTCGAGCAATAGGGTGCTATTTTTAGACTACGACGGTACTTTGGTTGGATTCTCCGGAAATATTGATGATGCTTCTCCTGATGAGGAACTTTATAATATCATTAACAGGCTTACAGCAGACCCGGCTAATACTGTAGTTATCATTAGCGGCAGAAGAAATGAAACGCTTGAAAAGTGGTTTGGCCACCTAAAAGTAGATCTTATTGCAGAGCATGGTGCATGGCAGAAAACGCATGGCGACAAGTGGAACTGCCTTCCACTACTAACAGACCAATGGAAGCAAGAAATCAAAGCATTGCTGGAAACTTATACAGACAGGACTCCAGGCTCTTTTATTGAAGAAAAAAGCTATTCACTTGTTTGGCACTACCGCAAAGCGGAAGAAGGCTTAGGCGAGCTAAGGGCGAATGAGATTGTGAGTCACCTCAAAATTTTAGCCGCCGATAAAGGACTTCAGTTAATGCCTGGAAATAAGGTAATCGAATTTAAAAACATGGAGGTAAACAAAGGCAAAGCTGCACTGAACTGGCTTTATGATAAACATCCAGACTTTATAATTGCCTTAGGAGATGACCATACAGATGAAGATATTTTTAGAGCCCTGCCAGATACAGCCATTACTGTAAAGGTGGGCAATAATATCTCGGAGGCTAAATACTATCTTAACGATTATAAGGAGGTAAGAAAATTACTCGGTAGCCTGGTGCAGGAGGAAACTGAAGTTAAAAACACTAAAATTCTCCAATAAGTTTAAAGGAGTTAGGCTGAAAAACAACCTAACTCCTTTTTTTTATAGAAACACTGGTCTATCCAGTTTAATAGCTATTCTGTAAGCAGCATTCATTAGCCCAACGTGGCTATATGCCTGCGGAAAGTTGCCCCACTGACTCCCCGTTTTAGCATCAACATCCTCGCTAAACAGCAATAAATGGTTACTATATTTGATGATATTTTCAAACTCCTTAATCGCATCATCAGTTCTTCCTACACAAGCCAGGGCTTCTACATACCAGAATGCACAAATCAAGAACGTAGTTTTGGGTTTACCAAAATCATCTGCATGCAGGTAACGATAAAACAAACCATCTTCTGTTTTTAATTCGGCTTCCAAGCCCTTTAAGTGATCTTTTGCACGATCTGACGCAGGATCAAGATAGTTCATCACAATCAGTTGAAGAGTACTGGCATCCAGATGCTTACTTCCTACTGCGTTGGTATAAACCTTACGTTCAGGATCATAACAGGCTTCTATGTGGGCTGCAGCTTTATCAATTAATATTTGAGCACGCTTTTCGAAATCTTCGTTACCGATGGTTTTCGCCATTTTTAACGCTGCCTGTGCACCTGCCCATTGAAATAAATTACTGTAGCAATGTACGTTCGCAATATTTCTAAACTCCCAGATACCCGCATCTTTTTCATCGATTGTTCTTTCAATCTTCGATAAAACCCCTTCAATCCATTTTACCGAATCGCTTCGCTCTGAGAATACAAAACGATGATCAGTATACAGTGGGAGCATTGAAATTAAAACCTGTCCGTAAATATCGTTTTGGATATGTTCATAAGCCTGATTTCCAATCCTGATGGGCTGTTCCCCGAGATATCCATCAAGATGCTCCAATATAATTTCTGTGATATCCCGTTCTCCGGCAATACCATATAAAGGTTGATAACGCGTATCTTCAGCAAAAGAGATATCGGAGATGTAGTTAAAATACTTTTCCATCTCTTCAAAATGCCCGATGTGATTTAAAGAGGTAAGTACATAAAAAGAATCTCGTAGCCAACAGTAGCGATAATCCCAGTTACGTGTGCTTCCCGGCGATTCGGGAAGGCTGGTGGTGCTCGCTGCGATAATAGCTCCCGTATCTTCATACTGATGAATCTTGAGTACCAAAGCCGAACGAATTACAAAGGGTTGGTAAAACCCCGCGATAGAGGAGTGTTTAATCCATAACCGCCAGTAGGCAATCGTTTCCCTTAAAAAATTTTCAGCAGTACTTACAACCGGTGCTTCTAAATTATAGCCATAAGTGAGTATTAAGTATTTCGTATCATTAAGTACAAAAGGTTTTTCATCCATAATGTAATTAACAGATGCATTGGTACTCAACCTGATATTCTCATCACAACCAATATAATCTATATGGTTACTGCCCCGCACAGATCGCATTTGCCCTTGGCCGTAATCGCATACCGGAGCGCACTTTACCTTAATACGGGGATTCCCCTCTAAGGGTTCAATTTTTCTAATGAGCATTAAAGGTTTGAAATAGCGTTCGTAGAGATGAAAACGTGGAGCAAAATCTGTTATGCGGTATTTTCCATCTTCAGCAGTAATTTCGGTTCTTAAAACATTGGTATTCTCTACATAATACTGATGTGAAGAAAACGGTCCCTGTGGGAGGATCGAAAATTCTCCACCTTTCTTTTTATCCAGTAAACTTCCAAAAACAAAAGGGCTATCAAACCGTGGCCAACAGAGCCAGGAGATATCTGTATTTTTGTTTACATGTGCTAAAAAAGAGCAATTTCCTATTATTCCGGTTTCATAAAGGTGTTTCTCGGCCATAATTATAAATGTGTTTATATTTTAACAAGCCTAAACTAAAAATGTTGGAGTGGAAGGGAGAAAAGAGTGTTTTTAAATTATTGCCCACAGAAATATAAAACATAGAGAAAAGCACTTTTTGTCTTTGTTTCTTACAAAAATAACTGCATCAGCATATTCAGTGTTAATATGGCCAACAAAACAGGCAGGTTCAATTACTGGCCACTGGAATACCAAATACAATGAAACAAACACCTTGGCATACGAGTTGGAAAACTGCCTTCGCTGTATTTAAACACAAAAAAGCCAGCCTAGCGAAAGCTAAACTGGCTGATAGTTAATAATAAAAAAACTTATTTTAAATCACGGTGCCACTTGGCAGTGTAACACCTTTTTTGATTACCACAATCCCATCCTTTACGGCATAAAGTTCAAAATCTCCATCCTCCAGGTGCGGCCCACCATTAATTTTTACGTCATTTCCGATGCGACAATTCTTATCAATAATTGCATTGTTAATTTGACATCTATCTCCAATACCAATCAAAGAATTCCCGGCCTCCTCTTCACATCTTATTTCTTCTAATGTTTGATAACGATCGCTACCCATGATATAGGCATTGGTGATTACTGTATCCTGACCAATTCTAGATCTAATACCCAGTACGGCATGTTCTACCCTACTCGCCTGGATGATACAGCCTTCTGCAATAATCGTTTTCTCTAAAGTTGTGCCTGATATCTTAGATGGCGGAAGCATACGTGCCCTTGTAAAGATGGTATGGTTGCTATCAAACATATTAAATTTAGGAATCTCATCTGTAAGGCCAAGATTAGCCTCAAAAAATGATGAAATATTACCAATATCGGTCCAGTATCCTTCATATTGAAAGCTCAATACGCGACTCGAGGCTATTGCTCTAGGCAATATTTCCTTTCCAAAATCTTTTTCATCAGGATTATCATTCAAGATATTAATTAGATATTGCCTGTTAAAAACGTAGATTCCCATTGAAGCTAAGAAATTGCGGCCTTCAGCCTGCATTTCAGGTCCGGTGTCTGAAACCCAATCTTCCAGTCCTGTTTTCGGCTTTTCAATGAAAGAGGTGATCATGTTTTCATCATCAGCCTTAAGAATACCAAAATCAGTTGCATCTTTTCCAGTTACAGGAATAGTTGCAATGGTAATTTCAGCCTCAGCTTCAATATGCTTTTCAATCATATCTTTAAAGTCCATCTGGTAAAGCTGGTCACCAGAAAGAATTAAAATATAATCAAATTCATGCGAAACAATGTGGTGCATACACTGCCTAACGGCATCTGCTGTACCCTGAAACCAACCTGAGTTTTGTACAGTTTGTTCAGCCGCCAGAATATCAACAAAAGCCTTACTAAAATGGCTAAAGTGATATGTATTTTTAATGTGTTTGTTTAGGGATGCCGAATTGAACTGTGTTAACACAAACATACGGTGAATACCGGAATTTAAACAGTTGGAAATTGGGATGTCAACCAACCGGTATTTTCCTGCAATAGGAACTGCAGGCTTTGAGCGTGTTTGCGTTAGTGGCGATAATCTAGAGCCCTGGCCACCGCCAAGGATAACGCCTAAAACTTTGTCAGTCATGTTTAAGCTTATTTTAATTTTTGGTATAATTCTATATAATTTAACGCTGCCCTATCCCAAGAGTGGTCAATCTTCATCATTGTCTTGCGCACCGCTTTAAATTTCTTTTTATCATTGTAAAACTCGATTGCCCTGTTTATGGCATGGGTTACATCCCATATACTGGTTTGATCATGGCAAATCCCAAAGCCATTGTCGCCAATATCTATTACCGTATCTCTTAGCCCACCTACCCTGCGAACGATAGGCACAGTTCCATATCTGAGTGCATAAAGTTGATTTAAGCCGCAAGGCTCCACTCTAGAAGGCATTAAAAGAAAATCGGCACTGGCATATATTTCATGAGATACCTGTTCATTGTATCCAATATAGGCATTGTATTGTGCACTAAATATATCTTTTAACTGGTTTAATCTTCCTTCTACCCATGGATCTCCGGAACCTAAAACCAAGATATTGATTTCTTCGCTATGCTGTTGTAAAGCAGTATAAAAAATATCGGGCAATATATCAGCTCCTTTTTCATCTACCAGTCTGCCAATAAAAGTGAACAGCGGTTTTGAAGCATCTAATCCAAAAACACTGCAAAGTGCCTTTTTGTTTGCCTCCTTTCCTTGTTCAAATGTCTTAATACTGTAATTAGTGCCCAACATCGGATCTGTTTCCGGGTTCCAAACTTCAGCATCAATTCCATTCAAAATCCCAATACACTTACCATGTTCCTGCCTCAGCAAACTTTCCAATCCTCGGGCATTGCTCATCATTTCCGATAAATAACTCGGTGATACCGTAGTTACACTCCAGGCACACTTTATCGCTGAGGCCAAAGGATTAATATCCCTCTCCCAACCTAAAAGTCCAGCTTTCCATAAATCAAAAGCCGGCAGGTAATAAAGTTTATCCCAGCCAAACTGACCTTGATATTGTGCATTATGAATGGTTAAAACTGTAGGAACGCTGCTAATGGGCTGATATTTAATACAATTGGTCATCATAAAAGGTACAAGCCCCGTATGGTGGTCATGGCAATGAATTACATCCGGTCGATGTTCCCATTGTACAATCCAATCTAAAGTGGCAATTTGAAAAGCAATAAATCGCTCTGTATCATCATGATAACCATATACATTTGGCCTATCTGTTAGGCCTTGTATATGAACAATATATAAATCAAAACCTAGCTTATTGGTTTTTTCTTTTAATATCCGATACTGAAAATGGTTGTTCCCATAATTTGCCCAGGCATCATAAGTTACCTCGAATTCACTTTCGCGTACAAACTTTGTATCATAGGCAGGCACAACCACTTTAGCAAAATGGCTTAATTTATTCTGGTATTTTGGTAAGGCCCCTACTACATCAGCTAAACCACCAACTTTAGCAACAGGGTAACACTCGGCACTTATATGTATTATTTCCATTAAATATTTGGTGTAGATAACCCCCTTAAGTTACTAATTGTTTTGTTCTTTGCAAATAAAGGATAATTTATTTTTGGTGTTATTTAATGCACCAAAAGAAGTGCTTTCAGTGTATTTGAATCGATTTAGTTTGGCTATTTTTATTAGAAAGTTAATACCAAAGCAGTTAGGGTACTGCAGTCCTGCTGTACACTGTAGCGCCAGGAAGATCATTTTAAAAGATAAAAATACGGAATCTGGCGGCTGCCGTTTCCATCAGGCTTATATACCAAAGGTCTCTTCTAAGCAGAACCAACCTCTAAACAAAAAAACCGCCTGGCTTTCGCCGGCGGTTTACAACAAAACAAATATATGATTTCAGTTTAGGAAATTCACTTAGTATTCATTGGCGATGGTTTCATAAAAATCGCGAATGGGTTGAAATTGAGGATGCAACGAAACTACGTCTCCAAAGACTAAAAGTGCAGGTGCATGAATGCGTTTATCTTCTACCACTTCAGCAATAGTTTCAACAGTGCCAACCGCAATTTTTTCATTTGGCGACGAACCATTTTGGATTACGGCAACCGGAAGAAGGCCTTTATTTTCTGCCTGGAAGATAGCTGCAATTTCACGTACCTTTTCAATTCCGTTTAAAACAACAATGGTAGCTTTCGTTTTAGCAGCAATGTATAAATCCTCCGAAATCTCCCCTTTACTGTTGGTACCTGTAACAGCCCAAAAACTCTCGCTCAGATCTTTATAAATCATTGGTATTTTTTGCAAGCTTGGTGCTCCTGTGGCGCTAGAAATACCAGGGATAATTTCTGTAGGGATACTGTACGATTCTGCCGCATCGATTTCCTCATAGCCTTTGGCAAAGAAAAAAGGATCTCCGCTTTTTAAACGTACTACGTGACCGTAATTTAAAGCATAATCAACAATTAATTTATTAACAGCTTCTTGCGAAAACGACTCATCATCACTGCGTTTACCTACATATACTTTCGGAATGCCATCTGGAGCAAGACATAGTAAAGCCTCATTTACATTCGCATCGTATAAAACAACATCTGCAGTTTTTAATGCTTTCACCCCTTTTAAACTAAATAAATCTGGATCTCCAGGACCTGCGCCTATTAAGGTAATCTTAGGTTCAATGTTGGCTTTTTCTACTTTATTTAATATCATAACAAAAATATATGCTCCTTTTCACATTCGTTAATAATACAAATATATAAAGTCTATAGAAATTGTAGTAATTTATTTTAAAATAAATTTTATTTGCTATAAAACACTGATAGTCCAATAGTTAACAGCGCAAACAAAACACCAATGAGGATGTTTGGGAATAATAAATGGGAAATAGGGAATTGATATACGCTACAAAACCATACACATGAGGTGCCTTAGGTGATTTAATTAACATGGAAAATCTAAGATTGCCATATGGAAAACATAGCATTATCCTAACCCAGATTCTTTGTGTCTACGTACTGAAGCATAGCAAATGAAGCAAGCGAAATGGTAATAAAAAAAAGGGATAAACGTTCTGTATATCCCCCTAATTTTTACCTGTCTGATAATCTATTTGCAAGTAGTTTCTGCAAATACAAATTTTCCTGCTTCGTAATTAATTGGTTTTCCTTTCACAAAGTAAGACCGACCTAGTGTGGTTTCGATTTGACCAACCCCCATAATTAACTTACCATCCTTCTTCAGGAATGCTAAAGGATTGGTGTAAACGCGAACAGTATCTTCACCTGTTTTAAACTGATAATCTACCAGTAAGGTGTCGCCACTAAATTTACCAGTAATAACACCATCATTTTTCGGCTTACCATCGTAATTTATGGTCAGGTTGCCAGTAATTTTACCAGATTCCAGATTATTAACCTTCAAACTGGCACTGTCTTTTTCGAAACCCGCCTGGTAACAAGTAGTATTTAAGATAGAATCTTTTTCATTGGCCGTATCAGCCTTCTTTTCAGATTGATTGCAAGCTACAGCAAATGGAATGGATACGATAGCGAGATAAAGGAGATTTCTTTTCATAAATTATTTTTTTTAAGGTAAATCTTTCAATTTAATACGTATCAAGGATGAAAAAATATAAGATTTTCCATAATACAACAATTACATCAATATACTGTTTTCAGCAATAATTGGCTGGGGTAGATTTTCCTCATCCAGCATATCTCTCATATCAATTTCAATTGTTCTGGAGATGTTGGTAATTGGAACATCATTAGAACTCCCTTCGAAAGGGTTGGAGGAACTCTCTCCCACTGTATCTAGAGTATCAAAAACCCAGGTAAGCAGAATTGCAAAAGGAATATTCAACCAGATAGAGTATCCTTCAATCAATGTTCCGTTACCGAGTTTATTAAATTCATTTAACAAGCCATAGGGTACCAGTACCACAAAAAGATTGAGCATAATGGTGGCAATGGATGAGAAATTTCGCGGATAGGGAAAATTTTTAATTCTTTCCGCTCTACCCTGATGCTCATAGAAGGCTGTAATGGCCATTTGTAATTGCTGGAGGTGCAGTTCAGATAAAACGCCATCAGCCACGAGCTTATTAATGTGAGCAGATTGCAAAGCCATAATTTGCGTAGCCCTGTTTTTCTTTTTTAAAATATATTGTAATTCATCTTCAGGTAGATACTGCGAAAGTATATCTTCTAACTTATCTGTTCGTTCTGCAATATGATAAAGTCTGGCATACTCCACATTGGATGGCTCGGTCATATTCTCCCATGCACGCGGCTCTCTCAACTGAAATCGCAGTGCGGTAAGCCAGGCAAAATGACGGTAGAAGATTGGTGTTACTTCATCTTTTTTATCTGTTGAGGCCAGAAAATCTCTGATCATTACACCAAAAGCGCGGCTGGAATTGATTATCCCCCCATAAATCTGCCTGGCTTCCCATAACCGGGAATAACTTGCATTATTTTTAAATCCGATGATAAACGAAATCGCCGTACCCAGTAGTGCAATTGGAACCCAGGAAATGGAAAGGAAAGTGAGTTTAAAATAATGATACAGTACCGTTGGGATAATCGCCAGTATCGTTAACCGATAAATGTCTCTTCTTGTCCAGCGAATAAATTCGGATAGGGAATATCGTTTTCCAGCGTGCATGTTTACGTTTTATAGGGTGTATGGCTTAGATAGCGAATATATAAAAAAGCAGGTCAACCCTGAAAACAATAGCTCAGCAGCAATCGAGTAGGAAGATAGGGATTAGTTCCCTACCTGTCCTCTCACACCACTGTACGTACCGTTCGGTATACAGCGGTTTGCTAGAATAACTTCGTTTGGTGTGTCGTTTTCCAATAGTAATAATTAGCGAATCCATCTAATCCCAGACCAGTGAAGAACTTTTTGTCCAGAGTTGTAAGTAGTATTGGGCTGTTTGCAGTCCTGCAATATCCCTTGCGGGTATTGGCTAATTGGTAAGCCCTTGATTTCCCTATGCCCATTTCCATCAGGTTTCTTGCTCTACCCTTTATACTCTTCCATTGTTTCCACAGAACAATCCGCAACCGGGTTCTCATCATTTCATCCAGTTTTACCATATATCT
>NZ_FOGG01000010.1 GCF_900111155.1 Pedobacter rhizosphaerae | reverse complement strand
TTAAACATGCGTACCGGACTCTCAGCATTACGCCCGTTGTCCGGGCAGTATTTATCCAGAAGCTCATCATATATAAAACCAAAATCTATAAGCTCGTTAATCTTGCGAAGTAGGTTCTCTTTGGGAACAATCAGGTCATAAAGCCTGGAAAACTCGCTAAACTGGATTTTTTGTTGTTGAAGAAGCATCTTAAAAGCAGTAATAATACACCTTTAAAATACAAAAAAAGAAGTAGAAAAACTAGTTTTCTACTCCTTTTGCCCTTTTCTATTAGGGGACTTTTTCAGTGCCCTCGAAAATCTCAGCCTGGCTTTGTGTTCTTTGTGCAAACCTTCATGCCCTACGGTTATAAAACACTCACCACTTTAAGCCAATTGTTAAAAAAAGTTAAAACTAATCGTTTAGTTTTTAAAAAGGCTTTGGAGCAGTAAATATTATTAACTTTGATATATTCATTGACAAACAAGAATATACATCCTGAATGAAAAAACATTTTTTACTCTTTATCATACTATTAATAAGTACCTCAGCTTTTTCGCAAAATGTTATCCAATTGTTTAATAGTGCAGGCGATTTCTTTAAACTGTTGCAAGAGGAGAAATTTACAGCGGCACATGCGCTTTTCGATGATAATATGAAGAGCAAGGTATCTGAAGAGAACCTGAAGAAGCTTTGGACAGATTTAGGCGCTAAATATGGTAAGGCCAATTCTTTCGATGCGGTGCAGAGCAAAGCGCAAGGCGAATTTTTCGCAGTTACCGTTGAAGGTAAGTTTGCCAACGGAGAGCAAAACTTTCTGGTAGGTTTTGATAAAGCTCAGAAAATAGTAGGGCTATTTCTGGTACCAGGTAAAAGTGCTGCCGCTTATGCAAAACCTACATACGCAGATACGAATTTATATACAGAGAAATCTGTTTACCTCAATAGCCCTGGCCATCAGTTAGCGGCTATAGTCACCACACCGAAAAATGTTAAAAATTTCCCTGTTGTGGTGATGGTGCACGGCTCGGGACCAGGCGATATGGATGAAACGGTAGGTGCAAATAAACCATTCAAAGACCTGGCTGCGGGCTTGGCGGCAAAAGGGATTGGTTCGGTGCGCTATGTAAAACGTACATTGGTATATGCCCAGGAGTTTTATAAAGCTTTTACCGTAAAGGAAGAAGTTTTAGATGATGCTGCTGCGGCCATTGCTTTAGCGAAAACTATTTCGGGAGCCGACGCAAAGAAAGTGTTTGTACTTGGCCATAGTCTTGGCGGAATGCTGGCGCCTAAAATCGCCTTGGCAAGTCCTGATGTAGCAGGCATAATACTCGCTGCTGCCCCGGCAAGAAAATTGAGTGATATCATAGTTGATCAGAATAAGTATATGTTTGAACTCGCAAAGGATACCACCGCGGCGGGTAAAAAACAATTGGCTGATGCCCTTATAGAAATTGATAAAAGCCGTTTGACTAAATTGAGTCCTACCTTAAAAGCTGATTCGATTGTTGTTGGTCTTCCGGCATCTTACTGGATAGATTTAAATAACTATAACCAGGTGAATGTAGCCAAAATGCTTAAGCAGAAAATTTATGTGTTGCAAGGCGGAAATGACTTTCAGGTAAGTAAAACAGACTTCGATCTTTGGAATGTCGCTTTAGGCAAGAAGAAAAATGTACAGCTAAAATTTTATCCTGAACTAAATCATTTGCTCAGCCCGCAAACCGAAAAGGGGACCATGGCACAATACCAAAATCCGGTTAGCGTATCAGAACCGCTGATAAATGACCTGGCCATCTGGATAAAAGCAAAATAATAACGATACTCTATAAATTAACCTCTCAGAGCCTGATTATTCAGGCTTTTTTTACGGCCTGAATTTTTGAAAAGATGAGTTGGATATGTGGAGAATGATTTATTTATTGTTGCTTCTGATTTCGGTGAAATCAACAATTTCGTTCATGGTAACCGAAAGGGCATCGGCTAATTGTTTAAGGGCGAAGGCAGAAATGCCTGTTCTTCCGTTCTCTACACGGCTAATGCTCTGAAAATCTTTATTAATGAAACTACCGAGTTGCGCCTGGGTTAAACCCCTCTGCTCTCTCAAAAAAGCTATACGCTTCCCCAGATTAAGTTTAAAAAGGTTTAATTCAGACATCATGCAAACTCAAAATATTTTTAAGAAAACAACTAAACATATTTGTTTAGTTGTAAAAATTTTATTATGTTTGATTAACAATAAATTATTAATGAGTATTTAAGAGTATTAGCAACTTCTAAACCCCAGATTGAAGTTGTGGAAACTAAGGTTCATACCAATAATATAGGGGGATCTGCGCTTAACCTCGTACCATGTGATACGTATGAAATTAAAGAGAACAGATTCCTGGTGTATGAGTACCGAATATTCAATACAACCTATTGTTTTAATTACACCAAAACATTCCCATGTACCATCCCTATTTCTTGCTCATTTGATCGGTTGTTTGCTATAAAACCTAAGCAACCTGTTTAAGTTTGTTTGATTGACTACACCCCCTGCTCTATAAGATCGCGTTAAGTCTTAGCAGGGGGATCGTAGGTTTTTTAAGCTTTCTTTTAATTGATAGCCATTTGATGTGGTCTATTTTAACAAAGAAAGCATCAGGGATAACTATTGCCATTTTTAGGCGTATTTCTTAATCAATAACAGAAAAAGATGTTTAAAAAAACGACGATGTTCATCACCATGAGCTTGCTATGCTTTTCTGTAGCCCAGGCTAAAAGCATCAAAATGGATGGATATTCTTTGCGTGCAGTCAGAATCGGAGATAAAATGCCAGCCAGTTTTTGGACTTAAAATCATCAGTTTTTTTATCAGGGTAAAGTGTATGAGGCAACCTCAGCGCTCATCGCGATAAATTATTAATACTAAATTTTTGGGCTACCTGGTGCGGGCCTTGCATCAAAAAAAATCGGTTTTGCAGACAGTATCCAGCAGATATATAATGGGAAAGTAGCCATCATACTGGTTAATGCAGCCAATACAGGCGATAAGCAAGAGCGGATTGCTTTGCGAATGAAACCCTACCAGGAGCGCTTAGTCACCATAACTGCCGATACCATATTGACCAAACTTTTCCCTCATGCCGTCATTCCACATTATGTATGGATAGAAAACGGGCAATTGATAGCAATGGCCGGCACAGAGTTTTTTTCAGCAGGCATTATAGAAGCCTGTGTAGAGCGTAGAATCCATCTAAATCACATCATTACTAACCGCAAACCAAAACGTAAACTCGTATGGAAAACCACAACAGATGAGGGTATTATAGTGCAAAACCAACAGGCGGCAACCGATAAGTATAATACCTACCCTATGGGGATTTTAAGCTTTAAAACAGCAGGGAAACATACTATAACGGTCTCGTTGGTTGAAGGGGATCCTGTAAGTTCTAGCTTAGAATCAGCAGTAATTAAGCCTGTATTGTAAAGAGGAAAATAATGATAGGTAAGAATTAGGAAATGAACAGGTTGCCAAAGGGTAGTTTTTCTCGAACAAAGGGTTAACAAGTAGTACAGGAAGGATGAAGAATTTTCAATTCTCAGGCAGTTTCTATTCGCCCCAAACTGTAACTACTAATTTGCGTTGGCCACCATAATTGCGGTGTTCGCAAAGGTAAATGCCTTGCCATGTTCCCAAGGCCAAACGTCCATTTCGAATGGGAATGCTCACTGAACTGCCTAACAAAGAAGATTTGAGGTGTGCCGGCATATCGTCAGATCCTTCGTAATCATGTTCGTAATCGGGATCATTTTCTGGAACATTTTTGTTGAAAAAGGTTTCGAAATCGATTCTGACTGTAGGATCTGCATTTTCGTTAATGGTTAAAGAGGCTGATGTATGCTGGATAAATACCTGACACAATCCCAGCTTTAACTGTGCGATTTCGGGAATTATATTTTCAATTTCTTCGGTAATGATATGGAAGCCTCTTCGTCTTTCGCGAAGGGAGAGGACTTGCTGGAAAATTTTCATCAATATAAAATGCTATCGGGCAAAACTAAGCTTTCTTAGTTAATTTACTAAATACAATAGCTGTAACCAAGCTGCCAGCCAGATACCAGGCCACCGTAAGGACTTTGGTTTTATTGCAATGGGTTACCGGGTCATCGTCAAGGCCAATTTTATCTGGTAAACTGATCGCCCCTAAACCGGCCGTTAATCCAGATACAGCCGCCTTAAAGTATAAATTTTTCCTTCCGGCAAAGCCGATGGCGCTGTAGTAGATACCATTGCTGATGAAATCGCTAGCCAGTGTGGCCAAATAAAGGTTTTGCCCTTTTGGCGTAGTGATATTAAGGCTGTTTAAAGAACGGTTAAGGGCCTCTTCGCCTAAGAGGTCTATCCTGGGGGCATCTGAATCAAATTTTCTAACCGTTTCGTGGAGTATGTTTAAGGCTGCCGATCCGGCGAAGCCTGCGAGTAATGCTTTTAGTATTTTCATTTTATGGCTCTTTGAGATGATCTGACCTTACTGGAGCATGGACGGCCCTTCAATAAAAAGCATATTAAACGGAAATTGTTTTAAAAGGAGCCCACTTATTGCTGGATATATTCTGTTGGGCTTTTCCCGAAGTATTTTTTAAACTCTAAACTGAAATATTTACGATCATTAAAGCCTACGCTATAGGCTACCTCCGCAATATTTTTCATGCTGCCCAAGAGCTGGGCGGCCTTTTTCAACCGGATAGATTTAATGAAATCGTTTACAGAAAGATCGGTAAGGGCCCTAATTTTTTTATACAATACAGGCTGGCTCATGCCAATTTCTGTAGCCAATGTGGGTACGTCAAATTCTGTATCGTTAATTCGATCTTCGATAATCTGAATAATTTTATTTAAAAACTTCTGATCGGTTTGGTTAATGATCAGGTTTTTAGGTTCTAATGTCACTACTTGAGAGAATTTTTGCTTCAGGGTTTCTCTCGCCTGCAACAGATTCTGGATGTTAAGTTTCAAAACCTGTAGGT
Source organism: Pedobacter rhizosphaerae (assembly GCF_900111155.1). Taxonomy (GTDB): domain Bacteria; phylum Bacteroidota; class Bacteroidia; order Sphingobacteriales; family Sphingobacteriaceae; genus Pedobacter; species Pedobacter rhizosphaerae. Next base: position 169,825 of record NZ_FOGG01000010.1, on the reverse strand, counting down.
TAAAAGGCTTCATGATATAAGCATCTGCCCCCTGTTCCAGGCCATTAATCTGATGTACATAGGCCGATCTGGCAGTAAGTAGAACTACCGGAATGTGGCTGGTCCTTTCGTCTGTTTTTAACCTGCGGCAAAGCTCCAGCCCATCCATATTGGGCATCATTACATCGCTTAAAATTAAATCCGGAATCTGTTCAAAAGCAGCATCTAAACCTTTTAACCCATCCTGGGCTTCCTGAATATCAAACTCATCTATTAATGAATTTTTAACAAAGTGACGTACCTCAGCATTGTCTTCTACCAGGAGAATCTGATATCTTTTTTGGGGTTGAGCTGTGCTTTGTTGTACTGTCTCAGTGTTGATATCCAGGTTTGAAACAGGTTTAATATTATAGTTTGAAGCATCATCATAATAGATGTAGTCCTTTATAAAATCAACAGATTTAAAATGGTCTTTTCCTTTTTTCAATTGAAAGGTAAAGCAGGTAATTCCCGGCGCATCAATAGTTTCAGGGATACTGGTAAAATCTATTTTTCCATGATGAAGCGTAATGATACTTTTAGAAAGTGACAAGCCTAATCCGGTTCCGATGTTAGTATGCGACCTGGATTGATAAAAGCTGTTGAACAGGTTGCTCTGATCTTCCAATGGAATGCCTTTTCCGGTATTACTTACCGAAACATCTACCATCGTTTCATGCGCATTAATCTTAATACTAATTTCACCATGATCCGGTGTAAACTTAAAGGCATTGGAAAGGAGGTTAAACATGACCTTTTCGAGTTGTACCTTATCAAAATAAATGGTTGTATCTTCTACCTCACTATAAAAGTTGTATTGAATATGTTTATTAATGGCCATGTTTTGGAAGGCCAGATATATTTCCCTGCAAAACTGAACCAGGTTACCCGGACTTACCTGTAAGTTCATTTTTCCGCTTTCGGTTTTCCTGAAATCAAGCAACTCATTTACCAGGTTCATTAACCTGTCGGCATTATTCTTTATGGGTTGCAGGCTGCGGTGAAGCGCCGGATCGTCGTGCGCATCGCTGATCATCCTCTCTAATGGCCCGGTAATGAGGGTTAAAGGTGTTTTAATTTCGTGCGAAATGTTGGTAAAGAACTCGAGCTTATATTCATTTACTTCTTTTTCCTTTGTTAAGAGAGCTTTTACGAGCAGATATCGAAGCACAAGCACTAAAACAGCAACCGTTATAAGGAGATAAAAAAGATAGGCCCACCAGGTTCTGTAAAAAGGAGGAAGTACTTTTATTTTTAAAACACTTGCCTCCTCAGCCCACAATCCATCATTATTGCTGCCTTTAACCAATAACTTATAATTGCCTGGAGAGAGGTTGGTGTAACTGGCAGAGGGGACATCAACATAGTTCCAATTATTTTCAAACCCGACCAGTTTATAAGCGTATCTATTTTTATCCGATTTGATAAAATTTAAAAGGGTAAAATCTATGGAAAAAACATTTTGTGCAGATTTAAGGGTGAGCGAAGGTGAAACACTTAGATTCTGTTGTAGCGGACTATTTTCTTCAGCTATTTGTACCGGTTTGTTAAACAATCTTAAACCCGTGAAAATAGCTTTGGCTACAGTTTTATTCTCTTTGATTTGTGATGGAAAAAAGCTGATCATTCCATTTAATCCACCAAAGAAAAGTTCTCCTTTCGAATCTTTAAGTAGCGATTTATAATTGAATTCATTTCCTGGCAGACCATCTTTTACATTATAAGATCTGAATGATCGTTTTACCGGGTCGTATTTACAGAGTCCATTATCGGTACTTACCCATAAAATCTGCTGTTCATCTTCCAGTATGCCTACAATATTGTTGCTCGGCAATCCTGCTTTTTGATCAATTAGGGTGTAATGGTGGTTATTGGCGTTGAGTTTGAAAAGACCATTGCGAAAGGTTCCGATCCAGAGGTTTCCTTTTTTATCTTCGGCAATGCTGCTAACATTATTATAGGGTAAGATATTAGGCTGATCAGCCCTGCGGTGGGTAAATCGCGTGGCATTTTCTTTAAGCTGGTATAAGCCTGAGTGGGTTGCTACCCAGAGATCCTTTTTAGAATCTTCAAAAATATATACCACTGCATCTGATAAACCATTAATTCTATTGCGGATAAACTTGCCTGTGCTGGTGTCAAAACTGTTTAATCCGTTATTCGTGCCTACCCAAAACCGACCCTTACTGTCTTCAAAAATGGCAGTAATTTCATCATTACTAATGGAAGAGATATCATTTTTCTTGCTGGTATAGCGAATAAAAGTGTTGGTAGCAGGTTGAAAAAGATTTAATCCACCTAAATGTGTTCCAACCCAGATCCTGTTTTTTCTATCTTTTATAATAGATTTTACCAGGTTAGAGCTTAAGCTGCTGCTGTTATTGGGATTGTATTTATAATGCGTGTAAAGATTGGTTTTCCGATCGTAATAGTTCAATCCTTCGCCTTCGGTACCTATCCAGAGATTGTGATTGTTGTCTTCGGTTATAGCACTGACCACGTTGTTACTTAATCCGCTTCTGGTTTTAGCGCTGGTATAAACTTTAAAAGGAGTGTTATTGGGATAAATCAGGTTTACGCCCCCATAATAAGTGCCAATCCAGATGATGCCCTGCCGATCTTGCAAAATGTCGTAAACAGAGTTCTGACTTAGGCTTGTAGGGTTGCCGGGTTCGTTTTGGACACTGCTAAAGCTTTGGCTTTTAGGGTTATATATATTAATGCCATGGAGCGTGCCTATCCATAGTCTTCCTTGTAAATCAATAATAATTTTTCTGATATTATTGCTGCTAATGCCGTTGGTATTGATGCTGGAATAGGTGTATGAAGTGAGTTCACCGGTTTTTAAGTTTAGCTTGTTTAGTCCCGTTTGTTTGGTTCCAATCCACAGGTTGTGATCCTTATCTTCTGCAAAGCTGGTAATGTGATTATCTATCGCCTTGTTTATGGCATCACTAAAGTTTTTAAAATACTTAAATTGTGTTTTTCCATTCACAATCTTCATGTTCATTAAACCGCTTGATGAGCTGATCCAAATGGTTCCGTTATGGTCTTCCGTGAGCGCATAAATTTTTTCATTGCGTTTAGGGTGGAAGAGATAGTGCCTGAAACTGTATTTTTTTTGATCAGTAATTAGGTTTAATCCATTTCCCGTACCAACCCAAATTCTTTTTCTACTATCCTGAAAAATACAATTGATTACACTGCTACTAAGGGAAAGGGGATTATCATTGTCTTGCAGCAGCCTGTCGAAATTATCCTCCGCCTCATTGTATTTGTTTAAACCATGAGGCGTTCCAATCCATAGAGAGCCATCTTTGGCTGATAGGATAGAGGATATATATTCAGAACCACTTAAACTCCTGGGGTTGTTTGCCTCATGTTTATAAATTTTAAAGGTCTGCGAATCGTATTTGTTTAGCCCAAAACGAGTTCCCATCCAGATAAAACCTTTTAAATCCTGGGCGATAGAGAGTACAGAACTCTGAGATAATCCATCTTCTACACTGAGGTGTTTAAATCCATATTCATCCTGTGCCCGAACCAATGAAGCCGTGAATGAAAGAATCAGCAGAATGAAAATTTTCATGTTAAAACAAATAGGGATTTTGCTTGGGGTTTAACAGGCTAAAAGTACAATTATTTCTATTATTAAAATTGGAATACACCATGAGTTCCTTCTTGGTGTGTTCATTAGCTAAGTGGGAGATAATTCATGTTTTTAGATTTTACCCCTATCAAATTAAGGATTTTACCCTATTTGAAAGTGCTTTCGTCGTCGTATTTGATTTGATAAAATATATAAATCATTGTTTTGCAGTGTTTTGCATGTCGTAGTTTGTGTTTGAAACAGCTTTCTCCTCAAGAAAAACAGGAGGCTTTTGAGTTGGATTTGTTCAAAATAATTTAAACAATGACAACCTTAACCAAATTAAAATGGATAGACTTTACCACCCTGTTATCCCTCAACAGTTGAGATCATTTCTTAACCGATTTCCTGATCAACTGTATGTTTTCTTTATGCTGCTCAATGGAGTTCAGCTCAAAAATTTTATCCGATCGGGTAAAGTTCAAAAGCCCCAGTGTAGGTAGCTTAAAAGAATGCTGTCCAAAAATTGTCACTTTCTATAATTAAACGGAAAAGATAACTGAAGCTGATTTTTATTAAATCAAACAAACCATTTTATGAAAAAGCTTTTATTTTTTGTATGATCCTGATCAGCCAGATGGCTTTCAGTCAAACAATTTTTGATACCATGTAGTAGGAGGTAAGGTAAAATTGAATGCACTGTCTAACCTTAGCACGCAGTGGCAACTTTACAAGGTAAAGAATAACACCTGGACAGAAACAGGAGTTACCTGGAGCAACAAACCTACGGCTGACAATCTCTTAACCACCATCACTGCACCTGCTGCCACAGGATTCGTTTATTTTGATATTTCTAATGAACTTAAAAATATCTCTCCGGATAAATTACTAAGTCTGAAACTGGTAAATGTAACTAACAACTATACTTCGATCTCCAGTAGGTCGGCCACTACAGCTAGTCTTCGTCCTGTAATTGAATATTATATTGACGAAACAGGAGAAAGTAGTGCAATAATGGCCGCCAAGACAGATATGAATGCCCTAAAATCTCGGTTACAGAAAACTCTAGCCGAGATGAAAACAGCAGAAGAAGTGAAGTTGGCGAATGAAACAGATATTTTTCCGGCCAAGTTAGTTACGCCAAATGGCGACGGCCGAAATGATACCTGGTTAATCAAAAACATTGGTAATTATAAAAACAATTCGGTGAAGGTGTTTTCTATCAATGGTCAGTTAATTTATAGTAAACAGGGCTATGATAACAGTTGGGGAGCGAACTATAATGGTGCACCTTTAACTGATGGAGCCTATGTTTATATTATTGATAAAGGTGATCAGAAACCTTTAGTAAGAGGCGTATTGAATGTGATTGGGAATTTTAAATAAATGCCCGCTTAATTAAGTGCGTTTGGTTTTTAAAGTAAAATAGTTAATGGAGCTGGGTAGTGGAAACATTATCGAGCTTCTTTTTTTAAGGATTCCACCCCTATTCTTTAAGGATTCCACCCCTGTTCATTTCTACCGAAATAGGATTTTTGGACTTAACCAAATAGAGGAGGCCCTCCCAGAAAGAGCCTTCATAATCCAAATAATCGTTGCGATTTTTTTGTTTCTCCGAAACTTTATAAACCCAACATAACTAACTAATAACATGGATAAACGCTATGATCATCCCACGTTTAAACAGTTGAGATCGTGTTTTAATCGATTTCCTGTCAAATTACTTGCTCTTATTTTTTTATTTAGTATTGCTTTATCTCCTGCCTTTGCTCAATCGATTAAAGTAGTAGGTACAGTAAAAGATGCCCAGGGCGGATTTTTGCCGGGCGTGAGTGTAAAACTCAAAGGTGGTAGTGCGGCAGTTATGACAGATGGTAGTGGAAAGTTCTCCATCAGTGTGCCTACCGCTCAAAGTATCCTGGTATTTACTTTCATCGGTTATGATACCAAAGAAGTAGCTGCCGGATCTGCTGCAAATTTGAATGTTGTATTGAAAGAATCTGATAATAGCCTGAATGATGTTGTTGTGGTAGGGTATGGTGTGCAGAAAAAGGTGAACGTAATTGGTTCAGTAGCTACCATAGATGCCAAATCTTTAGAAAACAGACCGGTAACCAATCTTTCTTCCTCATTAGGCGGATTGAGCTCAGGCGTGTTTGTTAGGCAGTCTTCTGGTAAGCCTGGAGCAGACGGAGCAACGATCCGAATTCGGGGTACAGGAACTTTGAACAGTAACAATGCATTAGTGGTAGTGGATGGAATTGTGGGGAGCATGGATGCGGTAAATCCGAATGATGTAGAATCTATTTCGATATTGAAAGATGCTGCGGCAGCATCTATTTATGGTTCATTAGCTGCAAACGGTGTAATCTTAATCACCACTAAAAAAGGTAACAAAGGTAAAACCAACGTAACCTACAGTGGACTTACTTCGATTGCCAAGCCTGCTAATCTGCCCACCTTCGTAACCGATTATGTTACGCATATGAACCTGGTGAATGAGGGATATCGTAACTTAGGTCAAAATCCAATTTATACTGATGCAACTATAGCCCTTTGGAATGCCGCAAATGCAAATCCAGATGGTTTAACAGCACAAGGCATTCCAAATTATGTAGCGTACCCGAACACAGATTGGGGGAAGGCTATTTTTGAAAATAATCTGCTTCAACAGCATAACCTTTCCTTAAACGGTGGATCAGAAAATACACAATATCTTTTATCTGCCTTTTACCTGAATAACCCCGGTACTATGGCCAATACAGGATCAGATAAGTATAACCTGAGGGTAAACTTACAATCTAAGGTAACTAAGTTTATAACGGTGGGCACGCAGACTTTTGCTTCTTACCAAACCTTTGGCCTCGCCAGTACAGATAATGCCTTTAACTTCCTGCGTCAAACCACTCCTGGAGTTTACCCGGTGTATCAGGGTAAATATGGTTTTCCTGCTGCTGCAGAAGAATCTTCTACTGCTAACAACATTTCGCAATATTTATACAGTACTGGAGGTAGTGATAATGAAACCCGTTTAAATACAACAGTTTTTGCAAAGATAGATATCTTAAAAGGTTTAAATTTCGAAACCCGGTTCAATTATCAGTCTCGTCAAGAAGAATCTAATAGTCATGCGATTACCTATGAAAGATGGAACTTCGCCTCTAATACGCTAAAAAGTCCGGCTACAACGCCAGATCAATTGAGTACGAATTATGGCTTCAATAAAAATTATTCTTATACCATTGATAACATTCTTAATTATAAAACCACACTGGCTAAGGTTCATGATATTGGCATATTGGCGGGTTATAATCAAAACTATTACAACTACTATAACTTTGGTGCAAGTAAAAAGGGCTTGATTGATGAAGCCTTTACAACACTTAATTCTGCAACGCTTTTAACGTCTGCCTCTGGCGACGAGTACGATTATGCTATCCGTTCTTATTTTGGAAGACTGAATTATGCTTATAAAAGCCGTTACCTCTTAGAAGGGGTATTTAGGTATGATGGTTCGTCTAAATTTGCACCGGAAACACGCTGGGGCTTTTTTCCAGCATTTTCTGCGGGTTGGAGAATCTCTGAAGAACCTTTTATGAAGGGGATTAATAACTATGTGGGCAATTTAAAACTGCGTGCATCGTGGGGTAAAACGGGTAATAACGTAATGAGCGCTTCAGATGGATCAAGAGTTTATGATTATCAGGCCCTGTATAGCGGAACCAATTATTCCTATAACGGCACTCAATCATCAGGCTTAATCATTGGCCGTTTTGGTAATACCAATTTGATGTGGGAAAGCACCACTACTACCAATTTAGGATTAGATGGAAACTTATTTAGAGGTGCCTTAACCTTTGAAATAGACCTTTATCGTAAATATACAGATGGAATCTTATTTACACCGACTATTCCGCTAAGCACAGGAACAGCTGCTGCGGCAACACAAAATATTGCGGAGGTTTCTAACAAGGGTATTGAACTAACACTAGGCTACAATGGAAAAGTGGGTGAGTTTAAATATGGCGTATCTGGAAATTTTGCTTACAACTTCAACAGGGTAACCAAATATAAAGGTACGCTACAACAAGGCTATACTACAGATGCTTTAGGGAATAGGGTTTATACAACGAACTTAGGACTGGTTTCTAGTGGAGGTGCCAATAGAATTTTAGAAGGCCACGAGATTAATGAGCACTATCTTCAAACCGTGTACAAAGGTGATGGTAACTACTTTACCGATGGAAAAGTGAATGTGAACGGTGGACCTAAGGACGGGATGATCCGTACACCACAAGATATGGATTGGTTAAATGCCATGATTGCTGCAGGATATTCTTTCCAGCCTACTGCAGGCGTTGGTAAAACCAAAACCTATTATGGCGATTTAATTTATGCAGACAATAATGGCGACGGCCTTTACGGGAATGCTTCTGATGCCCAGTTCATGAATAAATCAACCACGCCACGCTATAACTTCGGATTAAACCTTAACTTTTCTTATAAAAATATCGATTTATCGATGCTGTGGTCGGGTAGTGCGGGTATGTGGTACTATTGGAATGCAACAGGCTATAACAATTCAATCGTATCGTTAGGTAACGCAGTCAGCACTTTGATTGCAAATGATCACTACTATTATAATGATGCAAATCCAAGTGATCCGGCCAACAACATCACTGCACATTATCCACGTTTAAAGAATACTACGGATGCTCAGAATGCAGCTGTAGCCAGTGATTTTTATCTGTACAATGCATCATATCTTAAATTGAAAAACTTGCAGATAGGTTATACCATCCCAGAGCGAATTTCTAAAAAGGCCGCCATTAGCAGAGCGAGGCTTTATGTATCTGGGGAGAATCTATTTACCATCACTAATTATCCCGGCCTTGATCCGGAAATCGGTGCTGGTGTTGGATATCCGACGCTTCGTCAGTATTCTTTGGGCTTGAATGTTACTTTTTAATGATTTAGAAGGAAGAAAATGAAAAAATATATATTAACCGCTATTACCGCAGTTGCTTTAATATCAGGTTGTAAAAAAGATCTGCTGGAAACAGCACCATACTCTCAGGTAGCCTCAGAAACCATGTGGACTACTGATAACCTAACGGATTTGGGAATGACAGGCGTGTACGCCCAGTTGAGATACGGAAATGCATCAGGTGGTGCATCAGGGTTGGAACTCTATCAAATGGATTGTTTAGGTTTTACCGGACAAACAACAGGAGTAGAGGCTTTATTATCTGGAACAATTACCCCTTCTAACACTTATTTCAGTTCACACTGGCAAAACCTTTTTGAGGGAATTCAAAGAGCTAATGGTGCCATTGTGAACATCCCTTTAAAATCGCCGTCCTCAGCTGAGAAAAAAGCCAGATACATTGCAGAGGCTAAATTTTTAAGGGCTTACTTTTATCTGCGATTGAATCAACTTTACAAAGGTGTTCCTATTTATTTAGAGCCTTTTACGGCCGAGGAAGCGACTAAGCCACGTGCAACGGAAGCTGAAGTTTGGGCACAGGTGATTGCCGATTTAACAGCTGCTATAGCCGAACCTAATCTGCCAGAGAGATATATTGCGGGAAATGCCGCATATGGTCATGTTACCAAAGGTGCAGCCTATGCACTTCGTGGTAAAGCCTATATGTATACCGAGAAATGGGATTTGGCAGCTGCTGATTTTCAAAAAGTAAAAGACGCAGGTTATGGCTTATTTGCCAATTATAATACGCTATTTAAAACGGCAAATGAGCAGAGCAATGAGATGATCTTTTCCATTCAGCAAATTGGCGTTCCCGGTTATGGATCAACCACACAATTCTATTGTGGTACCCGTTCATCGTTCGGTTCGTGCTGGAATACTTATCATGTATCTCCTAATTTAGTGGATCTATATGAAAACGCAGATGGTTCTAAATTTAATTGGGATGCGGTTATTCCGGGCTATTCGGCATTAACCGTAGCAGAAAGAGAGGTTTACTTTCTTCGCAATAACTTGACCGCTACTGAAATTGCTGCAGCAACCACTCGTGGCGCAAAAATGAGTTTATACTTGCCAACTGGTAATGAGGCCAGGATTTTGGCCGCTTATGCCAACCGCGATCCTCGTTTAGCTGCTAACGTGATCACACCATATTCTACTTACGTGGGTGTTTTTGCTGGTGCAAATGCGGTAGTAACTTCCAGATGGCCTTATCGTGCAGAGGCTGCAACCAATGGAGATTTACGTACAGATACGCAAAGCTTTTTCTATTACCTGTATAGAAAATATGTTTATGAAGGCGTAGCCGAAACGCCAGGAAGAGATTACGGACCAACAGACTTTGTTTTAATTAGATATGCAGATGTTTTATTAATTTGGGCAGAGGCTTTGAACGAGCAGGGATTAACTGCTGAGGCTATGGCTAAGGTGAATGAGGTGAGAGGAAGGGCAGGAGTGGCTCTATTGCAGAATACCAATGCTGCATTGCAAACTTACGTTACCGGACAAACAGATTTAAGAGAGCGTATCCGCAATGAGCGCAGAGTTGAGTTTCCTAATGAAGGTATTAATTTCTTTGATGAAATGAGATGGAAAAGCTGGAAGGATAAGGTTTTCGCTCCGGGAAATGGCGTAAAACAGATTTGGGGTAGGGTAACCAGTGCTTATTCATTTAAAGGAGATTACATTTACAACTGGGCAGTTCCAGCGGTAGAGATTGAAAGAAATCCTAACATCAAGCAAAATACAGGCTGGATAAATTAGGTTTAGTTAGTTGAAAAGAAGGCTGCCTCAAGAAATTGGGCAGCCTTTATTGTTAATTTTTGGGGTTTAATGGTCTTTGTAAGTTCGATTAGCGCATTTAGTCTTTATTCTTTGCTCCTTACCCTTTGCTCTATGCTCCTGTCTAGCTAATCGCCCTGTCTAAATGCACATAACCACCATCTACATGAATTAATTGTCCTGTGGTATGGCTAGAGCGATCTGATAACAGAAAAGCCACCATATCGGCGATTTCTTCTGTTTTGGTCATTCTGTTTTCCAATGGGATTTTACTGGTTATGCTTTTTAGTTTTTCTTCTGGTTGATCAAAAGTACTGATCCAGGTTTGGTAAAGTGGGGTCCAGGCTTCAGCTACAATTACCGCATTTACCCTGATTCCGAAAGGCAGAAGTTCTACCGCCCATTCGCGTGTTAAGGCATTTCTTCCACCATTTGCTGCCGCATAACCTGAAGTTCCGCCCTGACCAGTTTCGGCAGTTTTACTGCCAATGTTTACAATTGCGCCCTTGCTCTTTTTTAAAGCCGGTAAAGCGTGGTGAGCAAGTAAATAATAATGCACTACATTTTTATGCAGAGAGTGCATAAATGCTTCATAATCGCCACTATCTAAGCCTACACCATCGTTCACTCCCGCGTTATTGATCAGGCCGTCAATCGTTTCATATCTGCTTAAAGCTTCTTCTATTACTCTTTTACAATCTGCAGGGTTAGTCAGCTCAGCCACGATGTGATCGGCCTTTAAGCCCTGTTCTTTTAGCTCGTTTACCAATTTCAAATTATCCTGCTCATTTCTGCCAATCACAATAGGTAAAGCTTGCTCTGCAGCTAAGGTACGTACAATAGCAGCACCGATACCTTTTGCAGCACCACTTACTAAGAAAATTTTATCTTTTAAATTTAAATTCATTTACTGGTAATTAAAGTTCGAATATCTTATTCATTAAAATCCACTTCTCTCCGGGTTTGGCATTGGGAAGCGCTTTTTGATATTTCCACATGAGTTTCTCCCATTCCTGAACCTTCGGGTTTGCGGCATCCGCTGCACCTTTTGCTTCGAAAGAAAAGGAGTCGTTTACCTCCATAATCATAAACAGCCTGTCTCCGGTTCTATAAATTTCACATACTTCAACACCGGCACCACTGATACTTTCTAGGATTTCTGGCCACACGGCTGCATGGTACTTTTCATATTCGGCAATTAGTTCCGGATCAGAGAGTAGATCCAGCGCGAAACAATATCTTTTCATATTTATTAGTTGGTCATGAATAATTTATAAGCTAACGCCTCTTTTCCAGGGAATAAAATCGTCTTGATTCAGTTGTACTGCCTTCGGTATTTCTTCGCCGCTGGCTACTTTAATGCAGTATTCTAAAATATCTTCCCCCATCTGGTTAATGCTTTTCTCTCCCTTGATAATGGCACCGGTATCAATGTCTATAATGTCGCTCATTCGCATAGCCAAACCAGAATTAGTGGCTACTTTAATGGTAGGACATACCGGATTTCCAGTTGGAGTACCCAGGCCTGTGGTAAACAAAATTAAGGTAGCACCAGATGCCGCTTTACCAGTAGTAGCTTCCACATCGTTTCCAGGGGTACACACTAAACTTAAACCTGCTTTGGTTGCGGGTTCTGTGTAATCTAATACATCTACCACAGGAGATGATCCCGCTTTACGCGCTGCGCCAGCTGACTTGATGGCATCTGTAATCAATCCGTCTTTGATATTTCCGGGCGAAGGGTTCATGTAAAAACCAGAACCTACCTGGTGCGCCAGGGCATCATATTCTGTCATCAGCTTAATGAACTTTTCAGCCGTTGCCTGATCTACTGAACGATCGATCATTTCCTGTTCTACACCACATAGCTCGGGGAATTCAGCCGACAATACTTTAGCGCCTAAACCTACTAACAAATCTGCACAATAGCCCACTGCCGGATTAGCAGAAATACCACTGAAACCATCACTTCCACCACATTTTACACCCACACAAAGTTTATCTAAACCAGCAGGCTTGCGTTCCTGTTCGTTTATTGCGATTAAACCCTCAAATGTATTTTTGATGGCTTGTTGAATTAACTGTTCTTCACTTTGCGTTTTTTGCTGTTCAAAAACGAATAGGGGCTTATCAAATTTAGGATTTCTGCTTAAAAGATCGCGTTTAAAATCCGCTACCTGTAAATGCTGACAACCTAAGCTCAGCAGTGTAATTCCTCCCACATTGGGATGATCGGCATATGCCGACAATAGTTTACTCAAAGTATCTGAATCCTGACGTGTGCCGCCACATCCACCACTGTGATTTAAGAATTTAATGCCATCTACGTTTTTGAACACGCGCTTGGCTTGTGGCGTTTTACTGGGTTCGAAAGAAACTTCGTTAATGCTTTCTCCGCTTTCCAGTGCCTCAACCAGCTTAGTAGTGTAGCTTTTATATTTATCATCAACAGCATAACCCAATCCAGAATGGAGCGATTCTTTGATGATATCCAGGTTGCGGTTTTCACAGAATACAGTAGGGATAAATAACCAGTAATTGGCTGTGCCAACTTTCCCGTCACTTCGGTGATAGCCATTAAATTTTCTATCGGTAAACCGCTCTACATTAGGGGCTTCCCACTGATAATCGAAAGGACGATAAGCAAACGGCTCGGCAGCATGTTTGGTATTCTCTGTACTCATGCGTTCGCCAAGTTTTACCGAAAACTGAACTTTTCCAACTAAAACACCATACATCAATACTTCTTCTCCAGCGTTCATATCCTGCATAAAAAATTTATGTTTTGCAGGTATATCGTCAACTAGTTTATAGGTCCTGTCTAAATGCGAGATCACATCTCCTTTGGATAAATCCTGAAGGGCGACCAAAACATTGTCTGCTGCATTTATTTGAAGCACTAGATTATTCATAATATTATAAATTCATTTTAATGTTAATAGGGATAAGGGTAATTTCTGTTTTTCAGGCTTCAAAAATTAATTATTGTACGGTAATGGGCTGTTCGGTTTGTACAGGCTTCCATTTTTTCCAACCAAAGATAAATACGACTACAAAGCAGATTAAGGGAACAATGTATCCGTATTGGATGTTGCCAGTAATATCTGAAATATAACCCAGGCCTAAAGGCAGAAAAGCACCACCAACAATAGACATCACAATTAAAGACGAACCCAGTTTGGTATCTTTTCCTAAGCCGGTAATCCCCATCGAAAAAATAGTTGGGAACATAATCGACATAAAAAAGGCGATAGCAATAAGGGCGTAAACGGTAATAATACCTTGTGCAAAAATAGAAACCAAGGTAAAAACAATGCTGAGTAAGGCATATAACATTAATAACTTGTTTGGGGCTACAAACTGCATAAAGAAGGTTCCTGCAAAACGGCCAAGCATAAAGGCTAAACCTGCACCCCCTGCATACCAACTGGCTTCTGTTTGAGTTATGCCTGCCGAAACCGAAGCGAAACGGATGAAGAAGCTCAACACACAAACTTGTGCGCCCACATAAAAGAACTGCGCTATGATGGCCCAAACCAAATGTTTGTGTTTTAAAGCATGTGCAATGGTTGATGTTTCTGTCTCTTCTTTGTTTTCTTTGATGTCGGGCAATTTGGTGAATATAAAAAGTACGGCTATTACCACTATGACGATGGCTAAGGTTAAATACGGGCCTTTCACACTGTTGGCCTCAGCAATTAAGTAAGCTTCTTTAGCTGCCGGAAGCATTTTGTTGAGCTGCTCGTCTGTATAGTTGGTGTCAGAGAGGATAATTTTCCCTCCGATTACCGGAGCTAGGAAAGCCGCTAAACCATTAAAGGATTGTGAGAAGTTTAACCGTTGTGTAGCTGTTTCCGGATTACCTAAAACGGTAACATAAGGATTGGCCGCTGTTTCTAAGAATGCAAGTCCGCAGGCAATAACAAACAATGCCCCTAAGAAAAATAAATACTGGCGGGTATCTGCTGCGGGAACGAATAAAAAGGATCCAATAGCGAATAAAGCTAAGCCTAAAATAATGCCGCTTTTGTAGCCAAACTTGCGCATAAAATATCCTGCAGGTAATGCCATAATAAAGTAAGCAATAAATACCGAGAAATCTACAAAAGCTGTTTCCAAATCGGTTAAGCGGAAGGCTTTTTTCAGGTGTGGGATCAGTACCGGATCCAGGTTATGAATAAATCCCCAGAAGAAAAATAAACTGGTTACTAAGATTAAAGGAAAGAGATAGGCACCAGCGCGATTTGGTGCATCTGTAGTTTTAAATTCTGTTGAAGATGTATGGCTCATAAGGGGTTACACTTTCTTGTAAATATTTTTACTTACAATTAATACTTGGTTAATTAAGGTTGTTTACAAATAACCAAATTAGATTTAAAAGATTGATTAAAATTTAATGGAATTGCCAATTTATTAAGCAATATTGTGCCTAATTTTTATTTTAGTGTAATTTGATGCATATTAGATTAAATTTTAACCAGATATAAGGAATTTAATGAAACCACACCTGTTAAATGTTTCAACCAATTCAATCCATTCCTTTAGTGCCCGGAGGGATTTGATGCCTGATGTAAACAATCGCTGGCACTATCATTCTGCTTTAGAACTCATCTATTTTAAAAAAGGGAGGGGAACTCAATTTATTGGCGATAGCATCAAAAATTTTAATGATGGAGACGTAGTGCTTGTTGGGAGCAATCTTCCACATTACTGGCGTTTCGATCATGAGTATTTTGAGGAAGGCGAGCATGAGCATGCAGATGTTTTTGTGATTCACTTTAAGGAAGACTTTTGGGGATCGACTTTTTTAAATCTTCCGGAAAATCAGGAGATCAAAAGAGTCATTGAACAATCCAAACAAGGTATTCAGGTTTTGGGACCAACAAGGGATACCCTGGCTAATTTGTTGCCTAAAATTATTGAAGCCGCAGGATCTACCCGCATTGTTTACTTAATGGAAGCCCTGAGTGAAATTGCCCGCTGTAAAGCGGCAAAAACTTTGGTTTCCCTGGGCTTTCAACCTAATTTTCAGGAAACGGAAAAAGATCGTATTCAGGCAATTTACAATTATACCATCAGCAACTACAAAAAGAAGATTGATTTGAAGGAAATTGCCGATGTAGCGAAGATTAGCCCTAATTCCTTTTGCAAATTTTTTAAAGCCAAAAGCAGGAAAACCTATACACAGTTTTTAACGGAGATCAGGGTAGGACAAGCCTGCAAGCTGTTAATTGAAGATAAACTCAGTGTAAAGGAAATCTGTTTTGAATGTGGTTTTTATAACTTTACCAGCTTTCACAAGAGCTTTAAACAGATTACAGGTAAAAGCCCTCTGCGTTACCAGCAAGCTTTTGCCTAAAGCGCACTATTTTCAATTATTATCTGATAATAAGCATAGTATAAATATATTTGTGAATCAGGTTTATCCATTTGGATGGGCCTTAAATTATAAAACAAATTTTAACCAATGAATAAATTCGAAAGCCGTTACGCTCAAAGCCCTAATGAAGTAAAAACGATGGACACCGCCGCATTGCGGGAAAATTTCTTAATCGAAAATGTATTTGAACCCAATCAAGTGAACCTTACCTTGTCTCACTTTGATCGATACATTGTTGGTGGAGCAATGCCTGTTGACCAGAAAATTTCACTTCCTAATCCTGATGATTTAAAAGCTGGCTACTTTTTAGAAAGAAGAGAGCTTGGTATAATCAATGTTGGTGGTGCTGCAATTGTAACAGCCGATGGCGAACGTTTTGAATTGTCTTACAAGGAGGCCTTATATATTGGCCAGGGAACTAAAGAAGTGTCTTTTGAATCTGTAGATGCCGCTCAGCCTGCTAAACTTTATATTAACTCAGCACCTGCACACCGTCAATATCCAACTAAAAAAGTAAGTAAAACTGATGCAGAAGTGGTAGAACTGGGTACACCGGCAACAGCCAATCACCGTATCATAAATAAACTTCTGGTAAATAGTGTATTGCCAACCTGCCAGTTACAAATGGGAATGACCGAATTAAAATCGGGAAGCGTTTGGAATACCATGCCTGCACATACGCACGACAGAAGAATGGAAGCTTATTTCTATTTTGAGGTTCCTCAGGGCCAAAGCGTGTGTCATTTTATGGGACAGCCACAAGAAACCCGTCACATCTGGATGCAGAACGATCAGGCGGTAATTTCACCAAACTGGTCTATCCACTCGGGAGCGGGAACCAGTAACTATACTTTCATCTGGGGAATGGCTGGTGAAAACTTAGACTATGGAGATATGGATCATTGTGCAATTACCGATTTGAAATAATCCAGTTCTGCTAGGCAATGAAGAAATCCATTAAGTTCATATTCAGCATACTATTCTTGTATAGTGCTGTTTCTGCACAGCAGAAATCTACCCTTGTGGTGGTGAATAATTCGAGTAATCTCGATAGGAAAGAGGCTATTATAAGCATTGGCTGGCCAGCTATCTTAAAGTCTGACCCAAAAATAGATACTGCAAATTTTAAGGTAATTAACTCTGCAACCAAAGAAGAGGTCCCCTTTCAGTTAGAGCATAAAGGACTGCTTGCCATACAAAACTTGTTGCTTCAGGTATCTGTTAAGGCAAAGAGTAAAGTGGAATTAACCATTTTAGCGGGTAAAGCATCGCCTGTTAAGGCCAAAACTTATGCGCGATACGTGCCTGAGCGTAAGGACGATTTTGCCTGGGAAAATGATAAGGTAGCTTTCAGGATGTATGGAAAAGCCTTGGAGAAAACCTCTGAAGATGCTTATGGTATAGATTTTTGGACCAAAAGCACCTCCAATCTGATCATCAATGATCGTTATAAAAAGAACGATTACCATAAGGATCATGGCGATGGGTTAGACTATTACACCGTAGGTTTTACCCTGGGTGCGGGAGGTATGGCACCTTACATTAAAGATACCGTGAGGTATTCTGGGAATTATCGTTCATCTAAAGTTTTAGATAATGGGCCATTGCGGTCAACTTTTCAGTTAACTTATGATGAGTGGAATGCAGCCGGTATTAAGGTTAATGTAACCAAAACCATTTCTATTGATGCAGGTTCGCAACTCAACAAAATTGAAAACCTATATACCTACTCCTCTTCGGGTAAGCTTCCTGTAGCCATAGGCTTATCAACCAGAAATGAAACAGCCAAAAAGCTATTGCTGGATAAAACCGGAGTATTGGGGTATTGGGAGCCTGTACATGGCAATGATGGGATTACAGGAGTAGGAGCGGTTACTTTAGATCCTTTACAAAATGCGATCGATGCACCTAAGCAGGCGCTTGGAATTACTGCCGTAAAAAACAATGTTCCTTATGTTTATTATGCAGGAGCGGCCTGGAATAAAGCTGATGAAATTACCACAGAAACCGCTTGGTTTAATTACCTGAAAAACTTTCAACAAGAATTAAAATCACCCTTAAAAGTGGTGGTTAAATAATATTAACCCAAATAGATATAATTATAAAATGTCGTCAAATATATTCGATTTAACAGGTAAAGTTGCCCTGGTTACCGGCAGTAAAAGAGGAATTGGTAAAGCTATGGCTGTAGCATTGGCTGAGGCTGGTGCAGACATTATTGGTGTTTCTGCCAATCTTGAACTGAGTGGTAGTGATATTGAAAAAGCTGTTGTAGCATTAGGCAGAAAGTTTTACGCTTATCAGTGCGATTTCAGCAATAGAGAAGCTACTTTAGCTTTTGCTAAAAAGGTAAAAGAAGAACACCCGGTTATTGACATTCTGGTTAATAATGCAGGAACTATTTTACGTAAGCCTATAGCCGAACATCCGGATGAGTATTGGGATGAGGTTATTGCCGTAAACCAATCCGCCCCTTTCATTTTAACCAGAGAGATTGGGCGTGATATGATTGCCAGGGGTAGCGGTAAAATTATCTTCACTGCTTCACTTCTTTCTTTCCAGGGCGGTATTACCGTTCCGGGGTATGCAGCAAGTAAGGGCGCAATTTCTTCTTTAACCAAAGCTTTTGCTAACGAATGGGCATCAAAAGGTGTAAATGTAAATGCTATTGCGCCAGGATATATTGCTACAGATAACACTTCAGCTTTACGTGAAGATCAGGATAGAAGTACTTCGATTTTAGCCAGAATTCCTGCGGGAAGATGGGGTACGCCTGAAGATTTCAAAGGACCAACATTATTCCTGGCTTCTGCGGCGAGTGATTATGTACACGGTACTATTCTAACCGTTGATGGTGGCTGGATGGGCAGGTAGCCTTTTCGGAATGGATCAATAGTTAAAAAAAATGTCCGTTTTCAACAGCTGAAAACGGACATTTATATTTTAGAATAATTTGTAAATTTCTCTGATGTTCTCTAAGATCGCATCGAAATCGATCTTTAAGTCAATTAGCTTGCCTGTGTGGATATCGAATACCCAGCCTTGAACGGTAAGTCGGCGCTCAAGGATAGCTTCCTGAACAGCCGCAGTTTTAATCAAATTAACACATTGCTCCTGAACATTCAATTCTACCAACCTGTTATAGCGCGCATCTTCATTTTCAATGGCATTAAGCTCGTCCTTGTGCAATCTGTAAACATCGCGAATGTTTCTCAACCAGGGGTTTAAAATACCCATGTCTGCAGGTTGCATGGCAGCCTTAACCCCACCGCAGTTATAATGACCACAAACTACAATGTGATTAACTTTTAAATGGCGTACAGCATAGTTTAATACCGTCATCACACTTAAATCAACATTATTTACCAAATTGGCAATATTCCGGTGAACGAAGGCTTGACCGGGTTGAATACCCATTAAATCTTCTGCAGTAACACGGCTATCTGAACATCCAATGTAAAGGAATTCGGGGCTTTGACCCTTAGATAGTTCGGTAAAATAATTAGGATCAATAGCCAGTTTATCGGCGATCCATTTCTCATTATTTTTAAATACTTGTTCTACATTCATTGTTTTGTTTCTTTTTGTAATAGTTTAAACTAGATTATCGCAAAGTTGTTTGTATGAAATTAAAATAAGATAAATTCTTTTCGCTTTTTTTCCGATTTATTTTTCTGGTCACTTAAGGCTGTCTATCAGTGCATCAATATTAGCAGAACCAGAGGGCTTGCTGATGATGCCTTTCTGAATTAATTGCTTCAATGTTCGGTTAAAGCTCCGCACCGGAATACCCAGATAGGCCGCCATATCATCTTTAGAAACGGCGATTTGTTCATCAGTCTGTAAGCTCAGGAGCTTTTGCAGTCCATATTCCAGGGTATACAACTGTTGAAAGGAAGCCCTGCTACTGGTTTGAATCACCCTTGTAGAAAGCTCTTGCAGGAGAATTCTGTTGAAGACCACATTCTTTTCTAACAATTCCTGAAAAAAATATGCCGGAATGGTATAGGCTTTTACCTCGCTAATGGCCGCTATATTACATAGGCAGTCAATTTTTTTCAATGCTTCGAGTTCTCCAACGATTTCTCCATGCCCTAAAAATTCAACAATAAAATCCTTTCCGTTTTCTTCGGAGATAAAGCATTTGGTAATGCCTTCTTTTATGATGTAAACATTGCGGATTTTTTCCCCTTGTTCTATCAGCCTGTTCCCTGCTGAAAAGGTTTTAAGATGAACATTTTTACCCTGGTCTTCTTCCTGAAAAAACTGTTCTATAAAGTGTAATAAATCGAGGTTGGTTCTTAACATTTTTTGGTGTGGGGACAAATGTCCTTTATCTGGACCTTTGCTTGTGGTATTTTTGCAGCAATAAAAATAAGCAAATGATTGATAATATCCGTGTGATCGCTTTCGATGCCGATGATACCCTTTGGGTGAACGAACCTTATTTCAGAGATACGGAAGAGCAATTTGCCAGTTTACTGGAAGATTTTCTCCCCAGGCACAGTATCGTAGCAGAACTGTATCAAACAGAAATTGCCAACCTGCCCCTTTACGGTTATGGTATTAAAGGCTTTATGCTCAGTATGATTGAAACGGTACTCAGGATTACACAGGGGAAAGCAGATGCTGAAATCATCAACAGGGTAATTACGCTAGGACAGGAAATGCTCAATAAACCCATTGAACTGCTGGATGGTGTGGAAGATGTTTTAAAGGCGCTCCATGGAAAATACAGATTAGTGGTTGCCACTAAGGGCGACTTGCTGGATCAGGAGCGTAAACTCAAAAACTCGGGTCTTGACCATTATTTCCATCACATTGAGATCATGAGTGATAAACAGGAAAAGGATTATGAAAAATTGTTAAAGCACCTGGATTGCCCTGCGGAAGCATTTTTAATGCTGGGGAATTCTTTAAAGTCCGATGTACTTCCGGTATTGAACATTGGCGGGCATGCTGTTCATATTCCATACCATACCACCTGGGTACACGAGCATATAGACCATACCATTGAACATCCCAATTTTTATGAGCTGAAGCGTTTGGCAGAGGTGTTACCCCAACTTATCGTATGAAAAGAAAAATAGATATCAATACCTGGGTCAGGAAAGACCATTTTAATTTTTTTAACACTTTTGAAGAGCCCTTTTTTGGGGTAACGGTTGATGTAGATTGTACCGCAACCTATCAACAGGCGAAGACAGCAGGCGTTTCATTTTTTTTATTGTACCTGCATAAATCGCTGGCTGCAGCCAATCAGATCGAAAACTTCAGCTACCGCATTATAGATGGTGAAGTTTGGCAATATAAGCAGGTGAATGCTGCAACTACAGTAAACAGACCTGATGGCACTTTTGGGTTCGGCTATTTAGATTTTCTGCCAGATTTCGGAAAATTTAATAAGAAGGCACAAGAGGAAATACAAAAGGTAAAACAGTCAACCGGACTCATTCCCTCGCAAGCAGGCGATAACGTAATCCATTATTCCGCACTACCCTGGTTAAATTTCAAGTCATTATCACACGCCAGGCGTTTCAGTATCCATGACAGTTGTCCAAAAATTTCTTTCGGCCAGCTACGGGAAGAGGCGGGCAGGAAAATAATGACCATTTCTATTCATGTTAATCATGCTTTGGTAGATGGTTATCATGTGTCGCAATATGTTGCTGCCTATCAGGATTTACTGAGCCAAAACACGATTGAAAATCTACAATTAATTTAATATAACCTTAATAAGTAGAACTTATTTTCGGAAATGTTTCTTCTTGAAGTCATCATTCCGATTTATGTTTTGGCTATAGTAGCCATGTTTTACATGGATTCTTTCTACAAGGCCTGCCTTTTTCTGGCATTTTTGCTTACGGTTACTTTTGTGCTTTTCCTGTTCATTAGTTACCCCTTTCCTTCAGCCATTTCGGTATGTTGTTTTATGGGGATGTTTGCTGTAAAACTGAAGGTTTAGTTGGTAATGAAGGAGATGGATGCGTTCTTATACTTAGGCAATTGAACCTGTGTTCTTAATCTTTTAATCATTTGTAGCGGTCCCTGATCGGCAAATAAATTGACCAGCCAGGTAGGAATGCTGCCTCCCGGATCAACATGCAAGGTATATTCTATTTTGCAGCGGTTTTGTGCCAGTGGATACAATAGCCATTTTCCAACAGATTCGCTGATCCTGACAATTCCTTTTTTCTCAGGAATATAATCTTTAGCAACAGGACCGTTAATGGTCACCAGTTTAGTTTTTGGATGCTGTGTGACAGTTAAGTGTGCAATAAAATCGCGGTTTTGAAGTGGCCATGGGAGCTTTACTTCTGAATAGTAATACAGTTCGCTAGGTGATACTTGTTTAAGCAACACGGAAGATTTGGTTTGATATACCCATTCAGCACCAGAATTGACATCTAATATCAGCGACGTTATCTGACTTAAGCTAGCATTTACTTCACAGAGTACCCTTACAGCCTTGATTTTTGATTGCGGTAAAATGCTGGTGTAAACTTTTATCCCATCTTTTTCGGTACTGAATCTCCAATCGGTTTGTCCATAAACCATTAAATGTTGAAAAATAAATAAAAGTAATATGGCGAGTTGCTTGAGCATTTATGCTGTATATTCAACAAAATTAGGTTTCTTTTGTGGTTTTAAATGCACCTGGTAGCGAATGCCTGTTTTTTTGACTTATCAATGTTTGAGATTCTATTTTTACTTTAATTTGGTATAAAGGAACAAATTGCTATTTTTGCGACTGTTAAAAGCAGTGGGCTTGGATAAGAGCTTTTAATTTTAACAAAAACAAAAGAAGATATTTAGCTTTTTAGCTAGAGAAACTTCTTAAAAAATTTGGGGGTTTAGCTCATTTGGCTAGAGCGCTTGCCTGGCAGGCAAGAGGTGACCGGTTCGAATCCGGTAATCTCCACATCGGCCCCATCAGCACTAACTGATGGGGCTTTTTAATTTTTAATCACCAGAATTAAGTTATGGAAAACGAAAAGAAAGAAATATTTGAAAGTATTGCACAGCGTTTAAAGAGCGAAGGATTTAATGTCGTAAATCGTGATGAGACCCGCCCTTGGGGAGGTTTTTTTGTTATTGATGAAGCGCAGGCACAACAATTTGCAGATACTTATTTCGATGGCTTAGACGTAAACAGCTTGAAAATTGGAGGTAAGTTAAGCCCTAAAATATTAATCGTTGCACCTAATACCCGTCTTTCTTGGCAGTATCACCACCGCAGAGCTGAAATCTGGCAAGTAGTTACAGGAACCGTAGGAATTAAAACCAGCGAAACAGACGAAGAGGGAGAGGTAAAGAAATATGGTCCAAAAGATCAGATTAAATTACAGCAAGGTGAACGTCACCGTTTAATTGGATTAGATGATTGGGGAGTGGTTGCAGAGATCTGGCAGCATACAGATGCTTCAAATCCATCTGATGAAAGCGATATCGTGAGGGTACAAGACGATTTCGGAAGATAATTTTATATCAAAAAAGGAAGCTATTCCGCTCAAAATAGCTTCCTTTTCTAATACTTAAGGAGTATGCAACCAAACCCAAGCATACTTTTCTAATCAAGAATTCTTATAAACCAAATGCTTTAAAATTTCGTTAATAAAGCATACTACTATTACATGGCAATTTTAATCTTCTTTCTATCCCACTGGTTTTTATCACTATTTAGCCAAACCTTTTTCTTGCATCGTTACTCGTCACACAAGATGTTTAAGATGGAGCTTTTCTGGGAAAGATTTTTCTATTTGGTGCTTTTGATTTCTCAGGGCTCTTCTTTCTTAAATCCCAGAGCGTATGCAATTTTGCACCGGATGCACCATGCCTATAGCGATACTGAAAAAGATCCACACTCACCGCATTTTTTTAAGGACGTGTTTGGGATGATGATTGCCACAAAAAATATGTACATGAATTATCTTCATTTTAAGGTAGAGCCCGAGCCTGCCTTTAGGGGTAACTATCCGGAATGGCCATTGGTTGATAGGATAGGTGATTCATGGATTTGGAGAATTGCCTGTGGATTATTCTACATTGGTTTTTATATTGCATTTGCACAATATTGGTGGATGTACCTGTTGTTGCCCATTCATTTCTTAATGGGACCTTTACACGGAGCCATTGTGAACTGGTGTGGACATAAATATGGTTATTCAAACCATGATAACGAAGATCACAGTAAGAATTCTCTTCCCTGGGATTTCTTATTGATGGGTGAGCTTTTCCAAAACAATCACCATAAGAAACCCAATAGTCCTAATTTTGCCAGCAAATGGTGGGAGTTTGACCCCACTTATCCAATGATGAAGGTTATGCATTGGCTACGCATCATTAAAATTAGAAAAGTATAACAATATGATTAACCTGCTCAAAATTGTTTTCTCGGCTTTATTTGTTTTTATGTGCTATAAAGTAATTAGCACATGCCTGGAAAGTAATTTATTTGAACAGTGGGATTTCTTAGGGAGTATCCCCTGGATGAGGGCTACACTTTGGGATTTCTATGCTAACATTCTGATCATCACCTTGTGGATGTTTTTTAAAGAAAAAAACATCATTCTAAAAATCGTTTGGACCATTTTGTTCGTATGTTTAGGTAGCATCGGCACTATCGGCTATATTTTAGTTAAGCTATTCAAACTAAAAGCAGACGAAAGTGTTAAAGATTTGCTGGTAAAAAGGTGATAAATAGAGTATAAGGCTTAGGGTAAAACTGGCCTGAATATTTCCTTTGGCCTTGTACCTCAAACCCTAAACTTTAAAATGGACTTCAAACATCTATTGCTAATAGCATTAATCTCTCTTGTTGCCTGCTGTACAATTATGGCTTTGGTTTGGCTTTGGGCCAAACGAATAAAAAATGCCGGGGTTGTAGACGTGTTCTGGGCGCTTAATTTCCCGGTCATTACTTTCATTACTTTCTTTCTTTCTGATGGCTTTGAAGCCCGTAAGATTTTAATATGTGCCATGTTTCTGCTGGCCGAGCTTCGTTTAGGTATTCATTTATGGAATCGGGTAATTGGACATCTCGATGAAGAGGAAGGCCGCTACCAACAACTCAGAAAGGATTGGGGCAAAGATGCTGACCGGAATTTTTTCTGGTTTTTTCAATTTCAGGCCATTTCCAATGTAATTTTAGCTATTCCTTTCTTTATCATTACCGCCAATCAATCTGCTGAAATTGCCGTTTTAGAATACGTTGGACTAGTAATTTGGTTGGTTGCTTTTGTAGGAGAAATGGTAGCTGACAGACAGTTGGCAGCTTTTAAAAAGCATAAGGCAAATAAGGGTAAGGTATGCGATATTGGTTTGTGGCATTATAGTCGTCATCCCAATTACTTCTTTGAATGGTTAAGCTGGATGGGATATTTTATTTTTGCTCTGGCCTCCTCATGTGGGATTCTGGCCATTATCAGCCCTGCCATCATTTTATATTTATTAACCAAGGTTACCGGTGTTCCCAATAATGAAGAACAGAACTTAAGAAGTAAGCCTGTGGCCTATAAAAAATATCAGCAAACCACCAGTGCATTCTTCCCATGGAAGAAAAAAAATGCAGCTCATTAGGTTCGCCCATAATTTTCATCAATCCCATTTTTACATTCACCCCATCTTACATCTCAACACATGTGGTACGATAAACTTTTAGAAAACGACAAACTTCCCGATACGGCCTTGCGTATGGGTATTAGAAAATTACTTAAGCAACGACTGGATGATGAAACGCTGGGTAACGAAGAGCTTCAGCAGGAGAAATTTATGGATTTGGTGGAAGAACTGAAGGCTTCGCCAATTGCCATTAACACCGCCGATGCCAACCAGCAGCACTATGAATTGCCTACCCAATTTTTTCAATATTGCTTAGGAAAGAACTTAAAGTATAGTAGTGGTTACTGGAAGGCGGGGGTAAAGGATATTGATACCTCAGAAGATGATATGTTAGCCTTAACCTGTAAGAGAGCTGGCCTACAGAACGGGCAGAATGTACTCGAATTGGGTTGTGGCTGGGGTTCGCTGTCGCTTTACATGTCGGCAAAGTTTCCAGAAAGTACGTTTACAGTGGTCTCGAATTCTGCTACGCAAAAGCTATTTATTGATGAGGCTGCGAAAGAAAGGGGGATTCAGAATCTAACCGTATTAACGGCAGATATGAATACCTTCAACATAGCTGATACCTTTGACCGGGTAGTATCTGTAGAAATGTTCGAACACATGCGTAATTATGAGTTGTTACTGGCCAAAGTGTCCTCCTTGCTAAAACCCGATGGGAAGCTTTTCGTTCACATCTTTACCCACAAAACTTTAGCTTATAAGTTTGAGGTAGTTGATGAGACGGACTGGATGAGCAAGTTTTTCTTTACTGGCGGGATCATGCCGTCCAATCACCTGTTCTTCTATTTTAATGATGATCTTAACATTGCCCAACACTGGGTGGTTAATGGTACGCATTATGGCAAAACTTCGGAGGCCTGGTTGAGCAACATGGATAAACACAAAAAGGAAATTATGCCTATTTTGGAAAATACTTATGGTAAAGACCAGGCGGTTAAATGGTGGGTATACTGGCGCTTATTCTACATGTCATGCGCCGAACTATTTAATTATAATAAGGGTAATGAATGGATGGTTTGTCATTATTTGTTTGATAAAAAATAAAGGTTATGATGTAAGATGGACTTAGTTAATCGATAGGTATTCCATCTTCAATAGTCCCATCTTCCTTCTGTTGAGGATAGATTAATGTAAGATGTGTTGATGTAAGATGGGGTTAGGTAATCGATGGGTATTCCATTTTCCATACCTCCCTTTTACATCATCTCCCATTTACAATTATTAAAATAAATGAAAAAAAAGCTCGCCATTATAGGCACAGGAATAGCTGGAATGGGCTCTGCTCACCTGCTTCAGCATAAATACGATATAACACTTTTTGAGGCCTTGGATTATGTTGGTGGACATACCAATACAATCACATTAGAAGAAGAGGGAAAACCAATATATCTGGATAGCGGCTTTATGGTTTTTAACTATCAAACCTATCCTAATTTATGTAAGCTTTTTCAGGAAATTGATGCGCCAATAATGAAAACAGATATGTCTTTCAGCGTACAGTTTTTGCCCAAGAAATTAGAGTATAGTGGTTCAAGCCTAAATCACCTTTTTGCACAGCGGAAGAATATTTTTAATATCTCTTACCTTCAAATGTTAATGCAGATTAACAGGTTCAATAAACAGAGTGTAGAAATACTGGATAAGCCGGAATATCAACATTTTTCTGTTGGCGAATTTTTTAAGACGTTTGGTTATAGTGAGGCCATGCTCTGGCAATATCTCATCCCGATGAGTGCTGCGGTATGGAGCGCCCCAATGGAGCAGATTTTAGATTTTCCTGCCGTTACCTTAATTCGGTTTTTTAAAAATCATGGCTTTTTAGGATTGAATACACAACATCAGTGGTATACCCTAAAAAATGGAAGTCAGGCCTACCGTGAAAAGCTTATTGAACCTTTTCGCGATAAAATCAGGCTCAATACAGCTATCAGTGCGGTAAGAAGATTGGGGAATGGTAAGGTAGAGGTAGAAACAAAAAAAGGAGAACGGATAGACTTCGATGCCGTGATTATGGCCTGCCATGCAGATCAGACATTTGAAATAGTGAAAGATAAAACTGCATTAGAAGCTGAGTTGTTGTCCAAATTTAAGTATCAGTTGAACAAAGCGGTGGTGCATACAGATAAAAAGCAAATGCCGCAGGCTAAGCTGGCCTGGAGCAGCTGGAATTACCGTGTAGAGCAAAAGGATGGGAAACTATTGCCAAGTACCATTTACTGGATGAATAATTTACAGGGGGTATCTAAAAAAACTAATTATTTTGTATCCATCAATCCGACTTCAAGTATAGATCAGTCAAAAGTAATTAAAGAGATAGACTACCATCATCCACTTTTTGACGTTCCTGCAATGCAGGCCCAGGAGCGCTTACATCAATTGAATGAATCCGGACCTGTTTATTATTGTGGAAGCTACTTTAAGTATGGATTTCATGAAGATGCTTATAAAAGTGCGGTAGAGCTCAGCCAAAAACTACTGAAGTAAGCTGATGAAAGTATAATTTATTTACTGTAAATTGTAAGATATGGAATTGGCTTCATCGATTTTCGTGGCAAAAGTGATCCACCATAGGCTCGCTCCCAAAAAGCATTCTTTTTGGTACAATGTCTATATGTTCTACATTGATCTGGATGAAATCGATTTGCTAACTAAGAAGCTACGTTGGTTCAGCAGGAATAAGTTCAACCTGTTTTCTTTTCGAGACGCAGAACATTTGCAACTGCCCAAAGAAAATCCTGATCAAGCTAAAAACACAAGAACGCACCTTGAAGATTACTTAAAGGAGAATGGAATAGATGGAAGGGGGTTGAAGATTAAGTTGCTGACTAACCTCAATGTGCTGGGCTATAATTTCAATCCGGTTTCCTTTTATTTTTGTTTTGATGCACAGGATCAACCTGTATGCTGTGTTGCCGAAATTTCCAATACCTATAGGGAAATGAAGCTTTTTTTCTTTGGAAAGGATGAATTAGAAGGAGACAGTTTCGAAAAAATAACCACTAAGTTTTTTTATGTTTCCCCTTTTATCGATCATGATGATGCTTTCCATTTCAAACTAAAAGTACCAACAGATGTTTTAGATATTAAAATTGACGATATTGATAAACAAGGCAACCGGTTTTTTATCAGTATATTAAATGGTAAGAAAAAGACATTAACCAATGCGAATATGCTGAAATATTTCTTCGCTATTCCACTCATCCCCTTACAGGTAATGGGTATGATACATTGGCAGGCGTTTAAACTTTGGTTAAAAAAAATACCTTTTCACCCGAAGGCGAAAAACCCAGAGTTACAACGCAACGTATATAGACCATATAAACCTTAACAGAAACGCTAGAATATGAATACGCTTACCGCTACCAGAACATCAACAGGATTTTTTGAACGTGTAGTTTTAAATGCACTCTCTAAAATGACTTTAGGTAAATTGGAACTGACATTGCCCGAAGGTGAGGTGTTGATATTTGGAAATGGAGAAGACAAGGTGCAGGCTAATATTCAGGTCAATCATCCGGATTTTTTCAAATCAATTGCACTTTATGGCGATATTGGCTTTGGAGAAGGGTACACCTCTGGTCTTTGGGACACCTCCAGCATTACCAATGTAATTAAATGGGTAATTCTCAATATAGAAAATGCACCATCTATTACAGGGAGCAAAGTTAAATCACTAGCCTTAAACCTGTTTAAATGGATCAATAAAATTTACCACCTGCGCCGTGCAAACACTTTGGCCGGGTCGCAGAAAAATATAGCTGAACATTACGATCTCAATAACGATTTCTTTGCCACTTTCCTGGATGAAACCATGACCTATTCGAGTGGTTATTTTTATAAAGAAGAGCTGGGTTTAAAGGAATCTCAGCATGCGAAGTACGACCGTTTAGCTAAACAGTTAAAAATTAAAGCTACCGATCATGTATTGGAAATTGGTAGTGGCTGGGGTGGAAATGCTATTTATCTGGCCAGGCACTACGGCTGTAGGGTAACATCGGTAACCATATCTAAAGAGCAGCAAAAGTTGGCCATCGAACGGGTAAAGGAAGAAGGACTTGATCATCTGGTAGACATTGTGATCCAGGACTATCGTAAAATTGAGGGAACTTTTGATAAAATTGTTTCTATAGAAATGTTAGAGGCGGTAGGACACCAATATCTGGAAAACTATTTTGCCAAATGTCACGAGTTGCTCAAACCCAATGGAATTTTTGCCTTTCAGGTCATCACTTCTCCTGATAGCAGGTATGACCAGCTCAGAAATGGAGTAGACTGGATTCAAAAACATATTTTTCCAGGTTCCTTACTTCCTTCTGTTGCGGCTATCAATAAGGCCATTAATGAAACAGGTGACTTCACGCTGGTAGATTTAAAGGATATGGGATTAGATTATGCTAAAACGCTTCATCTCTGGTATATTGCCTTTAATAAGCATTTAGACCGGGTAAAACAACTGGGCTTCGATGAAACGTTTATTCGCAAGTGGAATTACTACCTCAACTATTGTGAAGCCGCATTTGCTATGCGTAATATCAATGTAATGCAGATGGTATACGTAAGGCCTAATAATACCAACTGGTAAATACTTCAATATCTGTGATTTATGGTTTAGTTGAGTGCAAGCCTTAAATTAGGTAGTTCCCCCATATTCTTCCGGGCTTGAATTAAGCCTGTTGATCATGTGCTGCCAAAAGCACACTTCATGTTTGATATCTGATGGTTAGTAATTGCTTACCTCTTTTACCGATAAAAGGAGTAATTTTACCGAACTAATCAGCTGTCTTGCGCAAGAACTATTTTAAACATTTGTAACAAAATGCAACTTGCGCAGACTAATTATCATAGACTAATATTAAACATGAAAAAACTTCTACTTTTCGCCATCACCCTTGGATCATTCTTTTCTGCCCATGCCCAGTTTGGGGCTCCAGGCTTTGGAGGTGGCGCAAAAAAATCAACGGTAACAGGAAAAATAACTGCTACTATTTTAGATTCATTAACCAAAAAACCTATTGATTACGCAACAGTATCGCTTGTTACTGCAAAAGATAATAAATCTGTAAATGGTGGAGTAACGGATGAAAAAGGTAAACTCTCGCTTCAAAACATATCGCCAGACACGTATAAGCTAAAAATTGGCTTTATGGGCTATAAAACTAAAACCGTTGACGTGGCTACTACGCCAGCTAAGCCAGATCAGAATATCGGCGTGATCTATATTTCACCCACAGCAAATGCTTTGGCAGATGTTGAGGTAACTGGTACGAAAGCCGTTATTGAAAATAAAATCGATAGGATGGTTTATAATGCAGAAGCTGATGGCACTAATGCAGGAGGCGATGCAACCGATGTAATGCGTAAAGTACCTATGCTCTCTGTTGATGTGGATGGAAATGTCCAATTGAGAGGTGGCGCGGTAAGGGTATTGATCAATGGCAAACCATCAGGTACTATGGCCAGCAGTGTTTCTGATGCCCTTAAAATGATTCCTGCCGAGCAGATAAAGAGTGTGGAGGTGATCACCAGTCCTTCTGCTAAATATGATGCTGAGGGTTCAGGAGGTATTATCAACATTATCACCAAAAAATCTAATGCGCAAGGCGTAAGTGGTACTGTGAATGCTGCTGTAGGTACGCGCCAAAATAACGGGGCTTTTAACTTAACTGCAAAAACTGGTCGCCTAAGTGTGAATACCAGTTTGGGTACCAATTTAGCCTATGCACAAAAATCCATAGTTCAGTTCGATAACAGAACCACTTATCCTAACGGATTGGTTAATTCCACTTCTCAGGATGGCTTTTCGAAATGGAGCCGAGAAGGTTATAACGGAAGCTTTGGCTTAGATTATGATTTCAATGCTTATAATAATGTAAGCTCAACAATAAAATATAATGGATTTTCGAATGGAGGTCCGGGTAGTGCCGATTATGTGATTAATGGTCAGCCTTTCATGAACGTGAGCGATATGGATATGGGTTTTAATAACCTGGATTGGAACGTTGATTACAAGCATACCACGAAAAAAGAGGGAGAGGAATTCAGCATTTCCGGGCAGTTATCTTCAGGAAGAAATACAACTGATTTTACCAACGAGATCATTGGTTTATTCCCGGCCCGTAACAACAGCAATGTTGGAAAGAATAATGAGTATACTGCACAAACTGATTATACTTACCCTTTCAGCAAGTCTACCATTTTAGAGGTAGGGGCCAAGGGAATTTTCAGAAATATCAACAGTGAGTTTGATGAATCATCACAAGATTTTGAATACAATCAGAACGTAGCTGCGGCTTATGGGGTAATTAGTTTTAATCTGAGTAAAAAGTTGAAATTCAAAGGAGGGGTGCGTTCAGAATATACCCAAATTGATTTCAACACGCAAACCAGTGGCTTACAGAAAAACGATTACTTCAACGTCTTTCCAAGTGCGATCATCTCTCAAACCCTAAAGGGAAATGCTACCTTGAAATTGAGCTATAACCGTAGGGTACAACGCCCAAGTTTAACCTATCTGAATCCATTTCTTAACAATAGTGATCCACTCAACGTGAGACAAGGACGTCCGGATCTGGCTCCCGAATTAAGCGATAACTTTGAATTGGGTTATTCTACCTTCATCAAGGGTTCTGTGATTAATGCTTCTGTTTTCTACCGCAGAACAGGTGGGGTAATTGAGAGTTCGGTAACAACGTTTCAACAAGGAACAGCTACCGGTTCCTTTACTTCCTACATTAACGTGGGTACTGCACAAACTTATGGCGCAAACATATTTGGCTCTTATAACCCAAAACCAAAATGGACTTTAATGAGTAATTTAGGGGTAAACACTTATGAAGTAAGTAATTCTCAAACTGGTGTAAGCACCGGAACTTTCCTGAATTATAACATATTTGCCCGTTCTGCTTACGGTTTTGGTGCGGGATACAACTTTGAACTTTTCGGGGTAGTTAACTCGCCAAGACGTACCTACCAGGGAAAAACTGATGCGATGGTTTTTTATGGTGCATCCTTCAAAAAGGATATCATGAAAAAGAAAGGTACCATTGGGGTGAATGTACTTAATCCCTTTACCCGCGATCTGCATATCAGAACGGTAAATAATTCTGTTACGCCAACGGCAACACTTTATCAGAGCACAAATATTTACTATCCTTTGCGTTCATTTGGGGTAAACTTCAGTTACTCATTTGGTAAGCTTAAGTTTACTGAGAAGAAAAAGATTAAAAATGACGATGTGAAAAAAGATGAACAACAAGGTGGTATGGGTGGCGGAATTCAGCAATAATAAAACCCATCTCAATATATTAAGCCTTTCTGTGAAAACAGGAGGCTTTTTTTGTTTAAGGTGTAAAATGTACACCATTAGGTAACTTTTTTTATACTTGATGTTCTTGATTCGGCTTTTTCCCGACTGTAAGTATTGTTGATGAGGCTTTAATGCGTGTTTTTGCGTCTTATGGATGTGTTATTGCGATTTTGTGCGTGAATTTGTGCTGTTCTGATCATTTTATGTGCGTGTTTTTATGCTGAAAAAGCTTATATTGCATTTAATCATCAACAAATCACCCTAAACAAACAAGATATGAGAAAACTCTTTACCTCAATCTTTTTTCTGTGCGTTTTACTTTCTGGTTTTTCTTCAATAGCCCAGGTAAAAACGGTATCCGGAAAAATTACATCCTCTGACGATGGCGGCCCTTTACCGGGAGCCAGCATCAAAGTAAAGGGGACCTCTACAGGAACCTCTACAGATGGAAATGGAAATTTTAGCTTACAGGTATCACAGCCCAATGCGGTCCTTGTAATTAGTTTAATCGGTTACCTGCCGCAGGAAATCCCTGTTGGTAGTAAAACGGTTATCAATGCAAAACTCATCGGCGATGCCCAACAACTGCAGGAAGTAACAGTTTCTACAGCATTGGGTATTACCAGACAAGCCAAATCGCTGGGTTATGCAGCCCAGACGGTGAAATCTGAAGACCTGAACTTTAACCATCAGTCTAACCTGGTTAATGCCTTGCAGGGAAAAGTAGCCGGAGCTACCATTTCAAGCACGGGCGGTGGTCCTGGTCAAGGCGCGAGTATTCGGGTGAGGGGGGTTAACTCTATAGACCCGACAATATCAGGAGATCCACTATATGTGATTGATGGTATCCAGATTGATAACTCTACCTCTACAGCTGGTGCAAATCCAGGTGGAACGGATTATGGATCGAGAGGGGTAACAAATAGGGCATCGGATATCAATCCGGAAGATATTGAGAGCATCAATATTTTGAAGGGTGGTGCGGCTACCGCACTTTATGGTTTAAGAGGTGCCAATGGCGTTGTGGTTATTACAACCAAAAAGGGAAAGCAGAATGGGTTTAGCGTAAACTTAAGCAGCAGCTATGGATTTGATCAGGTATTGATTAGCCCAGATGTTCAAACCGAATATACGCAAGGTGTACTTGGCGTTTACACCAATCCTCCGGGTGGAATTGGCCCGGCCTGGGGACCTACTATCGCTGAAGCTAAATTACTGGATCCTACACATCCTGATCAGCTTTTCAATAATTATGATCAGGCATTTGGTACCGGTCAACAGATTAAGAATTCGGTGTCTGTAACAGGCGGAAGCGATGCCATTAAGTTCTTCTCTTCGGTATCGCAACTTTACCAAAAGGGGATGATGCCTTACACCGACAACAAGAATTTTTCTGGTCGTTTGAATACAGATTTTATCATTAGTCCGAAATTTAAGGCTTCGGTGAATATGAACTTTACCAACTCTGGAGGATATATCTACAGTGCAGATAGATTTGGGGAGAGTTTGGCCTACTGGTCTCCACGTTATGATGTTTCTGACTTTCAGAATGCCGATGGCTCTCAAAAGTTTATAGGTACCAATAACCCAATTTGGGGAGCGGCAAATAACAGGTTCAAGGGCGATGTGAATCGTTTTATTGGAGGGGCAGCATTAAGTTATGAGCCTGCTAAGTGGTTAAACTTCTCTTATCGCCTTGGTATTGATACCTACAACGATAACAGGGTTCGTACAGCAAGGGGACCTATGTTTACCAATGAGGCCATGTATGATAATGAACTTGGTTTTTATGGGGAATATAACAGCAAGTTCAGAACCATTAACAGCACTTTTGTAGCCACCCTAACATCTAAATTAACCAACGATATTACCGGTACATTAAGATTGGGACAAGAGATTTATGATAAACGTACAAAAGATGTAGGCGTTTTGGGGAGCCAGTTAGGAGTGTTCGATTACTTCAATTTAGCCAATGCTAAGGTATTAGCGCCTAGTCATTCTCTCCGCGAAAAACGCCTTGTAGGTTATTTTGGAGAGGCTACCTTCGATTATAAAAATTATCTTTTTCTAACTTTGACTGGAAGAAACGATATCACATCTACTCTTTCTAAAGATAATCGTTCTTTCTTTTATCCATCGGCGAGTTTAAGTTACGTGTTCTCAGATCACTTTAAGCTTCCAACCGCGATCAATCAGGCAAAATTGCGACTTTCTTATGCCCGAATTGGAAAGGATGCAACGGAGTATGCCACATTTACTGGTTTTACACCTAACACAGCTATGCCTCCGGGAAGCGCTGGACTAACCATAGGCTCTATCCTGGGAAATCCTGGTCTTCGTCCGGAGTTTACCAATACCTATGAGGCAGGTTTGGAAATGTCTTTTCTTAAAAACCGCTTGGGATTTGACTTTACCTACTATTACTCACTCAGTAAAGATCAGATTGTAAGAACACAGATTTCTTCTGCAGTAGGCTATTCAACCAAGTTCATCAATGCCGGAGACATACGAAACAGAGGGGTAGAGTTGGTATTGAATGGAAAGCCAATCGTAGGTAAAGATTTCCGATGGGATGTGAATCTGAACTTCTCTGCCAACCGCAACAAGGTGCTCTCAATGCCGGCAGGAATTACCGAAATTGTTTATGGCGCAGCAAGAGGGTATGGAAATGCAGGTGTAACCATGAAACTCATTGAAGGACAGGCTTACGGTAACATTTATGGTAGTTATTTCAATAGGTATTATGGTAGCCAGGCTGAGGATCCAATTGTACTAGATAAAAACCTTCCGCTATTGATTGGAGCCAATGGTTTCCCAACAATTTCTGGAGGAAAGCAAAAGCTTTTGGGTAATTCTCAACCAGATTACATATTGGGAATGGGCAATACTTTTAACTATAAGAACTTTAGTTTAAACGTGCTTTTTGATGCCCGCTTAGGTTTTGAGAAATATAACTGGCTGGAAGATTTCTACTCCGCATTCGGATTACCTGATTATACAGCAGATAGACGTACGTTTAGAACCTTTGAAGGTTTCTTAGCCAATGGTACCCCTAATACAAAACAAGTATGGATGGGGCAACGTATAGCCCCTGATGGCGTGGATTATGGTGAAGGTTATTACAGAATTTACTACCGAAATGTTTCTGAACCTTTTGTTACCGATGCTTCATGGGTACGTTTACGCT
This sequence comes from Pedobacter rhizosphaerae, assembly GCF_900111155.1. Taxonomy (GTDB): domain Bacteria; phylum Bacteroidota; class Bacteroidia; order Sphingobacteriales; family Sphingobacteriaceae; genus Pedobacter; species Pedobacter rhizosphaerae. Next base: position 133,952 of record NZ_FOGG01000010.1, on the reverse strand, counting down.
CAGCTAGCTTATCGTACAACCTACCACAAAAATGGTTGCCTGCAAAAGCAATCAGAAATGCTTCATTATCGGTTACCGGAAATAACTTGTGGTTGTGGACAAAATACTATGGTGTAGATCCTGAATCGAGTTCTTACGATTCGGGAAGTAACAATGATGGCTCTGCAGGTTTTACCTATCCATCTGCCCGAACCATTATGTTTACGCTTAATGTTGGATTTTAATTAGAACGATCATGCAAAAAATCATAAAATATACCTTATTCTCAGCCCTGATGGCCACTGTGGCATTGCAAGGCTGTAAGGACAGCTACTTTGATAAGCTCACCAATAACCCCAATCAGGTAGCTGTTCCAACACTTCCAGGATTATTGGCCGATGTGACCTTTAAATCGGGAATTAACAGCTATAATGTGGGCAGTATTGTTGCACCCTATGTACAATACACAGCTAACCCATCAGCAAGTGCTGCGGGAGATACCTATCAATCTATCGACTTCTCTGGAAGTTGGGATCAGCTTTATTTCGCCATGGCTGATGCCAACGAGTTAAAGAAATTGGCTGTGAGTCAAAATTCCAGTGAATACAAAGGCGTGGCTGATGTATTAATTGCCTACAATCTTACTTTAGTTAACGATTTATGGGGTGATGTACCTTTTTCTCAGGCTTTCGATATCAATAACCTTTTTCCTAAATATGATAAACAGCAGGATGTGTATAATTCGGCAATGACATTATTAGATGAAGGTATCGCTGAACTGAGTAAAACGAATTCGGCAGTGAAGCTACAGGCCGCAAATGACCTCATTTATGGTAAAATTACCGGTGTGGTAGCCAATGAACGTTTATACTGGATAAAATTTGCTTACGCTTTGAAAGCAAGATTGTTAAATAAGGTTAGCAAAACGGCCGCCTACAATCCTACTGCAGTGCTCGCTGCTCTGAGTAATGCTTTTAGTTCCAATGTGGAAGATGCAGGTATGGCCACGTTCAGAGAGCGAAATCCATGGGCGGGAGTTGCATTGTCCAATTCTCAGCAATCACTCGGTGGCTGGCTTTCTGAGCAATTGATAGACCAGCTAAAGGGTGGGAATGTTGCACCATCTGATCCTCGTATCGCTAAGATCACAGATAAGACAATTAACAATGTTTATATCGGAACGGTTAATGGCGCGGGTAACAGGCTTCCGGGAGCCAATACCACCAAGGATGAATGCTATATTTCGCAAAACTCTCCATGGACAAATGATACTGCACCCGTATATCTGGTTACTTATGCAGAATTAAAATTTATTGAAGCAGAAGCGGCCTTTACAACCGATAAACCTAGGGCTTATGCAGCTTACCTGGCCGGTATAAACGCGAACATGGACAAGCTTCAGGTGCCTGCCACCGACCCGGAACGCATAGCCTATCTGGCCGATTCAAGAGTAGCTGTTGGCGCTGCTGCCTTAACAAAAGATTTAATCTTCAGGGAAAAGTATATTGCAACCTATCTAAATCCAGAAGCCTGGAATGATGCCCGTCGCTTTGATTACAAGTACAAAGACTTTACATTGGCAACCAATGCTGTCTTAACTGATTATATTCGCCGTTTAGACTATCCTCAAGGAGAACGCAGTAAAAACGGAAATAATGTTCCTGTTGATGTTGCCAGAACAACCAAACTATGGTGGGATCAGTAACAATCTTATAAAAATGATTTTTTCAAGCCCTAATCTTAATTGCTTAGGGCTTTTTTTGATAAATTATCTTCAAATCTTTGCAATGAAAAAACTTGCCCTCATCTGCTCTTTATGTTTTATCTCCATACAGCTATCAGCCCAGTCGTACACCTTAAAATCGGCTCTCTCGTATCCATTTCCCACTCAATTGGTGGCGAGCAAAACACAAGGTAAACTGGCTTGGGCCGTAAATGAGCAAGGAAAAAGAAATATTTATGTGGCAGAAGCTCCTGCTTACAAGGCGGTAAAAATTACCGACTATGGGGAAGATGACGGACAGGAATTGACTAGTATAAGCCTATCAGATGATGGAAAATGGGTTGTTTTTGTTCGTGGAGGTGATCATGGAGGACGCGATGGAGGTCCGGTAAATGCCGCCTCATTGCCAATTGCACCCAAAATACAGGTGATGACTGTTCCCTTTAATGGTGGCAAGGTAAATATAATTGGCGAGGGAGATCATCCGGTTATTTCGCCAAATAGTAATCAGCTTGTATTTGTGAGGGCGGGACAGGTAATGATTAGCCCAATAAATGGAGCTACACCCGCGCAAAGCCTTTTTTATGCCAAAGGAACAAATGGAGTTTGCAGATGGTCCCCTGATGGAAATAAACTGGCTTTTGTTTCCAACAGAGTAGATCATGCTTTTATTGGTGTTTACACCGATCAAGCTACTCCCATACAATGGATATCTCCCGGACTGGCTAAGGATAATTCGCCTGTTTGGTCGCCGGATAGTAAGCGGTTGGCTTTTATTCGTATGCCGGGAACAGGCGGCGAGCCGGATTCTATCTTAGCCAGAAAACACCAACCCTGGGCCATTTGGACGGCAGAGCTGAGTACAGGAAAGGGTAAACAGATCTGGAAAGCCCAGGAAACCATCAGCGGATCCTATCCTTCCATAGATGGTGGGGCGAATCTCAATTGGGCCAGCACTAAGATTGTATTTTCATCTTACCATGATGGATGGCCACATTTATATGCAATTGATGAGGAGGGGAAAAATGAGCTGCTGCTCACACCCGGCAATTTTGCTGTAGAAAATATCAAGCTAAGTGCCGATGGAAAGCATTTGGTTTTTTGTGCCAATACAGGAAAAGATGCAGCTGACTTGGACCGCAGGCATGTTTATCAGGTTTCTGTAGATCGGGCAGATATGAAAGCGCTAAGTACAGGAAAAGGTATAGAATCCTATCCTGTTATCACCGGAGATGGTACAGTGGCTTGTTTGAGTTCAACTGCACAAAGACCCTTGCTTGCTGCTATTCTATCTAAACAAGAAATTAAATTACGCGGGGAAGAACTTATTCCAGCTAACTTTCCGATCAAAGATATGGTTACCCCCAAGCATGTAAGTTTCAAAGCCGCAGATGGAAAAACCGTTTATGGGCAATTATTTTCACCTTTAAAAGCCCTAAAAAATCATCCTGCTATTGTGTACGTGCATGGTGGGCCGCAACGCCAAATGATGCTGGGATGGAACCCGATGGATTATTATTCTATTGATTATGCCTTGAACCAATATCTGGTCAGTTTGGGCTTTACTGTGCTTTCTGTTAATTACCGATTGGGTTTAGGATATGGTTTTGATTTTCACAAGCCGATAAATGCCGGGGCTCAGGGTGCTTCCGAATATCAGGATGTTAAGGCTGCCGGAGAGTGGTTGGCTACCCAGCCTAATATTGATGGGAAGAGAATAGGTATATACGGCGGTTCATATGGAGGCTATCTAACTGCTTTGGCATTAGGCAAAGATTCTAAGCTGTTTGCTGCCGGAGTTGATATTCACGGGGTTAACAACAGATTTAGCGCTGCAAATACTGAAAATAATGCGCAGGCACCAGACGCTACTTTGGCGGCAGAACGGGCAAGGATTTCCTCTCCTGTAACCTATATATCTACCTGGACATCACCCGTACTGATTATTCATGCAGATGATGACCGCAATGTAGCGTTTAGCCAAAGTGTTGATTTAGCTAAACGTTTCGAGGATAAAAAGTTTGATTTTGAATTTTTGGCCATTCCCGATGATACCCACCATTGGATGAAGTTTTCTAATGGGCTTAAGGTTAGCGAGGTAACTGCAGATTTCTTGAAGAGGAAGTTGATTGATCGCAAATAGAAGTTATAAGTTAGGAAGTGCCGGCCTCCTATATAGTTTCCTTTTAGATTGTTCGACGATTCGAGAACATAATAATGATTCTAGATGGTAATCCTTTAAAAACATAATATTACAGGATTTGAATCCGGTAATATTATGTTTATTCGGGATTATTGTATTTTATCCTGTTAAAGTTGTTCCATTTTTGAGTGGGTATTTTTACTGTTAAGCCAATGAAAGATGGCCGTATTGTCAGTTCTCCTCAGTTGCTATTCGATAGTTTTTTCTGCTCCAGTATCTCTGTCGCCTTTCTAAGGTCGTAACCTTGTTTAGAGAGGTAATTATTGGCCCGTCCTCTGTATTTGGCAAACCACTGGTTGCGTTCTCTGCTGGTTAAAACATTCAGCGCATTTTCTCGTGCTTCTACCAGGTACTCCCGTACTTTAACTTTATGCTCATCGGTCAAATTAGGCAGGAGTTCTACAAACCGGGCAAGTTCCTTATCAAGGCCTTGTCCAGTCATTTCATTTTTTACGGTTTCTATCTGGTCATGGTCTAACCTTTTGGTAAGCTCGGCAATAAAAATATCGCGCTGCTTATCCAGTTTGGCCTTACTTTCTTCCCAGGCGGCCTGGCTTTCACTTTCTATCTCTGCGTCATTTTTTTGAAGCCGTTTTGCCTCATCAATACGTGCTTGCTTTGCAGCTTGTATTTTGGTGATTTGCTGGTACTGGTAGGCTACCAGGTTCCGAATTTGTTCAGCTGCTTTTTTATCCTTCAAAGCCAGGGCTGTCATCACTTTTTTTGCCGAACTGATCTCTATGGCTGTTGAACTGGTATCTCTTCGTTTCGCCCATTCTTCTCCCTCTGTTTTCAGTTGATACCCTTTTGCTGAGAGGTAGTTGGCAATTTTACCTTTATAATTGTTAAACCAGGCATGTTTAGCTTTGGAAGACCCCGCATCCATGGCTTTTTCCCTGGCTTCTGTTAAGTACTGTAATATTTGGGTTTTGTCTTCTTCGCTCAGGTAGGGGAGCATGAGCAGGTAATTGGTATAGGTGAGGGGAACGGTATGGTAGGTCATGCCATTTTTCACCTCTTCAATCTGAGATAAACTGAGGTCCTTGGTTAAGGCATCCAGATAGGTCTTATGAAGCTGTGCAATCTCTTTGTCGGCATTCTGATTAATGGTTTCTCTACTTTCCTTATTTCCTTTAAGCTGCTGCTCAGTTCGGGTTTGTATTTTATCAAGAGCAATATATTGCTGTGCAATAACGGCCTTTATTTTAGCCAGTTTTTTGGTGTCGCTTAAGTTCAGCGCAGCAGATATCTTGGCTGCTCTTTCAGCAGCTACTTCTGCATAGGGTTTTGATTCTTGAGCAGAAATACTTGTCCCTATGCTTAACGATAGGGCAACAAGCCATGTAAACTGTCTTTTCATTTTTTGAAGTTTTTCAGGTGATTGAATAAAAATGGCGGCCCTGATGAGGAGCCGCCATATTAAGAACTGATTTAATCTTGTACTTTAACGTTGATGGCGAAGTAAACCTTTCCGTTGTAATCAGCGCTAATGCTTTTGAAGTGGATTGCTCCGAGTTTTCCTTCAGGTGTTTTGAAGTAAACTACAGAACCTACTTTAATTGAACCTGCTGAGGTTCTTGGTGTTTCTTTCAAATTGATAGTTTTGGCACCTACAATAGTCTGAATTGTAGATCCCGAGACCAGGTTGTTAGTAAAGGAATTAGCATCACTTGCTGCCTGCGCACTAAATAAAGTTGCCCTTTTTGTCCAGCTGCTGATGTCAAATTTGTTAAAGAACAGTGGACTTGCACTAAGTGAATAGATGTGATACCAATACCCTACAATTGCATTAGCATCTCCCTGAGGAGCTGGAGTTCTATAAATTCCAAAATCAAGATCTGCAGATACATCTTTTCCCTGTGCATAACTAAAGCTCTCCCCCCGCTTAATGGAATAATAGCTTGGAAGATCCTGAGACACACTGTCCGGGAGATAAAGTTTCCTTTCATTTACCAAAGTAAAGTTTGATCTTACGTTGAATGAGACCGACTTGTAGCCATCTCCGATGTAGGTGGCCTGTTTGTTTAATGCATACACACGATACTTGCTTTCTCCCACACGGTTTACTTTGAATTTATAAACACCCGTATAGGATCGCTTATCCACATTATCTGGTAAATTAATTTGTAAAACAGGCGTTTCAACACCTTCCCTTCTCACGCAAACAGCAGCCATATCTTCTTTGGCTGAGGTAATGGTGAAACTGAGGTAAACACTGTCACCATCGTTTATATCCTTGTAATCTACAATACTAAAGGGATAATCTGACTTAAAAGTTACAGCTACATCATCAAACATATTATAAATATTTGGTGCAGTTTTTTTACAGGCTGCTAGTGAAAGTGCGAATCCTATAATTGCGGTCAATATGGTAAGTTTTCTACTTTTCATTTCTCTTGTCTTATTTGATAAATTAATTTGCTAAAGGATCAAAGGATCCGCCAGCCCAGCCAATGGTTGGAAGTAACAATGGGCTAGAGTACATAAAATCGTTATGGAAAGTATAGAAGTAATGATATTCTGGAATACTAAATGAACCTATTCCTGAAGGGGTAACTATTCCAGTTTTAAAGAAATAATTATAGGTACTTTTTTTGTTAATATCTACTGTATCTCTCTTCAGGGTAGTTGTATTAGGTATTAGAGATTCCAATTCTTTAATATATTCGGTTTTTTGAACCTCAATTCTTATGGTTTGTATCGTTCCGGATAGCAAATGCCATTTCCTTAATCTTCTCAAATCAGCGTTTCGTTTGTTTTCAAAAGAAAATTCAATAAAGCGCTCATTGGTAATTAGCTCACGCATTAAGCTGGCATTGGTAGCAGCGCCTAATCCATAATCGTTACCTGCATTTCCTTCCTCAATACCTGCTCTCTTTCTAATTTCTCTAAGTAGGTTTTTAGCCAGGGTCATGTCTCCGGTTTCATTGGCGCATTCTGCATAGTTCATCATTACCTCTGCAAAACGAAGCTCAATCCAATCCATGCCACTGCCACCTAAATTACTTGAATATGCTACAGATCCTTGTGCAAGGCTAGGAGTAGCGAACTTTTTAGAGTAAACTCCATATCCCCCTGTTTCACCCGTTGCGTTAGCATAATTCCACTGTTTTCTTCCTGCTTTGCCACTCAATGGCCATACGCTGCCATTGTAAGCGAAAGTAGCAGTGAAACGCGGATCTCTATTTTGCCAGAACATAATAGGGTCGTAGAAATATTTTGCTGTTCCACCAACTGTACTTATAGGATTGCCATCTTTCATTGGATAGGCATTTAGTAAAATAGTGGTTGGGATAAATGCACTATTGGCTGAGCCACCTTCAGATGTTGGCCTAACTCTATTTTCGGTATTATGTCCTCTTCTTTCAAGGGTTGCCGAATACGTTCTTACCAATATGGCTTCTGTATTCGCTGTTCCTTCAAATAAGAAGATGTCTGAATAGTTTGGTAATAATTTTTTTCCGGCTGCCACACACAAATCATATGCAGCTTTGTTTGCTTGGAGAGCAGTCTGCCATCTGGCAGCTTCATTTTGAGGGTTAAACTGTGGACTTGCCCAATATAACAATACCCTGGCTTTTAAGCATGCTGCAATTTCACGGGAGATTCTTCCTCTTCCAGTACCATCATCCCATGTTGTTCCGGTAAGATTCTCCATCGCTAAATCCAGGTCGCTAATGATCTGATCAAAACATTTTTTTGCACTAGCCCGGCCACCTACATTCAAATCACTGGGTGTTTGTGGTGTTAAAACCAATGGAACTCCTCCATATACTTTTACCAGTTCGAAGTAATTTATAGCCCTTAAAGCATAATATTGGCCCAAAAATCTTTTTTTCAAAATATCGGGCATAGTTCCTGTGGGGATAAATGCAATAGCATTATTCAGACGGGCTATGTCGAAATACCGGTTGTCGCCAAAATTATTTCCCTGGTATTTGTTGCCTACAAAGCGCACATCATTATTAGCTAATGTTCCTTGTACACCCAGAGCTGCTTTAGCCCATTGATCGTTTCCTGAGAAAAAATTCTCGTCACTAGCCAGGTGAATTGGGTACCGGTCATAAGTATCCTGATGAGGAAAGCGGGGGATACTCATATCATATGACTCTCGCAAGTGCATTTCTACCGCACCCTCTGTACTCCAGATGGCGGCATCAATACCAGCCCTGTCTTTAAGTTCGAAAAATTCATTTTTATTTACGCAGGCTATACTCAAGCTGGCTACGCTTAAAAGCAATATTGCTTTTTTGATTATATTTTGATATTTGATAGTCATGATTTCAATAATTATAGATTAGCACTCAATCCTAAAGAAATGGTTCTGATAGTGGGATAATCGTATGCGCTTGAAGTATAAGGGTCTTTATATTTTAAGGGATTAACGATTGTCCAGAGGTTATTACCCGTTGCCAGTATCCTTAAACTACCCATACCAATTTTCTGGGCAAATTTTTCAGGTACTTTATAGCTCAGCGTCATGTTATTAATTCGGATCATCGTTCCGTTAACTGCCCAAAAAGTTGAATTTACGCCCACTGAAGGATCATCAAATCTTGGCATTAATCCCTGTGAAGGATTTTCTGGTGTCCATCGATCTTTCCAGATCGTTAGCACGTTAGTAGTAAGCGAGGCAGATGTTACCGCACGACTGTCATAGAAAACTTTTCCTCCGAATCTGGCTGCGATATTGGTGCTTAAACTCAATCCTTTATAACCTAAATTGATATTAATACCTGTACTTAAGAAAGGATTGGGGTGTTTATATAATGGAGCCATGTCTGATTCATTGATGATGCCATCTTTGTTAGTGTCCTCATAAATCAACCAACCCACTTCTGGGATATTACCCTTAAAGTTATAGTTTGGATTGGCCTTTAGAAAAGCATCAACCTCTGCCTGGGTGCGTAACATTCCAATAGCCACTAATCCTGAATTACTAGAACTATAAATTCTTGGATCCAGACCTGTAGTGATGATGTCTTCGCCTACGTTGAATATCAATTCTTGTGGGTTGTAGAACTCACGGTATACTACAGAATTACCAAAACTAAAATTCATGCTGGTACTGAGTGAGAGATCCTTGGCTATATTAGCTCGGTATCCCAATGTAAACTCTGTTCCCCAGTTGTAAACTTCACGATAATTTACGGTTGCCGATTTGAATCCGGCATACATAGGATAAAGTTTGTCTACACCACCATCGAAACCATCGTAAGTATAGTTTCTAAATACCTCTATGCCAACATTCAGCTTATTATCGAGCATTGTGGCCTCAATACCGGCATTGAATGTTTGTTTCTTTTCCCAGGTTATATTCGCATTGGGCAAAACAGATGGATTTAAGCCGATGCCATTGTTTGAGCCAAACAGGTAACCATCAGAAGTACTAACTGCATAGCGTTCCTGCCATAATCTGGATGTTACACGGTCATCACCCGTAATGCCATAGTTAACTTTAAACTTCAGGAAGTTGATGAATTTAATATTATCCTTGAAAAAATTCTCATTGCTGACAATCCAACCTAAACCAATACTAGGAGAAAGTCCCCAGCGGTTGCCTGCGGCAAAGTTGGATGATGCATCTATACGTGCAACCCCTTCCAAGAGATATTTCTTATCAAAATCATACGAGAAACGTCCAAAGAATGAGCGTTTAGTAGATTCGTTAACCGAACGGGTAGGTTGTTGAGTCTTGTTAACATCAAATGCCCAAGGCTCATCTACCTGCGGAACTAATTGACCGATCCAGATGTTTTGCTGAGTTTCTGCATAAGATACCGTCTGTTCTCCACCGGCGATCAGATCGAAAGCATGCTTGCCGAAGGTTTTTGCATACTGTAAGGTAAAGAAGCCTTGGTAGCTGTTTCCAGTAGACTGTCCGGCCCTGGTTTCAGCATTGGCCATTGTAACCACCGATTGAACGGGATTAACAGGATCAGGCTGATTGCTGTAAAGTGCTCTGTTATTACCAAACTTAGCAAAGTTATATACATCATAAGGGGCTTTATAAAGCCTTGTTCTGGAAGAATTTCCCCCTTGGGAAAACTGGAGCTTTGCAGTAAGACCTTTAATAAATGAAGGCTGATAACTTAAACTTGCATTGATGCGATAGCCAAAGCCTTTTCTGTTATCGTAATATCCAGAGTTTAATAAGTTTAAAGGGTTGGTTACAGAACCAAAATTAACGGGCTTATCGTCAATGGTAATAGGTACCCAACCTGGTACTGTAATAATTGATCTGAAAAAGTCTGCATCGTTTTCTGTACCATTGTTTTTCGCCATGTTTACATTTTGATCTACGTTAAAAGCAATGTCTGCCTTTAAACCTGGCAAGATGGTGGCATTCATGCCACTTCTAAAGGTATACTTGTCTACTTTCAGTCCCTCGTAGTTTCCATTTTCATTCTGATAGCTTCCACCTGCAAAGAATGTAATTTTATCACTTCCACCCGAAATGCTCAGGTTATGTCTTTGAGTAAGTGAAGCTTGCCAAAGTTCATTATACCAAGATTTATAATTAAGATTTTGTATATAATTTAAGTCAGCGTCCGAGAAAAATACAGATGCTGGTTCGTTGCCGATTCTGAATCCTTCATTTAATAATAACGCATGCTCGTAAGGACTCAGCATTTCAGGCACTTTCGCCGCATCGGAAACCCCCATATAGCCATTATAACTTAAGCTGGGCTTGCCTACTTTTCCACGTTTGGTGGTAATCAAAACTACCCCTTTAGCGCCTGATGCTCCATATATTGCTGCTGAGGCATCTTTGAGGATAGTGATGTTTTCAATCATAGAGGGGTCTAGATTATCGAATGCATCGCTATTCGGCATCGAAATCCCGTCAATGATGTATAGTGGCTCAGAGGTTGCTCCAATGGTGTTTCCCTGGTTACTAGTGCTGGCATTCCTGATGTTAAGATTAATAGATGATCCTGGTTTTCCTGATACCGCACTTACACCTACACCAGCAATACGGTTTCTTAATGCCCCAGCAATGTTAGGGGAGGGAATGTCCTGCAATTCCTCACCGGTAATGGTTGCTACAGAACCTAAAACATCCGATTTTTTCTTCACCCCGTAACCCACAACAATGACATCGTCCAAAACGGCGTTATCAGAAATTAAAGAAACGTTTAGTGTAGATTTTCCATTTAGTGCAATCGATTGTCTAACATAGCCCACATAAGAAAATACAAGTATGTCGGTAGCAGGATCTGCCTGTATGGTATAAAAACCATCTGCGTTTGTGCTTACATTACTGGGTTTACCCTTAATACTTACGTTTACGCCTGGCAATGCTCCATTATCTGCCTTATCAGTGATTTTACCGGTTATTTTCTTTATCTGCGCATAGGAGGGGGCGCAGAAAAGCAAGGTCAATAGCAGTAAGCCATTTAAAGTTAGTAGAATTTTTTGTTTCATATTTGGTCGGTTATTGTTACTCATTATTGCTTATGGATCTGAATGATTAATGGCGATTGAAAAATCTGTGTAGCAATAAAATCAATTTGAAGCTAAATGGATCGGCTGGTTTGTTGGGATGGGTCGGGGGAGCTTTAATTGATTTAATTAGGTATTCCTAAAATCTTAATACAATACATTCATGAACGTATTGTCTGTATGTCGTGAAATTTGGTTAGTGTAATTAGTAATTATTGTTGTTGGATACCACAAGTAATTTTGTGGTAGTGATTACAGCTGTACTTAGCGGTAAAAACGGTTATGCATAGGCGATAATCTTTCTCTCATAATTCATTAATAAACAAAATCTTTATAGAAGAAGATTTTGTAGTTCACATTTGGTTAAAGTCTTGTCTGATAATTTGTTAAAATTTCAAAATAGCAGGCATCAATTTATGGTATTTATTAGCCAGTTACTGTAGCATCTTACCTAAAAAAATTGAAAGCTTTTTTCTAAGCCATTTTTGATTTCAACAATCAAGTATAAATATAATATTCAAATATAAAAACTAGAAAATCCTTTTAGTAGAAAAAATACTACAGCGATGTCTTTTTGAGGTATTGCTCTGTGAAGCTATTGATTTATAGGTTTTTGGGTGTTTGCGGTAGGTTTTTGATAGAAATTCTGAAGCATACCTGATGTAGAAATGCCAAATCCGATTAGTACAAAAAAAATACTGTACTTAGTGTTTATCTACCTTTTTCAAAATCATCAGGCTCAGTGGATTGGTGTTGTAGCCAGAGATGTTGTTTTGCAGCATCACCACCGACTGATCGTAGAATAAAGGTACAACCGATGCCTGATCCATTATCATCTGATCCATTTTGCGATACAGCGCGAAACGTTTTTCGTTATCGGTTTCGTAATAACTTTGTTCAAAAAGCCGATCAAAATCTTTATTGTAGAAAGCAGTATAGTTTGGCCCGAATGGAACCTTGTTTTTAGCGTAAAACATGGACAGGAAATTTTCTCCATCGGCATAATCTGCCAACCAGGAAGCACGGAAAAAATTGACATGATTTTTCGAAATCAGATCGCGCAGACTGGAACTTGGGCTAACATCAACTTTAACCTTTATGCCAACCCCTGATAATTCCCCTTGAATAAATTCAATCAAATCTTTATATGTAGTGGTCGTGTTAAGGGTAATTTCCGGAAGACCCTGTCCATCTGGATAACCAGATTCTGCTAACAATTTGGCGGCCAGTTTCGGATTATAATGGTAGCCTTTTACCAAAGTACTGTCGAAACCGGGCATCCCCTTTGGAACATAACCAGAGTTTGCCGGTATCCCAATTCCATTGCGAAGATATTTGATGAGCTTTTCCTTATCAATGGCGTAGTTAATGGCCTGTCTGATCTTTTTTAACTTTAAAGGTGAATTTTTAACTATAGCCAGATTCGTATCGATAAGAATACCAACGTATTCTGTACAGAGATAAGGACTTTTAATTAACTGAAATTTACCTTTGTACTTAGCAGTCATTTTACCACTTTTGGTCAGGATATCATCGCGGTAACTGCCATCTACATTGTAATAGAAATCAAGATCCTTTTTAAGGAAACTCATAAAACCGCTTTGCTTGTCGGTAATGAAAGTAGCCTTTACTGCATCTAGGTAAGGTAATGGTGCTCCTTTCCCATCTTTTTCGAAATAATGCTCGTTCTTTAACAGCACCAAAATTTCACCTTCCTTCCAGTACTTAAACTTAAAGGGGCCCGTCCCAATTGGATGACTTCTGAAATCTTTTCCATAATGCTCCACTACTTCTTTCGGAACTACCGAACAATATTGAGTGGTGAGCAGGCTCATAAATGGCGGAAACGGACGCAGCAACTGAATCCTGAAAGTAGAGTCGTTTAATGCAATAAAACTAGATTGCCCCTGAACTTTGTCGCTAAAAATCCATCCACCGGAAGAGGCTACTTTTGGATCAATCAGGCGATAAAAACTGTAGGCAAAATCACTCGCCAGTACTCTTCTGCCCTTACCATTTTTAAAAATAGGGTCGTCATGAAAATAGACATCCTTACGGAGATGAAAGGTATATTGAAGGGCATCTTTAGATATTTCCCAGCTTTTGGCAATACAAGGTACCGCCTGAAGGTTTTGGTCTACCTGAACGAGTCCGTTAAAAATCTGATTGGTCATCCAGATGGCATTCTGATTGCGTGCGAAGGCCGGATCCATAGAAGTTAATCCCTGGTCGAGGTTGATGTTAAATACCTTTTTGGTCTTATCAGTTGCATTTTCCTTGCAGGAAAAACAAGTTATACAGCATAAAAACCAAAATATATACTTAAATGAGCCTCGCATGAATGAAGGAATGTTATTTTTGCACAAAATAATAAATTTAATGCAGATGTCTTTTTTAAACGATTTATTTATCGGCCTTGATGCCACTAAACAAGAAGAATTACAGGAACGTTTAGATCTGGTAGAACATAAGATTAAGTTTATGGATAAAGTTCCGGTGGCTTGCCTCGGTGTAGACAATAGCGTGGGCTATCTATTATCTGAAGAAATAACACTTGCAGGTGGGATGATCGAGGCAGATCCTTTAAGTGCTGTATTTATTATATACTATCAACCGGGAAAAACACTTACCGACCTGATGCGTGAAGTACCAGCGGCTCTGAGTGCAGATTGGCAGGCTGTACAGAATAATAGGATTATTTTATTAAATGATGATGTTGAGCGTGAGCGCAATGCAGAAAATGCCGTAGCCTTAATTGAAGATATTGCTGAAATGCTTCATCCCGGCTCATTTATTTTTGGGCATGAGGGAGATAAGTGGATTAGATTTGGGGTTTAAAACTTTCAAACACAACAAATAAAACAAGGTTTATGAAACAAAGTGCTGGTTTACTACTTTACAGGAAAATTAATCAGCAACTGGAGTTTTTTCTCGTTCACCCTGGAGGGCCTTACTTTGCCAAAAAAGATGCAGGTTTCTGGACCATCCCTAAAGGAGAACTGGAGGAGAATGAAGCGCCTTTAAATGCGGCAATACGAGAATTTGAAGAAGAAACAGGTTTTAAGCCCTCTGGTTCATTTATTGAACTTGGCGCTATTACTCAAAAAGGGGGGAAAAAGGTGTTTTGTTGGGCTTTGCAAGCTGATGTTGATCTTGAAAACATGAAGAGCAATCTTTTTGAAATGGAATGGCCTCCACGTTCAGGCAAAATGAAGGCATTTCCAGAGATTGATCGGGCAGCCTGGTTCAGTTATGAAGATGCTGAAAAGAAAATTAACGAGAGACAAATTCCTTTTTTACTGGAAATAAAAGATAAGCTATAGATTGAAGCTCAAAGGCAAAAGCATTCTGCTCCTTTAAGGCTTTCAGCTTTGTGCCTTCAGCTTCTAATAGCAAGTTCTTCTCCTCCCTAAAACATCAATCCGGGATATATTCTAAAGAAAACCTGGCCGGCCATGGGATTCTTTCCATACAAATTATTTAACGCTGCGTTGGTATTATAGAATGAAACCTGTCCGCCAACAGCAGTTCTGAATTTCTTGAGTTGAAAAAGATCATAGTTTACGCCCAGGGTAAATGCATTTACGCCAAACAAATGCTCATTGTAAGCAGGTTCAGCTAAATTAAGTTCTTCAACAGACTTTTGCACCCACTCGTATCGGGAGTATAATGACCATTTTTGGTTTCTATAAGCTCCTTCTATCAATATTGCATTTTCGCCTTCATGCCCTTTTGTTTTGTTGAGGCCCCAAAGTGCGGTGGCATTAATACTTTTTTCTTCACCCAGTGGGAGGGCGTAAATCACCGAAGCTATAGTTCTGTTTACATTTTCTCCGGCGTGCATGGATTCGGGACTTTTAATCCAGCCCTGCGAAACCTGGAGTGCCCAGTTTTTATTTGGATTAAAGGAAAGTCTGGCGCTGTAAGAATCAAAGCGAGGCTTGTCGAAGTCAAAGCGGTTTTCATCGGGTTCTCTTCCGGTAAAAGAGGAAGCTTCTATTTTAAATTTATCGTAACGGTAACCAACTGTGGCTACGCCAAAGGTAATGTGTGTGCCATCGTTCCAGTGGTGTGAAATTGGCGCATCCGGATTAGACAACGAGGAAGGGCGATGCATAAAAGCTGCGGATCCCAATGCAGGCTCTCCGGGGTATCCCAGATATAGAGACAAATCAGATTTTTTGGAGAAGGAGTAGGTATAGCCCACAGAGAGTTCCGAGAACAAGTCGTGAGGATGTTGCCTGTCTACCAGCGGTTGACCCTTCCAGCTCTCGCCTGTTTGAAACAATAGGGGATAACCCGCTCCACCCTCTGTAAGCCGATCTAAAGAAAGCATCGAGCTGAAATGAAAAAGCCCTTTTTGGCCAACTTTTCGTTGGCCCATAAACATAAACCAGTTAGGTGCGTCAAATTGGTCACCACCTCTGCTTCCTTTATCTCCAATATCCTGTTTGGTATAGCGTAGAGCAATGTTTCCATGGAGCATATACATCCATTTTTTAGCATGAAACATTAGTCCGTACATGGGGGAAGCATCCGGTAGCCAGGACGTGCCTGAGCCATTACGTTGCATAGGGAGGTTTAAGGAATAGGCATGGCTCATAGGTACATCGCTTTGCATTTTACTCCTGCCGTGCATGCTGTGATCCATGGCTGTCTTGGCAGTATCACTAGTTTTTTTAAGACTGTCGGTTTTTACAGTCGGATGTGTTTCGTGTTGTGCATTTGCTGAGTAGCCCAAACCAATTAATAAGAGCGGAAGCATTACAGGTTTTAGTTTCATGGTGTGAATATCATTTGTGTGGTACAAAAATAATCTGGCAGCGTTTCTTAACTGTTACATCATTTTACTAATGATTTATATAATTATAAGTTTTTCAATATCAGGGTGTAATAAAATTTATTAAATAATATTTGTTTCGTACGAAAAACATCGTACCTTTAATTTATGAAGAAGAATGATACTGTAAACAGTTTACCAGAACCTACTAAAGCAGAGCTTGAAATACTACAGGTGCTTTGGGAGTTTGGCCCCTCTACGGTTCGTTTTGTAAATGATAAGCTTAACGAGAATAGGGAAGTTAATTATACTTCTACACTTAAGCAGATGCAGATATTAACAGAAAAAGGAATCTTAAAGCGTGACGAAAGCCAAATGAAGCACATTTACATTCCAGTAGAAGCAGAAGAAAAAACAAAAGATCAATTGTTAGACCGTTTTGTGAAAACACTTTATAAAGGTTCTGCCGCTAAGTTGATGATGCAATTGTTGGGTAATGAGAAAACCTCGAAAGCAGAAATAGAAGAGATTAAGCGGTTGTTGGATAATATTGAATGATTGAAGGATTGAATGAGTGAATGAGTGAGTGATTGAATTAGTGAATGATTGAATGATTTTTGAATGTTAAAATGGCTCAAAAATGGAATTGAAGTTAATGAGTTTTTTGCCTGAAAACTGGCTGAATGCGTTAGGGAATACCCTTTTTCATTCTTTATGGTTAGGTGTGTTAATGGCATTGCTGGGTGGCATGGTGGTTTTTTTAACCAGCAAACAACGGGCTACACTGCGGTATAATTTGCTGGTGGTTTGTTTAGTACTTTTTGTGGGGGCTACCACCTTTGTTTTTGCCAGGGAAATCCAGCAATCCAAAACCCTCGAAGTTTATCAATCATTAACCACTAAACAAAATCTAAAAAATACTACGCATTCTGGTGCCTATTTCTTTGCTGAGCGAAGAGCCACTTTGAATAACGTAATTGATCAACTTCTTTATTTTTGGCAGCAATATGCAGCGCAGATTGTATTGATCTGGTTCCTGGTTATCTGTTTTAAAAGTTTACAAATGTTGACCGGGCTAAGGGGGATTTATCAACTGCGGCATAAAGAAACCTACGGAGCTGGTAAGCTTTGGGAAGACAAACTGCAGGTGCTTTGCAAACGCCTGGAAGTATCTCAAACGGTAAAGATTTTACAATCTCGCCTGGCGCAGGTACCTATGGTTATTGGACACTTCAAGCCCCTGGTGTTAGTACCATTGGGATTGTTGAATGGACTTTCTGCCACAGCGGTAGAGGCGGTGCTGGCGCATGAGCTTGCTCATGTTAAACGCAGAGATTATTTAGTGAACTTTCTACAAAGCTTTATAGAGATTATCTTCTTCTTCAATCCTGCAGTGATGTGGGTATCCTATTTAATCAAAACTGAGCGAGAGCATTGTTGTGATGATTTGGCCATTGCCTGTGTTCAAGATCGTAAAAATTACGTTAAGGCCCTAATTTTTTGTCAGGAGTTTAAGCGGAGTGCACCTGCTTATGCCATGGCGATAAATGGTAAAAAAGGTAAACTGCTCAATAGGGCGAGCAGAATGTTATTCAATACCAATTCAACATTAAACAAAATGGAAAAGACAATATTAAGCTGTGCATTAGTATCCGTTGTGATATGCACAGCAGCTATTAGAAATGAAAGCAGGGCAAAAATGCCTTCAAATACTCAAATGACGAGTTATCACGTTGCGGTACAAGATACTGCGAAAAAGAAGACTCAGAAAGCCAGGGAAAAACAGGTTAGCTCCGAGAATCTTGAAAAAGAGATTAACGAAAAAGTATTGAAAGCCGAAAAGGAGCATCTGGAAAAGAGCAGAAAAACAGAAAAACAGAAAAGAGAGCAGGCATCGGATCAAAGGCAGCATCTGAGCGATCAGCAGAGATACCTCCGTGAACAGAAAAAGTACATTGATGAGCAAAAAAGGTATGCAGACGAACAGCGCAAATATGCTGCAGAGCAAAAGCGTTATCATCTGGAAGCTAGCCGGGTATCTAAAGAGAGCGGCAATATGAACACCCCTAAGGTACCTCCTGCACCACCACTGCCTGCAGCAGCACCTCTTAACCAATATGTTCCACAGGCCATCCCCACACCCAAGGTTCCGGCAACACCACCGTCTCCCGCTATTTACAAGGCTCCTCCTGCGCCACCACTACCACCGAAGAATATCGGAAATGTAGAGGTTGAAGCAGGTCGTAATGTAGATCTTAAAAGTGGCGTAAATGTAAGTGTCAAAACAAATTCTGCACGAAAAGTAACGACCAAAAGTGTTACCAATGGTGATGGAAAAGATTATTCTGATGAGATTAATCAGGATCTTCTAAGAGACCATATCATTACTTCTCTTCAAAATCTATCTTATAAACTAAATAAGAACAACTTAATTGTTAACGGCCAAAAATTGGAAGGAACCATTCATCAGAAATACAAGGAAAAATACCTTAAAAATAGCAACCACTCGCTGTTGTATAATTATAGCGTATATAACTGGTAAGTAAGGATATATAAGATTTGTATAATAAATACACCTTTTGGGGATAATAAATCCATGTCCAAAAGGTGTATTGAATTGTGTAAACTAATTTAGATGTACACTCTTTCTAAATTCCAGCGGCTTTAAGCCTGTTTGCTTTTTAAAGAGCCTGGTAAAATAAGATGTATTTTCAAAACCCAGATGATAGGCAATTTCAGCAACGTTCTGTTCTGCGTTTCTAAGTAGGTTTTTAGCTTCAGAGATTAGCGAAAGGTGAATCAGTTCTAAAGCGGTTTTACCCGTCTCCTGCTTCAATAAGTCGGTAAGATAGCGTGGAGAAATATACAATAGTTCGGCTAAATGGTTTACTGATGGCAATCCCATTTCCTGCAACTTTCCGTTTTTGATGTAGTCTTGTAATGCATGTTCAAATTTGCTGATCGTTTTTCCAGATAGTTCTGTACGATTGATGAACTGCCTTTTATAGAACCTTTGAGAATACATCAGGATTGAAGCCACATGGCCAAGCATAATCTCCTTACTGTACTCGTCCTGATTATTGTTATATTCTATTTTAATCTTATCTAATAATTCCCATATGGTTCCCTCTTCTTTCGGCGATAGATGAAGCGCTTCATTTACTTCATAATCAAAAAATCCGTATTTCTGGATGATGTTATAAAGCTCATGTCCAAAAAGATAGTCCTCATGTATAAAGATCATAAACCCTGCTTCTTCAAATTCCAGGCCCCTGAGTTCGATAATTTGACGAGGTTTCATGAAATACATAGAGCCATTGGTATTATCATATGGCGTACGACCATACATAATTACGCCCGATTTCATTTTCTTGAGTGCGATTACATAACCATCAATACTGAACTCACGGTCGCCAAGCGGACAAGAGTTCTGACAGCCAATAATGCTGAATAGCGGGTTTTCTGGCTCTTCCCAGCCATTAGCGCGGTGAAGTTCGCTCAAGGTTTTGTAATGATTCATAGCAGTAAATTTAACTATTCTTCTTTGTAAAAAGTATCGAGAAATGAGTATCAAGTATCAAGATGGGTTTTCCTTGTAACGAAATCGGAACCAGAGGATATTCAACTCCCTACTGGTCCGATTCGCTCTCTCGCTGTTTATCCATGAGCAGCAATACTCACTGCTTTCCATGTTTCAATGTCTTTTAACCGTTGTGCATATACCTGTTCCATGGCCTGAAAAGCAATTTTACCAAGTAATAGTCTTAATGGAGGATTTTCGCTATCTACCACTTCTAATATTGGGGCAATTGTTGCTTCTGGTTTACCCCAGATCTCGGGATTTTCACCAGTTTCAGCAAAAGCCTTGCGTACAGGAGCATAATCTTCAATCTCTGCGGATGTTTGTGCTGCAGAAGCGCCAGCCCAATCGGTAGCGTAACCATTAGGCTCTATTAAGGTCGCTTTAATACCCAAATGTGCCACTTCTGTTGAGATGGTTTCAATTAATCCTTCAACCGCAAATTTTGATGCATTGTATAAACCTAATAATGGCAGGGTTGTCAATCCCAGAAAGCTGGAGATCTGAACAATGTGTCCACTTTTTTGCTTACGGAATATTGGAAGTACTGCTTGTGTTACCCAAAGTGAACCAAAAAAGTTAGTTTCCATTTGTTGTCTCGCCTCCGCTTCTGAAGTTTCTTCAGTTGTTCCGAATAAACCGAAACCAGCGTTATTAATCAGTACATCTATATTGCCGAAATGTTTTTCGATGTGATTAACTGCTTCCAATACTTCATTGCGGTTGGTTACGTCTAACTTAACAGGAAGGATGTTATCACCATAGATGGCCACTAAATCTTGTAAGGCTGCTGTATTTCTTGCTGTTGCAGCTACTTTATCACCACGTTTTAAAAAGGCTTCTGCCCATAGTTTTCCAAATCCTTTTGATGCTCCTGTTATAAAAATAATCTTGCTCATAATATTGTGTTTTTTAAATATCAATTTGATACATCAAAGTTAAGGGCTGGGGCTATGGATAAATAACCCATTTGAGCGGAAGAATAGCACAGAAATACGGGGAGCTTAATTTCTATCATTTATCTACAGAAATCTGATGAGCAAGAGGTGTTGAAGGTCATCTATTCTTAATCATATCCTATGCCAATGACAACAAAATAGGCTGCCCTTTTAAGACAGCCTAATCAGTAATTTTCAAGAAAGATTATGTTTAAACCGTAACTACAATTTTGCCTGCAGTTCTTCCGGTATCCAGCTGTGAATGCGCTTCTTTCATTTGTTCAAAGGCGAATTTTTGAGCTATGTGTGCTTTAATAATTCCTTTTTCCAGGAGCGAGGCAATTTGCTTCATATCTGCTCCATTAGATTGAACCAACACGAAATAACCTTTTACACCTTTAGCAATGGCAATTTCGCTAAGCTCCTCATTTAATCCGGAGGGGATGCTAATCACTGTACCTCCGGTTTTAGTAATTTTTACAGACCTTTCGAAATTCTCTCCTCCAATGGCATCCAGCACAAAGTCATACTCATCTGCCTGCGTGTCCCAGTTATAATCCTGATAATCGATATGCACATCAGCGCCTAAGCTCAAAACAAAATCTTTATTTTTTGCTGAAGAGGTTCCGGTAACATGGGCACCAAGATGTTTTGCTATTTGTATGGCAAAATGGCCCACACCACCTGATGCTGCATGGATGAGCACTTTTTGACCTGGTTGAACCTGAGCATTATGTACCAATACCTGCCAGGCGGTTAATGCCGCCAGGGTAGCGGCGGCGGCTTCATCGTGACTGATATTTTTGGGCTTAATTGCCAGTTGATTAGCTGGTGCTGCTATATATTCTGCATAGGCTTTACCATGTCCGGGAAAATTAATCATTCCAAAAACTTCATCACCAATTTTAAAAGTATCACTTTTACTGGCTTCTACTACGCCAGAAATGTCCCAACCTAAGATTATGGGATTTTCATCCTTAATTCTCCCGTAAAATCCTTTTCCCTGACTGCTTTTTACATCCACCGGATTAATGCTTATCGCTTTCATTCTAACTAACACTTCTCCAGGCTGCAGGCTCGGAATTTCTAATTCAGTATACACTAACTCCTCAACACCACCCGGTGCGTTTAATTTAATAGCTTTCATTTTCTAAATTTTAATGGTTGATTTGATAAACCAAAATTAGCGTGGGCTAGAATCAATAAATAATCCGAATAAGCGAAATAATAGCACAGAATTACAATTTAGTGCAAAGGAATAATGGTGTGGAGTTAGTGATAGATATAATTTGAATAGGGCAGAGTTTTCGTTTCATGCGCCCCAGGGGCTAAGGGAATTACCGCTTAACGGTAATCGTTCTTCCTGTAACCAAATGGAAGGTATAGATTTTGTAAAGTCCATCATCATCAGTCTCAATGCTTTCTACAATTCCAGTCTTGCTGAAAGTATCTGTTACCATATCACCCACCTTAACGTCCTGAAGTACATCATTTGGGGTATCTGCATTTAGTCTGATCATTTTACAAAGATAAAGTTGTTTTGGGTATTTTCTTTAAAATAAAGGCCCGTTTAAACTATAAACGAGCCCTTTTATATATTTGGTTAGTGTGTTTTATGCGGCCATTTTACGGTGATCAACTGAAATTACGCCATTGCCCTCAATAGCAAAACAAATTAAGCCAATTAATACAGCAGCCGAGAACCAGAATTCTGAGTAAGGTTTAAAAATTCCGTAAGATAAGTTGATAAAGAAAACGGCTCCAATCAGGATGGGTAAATTAAGTAAGCAGAAAAAACGAGTGTGCGTACCCAATGCAATAGCTAAACCACCCAAAAGGTGTAATCCGATGATTAAGTGAGCCAGTATACTAATTGATACTGCTGTGCCCAACATCGCCCCACGCATCAGTTCATTAAAAGCCTGCATGTTGCTGGCAAAATCAATGCCCTTCCAAATAAGTACAACTCCTAACATAATTCTGAAATAATCTAACCATTTGGGGTGGTTGTTGTCGCCCCAGTCCTGTATTTTCTTGAGCAGTTTCATAATTTCTATATTTTTGGTTATTTCAATTTACAAAATGTAGACTGAAAATCAAAATATTACATCATTTATCTTCTCCTATTATGACAAGGAGCTTACGCAACTTTTCCTACCTTGTAAAACTGAGTGTAAAGACCAGACCTTAGTACGCCATTTAGGAATATGGGTTCTGCCAATGCTATAAATGTGGTATTTTTACAAACTTTCCGTTGCAGATAATTAATGATACTTTCTATATGAAGAATGAGCAGTTGCTTGAATTGTTTTCCAGAACTAAAGAACCCATAGCAATTTTTGGTAGCCCCGAACTACATATTGGCTTTGTAAATGAGGCCATGCTCAGGCTTTGGAATAAAGAGGAGGGAGCATTAAACAAGCCTTTAGCACAGCTGTTCCCTAATGGTTTTGCTGGTCTTTCTATTAATGATCTGGAGCAATGTTGGCAATCAGGTCAAAACAGGCTATTTGCTGCGGTTGCAACTCATGGTCTTAAGAACCAAAATTACGAATCCTTGAACTATGATTTTTTCTGTCAGGTTTTGATTGATGAGGACGGTGAAACCAGGGCATTAATTTGTTCGGCAACTGAAGCGCCAGCTAACGCTGCAAATAATTCAATGCTAAATCAGGGGCAGGATGATGTCGTTGTCAGAAATTTGCGTAAACAGTTAGAATACAGCAGGTATCGGGAAAAGCAAATGGTTATGGCCGCACCTTTTGGTATGACAATTTTAAAGGGGAGAGATTTAATTGTTGAACTGGCCAATGCAGCGATGCTAAGCATCTGGGGAAGATCAGAAGAGCAGGTGCTGGGTAAGAAATTGATGGATGTTTTTCCCGAACTCGATGGCCAGCCTTTTCCAATAATGCTCAATGAAATTTTCCAGAAGGGCAAACCGCTTGCAGTTCGTGAAATCGCTGTAGATATAGCGGGATCTGATGGCTCAAGCAAAAGGCTTTTTGTAGATTTTACCTATGATCCTATTTTCGATGAAGCAGGAAAAGTAGATGCAGTGATGGCTACCGTTGTAGATATTACAGAAACTGTAGAATCCAGAAAGCAGCTGGAACAACACGAAATTCAACTGCAGGAATATAACGAAGAACTTGCGGCAATAAATGAAGAGCAGGAAGCGGCTAATGAGGAACTTTTAATGGCTAACCGGGAGCTGGCATTGACCCAACAGCTACTGGGGAGCTCCAATAACCGCCTTATAGAAAGCGAAGGGCGAATGCGTAGCGTAATTTACCAGGCTCCTGTAGGTATGTGCGTACTCAGAGGCCCTGAACATACCATTGAGATGGCCAATGAGGCCATCCTCAAAATTTGGGGGCGAAATGAAATGGATGTGCTTAACAAACCACACCATACCGCACGGCCAGAACTGAAAGGACAGCCTGTTTATGGCTGGCTAGATAATGTATATAGTACAGGTATCCGTAAGGTAAACAGAGAGTTTCGCGTCATGCTGCGTGATGGAGAAGGACTTCGGGAGGCGTTTGTAAATTCCATATATCAGCCATTACTTGATGCTGAAGGTACTGTAAATGGTATCTTGGTTATTATAGAAGATATTACTACCGCGGTTAGGGAAAGACACAGTGCTGCCCGAACTCAGGATATGTTCAATTTGGCTATAGATGCTGCAGAATTGGCTACTTTTTACTATGATCCCCTTACGAACCTCTTTTCTGGGAATGATTTACTCAAAACATGGTTTGGACTTAAACCTATAGAGCAAATTGATCTTTCACTGGCTACAGCAGTTATAGATCCTTTAGATAGGGATCGTGTTATTTCGGCCATTGAACAGGTGCTCCAAACAGGTTCATCCGGAAAGTATGAAACAGAATATACCATCATCAACCCCAGAACAGGAATTCCCCGGGTAGTGAGGGCAAAAGGGCAAGCTTATTTTGATTTAACGGGCAAAGCTTTAAGTCTCAATGGAACGCTTCAGGATATTACTGAGAGAAAACGGGAAGAAGAACGAAAGGATGATTTTATCGCCATGGCAAGCCACGAACTTAAAACTCCGCTAACTTCCATGAGTGCTTATATTCAATTGGTGAGAAAAAGGGCGCTTAAAGAAGATAACTCATTTGTGGCCTCTGCATTAGAAAAAGCTGAACAGCAGGCCGCCAAGATGGCGACGATGATTAATGGATTCTTAAATGTTTCCAGACTGGAATCGGGAAAAATCTATATTGAAAGGACAGTTTTTGACCTGGCTACGCTTTTTCAGGAGGTGAAACAGGATTATGCAGCCTTAAGTGCTCACCATGAAATATTTTTCCCTCAGGTTCCTCATCTCCATTTGCATGCAGATCGGGAAAAGATTGGGCAGGTGATGGGCAACCTGATCAGCAATGCGGTGAAATATTCGCCATCGGGAAGTAAGGTTGAGATTTCCTGTGAGGTAAAAGAGACTGAGGTAGAAGTTGGGATAAAGGATAATGGCATGGGAATAATGGAGGAAGATCAGCAACATATCTTTGAGCGATATTACCGGGTTAAAGGCAGACAAATGTCTGATATAGGAGGCTTTGGCGTTGGTTTGTATCTCTGCTCGGAAATTATTCAGGCACACGGCGGAAGAATTTCAGTTTCAAGTGAACTGGGAAAAGGTTCTACGTTCAGCTTTGCGTTGAAACATCATTAGGAATGAAAGATGCGGCAGGAAGGCGAATATATTTTAGCTTTCTCTTTAACTTAATAGCATTGATGGCGCAGCGAGATATTGTTTGAATGTCTGCACTGATTTTATATTTTTACTAAATATTTCGCTAAATTTTTGGCTGAAAGGAGATTATATGAAAGCTAAAGTAATTGCTCCGGGAGGAGGTCTTTTTAGAAGCCACAAGGCTTACTCTCCAGAAGAAATTTTGGCTTCTGGAGGCACTACTGCTTTTGGGGTAAAATCTGGTAAAAATAATCAAACGCTTATTGAGGCTTTGAAAAACTCGCCAAGTGCAGAGCCTTTTAGTGATAAAGAGTGGGAAGATACATTTAAGCCCTGAAGCTTTCCAATGTTTTAATTGCAATATTTTGCCAAAAGCTCATCCGCGGTATTTCTCCCCAATGCATGGATTTTTTGCCAATCCAGGCAAGCACCTTTCAGGTTTCCTAACATTTGTTTACAGATCCCTCTACGATACAGGTTTTCTATATCATCCCCTTTAACTTCAAGTGCTTTATCGTAGTGGAAAAGTGCTAGTTCATAATCCTTATCCTGATATGCTGAATTGGCTTTCTGAGAGCTGAAATAGGATGGCATGCTTTGTTCCATACTCAGGTATCTTAAGTTTTGACTCATCAGTACTTTTACAGGTTTGTAATTGTAATAAGCCGGTGTCCACATGTTCTTTGCAGCGTTAAATGCCTTAGTGTACTCCGCATCTACTTTTGGACTGATCCCTTGGATGATCCTTAGGCTATCCGGATGACCTTGGCTATCTATGACAAAAGTGGAAAGAAGTTCTGCATTTTTTATCCCTAACTTCTTTTTTTCAAGCTCGTCGTAAACGTATCTCAGGAAGGATTCCCCCTGAAATTGAGCGTATATTTTTTGTCCAGACTTGAAAGTTGTATCATTATTCTTGATAGAAAAAATATCATCTGGTGTAAGTGCGATATTTTTCTGAATAATCTTTTCATTATACAAGGTATACTTGATGGATTTAGGATCGTCAAGAGCTCCGTTGGCGTCGCCACTGATTAATACCAATTTGTTTTCACTGCTCTCCATTATCTTCATGGTATTCATAACAGAACCAGCCGTAGTTTTAATCGAAAGCCTGTTCCCTTTAATTGAATATAAGTAACGAGACCCTTTTTCCTCATATACACTGGAAATATTAATCTGGTCTGGGGCCGTAAATGTGTATTTTACATAGGTATACTTGAGAATATTGTCATCCGGTAGCTCGTCATCGGTGAGATAACTAACCTTGGTTGCAACATAAGAACCGTTTAGCTGTGCTTGAGCCTTGCAAAACAAAAAAGTGGATAGCAGCAGGATAATGCTAAAGCTTTGGCATTTGAAAATTTTTGATTTCATGTATAGAGCATTAAAAAAGATAAATATAAAACATAGACAATACATAATAAAAATGAATGCGTTTATTCCTATCTCTTATTCGGATTTTTTCTCTTCCTTTTGTTTCAGTTAAGCGCAATTTTACCCCTGTCCGATGATTATTTTTTCTTCCGAACAATCATTTAAAAAATTTCCAACTATATTGGGCAAAGTTGGTTATTCATATTGGTTTCTTTATTTCTCTCTATGACTAAAAATATTTTTATTGCCTCTGCCGAACCTTATACAGGAAAATCAGTAATTGCCTTTGGTATGATTAACATGCTGCTGGCCAAAACCAAGAAAGTAGGCTACTTTAAGCCCGTTATTGCTCAGGAGGATCCTGACAAAAAAGATGAACATGTAGAGGCCATGTTGGATTACTTCTCACTCCCAGTACCCTATGAGGATGCTTTTGCCTTTACCAGACAAGAAGTACTTCATCAATCTGAAGACAGTGGTGCCATTATCAATACCATTATCAGCAAGTATAAAAAACTCGAAGATAATTACGATTTTACCGTAATTGAGGGCAGCGATTTTTTGGGTGAAGGCAGTGCTTTTGAGTTTGAATCAAACGCCCTGATGGCGAAAAATCTGGGAGCGCCTGTGCTCATCGTCGTTTCAGGAAAGGGAAAGTCTGCCAGTCAGCTTTTCAAAACCGCCATTAATATTTACCGTAATTTCCTGCTTCGTGATGTTCAGGTGTTAGGCGTGGTGGCCAATATGGTTAATCCGGAAGAGGCAGAAAGAATTAAGCAGGCACTAACCAACCAACTTCCACCCGAGTTGTTAATCGCGGTGATTCCTGTAGAGAGCGGACTGCAAAGCCCAACTATGAAAGAGATTACAGCGGCTTTAGATGCCGAGGTGTTATTTGGTGCCGACTTATTGGATAATCAGGTCGATAATTTCGTAACCGGGGCAATGATGTTGCCTAATTTCCTAAGACATATTAAAGACAACCTGCTCATTGTAACTCCGGGCGATAGAGGTGATATCATTATTGGCTCGTTGCAGGCAAACCTTTCGGCCAACTATCCTAAAATTGCCGGTATTGTACTTACTGCCGGAAGTTTGCCCGATGAACCGATGATTAAGCTGATTGAAGGTTTACAAACCATTATACCGATTATTTCAGTACAAAAAGGGACTTTTGAAACCACTACAACGATTGGTTCTATCCATTCTAAAATTACCATTGATAATAAGAAGAAGATTGCACTGGCAATCGATATTTTTGAGAAGCATGTCGATTTGAAGGCGCTCGATGATAAGATTATCACCTTCAGCTATCAGGGAATTACCCCGCATATGTTCCAGTATAACCTGGTTAAATGGGCAAAAAGAGATAAAAAACATATTGTACTTCCGGAAGGAAACGATGAACGTATCTTAAAAGCCGTTGAAAAACTGATTGCACAGGATATTGTAGATATTACCTTGCTTGGTGATCCGCTTGAAATAGGAAATTCAGTAAAACGACTGGGCTTAAATCTCGACCTGAATGCCATTCACATCCACAATCCTGCACTTTCTGAGCATTATGATGATTATGTGGAAACTTTGCATGATTTACGTAAAGCCAAAAATGTGAATCTGGAAATGGCCAGAGATATGATGACTGATGTTTCCTATTTCGGCACCATGATGGTGTATAAAGGCGATGCCGATGGAATGGTTTCAGGTGCGGTACACACTACGCAGCATACCATCAGGCCAGCTTTGCAGTTTGTAAAGACCAGACCAGGTGTGTCGGTGGTTTCCTCTATATTTTTTATGTGCCTGCCCGAGCGTGTGGCCATATTTGGAGATTGTGCTGTAAATCCAAATCCCACTGCACAACAGCTAGCAGAAATTGCGATTTCATCAGCTGAAAGTAGTGCCAAATTTGGGATCGAACCGCGTATTGCGATGTTATCGTACTCATCAGGAACCTCGGGAGAGGGTGAAGATGTGGAACGGGTAAGAGAAGCAACAGCTATTGTGAGGCAGCGTCATCCCGATTTGAAAATAGAAGGGCCAATACAATACGATGCTGCCGTGGATCCGAAAATAGGGAAACAAAAAATGCCAAATTCTGAAGTTGCAGGGCGTGCAAGTGTTTTAATTTTTCCGGATTTAAATACTGGAAATAACACTTATAAGGCAGTGCAGCGTGAAACTGGTGCGCTAGCCATTGGGCCAATGCTGCAAGGCTTAAACAAACCGATTAATGATTTGAGCCGTGGTTGCACCGTAGATGATATTTTTAACACTGTAGTGATTACAGCTATTCAATGCCAAGACATTCAATAATAAAGATGAATATTTTAGTTATTAATTCAGGAAGTAGTTCCATTAAATACCAACTTTTTAAAATGCCTGTTAAATCACCCGTTTGCAGCGGGCTGGTAGAGCGTATTGGTATTGAAGGATCGTTTATCAAACATAGCGTCTATAAAGGCGAAGAGAAAGTGGTTCTCGAAAAATCCGGATTTATACTTGATCATGCCGAAGGGCTTAAACAAGTACTATTCCTTTTAAGTGAAGGTGAAAATGCTGTTATTGCCAGTCCTGACGATATTGCAGCGGTTGGACATCGTGTGGTACATGGAGGAGAGCATTTTTCTGGTCCAACCTTAATTACGCCGGAAGTAAAAGAAGAGATTAGAAAATTATTTTCACTCGCCCCCTTACATAATCCGGTAAACTTAAAATGCATTGAAGTTGCCGAAGAAACTTTTAGCCAAGCTAAACAGGTGGCAATTTTCGATACGGCCTTTCACCAAACGATACCGCAACAAGCCTTTAGATATGCAATCCCTGATCAATATTATAACAAAGAAGGAATCAGGGTGTATGGTTTTCATGGAACCAGCCATAAATATGTGAGCGAACAAGCAATCCAATACCTCGATAAAAAAGAGTCTAAAATAATCAGTATCCACCTGGGCAACGGTTGTAGCATGACGGCGATAAAAGATGGTAAATCTGTTGATACCACGATGGGATTTGGACCGTTAAGCGGTTTAGTGATGGGAACCCGGTCAGGTGATATTGATCCATCGGTAATTTTCCACCTGATAGAACATTCTGGTTATAGCTTAAGCCAGTTGAGTACATTGTTTAATAAACAATCGGGATTGTTGGGCGTGGGTGGTTCAAGTGATATGCGGGATATTCGGAAGCTGGTTAACGAGGGAAATGAGGCTGCTATTTTAGCCATACAACTTTATGCTTACCGAATTAAGAAGTTTATTGGTGCATACGCAGCAGTGCTTAATGGTATAGATGCCATTTTGTTTACGGCTGGTGTAGGCGAAAACGATAAAGATATGCGGGCTGCTGTTTGTTCGGAACTAAGCTATCTGGGAATTGAAATGGATATCCAAAGTAACAGCGATTACAGCGGTGGTATTAAGGATATTAGCCTGGATAATTCAAAAGTGAAAATTCTTGTTATTCCAACCAATGAAGAATATGAGATTGCGCAGCAGTGCTACAACCTGTGGAATTAAGTTATCCTGAAAGGGATTGGGTAGAAGGTTTTAATCAATATCTCGTTAACTTACTTCGATTGTCTTTTTTTTACTACTCCAGTGATCGCCTTTTGCAGATGATTGGAGTAGTTGTGGAAAATTTTTTATATCCTCTCAAACCTTTCTTTTGCCTTAGAAAAGCAGGAAATGACACCTTTTTTTCTATATAAAGGTTACACCTCATTGGAAATGAGCCTTGTATCTTAATTTTGGCCTGATGTTTGGAATAAGTGTCTGTGTGGCTAACGTTGCTATAACCAGATCTTATCACCTTAAAATTTTAAAACTATGGCTTTCAAAGCTGGATTAATTTTTTCAGGCGGGGCGTATAATTCGCTTCATACTGCTGCTATAAATAGAAATATACATGCCTGTAAAGGGTACAGGTATATGAAAATATCTGCGAAAGCAGATCCTCCCGCTTACTTTGCTGAGCATAAAATGAGTTAACAAAGGGAGAAATTAAAATATTTCAAAGCACGCTCTCTGTCCTTCCAACATCATTCGACCATTAAAAAGTATGCTCAATCAAAGGGTCGGCATGATTTAAAAAACCGGAAAATTCCAGGATCAGCATTCGTGCAATTTATATACTCTTTCAGGCTTTGTTTAGCACTGCAGGAAAGAAATTGAGTGCAATAATTACGCTTTTAAATTTGTGGGCTTAGCTCACATGCCATTTTTGTAAATATGGAGAAGAAATTAATTACTGAAATTGATATTGAAGGAACTGCGATTGTCCATTTTTCTTCATTCAGCCTGAGTCAGGCATTTAATGAACATCATTATTTCGAATTACGATTCAATCACGGTCAGCTTGGCGCTCCGGGAATGATCACGCTGGATGATAGCAGAGATTTTGTTGGTAAAAACCTTACGGTGTCCTTTGGTCATGCAGCAGGTAGCCTGCAAACGTTTTCTGGTTTGGTAACTAAAGTAGAACTTGCCCAGAGTCATGGTTATCACGGGATTATTATTGTAAGTGGTTATAGCCCTACTATCCTCATCGATCGGGGTCCTGATTTGGGATCTTACCTGGAAAAGGATCTTAATGCCATTGTAAAACTGGCTACGAGCGATACGCCGGCAAATGATCTGAAAATTGTCTCCAAAGCTTCGCGCACTGCGCCGATTGATTATCTGATTCAATATCGCGAGAGCGACTTTGATTTTCTCAATCGGCTCTCCGGAGAATACTACGAATGGTTTTACTATGATGGTACTCAACTCAATTTTGGAAAACCCGATCAGCAAAAAGAGGTATCATTGGTTTACGGACGCGATGTGCATAACCTGCAATATGCGATGGAAGTAGCGCCTATAAAAAACAGAAGATTTGCCTATAGTCCGAAACAGGATGAGATGTTGCAAAGCGAAAGTGCAGGTAAGCCTGATGGTCATCCGGATTTGGCACATGCTATTCAGGCCTCCAACCAGATGTTTAGCAAGGTATTCAATCAGCCCTCTACTGTGCGAGTAGACAATGGAAGCGATATTAAAAACCTTGTGGATAATGAAGAGAAGGCAAACATTAGCGAATTGCTCAAGATTAATGCAAGTGGAGATAATGCGGCACTAGCCATTGGCACCATTGCGGAGTTAACGATGAGCTTGCGCCAGGAACTTGCGTTTGTAACCGAGAGTCTGGGTAAATTTTTGATTACCAGTATCAATCATCATATTGATGGAACAGGTAAATACCACAATACTTTTGAAGGGCTTGTTTCTACAACTGAACGTCTTTTGGTTAAAAATACTAGCAGGCCAGATCCTGATCTTCAGTTGGCAGATGTACTCGATAATGATGATCCTCAGGGGCAGGGCAGAATAAAAGTAAGGTTTAAATGGCAGTGTCAAACCAACGATCCTACGGAATGGCTGCGGGTAGTAAGCCCGAATGCCGGTAATGGAGATACCGGGAAAAATCGTGGATTTCACGTTATTCCGGAAAAAGGCGATCAGGTTGTTATCGCTTTTGAAGAGGGTAATGTGGCCAGGCCAGTAGTAATGGGTAGTGTTTACCATGGCAAAAGTGGAGACAGCAGCGGATTTAAAAATAGCAATACCAAAGGATTAACCTCCAGAAAGGGTAGCGCGCTGAGTTTCGATGATCTGAACCATGCACTCAACCTGGGAACCAATGCGAGTAATTTTGTGAAGATAGAAAATGGTCCAGGGTTAATCACCGCCCAGTCAGCAGAAACTATTGTGATCAAAACCGGATTGAGTAGTATCACATTGAAAAAAGATGGAACGATTGATATTATAGGTGAAACAATTAATATTCAAGGCAAGCAGGTCATCAATGCCAATGCAGGAGACAAACCGGGAAATACGGTCAATATCGGAAAGAATGCCACCACAGCCGTTACGATTGATACTAAGAATATTGATTCTAAAGCCAGTAACGGAATTGTTGTGGATTCCAAAACCACCATTTCGCAGACCTCCAGCGGGGTGCAGACCATAACAGGTAGTAAAGTAGATATCAATTAAGATGAGCAGATTTAAGTTTTTTGAAGATCAGGTAGAAAGTGAAGCCAGCAGTCCTGGTGTAGAGCTGAAATTGCATGCCAACGATCAGCTCAATGCCCGTTTTGCAGTGAAGAACCACGTATGTTTTTATGCGATGGATCAAAAAGTTAGCGACGTTCGAACTGATATGGTTTGGTTAATTAAGTCGATTGAAGATCATCCCGAGGGTAAAATTGTTGATCTGGGCATCGAATCGCATGAGGTTTTCAATGCCAACCCTGCATTAAAGGAAATGATAGACTTTGCAAAGGCTTTCAACTATCCAATGGAAAAACTGGTGCTACAGCTGGATGAGCAGAGCAGGGTGGCAGCGGTGCTGAATCAGCAGGAAATCTGGGAACGCTGGAACGATATTAAAGAGGATGTGCTCGAACCGCTCAAGGCTTCAGATCAGGACCGTGCAGTGCTGGAGAATGGCGACAAGCAGTTTAGTAGTAGCTTAGAAGCGATAAAGGAAAGTTTGAGCTATATGCTTTTTTTTGGTCCGGTTTGTGCAAAAATGAGCCCTTCAGAGGAAATGTTGCTAGCAGGGGGGAAGGTTGCTTCACATCTTTTTGCAGGAAATCATATTCCTTTCCAGCTCAAAGTTACCTGTCTGGAAAGTGGCAAAGAAAATATCAGCTTTAAGCATCAGGCCCAGATTGATCCGTATGCAGTAGCTGATTTTTCCAAACTCTACAAAAAAATGTACAGTGAACTTTGTGGAAATACTTTTGACTATGAGGCCACACTTTCTGCCACATACAGTTATGCCTTTTCTTCTGGACTGATAAATGAATGTACAGCTGTTTTTTCAGAGAAAGCAAACAAGGGATTAAGATATGAATCTAATTACCAGATTAAGATGATATAGTATGGGAGCATTGTATGTACCTGACCGGGCCTATCTGGTTTGCTCAGATGGGATGAAGACCCAACAGATAAAAGTAAGTAGTCAGCAAACGATTAAGATCGTAAAAGGCAGACTTGCCGCTACTATTGAAGATCGTACGGGAGCGAATTTCGTATGCGCGAAGATGGTTATTGCCGGCGCGCTAATTGGTGTATTGATTGCTGCGGTAGTTGCTGTAGCCATTGTAGCCTCAGGCGGTACACTGGCTATTGGATTGGGAGCCATGCTGGCAGCGGGAGCTGTGGGTGGTGCGGCAGCAGGACTTCAGACGGCCATGATGCCTTGTGTTTGTGCTTTACTCACTATGCCAAAGGACTGGGCCCCGGTTCATCCGAGGGTAACTTTTGAAGATAAGAAAGCATTGATTGATAAATCGGTCGTACCCTGTCTGCTAGGAGGAACGGTGCAAATCCTTTATTCTAAAGAGGCAGCAGAGGCGATGGCTTCGCTTAACAGAAGTAAGGCCATTGCCAGTGTAGCTGCAATTGCTTCCATCGCCTACATCGCTGGTGGTGTTGCCTCTGCGGTGGCGAGCTCTGTTGTTGCTGTAAAAGGAACCTTTGTTACCTATGGTGCGCTTTCGGGAAGTCTTCACCTGCTTGGGGTGACTGCCGTTGGGGGGGCATCTTATGGGATAAATGCATTATATGATAAAGGTAAAGTAGCAACCGGAGTAGACCCATACATAACCGGGGAGGCTTATGGGCCAGGAGATAGTGACTATGACCGGCTTGATGAGGTGACTGATGCGGCCACCAATAAAAAATTAGGTGCGCCAACTGATGCATTGGGGAGTGCCGAGGATATTGCCAAAAATCAAACCTCGGGATTGAACCGCTCGGTGCAGATCACCCAAACAACAGCAACCAGCAGTGTATTCATTGCCAATGCCAATGGTGATGTCAGCCGGCCCGGCACCACCATTACCCAGTCAACATCGGTATCTTCCAATCAAATTCCAGGGGCAAGTGCAGCCAGAACCGGACCTCAATCGGTAAGTATTCAAAATGCAGAATATACAAGGGTAACGCCCAATACCACAGAGAATATCCGATCATCGAGAATTACGACCAGTTCGACACAATTTAATAACCGATCCATATTAAAAGGATCCTTCAATGCCTTCACGGGTAAATATGGCTTTAATATTGCTAAGGGAATCGGAACAAATATCGTGTTGGACGCAATCAGGGCAGGAGGAAACTGGCTGATTGCAGACGATCTGAAAAAGCTACAGGATTCAATGAATAATGCAGAAACTGCTGCAAGAAATGCCATAACAGTTATAGAAGATGAAGTTTAAAATAGCGGCCTTTATATCTCTGGTTATTCCTGTTGTACTACTGGTGATCATTTTGATGGAAAAGCACCACCTGGAAAAGAGTTTAGTGCTGAGAAGTGGCACTTTGATCGAGTCTAAGACAATAAGCAGGGGAGCCCGATCGGATGTGATTTACAGGCACAGATTAAAATCTTTTCAGCCTTATTTAGAAGGTACTTTCTCGGGGATTGTGAGTTTTTTGGTGAGTAATAAAACCAAGCAAATCTATCAGGATCCACCTGAGGGAACAGTATCTGAAGATTTATACTGGTTAAATCCACGATTAAAATCCGAGGCTGAGCGTAAGGCGAATTTTTATACCTTAAAGGATTCCTCTGTTGATCATCAGGGCGCTATTCCCTATATCGGGCTACGACTGGCCTCTGAGGGAGAGGATAAGCTGTCTTATGAGGCAGAATTATTCCGCTATGTATTGCAGGAACAGATTGGATTATGGGTACTTTTTGCGGTAATGATCATCAATATTTTGTTTTTTAGTGCTGCATTGGTCAAATTCCAGGACAATAAAGTTTATGTTCGGCTCTTTTTTATTGTTTTTATTTTTCATTTAATTCTTGTGCTGTATTAATTATGGAGCATCCACAAACTTCTATCAGGTTCAGATTACCTGTTGCGATGGGGAAATCGCTTGGTGTTTCTTTTATCGTATTGACAGGTTTTCTTATTAGTGTGGTTTGTGCCTTTGTTTTTCAAGGGGGGATCGAAAATCTTACTGGTATCAATCCGGCTAAAATATCTATTGTAGTCCTGCTGATTGTGCTTTTTATTCCCTGGGGCGGGCTGGGTTGGTTCCTGTTGGTAAAGGCAACAAGTTATGGAAAGCTAAATCTGTATGCCGATCACCTTACCCTGAGTTCGGAGCAGGATGAGCTTTTAAAGCGCTATAGTGTGGATCAGATTGCGGGAGTAAAGTTTCAAAATGTAGCCTTTCATCTTGCTTTCAAAGACGGCTACCGCTTTAACTGTATCAATATGGGAATGGGAAAAGGCTATGTTCAGGAATTGGCAGCTTTTACACCACAATTCATCTCATTTCTGGAAAAAAACAATGTTCATTTTGAGTATGGGCGTATTATATGACGCTGAAAAATTGACTAAGAACAGGCTTATCCGTTAGGCTGGTTGAATATATTGTAAATAGGCTTAGCTTAAATAGTCGACTGGAAAGCCTTATATATGTTCCGGGAAAAAATCATGCTGCCCCGGCGGTGATCTCTGCATCTTCTCTCAAAAGCTCCATTATTCTTACATCCAAAAATTTGGCTATAGAAAACAACTGGGGAATAGAGGGTTGTCTTAAATTCGTACACAAGTTTGATACTGTTTGGGGGGTCGTTTTCAAATGTTCAGCTAATTCCTTATTCGACTTTTTTTTATCAACCAAAATGGTTTTGATCCGGTTGTAATGTATCCTTTTGCTGCTCATTATGGCAAATGTAATGATTGGTAATTTATTGAAAATTAGAAGAGTTACACCCATAGTTTAATAAATATAATTAATATTAATGAGAAAACACTTTAATATTAATTAGTACACTCCAATTTTAATTTTATATTTGTGTAGTTATTTTTTCAAGGGCAAACAACTAGTGCTTCCAGGAATGAAATAGCATGCTAGTACAGATTTCAATTGCGATAATTGTATTGGATTAAAAAGACAAACAGAATAAGGAATCGACCAGCTTAGACTATTCCTTACCATATATACTCTAATTAAAATAAGGTGCCTATTGAAGCATAAAAGATAGGCGGAGAAGACTCATGGAGATGATAAATATTTTCTATGAGCGGTCCGAAAATATTAGCATAAAGAAACTTTATTGTAGCAGAAAACATCTTGGCTGTTGATGGCTTTAAGAGAATTGATCAAGCTGCTTATTAGAATGCCGGTTGGACACAACAGGTTATTAAAGATCTTCATTTAACAATGAGGTGATGACAGGGGGTGTGTGATGGTTTTCATGCACCCTTCATTTTTTGGAAGCCCAGTTTATCATTATCGGATGTGGCCGTTGCCCAAAAGTATAATCGCCTTCAATGATGCATACTGCTTTGAATAGGGGATAGCCTTTTGTGAGGGGCTTACCTTTTGGCATCAGGATCAAATTTTGGTCTTATTGGAGCTGGCCAATAACAGGGCCTGCCCGAAATTTATGTTCTCCTTGGCCGCGGATAGGTTAAACCTGCGGGCAACTTGTTTTATACTCTAACCTTCCTCATTGCTAAAACCACCATGACATGTCTGGTAAAATAGAAGGATTGTTCGCCTGTACAAGAATGAACATCGATCTCTCTTTTTTCTTCGTAATAGCTATCTTTAGCCCTATCTCAGCACCACTAATCATGAAAACCATTTACATTTTTTCCCTAATCTGCTTCAGTTGAATAAGCTTACCTGCGCAGGCCATTCTGGAAAACATCTCCGTGGAAAAGGATCTAGTTTATAAAAAAGTAGGCGATTGGGAGGGCAGACTAGATCTGTACATCCCGCAGGGGAAAGCAAAGAAAACGCTGGTTATGTATATACATGGTGGCGGGTGGATACATGGAAAAAAGGAGGCCGAGTATGATAAATTCAGTGTGTTTCTAAAAAATGGCTTTAATGTAGCCAACATAGAATACAGACTTGCCGACGTAGCCCCTGCACCGGCAGCAATTTAGGATGTGTATTGTGCCTTAAAGTATCTGGTAGAACGGTCGGAAAAGTTTCACATCGATCAGCGTCGCATCGTGATCATGGGAGGATCAGCCGGCGCACATTTAGCCCTTATGGTAGGTTTGCAAAGCCCTGCGCCTGTTTTTACTGGCGATTGCGGGAAAAAAAAGATTAATATTGCAGGTATTATCAGTAAGTATGGGCCTACAGATTTATTGCATTGGGATGCAGTAAGCAAACCCGGAGGAACCTTTGCTGCCTGGGCCGGCATCAGGCCGCAAGATACTACATTTCTGAAATCACTATCGCCCATTAACTATGTTTCTGAGAAAAATATTCCGGTGTTATTGATTCATGGTGATCAAGACCGTACTGTGCCGGTGGAACAGTCTATTACCCTTTACAATAAACTTAAGCAGAATGGAAATGAAACCACTATCCATATCGTTAAAAATGGCGGCCATGGGAACTTTGGCCCTATTGAAACTGCAGTTATGGATGAAAAAATGATGTCATTCATCACCCTGTATACAAAATGAAATAACCATATTTTTGTGAAAAAAAATATAAAATCTCATATTCAGATACTTATCAGAAAGTGATTTGCAGATCCGTTTAATGATGATAATTTTGCCGCATGACGGTAACAGTACTCGCTATTTTAGAAACAGAATTCACTCAGGAGCCTGCTCTGGCTAAGATCATGAACAATAGATTACAGCGGGCAGCAAATGAACTTCGGGATATCCATTTATTCCCGCTTTCAGGCAGGCGCTTTGCTACAGAAGATCTGGTTGTCTATATCAGCTATAATGCCAATTATAAAATCCGTTATCGTATTGTAAGCAATGTAACCACTGATATTCAATATTTCGTGGCAGAACGTTGCGGAAGACTGGGCTATGTTCTATGGAAGCATGTGGTAACAGCAAGGGAAGTACGATATTCTTAATGAGGTACAACTGTTTATACTAAAGGCCTGACTAAAAAATCAATTAGGAGATTTATGCGATCCAATTGCGATATTTAACTGAAAATTGGATCGAAATATGAAAGCTATAATAATTGGGGCAACAGGAGCTACCGGAACAGATCTGGTAAATTTGCTTTTGAAAGACCCAAGGTATACTACTATCGTAACTTTTGTGCGAAGAGCCAGTGGTATAGCTCATCCTAAACTAACTGAAATAATAACAGACTTCGATCAGCTTGAAGCGGTATCCTCAGCAATAAAAGGAGAGGTTGTTTTCTTGTGCCTGGGGACAACTCTGAAAGCCGCAGGATCTAAAGAGAAGCAATGGCAAATCGACTATGAGATTCCTACAAAATTTGCTGAACTGGCCAAGGTGAATGGGGTAGGTAGTGCCGTGTTATTGTCGGCTTATGGTGCATCAGTAAACAGCAAGGTTTTTTATTCACAGGTAAAAGGCAAGCTCGAAGAGCGGATAGAAAGCCTTACATTTCATCAGTACATCATCTTCAGGCCTGGATTATTACTTCGCAAGGGAACAGATAGGTGGGGAGAACGGATAGCTGCAGGA
This sequence comes from Pedobacter rhizosphaerae, assembly GCF_900111155.1. Taxonomy (GTDB): domain Bacteria; phylum Bacteroidota; class Bacteroidia; order Sphingobacteriales; family Sphingobacteriaceae; genus Pedobacter; species Pedobacter rhizosphaerae. The sequence continues at coordinate 94,692 of NZ_FOGG01000010.1, read as the reverse complement.
TTGTTAAAAGCGCTCAATAGCTTAGGATTGATCAGGAAATTTAAGCCATTGCCCACTATCATTCTTGCAGAAAAAATGGCGAATGCCCCGGACAATTTTACCTCGGGCAAGCACATCATAGAGCTGAATAAAATCTTTGACTGTTAATCGCCAAAGTGGCATTTCCTATCTGAAAAGATAAATCTATTGCTTGATGATTACTAGTTGCGGATTAGCTATGATTGCTTGCCAATTTCAGGAGAAATTATTTGATACATAGATAAGCTATATTGAAGTTAGCAGCCATTGCCTAACCGAATATCTTGAGTTTCATGTTTGTGATAAATGAGGCATTTAGTGCAGGTGGCTAAAGCCAATAAATTATATATTTATTTTATGACTGATATTCCAGCATATCTGTTGAAATTTTAATTTGTCTACAAACTCATAGTGTTTTTCTCCCAAATTTCAAGTATTTTATCATCCTCTACGAACGGTATAACATTGTCCAGGCCTGCTCAAAGCAAGTCCAGCCGTTGTAAGTATTTTATCGCACAGTGCTTATTCAGCCGTTGTTAAAAGAGAAAGCTGCTCTGGAAATAAGTTTATTCATTTTACTCCAAAGCTGCAATAAAAGGCGATGATGTAAACGGATACTAAACCTACCTATCCAAGTATTGAGTCTTTTGGAGAGCTTTATCGTAGTCGACTTAATTTCTAAAGACCCACTCTGGAATTAAGCCCAGTAGGACAGAGATGATTCAAGTGAAACATAATTTGGACCTCATAAATGATTGGCAATTAGGAAAGGCTCGGGGCTTGGAAAATCTGTTTTTGTTCTAGTTCTATAAAGCCATTTCTTTCATTCGCTCAACTCACCGCTCTCTATCTTTCGCCTATCATTATCATTTAGTCTTCTAGCATATCCACAATGACCTACCTGGTCAGAGGGGCTTTACCTGTACTGTAAGACTAAAATTGTAAGGATCATTTTTGTGAAATTGTTATGATCAAATGAGAAATAATATAATTTAATATAAATTCTTTGACATAATTTCAATGTGATTGATGATTTGATAAATGGACTATTTTTGATTATCATGAAACCAATTTATAGCTCAGCCTTCCTTTTCATCTGGAATTTTTTCTCTTTTTAATCGCGTAAAATTCCATCATTTTGTATTGGATTATAACTACTGTTTAATAAATGACCAAATATTGGAAAGAACTGAACAATATTTGCCCTTATTAAAGTTCACTTACTAATACTTTTGGCTAGATCATATCACTTGGTCATTGTATTTTTATCTTCCTTGGTTTCTTACCAATATTATTTCACTGAGCATCTTAAACTATCAGGCGAAGTGGATTAGGATGATAATTAGTCTGATAAAAGTCGATGGTCAAAATGAGTAAGAGGATTATGGGCTATCAGTTTCATTCCCCTTTAATTTTAACTAACCAAAAACTATGAGCAAAATCTATCTATCTCTGGGAATTTTTATGCTAATTGCATATATTGCCTCAGCTCAGGAAAAGACAATTAATGGTCAGGTTATCGACTCCAAAACTGGTGCAACACTAGTTGGAGTAAGTGTACTGATCAAGGGTTCATCTAAAGGCACTAGTACCGATACCTCAGGAAAATTTTCTATTTTGGTATCCAATCCCACTTCAATATTAGTCTTTAATTATTTGGGATATCAGGTAAAAGAAGTGCCTATTGGAAATCAGCAGCTTCTCACTATCAAACTAGATGAAGATCAAAACTTGCTTGATGAGGTTGTTGTGGTGGGCTATGGAACGGTGAAAAAACGTGATCTTACTGGATCAGTAGTTTCCGTAAAGGGAGAGGATATTGCAAAGGTTCCAACTGCAAATCCGCTAGAATCGATTCAGGGCAAAGTTCCAGGAGTAGACATTACCAGAAGCAATGGTTCGGCATCATCGGGAGTGAATATCAATATTAGGGGTACAAGATCTATTTCTGCTGGCAACGGTCCGCTGATAATAGTTGACGGCGTTCAGTACTCAAGTCTCCAGGACATTAATGCCAATGATATTGCCTCACTGGAGGTACTTAAGGATGCCTCTTCTACCGCAATTTACGGAAGTAGGGGGGCTAACGGAGTTATATTGGTCACTACCAAGAAAGGCATTTCAGGACAAGCAGTAATTTCCCTTAATTCCTACTATGGTGTGTCAAGCGTGGCGCGCTATCCAAGCATTCTTGATGGACAGCAATTTGTGGAGCTCAGAAGACAAGCTTATCGAACTACTGGAAATTGGGCGAGTCCTGCAGATGATATTAAAATTTTTAATTCTGCAGAATATAGTGCCGTTCAAAATAATCAGTTCACCAACTACCAGGACTTATTACTGCACGATGGTAATCAGCAAAATTATCAGTTGGGTGTTAGGGCTGGTACAGAGAAAACAAAGGTTTATTTTTCACTTGATTATCTCGATGAAAAGGGTTTGCTTAAACAGGATCGCTCTAATCGCTATTCAGCGCGTTTAAATCTTGACCAAAACCTGGGGAAATATTTCACAACGGGTATGCAAGCGCAATTTACCCATTATGAAGTAAGTAACCGAAGAGATCCTCTGAATCAAGCCAACAAAATCTCGCCACTGGGTAATGCATTTGATGAACAGGGAAGCTTGATTATTTATCCTTTAGCTGGTACCTCAGTCAATCCGCTTGCTGATGAGCAGCCTAATGTTTATACAAGCAAATCAATCATTAACAGGACACTTTTGTCGGCTTATATGGAGCTCAAACCCCTTAAAGGATTAACAATCCGTTCTAATTTAGGCGCTACCTTAAATGGGGAACGCACAGGGACCTATGCAGATAGATATTCAATTGAGCGTAACGGTTCGGTTCCTAAAGCTACATACTCTGCGTCAACAGGAAATCTAATCAATATTGAAAACTTCATTACCTACAACAGAGAAATCAAGGATCATTCATTCACCCTCACTGCTATTAATAGTTTGCTCTTCAACCGCTCAGACAATATAGCAGCATCAGGAGAGAATCAGCTTTTAAAATCACAATTATTTTATGCATTGGGAAATACTCAGAATCAAGCTGTCACTACTGGATACAATATGAATAACCTCATTTCTTATGCCGGGAGGATAAATTATGCGTACAGGGGGAAATATCTCTTAACAGCAACAGGGAGAACAGATGGTTCTTCAAAACTTGCAGATGCCAATAAATGGGCTTTTTTCCCATCGGCGGCTGTCGCCTGGAGGGTCAGCGATGAAGTATTTCTTAAGGGAAACAGTATCATCAGTGATCTCAAATTAAAATACAGTTATGGAATTGCCGGAAGTGATAATATTAGTTCATATTCAACCCAGAGCAGCCTATCCAGGATCGCTTTCGGTTATGATGAAACAGCTGTACCTGCGTTTGCCCTCTCACCTAAAATAGGTAACATTGACCTTACTTGGGAAAAGACCAAAACAAGCGACTTTGGAATAGAAATGGGATTATTTAAAAATAGAATCTCAGCAACCTTCGATTATTATGATTCAAATACTTATGATTTATTGCTTAACCGGAGCTTACCCCCATCTGATGGAGTAACTACTGTTACGCAAAATATTGCCAAGACCCGAAATAAGGGGATAGAAGTGTTTATTTCCTCTAAAAATATCGACAATAAGAAATTCAACTGGACTACGAATCTTACTTTTAGCCGAAATGTTGAAAAGATCGTTGAGCTTGCTGGTGGTGCACAGGCCGATGTGCTCAATTCCTGGTTTGTTGGCTCGCCTGTTCAGGCTTACTATGACTATCAAAAAATCGGGATTTGGCAATTTGGAGAGGAAACAGAGGCTGCGAAATACGGACAAAAGCCCGGAGACATCCGTGTTGCAGATTTAAACAATGATGGAAAAATTGATGCCACAAATGATCGAATGATTATTGGCACTAATCGACCTAAATGGACTGGAGGATTAGAAAACACATTTACCTATAAATCATGGGATCTTAATATCTACCTATTTGCGCGCATAGGTCAGACCATATATCCAGATTTTTTAAGGCGCTATGATACCCAAGGAGTTGGAAACAGTACCACTGTGATCAACTATTGGACGCCGGAAAATCCTAGCAATGATTATCCAAGGCCTAATAAAAATGTATCACTGGCCAGTACGCTTTACTCAAGTAGTCTGGGCTATGTTGATGGATCTTACATCAGGTTAAGGAATATTACATTGGGATATAAATTTTCGAATGATTTCTTGAAAAATAGCTTTGTCAAATCACTTCGATTGTATGCCACGGCAAGAAATCCCTTCACCTATACCAAATCCAAACTATTGGATGAATACGATCCTGAGCGTGGAGGATCTGAAAATGCCCCAATGACTAAGCTATATACTTTTGGCCTTAATGCAACATTTTAATCTAGATATTATCATGAAAAAATATATTTATTCCGGAGTGATTTTCATTAGTCTTTTAGCCATGATCTGCTCCTGTAAGAAATCGTTGGAGGAATATAATCCTAGCGGTATTACCGCTGAAAGTGTATTTAGCAGCCCAGAAGGGTTTGAAACATTGGTCAATGCAGCATACTCTTATCAAAGGTGGTGGTATGGGAAGGAGGAAGGGTTCAGTATTGCTGAAATGGGTACTGATTTATGGATGAGCGGGGCGGGGGATGCTTACACAGACCTAAGTCAATATCTTAATCTTCAGGCAACTAACGCCGCAATAACTACAGAGTGGCAACAACTTTACTCAGCAGTTAACTTGTGTAATACAGGTATTAACCGAATAGGCGAGGCTGGTCTTTCCACAACACAACGCCCGATTAGAGAGGCAGAGCTTAGATTTTTGAGGGCATTTTACTACTGGCATATTGTGGAAACTTGGGGTGGCGTACATTTTTCTTTAACAGAAACCAAGGGGGCCATTACCACAGCTAATAAAACTCCTGTAGAAACCTTCTACAATCAAATTGATGAAGACCTCCTTTTTGCGATATCTAGATTACCAGTCACCACCTCGGATTATGGACGGGTCACTAAACCCGCTGCTCAGGCATTTCTTGCACGCATGTACCTCAGCCAGAAGAAGTACGCAGAGGCAAGGGATATGGCTCTTGCTGTAATAAATGGGGGATATGGCTTTACACTCCTCCCTAACTACGCCGATCTATGGAAAATGTCAAACCTTAAAAACAAAGAGGTAGTGTACGCAGTGAATTACTCGGTTAACCTTTCGCTAAATGACCTGAATGATCCTATCTTGAATCCATTGGGTCATGGTAGAGGCAGTAGTAGTGCCCACCTACTTTTCGCGATGAAATATGATGATCAGCCTGGTATGGTTCGGGATATCGTTAATGGAAGACCCTTTAACCGATATATGCCTACCCGATTTCTCTTGGATTTGTATTCTGCCAATGATGCGAGGTATGAAGGGTCTTTCAAAACTGTATGGTTTGCTAATGGGGCATCGCGCCCGTCAGGAATGGCAATAGGTGATACTGCTGTACTGTCAACAAAGGCTGCTTATACGCCAGTGGGAAAATTGTATAAAATCTACGATCGGAACGCTGTGTATAATTCAAACGGTACGGTAAAAGATCAACTGCATTATGTATCATTGAATAAGTTCGACGATCCAACCAGATCCAGCGCGAATGAAGCTCAAAGTGCAAGGGATGCATTTGTAATACGGTTTGCTGAGCTATATCTAATTGCTGCTGAAGCGGAATTCTCACTTGGAAATCCTGGCCAGGCGGCACTCTATCTTAATGTAATTCGTACAAGGGCAGCGAAACCTGGAAAGGTTGCTGATATGCAATTGGGTGCAGGGCAGGTTACTTTAGATTTAATTTTGGATGAAAGAGCGAGAGAGTTTGCGGGTGAACAGCTTCGATGGTTTGATCTAAAACGTACAGGGAAACTTGTTGAAAGGGTGAAAAGCCTAAATCCCAATGTTGGACCCAATATTCAGGAATTTCATTACCTACGACCTATCCCACGCACTCAGATTGATGCAGTGACCAATAAAGATGAATTTAAACAAAATCCTGGATATCAATAATATTTTATAACGGAGCTTGAGACTCAGACTGAAATTTGTACGATTAATCACAAAGTCATGGTCTTGAAAGGGGATAATATAAACGAATGGAGATGAAATCATTACTTCGCTGGAATTGGGGATGGAAAAACTAAAAGTAGCTGAGAGAGGAAATCGATTAATCCTCAAACTACTGGAGAAGATGCAACGAGGTGATTGTTACTTCTGTCACATACAATAGGGATTTTTTGGGCACCATATATTGGTGGACTTGGGATGGCACATTTGTTGAAAGTTAGATTTCAGAAAGTTAAATGCTTATAATTGAAGATGCTAGATGGAGGTGAAGACCTAAATCAGGTTGCCATATAAATTAGATAGTTTCAGAGCATTAAGATAATTTTAACACTTTTCATGATCGAAAGCCTTAATATCCTCAAAGCCTTTCTCATGTGCTGTTCAACCGTATTTTCAGAAATACTTAAGGTACTTGCAATCTCTTTATTGCTGAGCAAATTTTTTCTACTTAAGGTGAAAACCGATTGACATTTTGGGGGTAGGAGGCTTATTTCCTTGTCGATTAACTTTTCAAGCTCTCTTGTCTCAATGAAAGACACAGTAGAATGGTCTAGTTCGTCGAAAGTCTGCTCCAGATGAGATTCATACTTTTTGCGTACAAGGATGTGCCGGAAATGATCCATGATTTTATTTTTAAGAATCACATAAAGAAAGGCAAATACGGATGTAAGTTCTTTTTTTTCTGCCGGCAATTTGTAATAAACCATAAATGCATCCTGCACGAGCTCTTCAGACAATGCACGGTCATTCGTTTTTTGCATGGCAATAGCGACTAGCTTGATAACATGGCGTTTATACAACATTTCAAAGGCCCATTCCTGTCCATCACGAAAAAAATCCTGTAATTCCTTGTCGCTGTAAAACTGCTTCATGCAAGTTGGGATAGTTGGTTAGAAAAAAAGTTTTGCAGCCAATAACGGTTGCCTACTTGCTTTATCGTCTTACGAATATAGGCCATTAATTTTTCCCAATCAAGGTCACTAACCAAATTTGTAAACTATGGATGAAAATCGAATCCGGATTTTATTTGAGCGCGTAAGGAATGGAAATTATTCTCAGCAGGATATTCAGGAGCTTAATGAATGGTATCATAATCTAAATGCAGGCGGACAGAATCTAAAAAAATGGTTTGCAGAGGCTGGGGGAGAGGAGATGCTTGCGGACAGGCTTTATGACTCATTCGGCGAAAGACTTGAAAAAGATAACAGGAAGTTTAATTTCAGTAAGCTAATTAAAGCAGCTGCCATATTAACTGTATTGTTTGGTATCGGATTAGCTATTTACCTCAGTCAGCAAAAATCTCAACAAATGGTTGCTAAAAAGTCTATCATTCCAATCAATCCAGCTCAAAAAACAGCCAGACTGACACTTGATGATGGTTCTATGGTAAATGTTAAAGACCTTGCTCAGGGCACTACCAAGCTCGCTGGTGCGATGCTGGAAAAAACGGCCGATGGGAGTTTAATCTATAAAATAAATGGGCTACAGTATGGAAAGGAAGTCAGATACAATACCATTACCACACCAAGGGCGGGCCAGTTTGAAGTTATACTTCCTGATGGCACACACGTTTGGTTAAACGCGGCATCGTCGTTAAAATTCCCCTTAAAATTTCAGGGAACTGAACGTGTAGTTACCCTGCAAGGGGAAGGATATTTTGAAGTTGCCCGCAATGCGAAAATGCCTTTTAAAGTCCTTAGTGGCATACAAACGGTAACTGTACTGGGGACACATTTTAATATTAAGGCATATCAAGGTGAGCAGAACATTTCTACCACCTTATTTGAAGGAAGTGTTAACGTAAAAAATAATAAAACTGCTGAATATACTCTTTTAAAGCCTGGCCATCAGGCTGATCTTAATGTAAATAATTCTGGTATTACAGTTTCCAATGCAGATCTCGACCAGGCACTTTCCTGGAAAAATGGTTACTTCATATTCGAAAACCAGGATGTGAAAGCCATTATGACATTGATTAGCCGCTGGTATGATGTTGATGTAGAGTATCACATTACCTCAGCTGAACGTTTTGGAGGTACTTTTTCCAGATCCACTGATTTAAAAGAACTATTAAAAAATCTAGAAAGCCTGGGTAAAACCAGATTTCAATTAAAAGAAAGGAAGGTAATTGTATCGAACTAGCGGAAGTTGTGCCGCATGTTTGAGTAAATAGACAGATTATCACGCGCAAAACGGCCAAAAAACAGGGAATCCGCCAAGACTCCCTGCCCGCTAGCCCAGGGTTAGCTTTGGTCTTAGACTATTGAAGCAACAATAAACCCTTAAACCTAACCAAATGTATAAAAAAATTGCTGAATTCAAATTCAGGGATCATCACCGCTTATTGCCAAAAATTTTAATACGCATGAAGCTTACCTTAGTGATATTAACAATTGCACTTTTGCAGGTCAAAGCATCCTCCTTTGCTCAGAAGATTACCCTTAACCTGCACAATGCCAAGTTGAGCGAAGTTGTGAAACAGCTTCGGAAACAAACCAATTATAATTTTCTTTATAATAGTTCGGTAGCAGAGAGTCTAAATCCTATTAGCGTAGAGGTGAAGGATGCTGATTTGACCACCGTTCTAGAGAAGTGCTTTTCCGGTCTGCCAATCACTTTTCGCATTCAGAATAATACAGTGCTAATATCAACCCGCCCGCCTTCTGCAACCAGGGAAAAATTACCCAAAGCCGCCGATATCGAGATTACCGGAACAGTGAAAGATGATAAAGGCCCATTGGTTGGTGTGGTCGTGCAGGTACGTGGTACGCAACGAAGCGTGGCGACAGATGTTGATGGACGATATAAAATTGCTGTTCCTGATGATAATGCTGTTCTCGTGTTCAGATTTATCGGTTTCCAGAACCAGGAAATCGGAGTGAATGGAAAAAAAACTATCAATGTACTGATGAAAGCGACTGAAGCAGAACTCAACGATGTTGTAGTAGTGGGATACGGAACACAACGTCAAAAAGATTTGACCGGTTCTGTGGGGGCAATAACCTCCGAGGATTTTAATAAAGGGTCGCAGTTAGCGCCACAGCAACTATTGCAGGGCAAAATATCGGGTGTAAACATCTCTCAAAATAGTGGTAAACCCGGAGCTTCCAATACCGTGCGCATCAGGGGTGGAACCTCGCTTACCGGGTCAAATGATCCTTTATATGTTATTGATGGAGTTCCCATTTCCAGTACGGCCAATGTAAATCAATCCAATATTCGGGGTACTGGAACAGATGTGTTTGATCAGGAACCATCCAATCCTTTGCAAACATTAAATTCTAATGATATTGAATCCATCACCGTGCTAAAAGATGCCTCTGCCACTGCAATATATGGTTCCAGAGGTGCTAACGGTGTTATCGTTATTACAACTAAAAAGGGACGTGCCGGTAGTGCACAGGTCGTGTATAATGGTCAGGCTGGTGTTTCAACGGTTTCAAATAAGTTGGATATCCTCAGCGCTGACCAGTATCGTGCAGTGAATACTACCCTAGGTCTTACGCTCGACGATCGCGGTGCTTCAACAAACTGGCAGGACGAAATTTATCGTTCAGCGATTACACAGGATCATAATATTTCACTTTCTGGTGGAAGCGAAAAAACCCTATACAGGGCGTCTATTGGATACGGGAATTTGGAAGGGGTTATGCTGGGTTCTAAACTGGAGCAAGCAAATATTTTAGCCAATATTAACCATAAAGCATTGAACGACCGCCTTAAATTTGATTTGAGGATAAACTATGGGCAGAATATGCAGCATGCTGCGCCAGTATCTAACACGGTAGGCAGTGAGGCAGGAACAAGCATGAATTATGAAGCTTATGTTTTCAATCCCACATATCCAGTAAGAGATTTGAACGGTGGCTACAATCATGTTCCGCCTTTCCGTATTAATCCGGTATCGTTTTCAACCGATGTGATTGACCAAAAGAAGCAGCAAAGGCTTTTAGGGAATCTGAGCACAAATTATAAGATTTTAGATCCTGTAAGCATAGATGTTAGTTTAGGTTACACCCGTCAGTCAATTGATCGAAATTCCTTTATCAGTAAAAATAATCCTCTCGGAAATGGATTGGGTGGTTATGCCAGCGTACAAAAATTGTACGATGAGAGTAAATTAATGGAAACAGTTTTGCGTTTTAATAAAACTTATGGCAAGCACGTTGTAGATGCTATCGGGGGCTATTCTTATCAATATTTTGTAAATGAAGGATTAAGGAACACGGCCTCAGGTTTCTTATCGGATGAATTCAAGTGGTACAGTCTCCAGGCGGCAAGCGTAGTGAATAGTGTAACCAGCTACAAGGAAAGCAATACACTTATATCTTTTTACGGAAGATTGAACTATAATTTTGATAATCGATTTTTAGTTACTGGTACAGTGAGGAGGGATGGTTCAAGCAGATTTGGATCGGGAAATAAATGGGGCGTTTTTCCTTCAGGATCAGTGGCATGGAGACTTTCCCAAGAAAGGTTTTTCAAGGTAAAGGCTATATCTGATCTAAAGTTGAGATTAAGCTATGGAGTAACCGGAAATCAGGAAATAGGAAATTTAAATTCCCTCACTACCTTAGGAGCCAGTTCTACAGGTTACATTGTCGGAGGACAACGGGTAACGGTCGTGCTGCCACAGCAATATGCCAACCCGGATTTAAAATGGGAACAAACCGCACAAATTAATGCAGGGTTAAACTTTGGCTTGTTTGGCGATCGCATCAGAGGTAGCTTTGACGTCTATCGAAAAAAAACAACTGACCTATTGCTACTGGTAGCAGTTCCCTCTCCAGCTGTAGTGAATACGCAATTGGCTAATGTGGGGAGTGTGGAAAATAAAGGGATTGAGCTGGAGTTAGGTGCAACATTGGTCGATAAGGATAAATTCGGTTGGGACTTAGATTTCAATATTAGCAGAAACATTAACAAGGTACTAAGCTTGTCCAACGAAAAATATCAGGGGAGTAATATTCAGATTGCACCCTTACAAGGAACTGTTTCTGGCGGATTTGCGCAAACCATTATGCCAGGATACCCACTTGGTACTTTCTTCGGACGCAAATTTACTGGTTTAGATGCAAATGGTTTGGAGCAGTACGAAGCTACCAATCAGGTTTTAGGTACTGCCCAACCTAGTTTTACTTATGGGTTGAGTAATAACTTAAGATATGGTTCATGGTTTTTAACAGCAAACTTACGTGGCGTGGTTGGAAACGAGGTCTACAACCTTACAGCTAACAATTTAGCCTACAAAAATAATCTTCCTGGACGCAATGTACTTGTATCTGCTATTGATGATGGGGTGAGCAGGAGCCAACCAAAGGCTTATTCATCGCGCTGGATAGAGAGCGGATCCTTTTTAAGGTTGGATAATCTGACGATAGGCTACAACTTCAAATTCAATAGCAAGGCCGTTTCTTCTGCCCGGGTATTTTTTGTTGGCCAGAATCTTTTCATCATCACAGACTACTCAGGTCTGGATCCTGAAGTTAATTCTGAAATATCAGCCAGTGGCATTGCGCCACTTGGAATCGATTACTTAAGCTATCCAAAGTCTAGAACGTTCAGTTTGGGAGCAAGTATAACGTTTTAAAATTCTAACCATTAAAATCATGAAATTATCAAACAAAATATTGTATGCTTTATTATTGGTATTTACAATCAGTGGCTGTACCAAATTGGATGAAGAACAGTTTGGCAGACTCTCGCCAGCCAATTATTATAAGACGGAACAAGAAGCACTTTCTTCGGTGCTAGGCATTTATCAAGCACTGCAGCAGGTTGCCCATATTGGTGATCCATGGCGTATTTCTGAATATGGAACAGATGAATTTATCGTTCCTGGAAGAGCGAGTGGGGGTTGGTTCGATCAGAACAATATTGATATGATGGTTCATAATGTGAGACCTGATAATCAAGCTATTGGGAGGGCGTGGAAACAAATTTTTCAGGTGATCGGAACCGCAAATGCCGTGATTGAGAGTTTAAATAGCTCTCCCTCGGCAGGTAATTTTAAGGCAGTAGCAGCAGAGGCAAAGGCCCTGAGGGCATATGGTTACTTTTACGCTATGGATCTATGGGGCAATGTTCCTATTGCTACCCAGGCGAGGATAGATCCTGCAAATTTACCAGCTACCAATAGCAGGGCAGAGGTTTTCCGTTTTGTTGAGCAGGAGCTGATCGCAGCTGCAGCGGATTTGCCTTCGGTAACAACTGTTAATAGAGCCACCTATTATCCTAGATTGACTCGCGAGGCGATCTTCACCGCATTGGCAACCCTTTATCTTAATGCCGAAGTTTACACCGGTACTGCCAAGTGGACTGAAGCAAATGCGATGTGCGATAACGTTATCCGTACAAATGCCTATACTTTAGAAGCCAACACGGTTGATAATTTCAAGGCAACTAACGAGGCTAATTCAAAGGAGATTATCTTTGCTTTTTCTATTGATCCCTCACGTACTTCCGGCTCTAATCAGTTCATCTTGTACGCTCAACCCGCATTAGATCAACAGCGATATGGTTTACCCTTTGCCCCGGCGAATGGTTACAGTACTTACCAGGAAGCATTGGATCGATATGAAACTATCGACAACCGTAAAAAGCTAATCGAATACGGTCCTCAAACTTATCTGGATGGTAGGCCTTTAGTTGATGCGCGGGGAGTCCAGTTAAATCTGGTGGCAGTAAAAGATTATGTAAGCGCTCAGGATAATGAAGGCTACAGGGTACTAAAATATGTTCCTGATGGTGTAAAATGGGCGGGATCTAGCGCTGATAATGACTTGGTACTGACGCGCTATGCCGATATACTGCTCACTAAAGCAGAAGCACTTTTTAGAATCGGAAATACTGGAGACGCACTTACATTAGTTAACCAGATTCGTGCCCGTAGCAAAGCGAGCACTCTAGGCACAATAACCATTCAGGAAATTGAAAATGAGCGGGCCAGAGAGTTTATTTGGGAAGGGCACCGTCGCCGGGATATGATTCGCTTTGGAAGCTTTTTCAATAAAACCTGGACTTTCAAGACCACTGTAGATCCTGTTTGGAAAGGAATTTATCCTATTCCAACAGAGCAACTTGCATCCAATCCAAAACTGAAACAAAATCCAAATTATTAGAATTTAGAAAAGGGCTGCGTTGAATTTCGCGCGCCCTTTATCCTCATTTACACTAACGATGAAAATTTTCAGAACCTTAACGCTAATCCTTTTCAGTGTACCGGCTGTACACTGTGCAGCCCAGCAGTCTAAACAGATTCCTCGCGATACCAGCTATAACATTGCTAAAGTTTACAGTCAGATAAAGAAAGATTACCCTTATGTTATTCCGGTGAAAGATAGTCTGCCGACTGGTTTGAAAGGGTTTAGGAATCTGGTATATGCTACCTTACCCAATACACCCTTTGGAAGACGTGATTTACACTTAGATGTTTTCAGGCCTAAGAATGAAAGGCAACTTCCTGCATTAGTTTTGGTTCACGGCGGGGGGTGGCGCTCAGGTGATAAATCAATGGAAGTTCCTTTAGCACAGTTAATTGCAAAATCGGGGTTTGTGACCATCCCTGTAGAATATCAATTGTCCCTGGAGGCCCAGTATCCCGCGGCAGTGTATAACATCAAATCCGCTATCCGCTGGATTAAGGCTAATGCTAAAACTTATGGAATAGATACCACCAAAATTGCCATTTCCGGCACATCAGCTGGTGGTCAGCTGGCCTCACTGGTTGGAACCACGAATGGACTTCCGCAATTTGAGGGTAATCAGGGCGTGACAAAATCCTCTAGTACCGTTCAGGCTATCATTGATATTGATGGAGTAATCAATTTTATGGCTCCTGCTTCGCTCAATCTGGATCGAAAACCCGATTCTCCTGATATTGCCTGGCTAGGCGGTAGTTATTTGCAGCGACCTGATATTTGGAAAGCGGCATCAGCAGGATATTGGGCTAATGAAAAAACTGTTCCAATACTTTTTTTAAACAGCGGATTCTCTCGTTTTCATGCTGGGCAGGACGAGCTGATAGGGAGTTTAAAGGAATGGGGTATTTACCATGAGGTTCACCAATTCAATGTAAAAGTCCATCCCTTTTGGCTATTTCATCCCTGGGCAGATGAAAGCGCTGGCTATATCGCTGATTTCATGAAAAAAATCTTTAAAACATATTGATTTCGGAGGCCTCAAATTTGGTTTTGCAGAGGTAAATAATAGCTTAGGTGCATTGTTTGATAGGTTTTTTTGGCTAATCAAGCTTTGAGAAGCTGATCAAAATTTGCACCCAATTGTTCAAAAAGTGGACCTCAGTACAGAGATAAAAATAGATTTTAGCAATTATTCCGATCCATTTCCATTTGGACTGAAACGATAGTCAAACAACCATGAGAAAGATTTTATATTTATTTTTGCTCATCTTCCTAAGCAATTTAGGCTATACACAGGAAATAGATAAGCTTCCTGCAGATAAGCTTGCCACGGAAATGGCCAATACCATTATGGTAAAATGGCCAGATTCGCTGACACATCAACCCGGAGCTACGGCGAAGTGGTCTTATGACCTGGGAGTTTTTTTTGAGGGAATAGCCAATATTTATGCCGTAAGCCATCAAAAACATTATCTGGCTTACATGCAGCATATGATGGATTTATTTGTCCAACCTGATGGAAGTTTATCAAGGTACAGCTTAACCGATTATAATATCGATTATGTGAAGAATGGCAGAACTTTGCTTTTTCTCTATAAAGCAACCAAAGAAGATAAATATTTGAAGGCTGCAAGCCTGCTTCGTGAGCAACTCAAAACCCATCCCAGAACTCAGGAAGGAGGCTTTTGGCATAAAAAAGTTTATCCGAACCAAATGTGGTTAGATGGAATTTACATGGGGCAACCATTTTATGCGGAGTGGTCTGCTTCTTTTGACGAAGTAAAGAATTTCGACGATATCGCAAACCAGTTTCTTATAATAGAGAAACATGTCCGCGATCCAAAAACAGGCCTGCTTTATCATGGCTGGGATGAATCTAGGCAGCAGAAATGGGCCAATAAATTTACTGGCAACTCACCTAATTTTTGGGGACGTGCTATGGGTTGGTACGGAATGGCACTGGTAGATGTTTTGGACTATTTTCCTAAAAATCATGCTAAAAGAAGACAACTGGAAGATATCCTAGTCAGGTATGCAGCTGCGATTGAAAAAGTCCAGAATCCCCAAAATAGCCTCTGGTATCAGGTGTTGGATCAAGCAGATAGGAAAGGAAATTATCCTGAAGCATCCGCATCTTGTATGTTTGTTTACACCCTGGCTAAAGGAGTGAGGAAAGGATATCTTAAAAGAAAATTTGAAGAATCAGCAGTAAAAGGCTTTTCGGGGATCAAGCAGCATTTTTTAGAATTTGACAAAAATGGAATGCTTCACCTCAAAGGAACTGTTCAGGTTTCCGGACTGGGTGGTACTCCATACCGTTCGGGAACTTTCGAATATTACATGAGTGAGCCTGTAATCGAGGATGACCCAAAAGGTATGGGAGCATTTATTCTTGCCGCGGATCAAATGAAATATTTTTAACTAAAACAAATCGATGTCATGGCTATTTCTGAATATGTAAAAAAGGCTGTCTTTCAGTTGTATGAGCAATTTCCAGCAAGTAATACGAGCGGTTTAAATTGTCTGCGTTTTGAAAATGCGGTTGATCAATTTGTAGATCAATTGAGGATCACAGGAGCAAAGGTCTTTGTAAATAAAAATGACTATTATTTTTCAAAGGCATTTGGTCCGATATCAGAGCGACTTAGGGATAAAACGAGGAAACAAATACGAAAATCGCTGGCTTTCTTGCGTATACGGGAATATTCTAACTATAATTTTCGCGCAAAAGTTGGTGTTGCAGAGCACGCTGCTCTTTTGCTTTCCAAGGAAGACATGATTCAGCTGCAACTCATTAACCAAGGCCGTTTTGCCAAGCTGTATATCTTTGCAGAGGATATTCTTTTTAATTTTGCCCATGCCAGGATTCTTACTGAGCAATCTGGTCAATCAGGTGGATATTACGTTTCTGGACCGAGGCCCTTGGCTCATACGCCTTTCAATATGCTTAGAAATATAGACCAGCTAACTGTTTACGTAATTCGTAAGCAAAAAAAAGAGAGTAAAGCTAGAAAAGTTTTTCTCTAATACAGGAAGACCTAAAGCTAAAACATGTTGCAATTATGCAAGGATTCCTCTGATGTTGATTTATTTGACCAGAATTTGGAACAAATAGGTCAGAAATTTAACATCTGAGCGAAAAAAAGTGTGCTATTTTACATTCGATAGCTTAATGCCTAACCCCAAAGATTTTAGACATTCTGGCTAATAATAACCAAATATAGAATATGACGAAAACAAATATCTTTTTTGCAATAAAGCTTCTGACATTATTTTTCTTTACTGAGGTAAGATCACAGCAACCTAATATTCAATTCTCCGTTTCTCAGGACGGTACAGGAGATTATAGAACGATTCAGGAGGCGGTGAATGCAGTGAGAGATCATATGCAGTACAAGGTCTCTATCTATGTAAAACCAGGCATATATAAAGAGAAGCTGGTCATCCCTGCTTGGAAGAAAAATATACGCATTATCGGAGTGGACAGGGAGAAAACGATAATCACAAATGGTGACTACACAGGGAAGCCATTTCCAGGAGGAGATTTTACTGGGAATCCCAAGTTTGGTACTTATACCTCTTATACTGTTCTGGTACAGGGAAATGATTGTAGTCTGGAGAATATTACCGTAGAAAATACGGCAGGACCGGTAGGTCAGGCGGTGGCCCTGACCATAGAAGGTGATCGCTTTGCAGCAAAAAATTGTGCACTATTGGGTCACCAGGACACTTTGTATACATCAAAGGACGGGCGTTGTTATTTTGAAAACTGTCTGATTGTAGGAACAACTGATTTTATTTTCGGGGAGGCTACAGCGGTATTTTATAAATGCAAAATTAAGAGTTTAGCAGATTCCTTTATCACTGCGGCATCCACATCTAAGCAGCAAGTCTTTGGTTATGTTTTTTTGGATTGCGATCTGGTGGCAGCACCGGGTGTGAAAAAGGTTTTTTTGGGGAGGCCATGGCGACCATTTGCTAAAACGGTTTTTATCCGTTGTAACCTCGGGGAGCAAATCGTTCGTGAAGGATGGCATTCCTGGCCTGGGGATCCCTTATTTGCGAATAAAGACAAAACAGCCTTTTACGCAGAATATAATAACAAGGGAAAAGGAGCTGATACCAGCGGCCGAGTGGCCTGGGCAAAACAACTGACAAAAAAAGAAGCTGAGGCTTATACTGTGAAAAATATTTTTCTCAACTGGGATCCAACGTTTTGATGAACTATATATGAATATCCTTAAGACATTTGCTTTGCCGTTAATTTTTGTTGCAGGAATAGTTCGTGCTCAGGAATTTATGCCCCTATACCCTAATGGGAAAATCCCTAATTCGAAGGATACTAAGCGGAGAGACAGTATATCCAATGAAAGAGTGTACCGGGTAGCAAATCCGGGAATGTATTGTTTTTTCCCATCTAGGCAGGAAAACAAAGGTGCGGCAGTCATTATCTGCCCAGGAGGAGGGTACGAACGTCTTGCATATGTCATTAGCGGAACACAGCTCGCCAAGTGGTTTAATACTATGGGAGTATCTGCTTTTGTGCTGAATTATCGCCTGCCAAATGATCCGGATTTGATAGATAGAGCTAAGGGACCACTTCAGGATGCACAAAGGGCAATAAAACTCGTCCGGAGAAATGCAGTCAATTGGGGAATAAAACCCAATAAAATTGGTATTCAAGGTTCTTCTGCAGGAGGTCACTTAGCCAGCTGGACAGCTACAGTTGTTTCCGATATATCAAAAATCAGGGATAATTTAGATACAGTCTCTGCAAAACCAGATTTTATGATTCTTGTTTCTCCGGTAATTGATATGGGTAAATATGCCCACAAGGGAAGTAGAACGAATTTACTCGGGGAAAATGTTAGTTTAGCAGTAGGTATTAGCCACTCTACGCAGCTAATGGTGAACAAGGAAACACCACCATGCTTTATTGCTGATGCCTTCAACGATGAGGCCGTTGATCCACACAATAGTTTACTATTTTATCAGGCTTTGCTAGAAAACAAAATACCAAGTGCTTTGCACATTTTTCCGCAGGGAGGCCATGCTATAGCGCTAAGAAATAATCCTGGAAGTACAGAACTCTGGACAACACTTTGTGAAAAATGGATGTTGGAAATGGACATCATTCCTTTTTCGCTGAAGTAGGCTTATATACTCAATATATCTACACATGAATCTTAATTATATGAAAGCAAAATTGCTGACCCTGCTGCTGTTAACTGTATGCAGTGGATTACTTGCACAAACAAAGAAATCCAATTTCTCTTGGGAGAATTTACCCCAAATTGCTAAGCCGGTTTTTAAACGAGATACTTTATCCATTGAAAAACAGGGAGCCAAGGGTGATGGAATATTTTTAAATACTGAAGTGATAAACAACACCATCAGCAGATGCAGTAGATCTGGTGGAGGGACGGTACTGGTGCCTGAGGGCATCTGGTTGACAGGCCCTATACACTTAAAAAGCAATGTCGAGCTTCATCTCGTTAGGGGAGCCACCTTAATGTTTTCAAAAAATAAAAGTCTTTATCGGTTAGTGGAGGGCGATTATGAAGGAAAACCGGCTGCGAGAAATGAATCGCCGATCAACGGAAAAAATCTTGTTAACATAGCGATAACCGGCAATGGGGTTATTGATGCTAATGGTGACGCCTGGCGAGCGGTTGGTCAATCACAGCTGACTGTTTCCCAATGGAATGAAAAGGTTGCCTCAGGAGGTGTATTGAGTGATGATAAAAGAAACTGGTATCCCAGCCAACAATTCAAAGATGCCCAAAAGGAAGGAAAGAGCATGCTGCTTGAATCAACCAAGCCCCTCAAAACTTTTGAAGGAATGAAAGATTTCCTTCGACCAAACTTACTGGTACTTAAAAATTGCAAAAAGGTTTTGCTCTCTGGAATAACTTTTCAAAATTCTCCTGCTTGGTGCGTACACCCACTTTTATGTGAAGACCTCACTGTTAGTGCAGTGACGATAAAAAATCCCCACTACGCGCAAAATGGGGATGGAATAGATATCGAATCATGTACAAGGTTTATAGTAGAGAACAGCATACTAGATGTTGGGGATGATGCTATTTGCATCAAGTCAGGCAAGGATGAAGAAGGAAGAAAAAGAGGTGTACCTTCTGCAGAGGGTATTATCAATGGCAATCTGGTTTACAGCGGTCATGGCGGGGTGGTTATAGGTAGTGAGATGAGCGGGGGAGCAAAAGACATCTTTATCCAAAACTGTACTTTTATGGGAACTGACAAGGGATTAAGGTTCAAATCAACAAGAGGTAGGGGAGGAGTGGTAGAGCGGATATATGCCAGGAATATCAGAATGAAAGATATTCAACAAGAAGCAATATTCTTTGATATGTTTTATTATGTGAAATTTGCCACTGATGGTAAGCGAGATACCTCACCCCAGGTTAACGAAGGCACACCTGTTTTCAGAAATATGGTATTTGATAATATTACTTGTCATGGTGCAAAAATTGGAATGTTTATCCGAGGATTATCTGAAATGCACGTGCAGGACATCACCGTCCGAAATTCAACATTAGTAACTGATAGGGGAATAGAACTTACTGATGCTTCAAAAATCAGGTTGGAGAATGTTCGTTTAGAGACGAGAAATCAAAGCCCATTGGTTTCTGTTACAGGTGGTAGGGAAATTCAGCTCAATGATTTGGAATTTAATGCTGGGTTACCTGTTTTCTTATCAGTTAATGGCGATAACAACGAGTCAATCAGCATCAGTAATACCGACTTAAAAGGAGCCCTGAAAAATATTGAACTTAAAAACGGAGCTTCCGAAACGGCAATAAAACTCACGAAATGATGAATTTCTCAAACCCTTGTAAAAATAGGCTGATCGTTTATTTGAGAATTTGCAGTTATCATATTTTATTTATCCTCTTATCATCCATAGATGTCCAGGCACAAAAAGTGGTGATGCCAGTGTTGGCTTTTCCGGGTGCAGAAGGCTTTGGCCGTTACGTGACCGGTGGGCGAAACGGAAAAATAATTAAGGTTATCAATCTTAATGATCATGGGCCAGGAAGCTTTCGGGCTGCGATTGAATCCTCAGGATCTAGAATTATTGTTTTCGAGGTATCGGGTATTATAGCTTTAGAAAAGGGCATTCAATTGCTCAATCCAAACGTCACAATAAATGGACAAACAGCTCCTGGTGAAGGAATTACGATAACAAATTATCCAGTTAGTGTAAATGCAAATAACGTGATTATTCGGTTTCTAAGATTTCGTATGGGAGATGCAAAACAAGTTGAAGCAGATGCACTTGGTGGCTTTGAACATAAGGACATTATAGTAGATCACTGTTCAATGAGCTGGTCTACCGATGAGTGTTTATCATTTTACAATAATGATAATTTAACACTGCAATGGTGCATAATTGCGGAGAGTCTAAGAAAGTCTGCACATAGCAAAGGTGCCCATGGTTACGGTGGTATATGGGGTGGTAGGATGGCTTCATTCCACCACAATTTAATGGCTAATCACGATAGCAGAAATCCGAGATTCGGTGAAAGGGAGGGGACAGCGTATGCCCTTACAGATTTGGTAGATATGCGAAACAATGTGTTTTACAACTGGGGAAGTAATAGTGCTTATGGTGGTGAGGCGATGCGTATAAATATTGTTAATAATTATTATAAACCTGGACCTGCTACAAAAATCAAAAACCGCATATTCTCCATTGATAAATACATGAAAAATTCAGCTTCGCCCATTTACAACCAATGGGGTAAATTCTATATATCGGGAAATGTGATCGCCGGTGAAAAACAGGCTACAGCTGATAATTGGACATTTGGCGTATACAATCAGTTCAATAGCCGATATGGGGAGGTATCATAACTGGAGAAAAGAGAGATGAAACTTACCAGTCAACATGATATTGAAAGAAATGTGATAACACAATCCGCAGAGCAAGCCTATCAATTGGTTTTAAGTAAAGCAGGGGCTTCTTTAGTTCGGGATGCAATTGATATTCGCACTATTGAGCATACGCGGAAAGGAACCTTTAGCGCTCAGGGATCAAGTGGTGATATAAATAGTAGAAATGGTATTATAGACAAACCTTCAGATGTAGGTGGTCTGAGTGCTCTGGTTTCACTGCCGGCATTGCTGGATACCGATGCAGACGGGATACCCGATGAATGGGAAATAACCCATGGGTTAAATCCGAAGTTGGCGGATTCGCAGGGAAGAACATTATCAAAAGAATATGATAACATAGAGGTATATTGCAACAGTTTGGTTTTCCATCTTTGGAAATAAATGAGGAAATTTTTTCAACAAGAAGTGTTTTTTCTACCAGAGATTAAGGATTTGTTGAAGCAAAATCCGGAACTGGATATAAACTAAATTTGATATACTTGCGATTAATACGGAGAGAAATTATACTTCATTCCTTAACCCTTAAATAACCAGATATAGTGCAAAGGAGAATTGCTAAGTTTCTCGTGTTTTTGATGGTGCTAGCCGGAGGTGATATTGCCTATAGTCAGATTGCGGCTAATGTAACTCATTATTCTACTGCCAATGGGCTATCTGACAATCGCGTTACCTATATTTTGCGTGATAAAAGTGGATTCATGTGGTTTGGATCATGGGCTGGACTCAATAGATTTGACGGATCTAATTTTTTAACCTTCAAATCCTACCCTGGAGATCACTCAGACCTCAAAAACAATAGAATCGATGAAATTGTCGAGGATTTCGAGAACCGTTATTTGTGGGTTAGAACTTATGACAATAAGGTGTACTGCTTTATGAAACGTACACAGCAATTTATTCCCATCAGTAGATTCTTCAAAGGTAGATTGGATGATAAGATCACTTTCCAACGAATTCTGGCTGTAAGAAAAAATGAAATTTGGTTAAGAACGGTGAACAATGGGGTAGTATGGATCGATTATTCAAAAGCCGTAGAGAGCGAAACAGGTAAAAATAAATTTAGGGTTGTGGTCGCTGAGAATAGTTCATTTTTTCATCTCGATAAAATGGATAATGCCTGGATTGGAATCCCTACAGGCGTAGTTCGAGCCGATAAGGTGAAAGGAAGGGATAGGAGAATTTATGCTGTTAAGCAGTTTCAGGATTCTAAAGTAGTGGGTGTGGCAGAGGCTAAAGACCAGCTTTGGCTAGCTTGCGAAAACGGATCTTTAACCGCTATAGGTCTGGATCTCAAAAATGCCAGAACATTTAATATTCCATCAGGTGGAATTAATTATTTGTTGGTTTCAAAGGTCTATCCTCGAATCTACGCTAGCACAAAGAAGGGCCAATTGTATTCTATTTCCAGTGATGGAACTGTCCAAAAGCAATTTGAAATAGAATCATCAATATATGCTTTGTTTGAACAGCGAACAGGGGTGTTGTGGATTGAATCTAAAGACCATGGAGGAATTAGGTATTCTCCGGATACGCGTGAGTTGCAGTTTCCTTTTCCAAAGAGAAGTTATGTTTTTAAGCCCTGGCTCCAAAACTACTCTCTGGTGGAGGATCGAGATAATGTAATCTGGACGAACGCTGCTGGTGATCTAAGATATTACAACAAAAATACTAAAACACTAATACCATTTGCAACAAAAGGAAATCCAAACAGGCAAAAAAACATTAGAAGGTTATTCTTTGATCCGGATGGCGTGCTCTGGTTTGGCTCAGGAACACAGGGCATTGAGAAGGTAGTGTTCCAGGATCAGCATTTTGGTTTGCGTCCTGCTGCCGATCAACTTACTTTGGAGAATTTGGAGAATGACGTACGTGGTTTAATGGTTGATCGTAAAAACCGGCAATGGGTCGGAACTAAGTCTGGTTCGGTCAATATTTATCAGTATGGCAAAAAAATACAAAGTTTATTGACCAGTAAATTTCAAAACCTTGGAGGAGTATATTGTATTTTAGAAGACCGTAACAGCAATGTCTGGATGGGTACGAAGTCTGGAGGGATATTACTGGCAAAGCCAAACGATAAAGGTCAGTATAGCCTTTCACAGTTCCTTTTAAACAAGGACATCCCAGGCAGCAATTCCATCTATTGTATATATGAAGATACTTATGGACGCCTCTGGGCTGCATCTTTTGGAAATGGACTAGTGGAAATCATTGAACAAAATGGCAAAGTAAACTTCAGGACGGTTCAAAATAGCTTTAAGGGATTTCCCTCTAGCGGTTTCAATAAAATCAGATGTATTGCCGAGGATAAATCAGGATGGATTTGGTTGGGTACCACTAATGGGTTATTGGTATTTAATCCCAATCTACAAGGTAACTTTAACTTTCTTATTTATAAGAAAGTACCAAATGATATCACCAGTTTGGGTGGGAACGATGTTCAATATATTTACCGAGATACAGATAGCAAAATGTGGGTTTTGACTGCAACCGGAGGCTTGAATCTTGCAAGGGGCCAAAATCAAAAATCTTTGTCTTTTAAAAACTATTCCAGTAAAAATGGACTTCCAAGTGACGTTTTGCTCAGTTGTTTGGAAGATGATCACAAAAATATTTGGATCGCCACACAAAATGGGATTTCCAAGTTTATCCCTAAAAAACAAAAATTTCAGAATTATAACTATAGTGATGGTCTGGAGAACGTGACCTATTCAGAATCTTCGTGTGCGCGCACGGAAGACGGTGATTTTGTTTTTGGAACAGCTTCAGGTTGTTTGATTTTCAATCCAGAGAAGATAAGTGCAAAAAAAGTCAGCGCCAATATGGCCTTGACAGGTTTGCAGATCAATAGCAAGTTAATTACTCCGGCTGTGGAGGGGTCACCCCTAACATCAGATGTCAACGAAGCGAAAACTATAATACTCGAGCATGATCAAACGGTACTGGGAATAGACTTCACTGTATTGGATTACCATCAAACTGAAAGACTTGATTATGAGTACAGACTGGTGGGGTATGACGATGTGTGGAGAAGTACTGAGGGGCAAAACAGGGCCACCTATACCAAATTGCCCGCGGGGAAATATCTTTTCGAAGTAAGGTCATTGAATGATGAAAGGTTCGATAAAATACCCTATCATTCACTCAGTATTGTTGTGAGAAGTCCACCTTGGAAAAGTTGGTGGGCCTACATCATATATGCTATATTGATTGCCATCCTGATATTTCTTGGACGCAAGGTTGCCATCACTGTTTTCAAACTTAAACAGGGAATCGTTGTAGAAAGGCAACTGGCCGATTTGAAGCTCGCCTTCTTTACCCAGATTTCGCACGAACTAAGAACGCCACTCACCTTGATTATTAATCCTAGCGAGGAAATATTGAAGCAGGAAACCTTATCTGATAGAGGCAAAGCCTATATGAGCGTTGTGATTAAAAATACCAGGCGAATGTTACGAATGGTCAATCAAGTACTTGATTTGCGTAAGGTGCAGAGTGGTGAGGGAACGCTTCGCCTGTACAATTGTGAGCTGGTACAGTTTTTAAAAGAACATATCGATTATTTCAAGGCCAGTTTAATTCAGCGTAATTTATCTATTGAGGTAAATTCAGTATTGCCGAAATTAAATGCACTAATAGATCCGGAGAAATTAGAAATCGTACTATTCAATGCCTTGGCAAATGCTATTAAATTTTCACCAGATAATGGCATTATTCGGATTGATTTAGATAAATCGTCTGAAAAGACATTTAGGATCACCATCTCGGATGAAGGTTCTGGTGTTCAAGAACATGAGCTCTCAGACATCTTTAGGCTCTATTACGAAGGAAAGCAACTTGGTCAAAACCACAGTAAGGGCACAGGGATTGGATTAGCCCTTGCGAAAGAACTGATTTCATTGCATCGAGGTCGAATCTGGGCTGAAAATAATAAGCCAGGTGGTCTTAAGTTGATTATTGAGCTTGCTCTCGGAATGGGAAATTACAAATTGGATGACATAGTAGAAAATACTGCTGTCCGTAAAACAAGCGTTCAGCCTTCACCTGAACGTTTCTCTATTCCGAAATCCGATAATAATTCAAAGGCGGATAAAGGAAAGAAAATCAGGATTTTACTCGTTGAAGATAATGACGAACTTAGGGAGTTTTTAACAGTCAAGTTCGATGATTCTTACCAGATAGCAACCGCAAAAGATGGTCTAGAAGGTTTGGAAAAAGTGAATGATTTACAGCCAGACTTGGTTTTGTCAGATATTATGATGCCTGGAATGGATGGTATTGAGTTATTGGAGCAGATTAAAAATAACCCTGAAACCAGCCATATTCCTGTAATCCTATTAACCGCCAAGTATTCAGTGGAGAGCCAGATTGAGGGATTGAAGTATGGTGCAGATTATTATATTACTAAACCTTTTGACTTTCAGCTTTTGGAAACAGCAATGGAGACGGTCTTAAGGCAACGTCAAAAGGTATTTTCACATATTCAGCAAGAAGAGGAGTTGGCTGTAGAAGAGACAAGGGTTATGACACAATATGACCGAGAATTTCTACAGCGCGTGATTGAGGTAGTAGAGAGCAAATTAGATGATTCTTCATTCAATGTAGAAGAGGCTGCCGATCTTACCAGAATGAGCCGTTCGGCTTTTTATAGAAAATTTAAGAGTTTAACTGGGATTGCACCGGTGGAATTTGTTCGTGATACACGTGTTAGGAAAGGTAAGGACATATTGGATGCTGGGGAAGACAATGTTTCAGTGGTTGCCTATGCAGTTGGCTTTAGTACGCCAAAATATTTCAGCGCTTGCTTCAAATCAGTATACGGCCTTAATCCTTCCGAGTATTTAAAAAAAATCAGAAGAAAGGGGTAGTTATAGTATTTTTCTATCAACTGAATTTGATCTCTGTGGAGGCTAGTTATTTACCAATCAATGCTATGAAGGCATAAAATGTCGAAATATTACCCTTATTCGTTTAAATTTTGCCCTTGTTTCTCTTCTCAAAAAGGCAAGTTTGTTAAAGTTTTACATGGCTAATATCCCAGTTGATGTTAAGCCTGAACTCCATAACCAAATTGAACCATATATGAAAAGCCCGACACATCATTTGCCATAGCTGTATCGTTGAGAGTATATTATACTATGCGATAGCTCCTCTACCAGATTATACGGCGGGCTAGAAATTATCAAATATTATTCAGACCATAGTACCAATGCGTTAGGTCTTGAACAAACCCTTAACAAACAATCCAATATGCTAAATAAAATCCAGACAGAATCAGATTCATAGTACGATCCATTAATGCAATCGATTGTATTTCACTATCTATGATAATACCAAATTCTAACCAAATCAAAACCAACCTTTTGAATCTATCACGAAGATAGCAAGAGGTTTAACTTAACTTTTATGAGAAGACTTTTACTGATTACGGTGAATTTAATCCTCTGTATTTCAGCCTTGGCGCAGACATTAAGGATTAATGGAAAGGTAGTTGACGAAAAAAACAGACCACTGGTTGGTGCTTCAGTGATGCAAAAAGGTGCCTCCAATGGGAGCACTACAGATGCCAACGGTAAATTCCAGTTGCAGCTTTCTACCACCGCAGAAAGAATTTTATTGGTCAGGTATGTAGGCTATAAGAGCAAAGAGATCAAATTAGGTAGCCAAACACAGATCAGTATCCAGTTGGAGGAAGATGCCTCCACCTTGAGCGAAGTAGTTGTCAATGTAGGGTATGGCACAGTTTCCCGCGAAAGGCTGGCTGGATCAGTATCTTCAATCAAGGCGAAAGATGTGGCAGACTTTCCTGTATCAAGTTTGGCTGAAGCACTTGCAGGTAAATTAGCTGGGGTATCTGTCGCACAGAACGAAGGAGCCCCAGGAGCGGATTTTCAAATCCTAATAAGGGGTGGTACATCTGTGACACAAGACAACGCACCACTATATATTGTAGATGGTGTACCATTGGAAAGAGCACTTTCCATCATATCACCCTCAGAGATTGTATCTATTGATGTATTAAAGGATTTAGCTTCAACTTCTATCTATGGCGCGCGTGGTGCAAATGGTGTAGTGATCATAACCACAAAAAGTGGCAGACCCGGGAAGCCTGTAATTTCGTTCGATACCTATGCAGGAATACGAAAAATTACCAATTATGTTGACATGATGAATCCGTATGATTACGTGCGTACGCAATATGATATGAATATGATTCATTTCAGTGGCAGTGTTGTTACTGACACCGCTACAGTAAACGGTTTTAAAAGACGTTATGGTAACTTTGAGGATTTTGATATTTATAAAAGTTTTCCTGTTGTGAACTGGCAATCAAGGGTATTTGGAAGGGCGGCATTCTCCAATACACAGAATCTGAATCTTAGTGGTGGTGCTCAGGGAAGTACCTACAGTTTTAGTGTGAACAGAACTGATGAACAAGGTATCATGCTGGCATCAGGCCTTACTAGAACATTTGCTACTTTCCGGTACGACAATGACTTATCCAAAACCTTCAAGGTCGGGATAAATGCCAGATATAGTGATCAACTTGTCACTGGGAACGGAACCTCTATTAGCGGATCGAACGGTGGTTTACAAAACTCTGCAAGATTTCAACCTTACGAAGGAGTGAGTAATCTCTCTCAGAGAAGTGATGATGCGCTGTTTGAAGATCAGATTGATCTGACGACTCCAGTTGGAGCAGCAACGAGGGATCAGCGTTTAAATAAGAATTTAGACCTAATTACCAGCGGTTACATCAATCTTAACATTTCTCCAAAATTCACTTTCAGATCGAATGTCGGTTACCGCGTAGGCACTAATGAAAACAATTCATTTAGAGGGGTGGTACAGTATGAATCATCCAGTTTTTCCAGATATGGGAACTATAAGGAACAGCCTTTTGTAGAGTTAAACGATTCGAAGACAATTGGCATCAATAATAGTAACACCTTGAATTATCGCACCACCTTTAACAAGGATCATCGTCTGGAGGTACTTCTTGGGCAAGAGATCAATTTGTTGAATGTAAACAGTTACGGACAAAGAATTAATTATTTTCCTTCTAATGTTAATTGGGAACAGGCCTTCGGCAATATACAACAGGCCAATGCCCCCCAGGGCTTTATACAGCCCTCACCAACCAACAATGTACAGAGCGAAAGACTGCTATCTTTCTTCGGGAGAGCAATGTATTCCTATAAGTCAAAATATAATCTTAACTTCTCAATAAGGCGTGATGGATCCTCTAAATTTGGACCTGACAATCGATGGGGGGTATTTCCATCAGGGCAGGCGGCCTGGAGACTGTCTGATGAATCGTTTTTTAAAGCCCTTAAATTAAACTGGCTGAACAGTGTTAAGATTAGGGCAAGTTATGGGACCGCAGGTAATAATAGGGTTAACAGTGATAGGCTATTTGCAACAATTTTTGCTACAAGCTCATCTCTGGGGGGTTACGCGGAAACAGACAATTCGCAAACTGCCGGTTTGTATCCTACGGCACTCCAAAACAGCAACCTGAAATGGGAAACAACCGTATCGAAAAATATTGGACTTGATTTGGATTTACTTGGCTCCAAATTAACTGCCTCTGTTGACCTCTATTCCAATACAACAAATGATCTGTTGTTGAATACCAATATTCCACAACAGATGGGATACAGCCAGCAAACACAGAATATCGGTTCAACAAGGAACAGGGGGCTGGAATTTCAACTTAATTATCAGGCCATTTCTACAAAAAAATTTAGCTACAACACCTCCTTTAATATTTCATTCAACAGAAATGTCGTACTTAAGCTAAATCAGGCAGGTTCAGCTGATTACGGTTACGCTGTAACATCAGGATGGGGAGTGCAGGGGACTGATTTTTGGGTACAGGTTGGTAAGCCTGTGGGCCAGTTTTACGGTTTTGTATCTGATGGCTTTTACACTCTTGATGATTTTGATCGCACATTTTACGAATCGGAACTTGCTGCAGGAAGGAGAACCTGGAGATTAAAACCTGGCGTTGCCAGTGACGCTGCGGCATTAAACCAAGGAGTTTTTCCAGGAGTTATGAAACTTAAGGACCTCAATGGTGATGGAATTATAACTGATGCTGATAAAACAGTATTGGGCGGTTATCAGCCTAAATTTTTCGGGGGTTGGAATAACCAAATTACCTATAAAGGTTTTGACTTAAGTGTTTTCGTTAATTTCTCTTATGGCAACAAAACCTATAATGCCAATAAAATTAATTTTAGTTCCAATTTTCAGGTGAACGGGAATAACTTCATGGAAAAGTTTAAGAATAGATATCAGTATTTTGATGCAACAGGTGCCCCAATTCTCAATTGGGATGCATTGCAAGCTGCCAATGTCAATACAACTACTTATGCACCAACATATGGTTTCCGACTGCCCGTATCTGAAGCAATTGAAGACGCCTCATTTTTACGCATAACCAATGTGACCTTGGGTTATACTTTGCCTTCAAAGCTCATCCAGCGAACAAAGGTATTGTCCAAACTCCGGATTTATGCTACCGTAAATAACCTCTATACATTTACCAGATACAGTGGGTTTGACCCCCAGGCTAATACAAGGTTCAGCCCCCTAACGCCTGGTGTTGACTATAATGCCTATCCGAGAAATAGGTATATGCTCGCTGGTCTTAATGCTACATTTTAATCGTTTTAGTTATGAAATCAATAAAAAAACATATTGTACTTTCGCTAGCTATTGTTAGCATTGTTTTCTCTTCCTGTAAGAAATATTTGGACTATCAATCACCATCCAGATTAAATATAGATGATACTTTTGAGAGTGTAGATTACACCAATTCTGTAATTCTTGGGGTTTATAACAAGGCTGCTGGATCAAGAGTTTATGGCGCTAATCTTTCCGTTTATTTTCCACATGGGGCAGATGATTTCTGGATCAGGGGATCTGCAAATTATGACGCATCAGGCCAAAATGCAGTATCTACCTATGGTGGAAACTCAGCAAACAATAATATCTACAATACCTTCATTCAGTTATATGAAGGGGTTGAACGAGCTAATATTGCTTGCAAGTATATCCCTTCTTCTAGATTATATGCATCTGGCAGTGCTGATGAGAAAATTAAATTAAAAAGATATTATGGCGAAGCACTTACTTTACGGGCTCTTTTTTATTTTGAACTTTTGCGAAACTGGGGTGATGTGCCGGCCTCATTCGTTCCTGCTGCGGATTTAGAAAGTCAATTTTCGACACATGTAAATCGGGACAGCACCTATGATCGCATCCTGGAGGATCTGAAACTCGCATCTACACTAGTGGGATGGCGCTCGGAATTGACAGCTTACAAGAGTTATCGGTTTACTAAAGGTGCAATAAAAGCGCTACGGGCCAGAATTGCACTTTTTAGGGGCGGGTATTCTTTACGTACGGAAAGTAAAACCATGCAGAGAAGTGCCGATTACCTGAAATACTACCAAATTGCTTTTGATGAATGTAATGAGGTAATTAAGGCCAATCAACATCAGCTCAATCCGGTTTATGAAAACATATTTAAATCTCTTCACTCTGGTACTACCCGCTTTGACGATGCAGGTGAATTGATGTTTGAAGTCGCGATGTGGGGAGCAATAAATGACAGCGATCTTGCCCGCATCTTAGGGCTTTCTTTTGCATCCAGTGCTGATCCTTGGGGGACTGGCGGTGGGGGAGCTAGAGCGGTACCAAGTTATATCTATGAGTTTGCTAAAGGTGATAGTAGACGGGATGTTACGCTAGGATTTATTGAAGTGAAGGATGGAGCATTTATGAGTCCTGTGAGCATGATTAATCTTACTTGCGCAAAGTTTCGAAAATCATGGACACAATTTGATAAGAATTCGCCAAGCTTGCAGTTTGGAGTAAATTTTCCAATTATCCGTTACGCTGATGTCCTGCTGATGTATGCAGAAGCTGCAAATGAATTGGGTAATCTGTCTGGAGTATTAACACCTTTGGCTGCACTTCAGCAAGTGCAAAGGAGAGCCTACGGAAGTAATCCTCTTCCGATTACAGCAACCGATAAAGCTGGATTTTCTGATGCTATCGTAAAGGAACGATTATTGGAGTTTGGTGGTGAATCAATCCGCAAATATGATTTGATTCGTTGGAATCTGCTCAATACTAAGATTTTGGAAGCCAGGGAAAAAATGAAACTTATGGCATTGAATGCACCAACAGCTAACAATCCCTACAACGATATATCGGAATTCATTTATTTCAAACCGACCCTTTTCAGAAACGGCAGGATTTCAGATGAATATGCGGCTCTGGATTTATATGGAGGAAATAATGATGCGGTATATTATAGTAAAAATACCGTTAACCCAGGTGCCGCATATAGAAGTGTTTGGTGGAGAAGGGAGTTGGGAAGCTATTCCGGCGCAACTCTTACTTCCGATTTTTTAAATAATCCCAATTCTGGTTACATGAACAAATTTGAAGCCAATAAAAAGGAGCTTTTGCCATACCCTAACCTAGTTATTATTGAGAACCGAGGGGGGATTGTACAGAATTTCGGATGGTAATTTAATATCAAACAACTTAATAAATTAAACGATGAGAATCATAACTAAAAATATGCTTCTGCTCTATATGCTTTCTTTGATTGCAATTATAGGGGCTTGTAAGCGTAATATTGATGGTTTCGTAGAAGATCCATCAACAAGTAGGGCATTTATCCCAGCTAACCTTAAGGTCCGGACTGTACAAGATTCCGCGATCGTTTCCTGGAACCTTGGGGCCTTGGCGAGCGGCAAGAAGTATACCTATAAAGTTGAGTTTGCCACCGATACACTTTTTAAAAATATAGAATACACACAAACAACCGATACTCTTGCGGTAAAGTTGGTTGATCCAGTATTAACAGTCAACAAGACTTATTTTGCGAGAGTAAGAGTTGAACCTTTCCAGTCAGCAGCAGCATCTAGATGGGTAAATACAAGTTCATTTAGAATTTCAGGGCAACAGTTCCTAAAAATTATACGTGACTTTGAAATTACCGAAACCTCTGTAAAACTGCATTGGCAAGTTAATGCAGCAACTACGGGGATTAATAAAATTGCACTGATAAATGGCAGTGTTACCACAATTATTGACATTACTGCAGCTGAAGCACAAGCAGGAGAAAAAAATCTCAACGGACTAATCCCGGATACGCGCTATACTGTACAGTTAATTGCAGATAAGAAGAGTAAGGGCTTAGCTTCCTTTTCGACCTTAAAAACTCCTGTATATACCAAAACGCTTTCGCCAAGTGATAATCTGGAGTCTGCTATCACTTCAGCAGCAGATGGAGAGGTGATTGGGTTGAATCCTGGTCTCTATACTATATCATCATTCTTAAGTATCGCTGGAAAGGGGATTACCTTGCGCTCGATTACCAATAATCCCGCGAACACCAAAATCAGATTTCGAGAACTTAGCCTGGTTGGTGATAGTGCCGGAGTAAATTTGATTGGTCTGGATATCGACGGGAATTATGGTGGTGCATCCAACAGCGGAGCATTCCTGCATTTAAAGGGTGCAGGTGCTAATGGAAATGCTGCAGCGTTTAAAAGTATTCGTGTTGAAAATTGTTGGATACATAATTATACCCGTGCTTTAATGCTGGGTAATTATGGCCCTTCTGTAAGTGGCTCAACACCCAATGCACATGTGCTTAAAAACTTCAACATAATAAACTCGAAGATATATGATATAAATCCTACAGGAATAGATAGTTATTATGTACTTAGTTTAGAAAGGTTGCAAGTCATAAATCTAAACATTTCCAAATCTACTTTTTATAATTTGGGTTGTGGACTAATCAATTTAAGCTGGACCCTGACGGGTGTTGAGTTACCTATTGTAACAATAGATTATTGTACATTTAATAATATTGGCTCACAGAATAAGTATTTACTCGTGGAGGCAGCCAATAGAATTACTTTCAATCTGAGAAATTCGATTTTAGCTAACTCACCATTGCAAGGACAGACGATTAATAATGTTGCGTTCAAAGCTGGAGCATCTAGTGTACTGAATTTCAGTAACAGCAACTTTTTTAAACTCAATACCGCCTCAGGAGGAACAAAACTTTCCTTAACCGGCCTTGCACAATCTTCAAATTATGAAATAGACTTGGGCTGGTCTGGATCAACAACAGATTTCAGTTTGGTTTCCTTGCCCCC
This sequence comes from Pedobacter rhizosphaerae, assembly GCF_900111155.1. GTDB lineage: Bacteria > Bacteroidota > Bacteroidia > Sphingobacteriales > Sphingobacteriaceae > Pedobacter > Pedobacter rhizosphaerae. The sequence continues at coordinate 61,315 of NZ_FOGG01000010.1, read as the reverse complement.
AAATAGTCCATTGCATAAAGCCAGTACCGCATCCAACACGGTTGGCGATCCTCGGTGGGCTTATTAGGTTAAACTTATGAATTTGCTAAGAAATATGTATTGAAAATATAACTAGCCCCACATTAAACGATGTTTAGTGTGGAGGCTTTTAATGTAAACTTTGCTTTAACTTTAAATTTAACTGATGCTTAAAATTAACTTTTCTAAAGTCTTGACCTTCCTACTCTTCTTTGCTACCTATGCAGCGGCACAGCAAGCACCAAATAGTAAACTCACCTTATGGTATGATAAGCCTGCAGCTAACTGGAATGAAGCGCTTCCCATAGGAAATGGTCCTTTGGCTGCTATGATTTATGGAAACCCAATCGCTGAGCAGATTCAGCTAAATGAGGAGACTATCTGGGCTGGTGAACCAGGTAACAATATTCTTCCTGAGGTATATCAACCCATACAGAACATTCGCAAACTGCTTTTTCAAGGAAAATATAAAGAAGCCCAGGATTTGTCCAATACTGTTTTTCCACGATCTTCGCCCAAGGAAAGTAATTATGGTATGCAATATCAAACTGCTGGAAATTTACTAATTAATTTTTCCGGTCAGGGAGATATTGATAGTTTTCGGCGCGACCTCGACATCGGAAGGGCCATCTCGACAGTTAGTTATGTGGCGAACGGAATTAAATATAAAAGAGAGTATTTGGCTTCCATGACCGACAGAGTAATTCTTATTCGTTTAACCGCCGACAAACCCGGGAGCATATCTTTTGATTTAGGGATGAATAGCCCTTTCAAATCATATCTTGTTGAAGCTAAGAAGAATCAACTCTCTCTGTCTGCAGTTTCTTCAAGCGTAGATAATAAAGTTGGTAAATTGCGATTTAGGGTTCAAGTGACGCCAAAGATAGAGGGGGGCCAAATTATTTCCACTGGAGATAAATTGCAGGTTTCTAAAGCAAACGCAGTGACGATCTTTGTGTCAATTGGAACAAACTTTATTAACTATAAAAACATTTCAGGTAACGAAGTTCAAAAAGCTACTCAACACCTTCAACAAGCGATGAAAAAAAGCTACGTGGTATTGAAAGCTTCTCATATTAAGGAATATCAGAAATATTTTAATAGGGTGTCCCTTGACTTAGGGACCTCAGAATCGGTAAATAAGCCTACAGATGTCCGGATAGCCGAATTTGCAAAAGGTAATGACCCTGCATTAACCTCCTTGTATTTTCAATTTGGACGATATCTGCTAATATCTAGCTCATTTCCGGGTAGTCAGCCTGCCAATCTTCAGGGCAAATGGAACGATAAATTAAGCCCACCATGGGACAGTAAGTATACAGTAAATATCAATACGGAAATGAACTATTGGCCTGCAGAAGTTACTGCGCTTCCTGAAATGCACCAGCCTCTTTTCTCCATGTTGAAAGATCTTTCTCAAACTGGGAGGGAAAGTGCTCAACAAATGTACCATGCACGTGGGTGGAATCTTCATCACAATACAGATTTATGGCGAATAACGGGGCCAGTTGATGGGGGATTTTATGGCATGTGGCCAATGGGCGGAGCATGGCTTTCGCAGCATCTTTGGCAACATTATTTATATACCGGAGATAGGGCTTTTTTGAAGGAGATGTATCCTGTTTTAAAGGGGGCTGCACTGTATTATGTAGATGTGCTGCAGGAAGAACCCAGCCATAAATGGTTGGTGGTAGCACCTTCCATGTCTCCCGAGAACACTTATCAAAGCGGTGTCGGTGTGAGTGCAGGTACAACGATGGATAATCAATTGGTATTTGATGTCTTTTCAAATATAATTTCCAGTTCAAAAGCACTTAATCTGGATAAACGCTTTGCAGATACCATTAAAAATTTGATTAAGCGCCTACCACCCATGCAAGTGGGCCAGTACGGGCAGCTGCAGGAATGGCTAAGAGATCTGGATAGAAAGGATGACCATCACCGCCATGTATCCCATTTATATGGGCTGTTTCCAAGTGCCCAGATTTCTCCGTTTCATAAACCTGAACTGTTTGAAGCCGCTAAAAAGACTTTGATTATCCGTGGGGATAAATCTACCGGGTGGTCGATGGGCTGGAAAGTAAATCTCTGGGCGCGTTTACTAGATGGCAATAGGGCTTATAAACTAATTCAGGATCAGTTAAATCCGGCACCAGAAGAAACAAGCGGACAAAATGGTGGAACCTATCCTAACTTGTTTGATGCCCATCCGCCGTTTCAGATCGACGGAAACTTTGGGTGTACCTCAGGCATTGCCGAAATGCTTCTTCAGTCGCATGATGGGGCAGTACATCTGCTTCCTGCATTGCCAGATCAATGGAAACAGGGTAGTATTAAGGGCCTAGTGGCTCGGGGGGGATTTATTATTGATATGGATTGGAATGATGGAAAAGTAACTAGACTTAAAATCATTTCTAAATTGGGTGGAAACTGCCGGATCCGGTTGAGCGATGGCCTGAAATCCTTTTCAAATGTTAAATTAAATGCTGCGTCCGGGGAAAATCCCAATCCATTTTATGCTATTGCAAAGATCAAGGAACCTGTAATATCTGAAAAAGCTGTGATAGAAAAGGCCAGGGTTAAAGAGAGCCTTTTGTTCGATTTTAATACTACGGCTGGAGCTGTTTATGAATTTTGGAAGTAAAATAATGCACTTAAATTCCAAAAAGAAATGCCTGATTGTCATGCTGTTACTTAACAGCATGACAGTCTATGTGTAAGTTAAAGAATCAAATATCATTTGTTGAAAATATTTGGCAGGCATATTGAATCAATATACTCCCAAATTGCAGGATAAACTGCAGCTCTAGTCTTGGTCAGCCTACGCTTAAATCAATCCATCGCAAATACTTAAAAATAGTCTAAAAGCTTGTCCCAGGCTTTTCTTCAGGTAAGATATTGAGGTTGGCCCGGAACCTTCCAAATGATATTGGAACTTGATTAAAACTATTATTCATGTTATACTAGACTAACGTATGAAATTAATTATTGCATCCTTACTTTGAAAGATCACCAATTGCGTTTGACAACTGGATGAGTTTAATATTCTGAAGCCGTATTTCAGAACTCAACTGCTGCAATAGGCTCATCCTAAGTGATAGAAGATCTTGTGTGTAATATCCACCTTTTCCAAAGAGTAGCTTGGTTTCTTTATCAGCTGTTTCCGAAAGTTCTAATAATGTCCACCGTTTTCTAAGTAAAGTTGAAACTGCTTGAGTCGGTGGATTTTCTTCTGAGCTTTCCATCGTTAAGATGCTCCACACCAATGTTGGGAAATAGTTGGCATTTTTAGAGTTATTCCAGAGATCAGCTAGCAGGTTTCTTTGATGATAAAAACTAACCTTTTTCCTGTTATTGGTAAGTAAGGCGATTCCCAAAGCCGCAGATAAGGCTGATCCAGCAATGACCACAGTGTTTTGTGATTTTTGGTTGCTAATGATTAAAGGGGCAATGCCTGTTGTTGTACCTGAAAATATAGCAGCTATGGTGAGTGAATTATTTCTTTTGCTCCCTAGTGAGGATAGGTAATCATGTATTCTTGCAGCTCTGTAGACCTCACAATCCAGTTCCTCTGCTGTAGCATTTAAAAGATTCTGAGCCAAAAGGATTTTTTTAGTGATGCTCTCCTTTATCTCCAGTTGCTTAATTTTATTTTCACACCAGTGTTTTAGAAAGGGATAAATTATTGTGTCCAAGACCTTTCAATATTTTTTGATTTTCTCTTTCAAAGGAGTCGATCGGTTGGATAGAAGGAGTGATGCTGATGTCTAGTGCAATAGCACAATAATCATTTTGGAGAACTCTGGGCGCTTTTCTATTGTGCAAGGATAAGGCATACCCGGTTAACATAGTGCAAATTATCATACAAGTTGATAAATTGAGAACAATACCACGAGTTTTATACATTTCTGAACTTTTTAACATAATTTTTATGTAATAAGTATAAGCCTATAATAGATAAGGGCAGCAAGTGAAATCGGCCAAACGCTAATATCAACAGGCAGCAAGGGTAATTTGCCAGTTGAAATCTCATTTCATCCTTGCTATAGCATAGCTTCTCAATTTTGCAAGTTTGGCTCCATTGTTTTAGAGGTCAGGTATTTGGGGCTGCATTTCACGAATTTTTACCTATTGTAGCGGGATTCATTTTATCCTTCTATATTTGAATGTTTTCTATCATGGAAGATTGTTTTATAAATTCAATCTTCTAATCAGTTCTTCAAGGTGTCAAGGTAAAATAATACCGATTGTGCGATTTATCGAGAGGGAGTAGAATAAATTTTTTGCAATTTTTAATTTATGATATTGACCTTGTTCTTTACAGCAGTAGGGTTAATTAAATAAAAGATTTAAAACTTCAAATATTCAAAAGAGATTATGGGAATATCAAAGAAACAAGAACAGACTGAGGTGATTACTAGGATGAGGATGAAGAGGCTTTCGCTTGGTCTAAGTCAGAAATTTGTCGCCCAAAAATTAGGAATAAGCCAGCATGGGTATAGTAAATTGGAACTCGGATATTCTCAGTTGACTGTTGGACAACTTTTAATGCTTTTAGAAGTGTTTGAAGCAGAAGCTTACGAGTTGGTTGGTTATGTTGATTCCGAACTATTAACAAAAGGTAATTCAGAGGTTGAGGCTAGTATGTAAAGCACTATTAACACGAGCAATAGAATCGTTCAACTGGAAGGAACTAGCTTTTCAATAATTTCTTATATTTTGTCTTTTTAAACGAAGACTTTGAATAACAATTTTATCTACTAGTTTTGTAGAATATGCGTGTGGTTGAAACAAATGAAGAGGAATTGCTGGTTGCACTAAAACAGGGCAGTGCACAGGCTTTTTCAGTGATCTATAAATTGCATGTAAAAAAAATATACGCATTCACTTTAAACATTCTTAAATCACCAACAATAACTGAAGATGTCGTTCAGGAGGTCTTTATAAAACTATGGGAAAATGCAGCCCGGCTGGATGCTAATTCATCTCTATCCTCATATCTTTTCACCATTGCCAGAAATCTTTCCTTAAATGTCATACGTAAAGCCAGTAAGCAACAATGGATTGTTGATGAAATCGCTCTTCATGTTTATGATACAAGTGAAGATGGGCTGGCTTTTACCCAACGTAGGCAAACGCAAGGAATTCTAGAACATGCCATTTCTACCTTACCAAGCCAACGCAAGCGGATTTATGAACTGTGCCACGGTGAAGGCTATTCTTACAAAAAAGCAGCTGAAGAGCTTGGTGTTTCTGATAGTACCATTAATAGTCAGATGGTTAAGGCGATTAGAACCATTAAAACATATCTGTTAAAAAATGGTGCTTTACTTTTATTGCTGACGATAAAGTAAAGAAAAACCTCCTTTTACAAAATTTATTTTCATTTAGGGTAAATGTACCATACGTGTTATGTGTTATACTATTAAATACAAACAAATTGGAACATTCAATCAAGCAGCTTTTTTTAAAGTATTTGCAAAACTGTGCTTCCCAGCAGGAGATAGACAGGGTGCTGGAATTATTGGGCTCAGATAAATATGAGCAGGAATGGGAATCAGCATTAGCAGACTATTCGTCCGAATTTGAAAAAAAACCGCAAGAAATTGAATTGCTTAATGAGGTACAACTTTACAACAGAATAGCATCCCGTATTTCATCAAGATCGAAAATAGGTCTTTTTAAATGGGCTGGTTACGCTGCGGCATTACTATTGATTTCATTTATCAGTTATCAAATGTTAAGGCCTGTGGATATAAACCAATCGCCAAAATCAAAAGAAGCTACATCTTCTGCAATAAAACCAAGTGGACGTCAGTGGCTTAAGTTGCCTGACGGAACATCAGTACAGTTAAACCACGATAGTCGCATCGAATATCCAGGTACTTTTAGAGGAAAGAATATTAGAGAAGTAACCTTAATTGGAGAAGCTTTTTTTGACGTAGCGCATGATAAGGTACATCCTTTTGTAATTCATACCGGTGCCATTACCACTACAGTACTGGGTACGGCATTTAATATTTCTGCTTATGAGGGAGATAAATTCATTACCGTTACGGTTAGCCGGGGAAAGGTAATGGTGCAACATGATAATAAAACCTTGGCTGTACTTACACCCAATCAACAGTTAAGCTGGAATATGATTAAACAAAAAACTGAAAAATTACAGGTTAATGCTGAAAAGGTAAGCGAATGGAAGGCAGAAGACTTGATTATGGATGATATAACACTGGATCAGGCTGCAGATATGATAGCAAACCGTTTTAAGGTCAAGGTATTATTTAAAAATGAGCGGGTTAAAAGATGCCGTTTCACTGCAGCTTTTCTCAATCGCAATGATATTAACCAAGTGATGGAAGTCCTTTCAAATATAACAGGTGCCACGATCAGTTTGCAAGGAAATCAGTTATCAATAGATGGGCCTGGCTGCGAAAATTAAATATAGACTATAAAACCAACCAAAAAAGTAGATGAAGAAAAATATATCGCCAACTTAAAGCAAGATCTGATAAAAGTAAACCCCGGGTGCCACCGGGGCTTACAACAGTTTTAAATCATATCAATCGACAACCTAAAACCTTTGCAATGTATTATAAATATACACCTTTTGCAAGTCAATCCCTATTGACTTATTACCAACCTATAATCAAAAAACTGAGATTTTTTATGAAAGTAAATGCAGTCTTACTACTGATCTCCATTTTTACTATTGGCAGTCTGTTTGCAACGCCGGGTTCGGCGCAAAATCTTCAAGAGATTAATATTTCCTCTGGGTTTCCTTCAGGCAGCTTAAAAGATGCATTTTCCAGAATTGAAGCACAAACCGAATTTCGTTTTGCTTATCGTAATGAAGTCATTTCCGGATTAAAAGCGCCAGTACTGATAGCTAAAACAAGATCAGTTAAACAAATTTTGGATGAACTATTTGAACATAATGACCTCAAATATAAGGTAGTAAATAATAGCATTATTATTACCCGATCCACTATTGCAAGGGACGAACAAGGTTTTACCAGACAGGAAATTACCGGAGTTGTTAAAGATGAAAAGGGACAAGAGATGCCGGGGGTTTCTGTAAGGGTTAAAGGTAAGGCAGTGCAAACCATTACAGATGGTAGAGGTGCATTCAGGATACAGGCCTCAACAGATGATGTTCTGGTATTCAGTTATATTGGTTATGCAAGCATAGAAACCAAGGTAAGTGCCGGTACAACAATTAACATCAGTTTAAAACCTGAAGCTGGAACGCTGGATGCTGTTGTGGTAATTGGTTATGGTACAACTACTAGGAGGGCAAATACAGGTTCGGTGACTTCTGTAAGTGCAGCCCAGATCGCCAACCAGCCAGTAGCAGATCCCTTAGCTGCCTTACAAGGCCGAGTTGCCGGACTTGATATTTCTTCAATTACAGGCTATCCAGGTTCTGGTTATACTGTTAGGCTAAGAGGCCAGAACTCCATCTCTTCGGGTAATGATCCACTTTATATCGTTGATGGGGTACCCTTTATTTCAGAGAGCTTATCAAGTTTTAATGCTGCCAATGGTGCTCAAACTCCCTTAAGCAGTATCAACCCAAGTGATATTGAACAAATTGATATATTAAAGGATGCCGATGCAACTGCCATTTATGGATCCAGGGGCGCCAATGGTGTTATCCTGATTACTACAAAAAGAGGAAAGGCCGGCAAACCAGAATTTAACGCGAATGTTTATACTGGTATTTCTTCGATTAATAAAAGGGTAAAAATGCTCAATGGTGCCGAGTATCTGGCAATGAGACGTGAAGCTTATGCCAATGATGCAGTAACACCAACAGAAACCCAGGCGCCAGATTTACTGCTATGGGATCAAAATCTCGATCAAAACTGGCAAGATAAGTTAATCGGAGAATCAGGGAATTTAACCGAGTTGCAGTTAGGTTTTAAAGGAGGTAATGAACAAACCAATTATTTGATCAGCGGAACTTTTAGGGACGAAAAAACGGTTCTTCCCGGAGATCTTGGTTATAAAAGAGGTGCCTTAAATCTTTCCTTAAATCATAGTTCGCTGGATAAGAAGTTCCAGTTTACAAGCTCTTTGAAGTATACACTCGATCAAAATAATAATTTGCCAAGTGATGTAACTAGTTTTTTCAATTTGGCCCCCAACTTTCCCATATATGATGCACTAGGCAATTATTACTGGGTTGGAAACGAGCAAAACCCAATGGCCTATTTCGAGCGAACCAACGTTACCAATACTACCAATATTTTTGGAAATACCTCATTAAGTTATGAACTTATCCGTGGCCTTACAGCAAAGGTTAGCGCTGGTTTTAACAGGATGAACATGGATCAAACCCAAACTTTTCCAAAATTGGGTTTTAATCCTCTAACCTATAGCGGAAGCTCAGCAAATTATGGTGATGGAAAACTCAATTCCTATATTGTAGAGCCACAACTAAACTATAACTTAAACCTTGGTAAAGGCAAACTTTCGGCTTTGATTGGCGGAACATGGCAGCATAGTTTAAGGGAGACGCAGTCGCTTGTTGGTAGTGGTTATGTAAGTGATCAACAGCTCGACAATATTAAGGCAGCAACTTTAATTACGCCTCGTACCTACACATATACTAAATATCGCTATACTTCGGTTTTTGGTCGTTTAACTTATAATTGGGATGAAAAATATATCGTTAACGGAACTTTCCGCAGAGATGGCTCTTCTAAATTTGGACCCAATAACCGATTCGGGAATTTTGGTGCAGTAGGTGCGGCCTGGTTATTTGCTAATGAATCTTTCATTAAGGATAACCTTTCCTTTTTAAGCTTTGGTAAACTAAGGGGGAGTTTCGGAACCGTGGGTAACGATCAAATCGGGGATTATCAGTTTCTGGATAGCTGGTCGCCTACAAGCTACCCGTATGGAGGTATTGGTGGTATTGCACCAAGCCGTTTCCCAAATCCAAATTATAGTTGGGAAGTGAACAAAAAAATAGAGGCTGGTCTGGATCTTGGATTTTTCAATGAAAGATTACTTTTAACGACAAATTTTTACAGAAACCGATCAAATAATCAATTGATTGGGAGTACCCTTTCTTCTCAGTCAGGCTTTACGCAATATCAAGCCAATCTTCCAGCTTTGGTAGAAAACAAAGGATTGGAAATTGAACTGAGTTCGGTTAATGTAAGAAAGGAAAAATTTTCCTGGAATACTTCATTTAACATAACTTTCGCACGCACAAAATTACTGGAATACCCGGATCTTGCAAATTCGGCCAATGCTAATCGTTTTGTAATCGGCCAGCCTATTGCTATTGTAAAGGGTTTTGATTTTCAGGGTATTAACCCTGCCACTGGGGTGCCAGAATTTAGGGACTTAAATGGTGATAAGGCAATTTCAGATCCTGCAGATCTGGTGGTGATTGGAAACAGCATGCCCAAATTTTACGGAGGTTTACAAAACAGCTTTACCTATAAGAACTTCAGCTTCGATTTCTTTTTCCAATTTGTCAAGCAGGAAGGACCGAGTTTAAATTATGGCTACCTGAGCTATTCGAACGGCTACCCATTAAGAAACAAAGATATTAGCGCTTTGGAAAGGTGGACGACCCCTGGAAACCAGGCTTCTATTCCTGGAGCAAGCTCAACCGCTGGCAAACCAACCTATACCGCATACCAGAATAACTATCGTCTCTCAAGTGCCAACTGGGTAGATGCTTCATTTATCAGATTGAAGAATGTTTCGCTAAAATACAACTTCTCGGAAATGCTAAAGAGCTGGAAGTTCAATAACATCAGCTTATACCTTCAGGCACAAAACCTATTTACCATTACCGGATATGATGGCTTTGATCCGGAAACGAAAGGATATGCACTTCCTCCGTTAAGTATTTATACAGCAGGACTACAGGTTTCATTCTAATCCTTAAAATCAAATCAAAATGAAAATTATCTATTATATATTATCGATTGCAGTGTTAAGTTCAATTGTGTCCTGCAAAAAATATGTCGACATAGAAGATCCGAAAGATCAATTGGTTACAGGAAGCGTTTTTACTACTGATGCCACTGCAACCTCGGCCATGGTTGGAATCTACAGCGATATGAATGCTTTTAATTATCAGTTTGCCAATGTACTTACCAGTTTTACCTGTGCTATGGCTGCAGACGAATTTGTATATTCCTCGGTACTAGCCAATTTCGATGAGTTCAAGAATAATGCACTTACACCAGGCAATACCTATGTAGGGTTAATGTGGTCTTCGCCATACAATTTTATTTATCGTTCAAATGCTATTATTGAAGGGGTAAATGCCTCTACGACTTTAAGCCCAGCAGTAAAAAATCAGCTGCTGGGTGAAGCGAAGTTTATGAGGGCTTTTTGCCATTTTTATCTGGTTAATTTCTTTGGAGATGTTCCGCTAATCTTAAATACCGATGTATTAACCAATACCAGCAAAGCGAGAACGCCAAAGGCAGAAGTTTATGCCGCTATTATTCAGGATTTAAAAGATGCTAAACAACTTTTAGTATTGGCCTATCCTGGAAATGGCGAACGCATTCGTCCGAATAAAACTGCTGCTACACTTTTACTTTCACGGGCATACCTTTATATTGGCAACCATGCGCTGGCCGAAACTGAAGCCAGTGAGGTAATTGCCACTACTAGCCAGTATTCGCTATTGAAAAATACTGATCCGAACAATGCAGCACATATGAGCAAGGTCTTTTTAAAGAACAGCAATGAAGCGGTATGGCAGCTTCAGGTTGTAAATACACTCGGCGGCCGGAATACCTGGGAAGGCAATACACTGATTTCTACCGGAGCACCTTTTTATCGTTTAACTAAAGGCTCTTTAGGCCTGGAAACAGGTTTCGAGGCGGGAGATAAACGCTTTACCAACTGGGTTGGAGAGTACTCTACTAGCGCAACTCCACCGGTAATTCATCGTTATCCTTTCAAATATAAAGTAAGGGTTGGAGCTTCTGGTGCTGCTGCAACAGAATATTCCATGGTGCTCAGGTTTGCCGAGGCCTATCTCATCCGTGCAGAAGCAAGAATTCAACTCAACAAGTTATCAGAAGCGAAAGATGACCTGAACATTATTCGTGACCGTGCAGGCTTATCTCCGCTTGCCACTGCCACATCGCAGGCGATTGCTATGACTCAGGTAGAGCAGGAAAGAAGGGTAGAGCTATTTTCAGAATGGGGGCATCGCTGGTTAGATTTGAAACGATGGAAAAGTTTATCGGGAGATGCAAGCAAAACACGTGCGGATGATATATTATCTCAAAGCAAAACTACATGGAAATCGACAGCCGTTTTATTTCCAATACCAAATGAGCCTATGCGTACTAATCCAAATATGGTTCAAAATCCTGGATATAATTAGATATGATACCTATGAAAAAGTCAATACTTGGTTTTTTGATCCTGTTTTCTGTAGTTTTGCAGACTCAGGGTCAATCTTTATCCATCAATCCAACCAAAGTACAACGTGGTGATTTGATCACGATCACTTACGATCCTAGTCTGGCTGATGGGAAGATTGCAGCCGATGCCCCTTCTGTAACAATCGTTTTTACCTATTCAACGTTTTATGATCTTCCCTGGAAAATGCCCATGATACGGGAAGGGAATAAATGGAAAGCTACCTTTGTAGCCGGCAGGTTTGCCACTTTTGCTACTTTTTATCTCCAAAACGGGGAAGAAATACAAAAGCCCGCAACGGATCGACACTATACTTTACCCGTATACGATGGCGAAAAAAGGGTTAAAAACAGTTTGCTGCATGAATCCTATAGCCTGTCTGCCCAAATGCCCAAGTCGCCAAATTTGCAAGCCAACAAGTTAGTGTTATTAAATCATGAACTGATTAATTACCCGGATAATTACGAAGCTAAAGTAGCGCAACTCGTAGTGAAAATGGCAATGGCCAGCAAGCCTGAAGAAAAATTAAGGTTCAGGCAGGAGGCCCGTAAAATTATTGCCAATAAACTCGAAGAGAATCCTACGTTGCCTGGAAATGTTAACCTGGTAACGATGGGCTACCTGATGATTGGAGAAAAAACCAGATTGGATTCAGTTCGAAAGGTAATTATGGACCGTTTTCCGGATGCTGATTTATCCAAAGACCTTCGAGCCGGTATTATCGCCAAAGAAAAAGATCCTAAGGTTCGGGTAGCAAAATTAGAGGCTTTGTTGAAAAAAAGTGATGATCTCGGTGAGGAAGGATCGGAAGGTATCCATAAGATGTTATTTGAATATTATGCTTCGGTTAAAGACGCAGCAAAAGCGCTTTATCATGCTTCAAAATTATATACTAAAGCCAATCCATACACTCCTGAAACCTTCAAAAATATATCTGCAAAGCTAACGGCCAATGAAATTGCACCTGAAGCGGCCATAATTTATGCTGATAAATCTTTAGCACTGGCAGACCAGTGGCCAGTGGGAATTATCAGATACTTCCCAGAATTTGGTCATATTCCATCGTATGTGGCAGACAGCACCCGAAAACAGGCAGTTGCAGAAGCAAAGTCAGCACTATATTCATTAAAAGCATTAAATTATATCAGACTACAAGGATTAGATTCGGCTAAAATATTAGCTAATAAAGTCGTAAAAATATCTGATGGAAGAGAAGCGCTAATAAACAGTGCAAATGTATTTGCAGGCCTTGGCGAAAATGAACTCGCTTTTAAAACGCTTTGGAGATTGCTGGTTAAAAATCCTACTGACTCGGTGGTTTTAAAAAGTGCAAAGGATTATTTTTTGAAATACAACAGCTCTGAAGATGCTTTTAGAACAAAAATTTCAGAACTTGAGAAACTTGAAATTGCACAGCTCCAGGCTACAACAAAAGCTCTGATGATGAACAAGCCTGGGCCAGAATTATCTGGATTGGTTACTTTGGAAGGAAAGCCAGTTACCCAACAAATGATGGCAGGGAAGATTGTTATTCTTGATTTTTGGGCTACCTGGTGTGTGCCTTGTATGCAAGAAATGCCCTATTTTCATAAGGTTTACGAAAAATACAAAAATAATTCCAATGTGATGTTTATGGTGGTTAATAGCGGATCAAACAATACCATACAAGATGCCCAGAAATGGGTGAAGCAAAATCCACAATATAAGTTTCCGGTTTACTTCAATAACGATAAAAATATTGGCGAAAAGTTAGGTTTTACTGTGATTCCTACCATTGCAGTAATTGATCAGGCCGGCAAGTTACAATTTAGAACTATCGGATTTGAAGGCGAAATATTACAGAAAAAACTCGACGCACAAATTTCGGTATTGCTTCAGGGTAAGAGTGAAGGAAAATAACCTTCAAATACATTTGTGTAAATGAAACATTAGCCTTCAGATTTATCTGAGGGCTGATGTTTCATTACCTAAAACAAAAGCAAATAGTTCGATAGTCAACCCCAGAATGGATCTTATGGCTGGTCATTTGACTCAATAGTGGATTATCATCTTTGAAATTCAGGTTGTTTTACTGGTTGATATTCTTATTTATAACGCCATAACTCCAATATTCTAGTATTTTCATCTCATTGTTTGCGAAGCATGACCTACTTGGCTGTGGGTTCACCACTAATAGGTGTATGGATTGACTCGCGCAATAGCCAATCGAGCCATGAACAATTTTAATTCCGAGTTATCGAGTAATTGGAATAGAATTCGCATCAATTTTTTTGAAATGTCCTCATTCACGAGATGAAATTCGCCAGCATTTTGCTGCTGCGCGTTCAAGACGCGCATACAGTGGGGTTGGAAAATAGCTATTTAGGAATGGTAAATCGACTTTGTGGTTAGACCATTTTCTCGATTCTAAGGTTATGGTTAAGATATGTTGTATCACAGTGAATGATCGACAATTTCGTTAGATAGTGAATGGTCGTAACGTATCTTCTCAAATTCAGAAGCAGCTAGTCTTAGAGCAGTAATTTCAGACAGCTCATAGAAAGATATTCCCTGGCTACCTTTATTCATAAGGTAATTGATTCTTAGGAGTGCTCTTCTATAAGATTCAATACTAGTAATTGCGTTCATGATCAGATTTTTGATTTCTAAATTTATAAACAGCTAATTTTTTCTAATGATTTAATTTTAAACATCCTGTTGAAAAGTAACTGCTGAGCACTACCTCCGAGAAGACCCCTTCGGAAAAAGATGAAGTAAAATTAGCTTGTGTTTTTATATTTATACGATGAGTCTTAATCAAACAAGAACAACATACATAATCCTAAATTTGAATTCCTTCCGGTCTCTGATCTTACTAGAATAACCTTTTATGTTTTTCAAATACTTATTGTATATTTTGCGCCGTCCAAAAACCTTGGCTTCGCCAGTTTGCATTCTTTTTTTGGTTAACAAATAAGTAGGTAGTATGGGAAGAATACTTTTGCAGGAAACGGACAGTTCGGTATTAGAGGTTTTAACTCTAGCCCTGGAATACGAAAATTTTATTGTCTATGCGCTTCAGGACTCCGATGCAGATTTCATTTCACTCATTGACTCCAAGCGTCCTCACGTTGTCGTTCTTGACTTTAGGATAGATGTCAAAAGTGTCTGGAGATCCTAAGAACCATTAAACAATGCTATCCCAACCTACCTGTTATCGCTACAAGCTGCAACAATAACATCGATACGGTTGCGTTAAAATCTGGCTTTGATGGATACATCAAAAAGCCGTTTGATATTGAACTCTTGTATAAAATTCTAAGGAAACATATTACAGCCACGGTGGCCTAGTATCATCAAAAAAAGATCGTCTCCCGGATTTGGAGGTACATCTAAATAGGACAGCGAAAAAGCTCATCCATGTCTACTATAACACAAACTTTAGGCCCATAAGAAAATCTGTCTTTTTACAGACATCTGATCAACAAATACTAATTTTTCCAGCAGTCCTTTCTTTTCTGTCATCAATAATTAATAGAGGGCTGTAATTTCTAATTTTGGTTTTTTGCTAAAAGTACTTAGCTGGTATTTAGCTCCTGATCTCTCTGCGCATAAAAAGATAATATGCCAATGCGAAACAGGCAATACTTCCCGCCAGCAGTCCGCTAAGCTGTGGCCATACAATTACCAGGCTTTCTCGGATGGGAAGTGGGGAAGGGATCGCGCCAGAGAGCTGCTCCATGCTCAGCGGCCCCAGGCTCCTAATGGACGGCATAAGTATGGTAGTTGATGAATCGCTGTAAAGCTGGCCGGGAGCCATTCTCATGATATCTAAGATGAGTTCATTGTATCCCAAAATCTGCGCCTGGCTGAGGTTAGCCGGATCAGGTAATATGGCCCTGATGGCCAGATTGACGATCATGGGGTAAAAAACTGTAAAAAACAGCCAGACCCCCAGCGCGCATAGCGCCGATGTTGCTGCCTGGCGAAAAGCGATCGAAAGCAGTATGGATAGGCTCAGGTAAAACCCCACATAAACGATAGTAATAATCACGAATGCCAAAACACGCAATAACTCTGCAGGCTCGATCCTTACTCCGGTAATGATCAGCCCTGCACCCAACATCAGCAGGGTTAGTGAAATAAAAAGGGTACCGATAATTAGCATACCGCTGTAGAATTTGGCAAGCAGTACGTTGTCCCGATAAATGGGTTGGGCTAGTAATCTGGTAAGGGAGCCACTGTTCTGTTCCGAGTTAATGGCATCAAAGCCCATGCTAATGCCTAATAATGGCGCGAGAAAACTCATCAGCACATGAAATGGTGGCATCGAACCATCTGTGGCACCTAGCAGCTTAAGATATAGAAAAGAGTGGTCTGGGTCATCCGTGTTG
This sequence comes from Pedobacter rhizosphaerae, assembly GCF_900111155.1. Taxonomy (GTDB): domain Bacteria; phylum Bacteroidota; class Bacteroidia; order Sphingobacteriales; family Sphingobacteriaceae; genus Pedobacter; species Pedobacter rhizosphaerae. The sequence continues at coordinate 45,512 of NZ_FOGG01000010.1, read as the reverse complement.
CTGAAAGCTGTGCGGATATTGGATGCTGAGATGTACATTGAGGCTGCAAAGGTAAGGAGCATCAAAACAAGCAATAAAATAAATCGCCAGCTGTGCACCTGGTCTGAAATTTCTTTTCTCACCATTACCCTAAAAGGGTTGTATTGGTCTCTTTTCATTAGGTTATTTTTACTTGCGGCCAAAAAAGACCCTGCGCTTAATATTTTCATTTTCCAAGGTAGAATTAGTAGTATGTTCAAAATATTTTTGGTAAATCTCATCCAAACCATATTGTTTTTGGCTGGCGGCCTGAATATTTTCTCCCAAGTCGATGAGCTTTCGTATGAGTTTTGGAGTGATGTTTTCACTGGTATTGAAGCTCAAGGTATTCGCCTGAATATCCAGGCTATTAATTTCTGGCCAACTGGTAAATTCAGCTTTTAGTTGCTCAGCATCTGCTGGTGGTGCTGTCAGTTGAATGTAAGTGTGTAAACCGCTATCACCGAAAAGCTCAGCGGCAAGGGTTTGGAGATTACCTGTGGCCAGCAGTTTTCCTTTCACAAATATGCCAACCCTGTGACATACCTGCTGTACATGATGCAAGTGGTGTGAGGAGAGCAGTACGGTGAGCCCCTGTTCTTTTTGCAGGGATGAGATGAGTTCAAGAAATTCCTTTACGCCAGTGGGATCAATACCCAAAGTGGGTTCATCAAGTATAATGAGTTCGGGTTTCTTGATCAGTACCTCAGCCAGTCCCAGCCGTTGCTTCATACCGCGTGAATATTTAGAAACCAGCTTAGCTGTATCTTCCTTTAATCCTACCAGTTCCAGGATTGCGTTGGCATGGTGTTTTATTCCCTTCTCAGGTTGTCCATTCAGCCTGGCAATATAGACCAGATTTTCCAGGCCGGTTAGCTGTGGATAAAATCCCAGATTGTCGGGCATATATCCAACTTTTCGTTTGATCGCAATAGCATCTCTTGTGGCATCAAGTCCACATACCCTTGCTGTGCCGCTATCGGGTTCAGTAAGTCCAAGCATCATGAGTATGCTCGTAGTCTTCCCTGCCCCGTTTGGCCCCAAAAGCCCAAATATCTCCCCGCGCGAAATCTGAAGGCTTAGTTTATCCACGGCGGTATGGGAACCATAGCACTTGCTTAGGTCCCGTAAGTCTATGATTGGTTCCATCTTTCTTATTATTCAGAGTTAATAGTAAAGAGGCTTAACGGCGTCCGAATTTACGTACGAGCAGGTACACCGCTGAGATGGCAATGGCAATAATTATAATCCCAATCCACCCGGAGAGCATGGAGGTTTTAATGAAAATACGGAATGCTGCCTGTGTGGTGGCATTATTTCCTGTAAGGTTAAATGTGGCATTGTAATCGCCTGCAATGGTCTTATCCGGTACTTTTAGCGTCGCCTTGATGACCATTTTCTTTCCACCCTCCAGCTTTTCAATTTGGCTTGGTGAAAAGCTTGCTTCCCATCCACTTGGAAGCTGTGAGGAAATGCTGAGCGAGGATAGTGGTAATGTGCCTGTATTGTGGACCTCCAGTTCAATTTCTTTGTGCGATCCTGCGGTCAGTTCTTCGCTTAGTCTTCCAGTTGGAGTACTTAAAGCAGCTCCATATGATCCTTTTACAACCGCCTCCAGTTGGAGCGAAAGAGTTTGTCCGGATGAAGTGGCACTGAAGGGTATGATATACTTTTTCACCTGAGCACTACTGGTAGCGGAGATTTCAATGGCAATCTCACGGGTCTCTCGGGGCCCTAAGTTTACAGAGGTCACCTGGCTGCCATCAACTCGGCTACTCATCTGCCATCCCACTGGAAGTTCGGCTTTGAGCTCAAAGAGCTGCTGTGTGGCTGTGCCGTTGTGCAGCGTAACAGAATAGCGAAAGGGTTCGTTCGTTGCCGCCTCAATGTTGACCAGTTTAGCGGTCAAAGTTGATACCTTTTCCTGGGCAGCTTGTTGTTGTGAATAGCCGGGCACCCCCGTTGTTATTAATGCTATAACTAAAAGTTTGCGTAGTAATCCCCTACGCGAAGGTTTGAGAAGTAATTGTGTTGACATGATCTAAACCAAAAATGTTAGTAATTGCTCTAAAAAATGTTTTCTGTTCCTATTATCTGATTAGGTTTCAAAACAAAAAAACTGTACGGTTTTTTCAAAATACTTTAACATTTTTTAACAATTAGTCTATCTTGCTTTTTTAGAACTAACTTCTATCCTTGTTGAGTGGCCTAAGATAATCAATTAAATATGATAAGATTTTTGATCGATCTGAAAAGCTGTTAGCCTATAACTTCAAAAATGAAACATTTCTGACCTTCGGAGTTGTAAAGCGTAACTCTGTGATGTTTTCCATCTTGCCGGTCAAAATCAACGATGACTTTTGAATTTAGGATTCGAAAGGAATCTACACTTTTAGGGACTAGAACAAATATGTCCTTAGAATAAGGGGTAATTATTAATTGCTCATCCTGAAGTGATATGGTTAGTTTGGAATCCACTTCTTGTGAATAGTAATTTCCCGTGTATTCTTCCAGTTTTAATTGGTCAAGAGGCGCTGGCCTATTTGTAATTAATGCTGGTTCGGTTACCTGTTTTATTGAGGGGCTCAATAAGCTTATACTACTTTAGAATAAATGATTGATGGAAGGGATGTGAGGAATAATGGGCCTGATCGTAAACAAGGCCCTAATTGACCATTGCATTAACCTGCGATACAAATCACCACTATTAAAGGGCTTTGCAATAAAACTATCCGGAACACATTTTGTACTCACTTCCCTCATAGAAGAGTGTGCGGAAATCAATACCACAGGAATTTCACTGGTACGCAAATCCTTTTTCACCTGATTACAAAGATCCTTACCATCTCCATCCGGCAAACGGACATCAAAAATCAGTAAAGCCGGCATAGCAGTTAAAATCTCACGGTTAAAAGACCATGCATTCGCACAAAGCCTGACCTCATAATTTTCTTCTTCCAGTATTATACCAATGATATCCCTAATCGCAGCATCATCTTCAACCACCATCACCATCTATTTCCTAACCCGCTTTGTGTGTATAGGTAAAACCCTTCGTATTGGCTGTTTTATGGGTTAACTCCTAAAATCAAGGATGTAAATTGGTTAAAATTCAGGTTAAATTGGTTATTATGCAGTTGTCGGTGATTTCGGTGAGGCACTGTATATTTTTCTGTAAAGTGAAGCTTTTTTACCTTATAGTTTTTTTGATGATGCGAACTCTTAACAAAATCCACACCTTAAGCTTGCATTTTTATTCGTTTTACCTGGTTGTTATTAAAAGGATTTACAGCCAGTCTTAATAGCGATGTTGTCAATAACAAGGAGTTTTAAGGAGATGTCAGCTTTCTGCATGCAAAACAAAGCTGGTGTGAGTTCTATGCGAATGTTGAGTTTAGCTTTTAGAGAGCGATTATTTAGGCTATATTCCATCTCTACTACAATTGGAAAATTTATGAAAGCCGCGCAAAAATACCAACGGAATTTTTTATCATGGGGATACCCCCCCTCAGTTTTGCAGTGGATCTAAAAAAACAAATTTAATTTTAAACCTGGCATCTTTAATGATTGTTACCTGAAGACAAAATTCGGGCTTATATTTTAGATTGTCCCTATATTCCCGGTATTGCACTTTTTATCAACGTTTTTATTTTGGGAAGCAGGCCGCTATCGCTGCGCTTTGTAGATAGCAGTACTTGGATGAGCTGGATGAGCTCTGATATAGCAAAAGGCTTTTCCAGTATTGCATCACATCCGTATTCGGAAAGTGATAGCAGGATTTTTGCATAGGCGGAGGTGATGATGATGGGCATATATTCGAAATCATCAATGGCCCGTATTGCGCTGCAGAGTTCTCCTCCGTTCCAATCCGGCAGCATGTAGTCCAGTATGACTAAATCAGGTCGATATTCTTCGATCATCTGGATTGCATTTTCAGGATAGGAGCAACCCTGGCAATTATAACCGTGCTCAAGCAGGATATCCTGAATGGCTTCCAGCAGCATCAGGTCATCCTCGACGATGAATATTTTCTTTTTTTCCATTATTATTCTCTTTATAGTGGTCTAGAACATTTGATTTTAGGTTTAGTTTTATACTACTTTACCCTTATTGAAGGGGGATGATATCTCCCTCTTCGAGTTGGGCAATTCGGAAAATCTCCCTGGAAATTACTGCGACATTTTCCTTTAGTTCTTCAAGGCTGCAATAGATCATACTTATCGGAACGGGAAGGCCTGCAATTTCCTGGGAAAGCTCCATCTGGATGGCGCAGGGATGTCCGTCGCCATTCTTCCCTTTTAGCATTGAGAATATTTCCATTGACAAGGCTTTCTCCCTGCCCAGGCTGAACTTCCCGTAGGGAAGTTTTTTTTTCTTCAGATTGAGCGTAACGCAGATCGAAAATGTGGTTTCCATAGGCTTTGCCTTTTGAGCTTTGTAAACTTAAAGATCTTTATCTAGGTTGATATAAAAATGCCGCACAGGGCGGCATTTTTTCCTTTCAAGGGCTTATCTGATCTCAATCTGTCTGGATACTGCTTTGGCTTCTTCCTTTTTTGGAAGGCTGAGCTTTAGTACCCCCTGGGTATAACTGGCCTGGATTTTATCTGCATCTGCGCTTTCTGGAAGGGTGAAAGATCGGGTGAATGCCGAGTAGCTGTATTCACGTCTGTTGTAGATCTTGCCTTCCGAACTGCTTTCCTCTGATTTTTGCGCAGAAATATTGAGCATATCTTTTTCTATTGATACCCTGAAGTCTTCTTTTTTAAGGCCCGGTGCGGCCAGTTCGATTTGGTAGGCTTCAGCTGATTCTGAAATGTTTACAGCAGGAACGCTGGAAATGCGGCGATCTGAGAAGAATGTGTCTCCAATTACGGATTCGAAAATGTCATTAAAGCCTGGCAATAATGCGCTGTTTTTCTTTTCTGGATTAAATTTAACCAATGTCATAGTATGTTCTCCTTTTAATGGTATAATAAAAAATGGACTATAAATTAATTAATTTTTCTCTAGGACTTTTTATTCCGTAGGTCCCGGTTTGGGTATATCAAGGGGTGTGCCAACGTGCTTTTGGTAGCTTATAGGAAAGTTTTTCAGAAATTTTTTCATTTTTTATGAATTTTTTTCAGCTTTTAAACTGTAATTTTTTCAGTTGTGTGTGCTGCAGTTGGGGCAGAAAGGTTGGCGGAGGTTCGAAATGAAAAACCCACAGATTGCTTTCTTACCAGATAATTTATCTCTTATAATTTAAAAAAAGTGTTTTGAAAAGCAGGGAAGGAACACGTAAAAAAGATTAATGCCGATCAAAAGATTTCCCCAAAGCTTATTGTGGGTAAGGGATGGGTGACTTTGCTACATGGGTGGGGAAGAAACCTAAAAGTGTGCAGTGGTTCTCATTCCAAACTGTACACCCCGTTTTTACCATCTTGTCTTGATAGTATCCTAAAGACTGACCCAAATATATCCAATCCGGCCCAATCTGATCTGGTCATTTTTTAGACAGTACTCGTAATTGTTGGTCCACTGACCCTTCGTGAGATTCCTTAGAAGGCAATATTCAGTCTAAAAGGACATTTTAGGCTTGGAATAACAGAAAATTACCGTCGATAATAAATACTCCAACAAAAGATTTATAAGTTTCGATTTTAAGGCCTTTAGCACAGCGACAATTTAATTTCTCCATGCAAAACAACTAATGAGTCTGGTCAGGCTTCTGGAAAGCTTAAAATCGCTTAAAATGAGCTGAATGGCCATTTTGGAGTGAAATAGAGCGAACAATATAAACCGAAAAGCTGGCCACTATGCGAAATCCCCAAATCCGCTACGGAAGCCGGTCAGGATTCACGGGCTTTTTTATTCTTTATCCGCTGTTATAGCCATTCATCTGGCATAGCACTTATTTTACCTGCTGATTCTTGTGTCGCTGCGCTTTATTGGTCATATACTGCTGGGTTTTGATGTTTTCCCACATGATGAGCTTATCTTCTATTTTGGAGAATGCACGGATATCTCCATCCTGAGAAATGACCAGACCAAGCGAGCCAGGGTGGTTCCAGCAGTAGGCAATCATGGATCGGTGGCGGGTACCGTAATGCTTGGGGTCATGCGGAATAAGTGATTTTGCCGTTGCGGTAGAAGTGGTAGATATATATATTTTGCGGGGCATCTTTTTAGCTTTTAACACCGCACCAAATCCGTTCGAAACCATATTTCTGTTGAATAATACCACACCGTCCACACAGCTTTGAGAAGCGATGAAATTTATCGCCCCCTTGATTTCGTCGCTGGTACCTTTTTTTGCATTGAATGATATGGTCTCTGCATTGTAAAGCCCGCGGCTGATTGATCTTCTGCCTGCCTGTAAATATTCATCAATGATGCTCTCGGTAACAAAATTATCTATAGAGGCCTTTGCATGTGCGATCATGGCCAGGGTTAACCGCTCATAATGGATCTTATATTTGATATCCAGGTCTATATTATTGTCTGCTATCAGAATCGCACCCCCGTGCTGATAATTCTGGATTTTGAGCAGTAATCTTGAAAAGGTCTGAATCCATAGACCATCTAAAAATTCCTCCCAATCTTCATAATACTCATTGGGGTAGCAATCTTTCAGGTAAGCCTGTATAGCTGTCTTCAGGAAATCGGCGTTTGTTTTCAAAATCTTGGAGATTGGGCCAATGGTCAGTACATCCAGATATCTTTTTACCAGTACATTTTGTTTCAATGTAGCCAGAAGCTCGTAATCAAATAATACATGTAGGGTTCCGATATCACTAATCGATACCTGAAACAGACCGGGCTGCTCGGAGTGCCTGTCAGACTCGTAATTCAAGAAGTTCTGATAATGCATCGCCTGATCAATCATTCCCCAGATATAGAGTGCGCCTGTATGGTCATAATAAACAGCTATCGAAGAGCTTGAGGGGTCTGCTGCTTTGGAAAGTTTTGCAAGGGCCTTGGTACTCAGTGGTATATGATGATCAAACACTATACAGCTCCAACGCTCAGGTACGATGTGTTTTGGTGGATTGGGATCTGGGTTTTCCGGATTGATAAAGGTGATGGTAACCTGGATCAATTCGCTCTCTTCCTTGCACATACTGGAGTAAAAGAGGCAGTCAAAAAGCTGGTCAAGAACACTCAAATCCGGCACAGGATACCTGGTCCTGTTTAGTTTTAATTTGTCTTGGACCAATATTGAAAGATCCTGCGGGCGTGAATTTTCCAAGGTGATAGATTTAATTAAAAACATTCATATCGACAAAATGTTTGAGTTACACTATAGATATATAGCCTGTGGATTTTGAAAAATGGAATGTTCTTATTGCGGTTAAAGGCTTCCAGTTACTATGTTATTCAATGGGATAAGTATAAGCGATAACCATCATTTAGACAATTAGGTTATGGTAGAGAAATGCTTCGTATTGATGGGGGATAAACCAGTTTCATTGAAATATTCAGTCCTTATCATTTGGAAGGTTTATGAGCTTAATGATTTGAAAATATAATAATTTGATTAAAATTTTTTTTATTGAACACTGTTCAGTATTTTTGCTTCTGAATTAAATTATTCGATATGAAAAAAGCATTAATTACCGGAGCAAGCGGTGGTATCGGTCTTGAAGTCGCTAAGCGGCTTGCCGGATATAACTATGCCATTACCCTTGTTGCAAGAAATGAGCAAAAGCTCAATCATTTGCTTAAAGAACTCGGCAGTGGATCTCATCAGGCAATCTTAGCTGATCTTTGTAATCATGATGAGCTTAGAAGACTCATGGAGCATATCGGTAGCAACGATTATGATCTGCTCATTAACAATGCAGGGAATGGGCATTATGGTGAATTCCTGGAAATAGATCTTGAGGATCAGTTGGATACCATGCGGTTGAACATGGAAGCAACTGTAGCATTATCTTTCTCATTTTTGGAAAGGGCTACTCGTGGTAGTGCGCTGGTTAATATGGGGTCATTATTGGGACACAGTTCGCTACCGGGTGGAGCAGTGTATGCTGCTACCAAGAGCTTTGTAGCTAACTTTTCCGAATCCTTATGGTATGAGTACAAGGATAGAGGTATTTTTATTATGGGTTTCAATCCTGGTGCAGCAGACTCGGAGTTTCATCTCAACGCTGGCCGGAGTATAAATGATTTTCCAAAATTCGTGGTATCAAGTGTTTCGGAAGTTGCAGATGAACTGGTGGCTGCGCTGAAAAAAAGACATAAGCCCAGGGTAGTGCAAGGCCTTAAAAACAGGTTGATGTTGTTCGGTTTTAGGTTTCTAAGCAGAGCTGCTGCGATCAAAATTATGGCGTGTATCAGTCCAGGAATGCCTAAAGTTCAAAATCATGTTCCATTCAGTACACCATTATAGAAAATTTATATCTTTAACATTTATCACAACTGATGGGCATTACAGAAAGAAAACAAAAAGAGAAGCAGGAAATGCGTCAACGCATACTCAATGGTGCAAGGAAAGTATTTCTTCAAAATGGCTACGAGCAGACCAGTATGCGCAACATTGCTAGTGAGATCAGCTATAGTGCAGGTGTAATTTATTTTCACTTCAAGGATAAAAGTGAGATCTTTCACGAACTCCATAAGGAAGGATTTAGTTTGCTCCTTAAGCAGTTAAGGGTTTTGGACGTATTGCCTGATCCCTTTGAGCGATTAAAGGCAGGTGGACGTGTTTTTATCCAGTTTGCACAAGAAAATAAGGACTACTATAACCTGATGTTTTTAGTGGAAGAACCCATCAAAAACCCAGATCAAAGCGGTTTTCAGATAGCTGTTGAAGCCATCAATCATCTCCATTCTATGGTGAAAGAATGCCAGGAGTTGGGCCGTTTCAAGGAAATGGACTCTGAATACTTTTCATTTATGATTCTTTCGGCAATTCACGGTATCTGCGCCCTCTTTTGTAAAGACCGTACTGCAAGCTTTCACAGCAAAACCAATGATGAACTAATGGAGCATGGATATGCCTGTTTTGTGCGTCTCTTAGAAAAGGATTAAACCTTTTTTTAACTATTTGTTGAACACTGTTTAAAATTATTACAATGATTATTAATTACCTTTTTAAACCTTTAGGTCAATGGAGAGCTCTGCTCTTCATTCTATTGATCTCCGCCCCGTCTTGCTTGAATGCGCAAAGTCAATTAAGTGCGTACATCTCGCAGGGGCTTTCCACAAACCAAAGCATTAAAGAGCAGGATTTTCTGCTGAAAAGGAATATTTATCTGCTCCAGGAGGCAAAAAGTATGTTTTTACCCACCATTACTTTTTCCACTACTTACACAAGGGCCGATGGGGGCAGGACAATTGATTTTCCTACAGGCGATCTTTTCAATGCCGCCTATGCTACGCTGAACCAGCTGACCGGGAGCAACTCGTTCCCTCAGCTCCAGAACCAGAGTATACTGCTCAATCCAGATAATTTCTACGATGCCAAGTTCCGTACGAGCCTTCCCATCCTGAATGCCGAACTGGTGTACAACAAAAGGATCAAGTCTCAACAGGTGGACCTGCAAAAGGTGGAGATACTGCTTTATAAACGCGAGCTGGTGAAAGAAATCAAGACGGCCTATTACAATTATCTAAAAGCCACCAATGCCATCAGCATCTATGAGTCCTTTCTGAAACTCTTGGAAGAGGGCGAAAGGGTAAACCTGAAACTCTTTGAGAACAACAAAATTAACCGTACTGCGGTGATCCGAAGCCAGAACGAGGTGTCAAAAATAAAAGCATCACTGACCGGTGCTCAAAAAACAGAGGAATCTGCCCGTTTCTATTTCAATTTCCTATTGAACAGGTCGTTGACCGAAGCTATTTTGACTGATGATGTACCCACACTACCTGCGCAGGACAACCTGTCATTCGGCGATGTGAGTGGCCGGGAGGAGCTGGTAAAACTACAGATTGCTAAAGGGATTAATCAAAACCTGACCGGCCTTGCCAAATCGTACCTCATTCCCAAAATTGGTACTTCGCTCGATCTGGGTTCCCAGGCCTTCGACTGGAAGTTCAATGATAAAAGCAGATATTATCTGTTGGGCATCTCACTGGAGTGGAATCTGTTTTCGTCTGGACGAAACAGTTATAAGATCAAACAGGCGATTGCCAGCGAACAGGCCGTATCAGCGCAGAACAGCCACGTAACCCAGCAATTGTTGACCGAACTCAATGTGCGCAGGGCTAACCTGCAGAGTGCATCGGCCCGGTACCAAGCCGCACAGTCGCAACTCAAGACCAGCCAGACCTATTATAACGATATGACCAAGCTTTATAAAGAAGGAATGGCCATTTACATCGAGCTGCTCGATGCCCAGAACCAATGGGTCGATGCCCAGCTCCAATCCAATATTGCCCTATTTGACACCTGGATATCGTTCACGGCAATTGAGCGTGCGAATGCCAGCTTTAACCTACAATAAATATCATGAAGAAGATTCAACTTACATTAATTGCACTTACATCATTATTGTTCGCTTGCAAAGAAAAACCAAAAAATACAAACGCACTTGGCCAGCCCGACATCGTCCCGGTGAAAATTGCCTCAGTTTCCTCATTAGGGGTTACAAACAGCATTCAGGCCACAGGCCTGGTAGCTACCGAAAATGAGGCCAATTATGCCTTTAAGATTGGAGGGGTCATCAGTAAGATACTGGTAGAGGAGGGGCAGTTCTTTAAAAAAGGACAATTGCTGGCTACACTTAATACCACCGAGATTGTGGCTGGATTGGCGCAGGCAGACCTTGGCGTGGATAAGGCCAAACGCGACTATGCCAGGGCAGTAAACCTGTACAAGGATAGCGTATTTACGCTGGAACAGTTGCAGAATACCAGGACAGCGCTTGAGGTTGCCAAAAAAACAAGTGAGGCAACTGCCTTTAACTATCGCTACGCTAAGATCTATGCTGCTTCGGATGGTTTTGTAACCAAAAAGGTAGCCAGCGTGGGAGAAGTAGTAGGTGGGGGAATGCCGGTGCTGATGACCAGCTCTACCCAAAATAGCGATAGCTATCTGCTGAAGGTCGGGGTCACCGATCAGGAGTGGGCGGGAATCAAAGCGGGACAACAAGCAGTTATCAACCTTGATGGCTATCCTGATCAGACCTTTCAGGCAACGGTACTGCGCAAGCTGCAGTCTGCTGATGCTTCCATTGGATCTTTTCAGGTTGAACTTAAGCTACAGCTAGGCAACCTAAGGCCGGCGATAGGTATGTTTGGAAAAGCAGCGATCCAGACCAATGTTTCCCAGAATGCTACCGCAATCCCCTTCAGCGCCCTGGTAGAGGCAGATGGAGAAAAGGGCTTCATATTTACCCCAATTGGTAAAGACCGCGTTAAAAAAGTGCCGGTGACCATCCTGAAGTTTGACAACAAAAATGTATATCTAAAGGATAAGCTGGAGGGTGTAGAACAAATCGTTACCTCTAACAGTGCATACCTAAACGAACAGTCTACAGTAAAAATTATTAAGTAAAGACGACGACATGAAAATTACAAACTTTGCCGTAAAAAACTACCAGTTTACCCTAATCATATTCGTACTGGTGGCGGTGGTAGGACTTCTAACGCTTTTTACCATGCCACGATCAGAGGATCCAACTACCCATCCCCCGCAATATCTGGTTACCGTTATCTATCCCGGTACCAGTCCTAAGGATATGGAAGAGCAGGTAGTTAAACCTATTGAAAACAAGATCTATGGATTAGAAAACATCGACAAGATCCTGACCACGATTGAAGATGGTGTTGCCGCCATACAGATCAAGTTCAAGTACGGGGTTGATGTGGACAACAAATACCAGGAGATCTCAACGGAAATCAACGCCCTTAAAAATGGGGAGCTTCCAAAGGACATCTACCTGGTCAAAACCGAAAAAATTGCCTCCTCAGATGTAAAGATTATCCAGATGGCACTCATATCCAATACTGCATCGGCCAAAACCCTTAGGGACAATGCAGATAAACTGAAGACCCAACTGGAAAAGATTACCAACCTGAGGGAAGTGAAATACACTGGGATGCCGGAGCAGGAGATCCGGATTGATATGCAACTGGATAAACTTGCACAGTTGAGAATCCCGTTGAATGTGGTGATGGGAAGTTTGCAGAGTGAGGCAGCAGATATTCCAGGGGGGAGCATCAATATGGACGATAAGGTATTCAATGTAAAAACCAGCGGTAAGTTTAAAAACGTGGAGGATGTTGCAAACACGGTAATCTACAATGCAAACGGAAAAATTATATATCTAAAAGATGTGGCACAGGTGGGTTATAAGGATGGCATGGTTAGCCACATCACCAGGATCAACGGACAGCGCTGCATCCTGATTACTTCATCGATGAAGAACAACGTGGATATCAGCGAGGTCAAGAAAGAATATACTCCAGTATTGGAGCAATTCGCTGAAACATTGCCCGAAAACATCAAAATGATTAAAAACTTTGACCAGGCAGACATGGTTTCCAAACGCCTGGGACATCTGGGTTTTGATTTTGGGCTGGCGATCGTATTGGTGGTGGTTACCCTTTTGCCTCTGGGCTTTAGACCTTCACTGATCGTAATGATCTCCATTCCACTTTCGTTGGCGCTTGGCCTGATTGCGATGAACCTGTTGGGCTTTTCGCTCAACCAGCTCAGTATCGTTGGACTGGTAGTGGCATTAGGTTTGCTCGTGGATGATAGTATCGTGGTAGTAGAGAATATTGAAAGATGGCTACGTGAAGGTCATAGCCGAAAGGATGCCATCTTAAAGGGAACAAAGCAGATTGGCGTAGCCGTTGTGGGCTGTACGGCTACGCTTGTGATTGCGTTTCTGCCATTAGCCTTCTTGCCTGATATGGCAGGAGAGTTCATTAGAAGCCTACCTATGGCCATTATTACTAGTGTTTTGGCCTCGATGATCGTAGCCTTAACGCTTGTACCTTTTATTGGCAGCAAGATCCTAAAGACCCATACCCATGGAGAAGGGAATTATTTCCTTAGAAAGCTGCAGGGCTTTTTAACCTGGTCATACAAAGGTATCATGCCACTGGCGCTGAAATGGCCAAAGGTGACTATTGGAATATCTGTTGGGTTGAGCGTACTGGCTTTTTTACTTTTTCCTTTGGCAGGTTTTAAACTTTTCCCCACTTCGGAAAAACCGATGTTCCTGATCAATATTAAAATGCCTTTACAAGCAAATATACCCGAAAGCGACAGGGCTGCAAAGCTGGTGGAAACGGAGCTGAAAAAGCATCCCGAAATCGTATACTATACCTCGAACGTTGGTAAAGGCAATCCGCAGATCTATTATAACGTTCATCAACAGGATATTAAGCCTGATTTTGCACAGATTTTCGTGCAATTGGGAGAAGAGACCAGTCCGATTGACAAGACCGAGCTGATCAAAACGCTAAGGAACAAGTTCACGGATTTTCCCTATGCAAAAATAGAGGTTAAGGATTTCGAACAGGGTACTCCCATCGAAGCAAATATCGTGATAAGGGTTTTTGGTGAAAATCAGGATACCCTCAGGTCATTGTCGTTCAAAGTTGAAGAACTACTGCGCAAACATCCGGGTACTTTTTTCATTAACAACGAGCTTAATGCCTATAAATCTGATGTGAAAATAAAGATTAATAAGGAAAAGGCCAGGACGCTGGGCGTGTTGACTAGTGACGTAGACAAAGTAGTCAGGATGGCCGTGGCCGGACTGAATGTGGGCGATTATATTGACGATAGGGGAGATTCGAGAAATGTGGTAATCACCATTCCACGCAATAAGTATTCAAACCTAAATGCCCTTAAGAATCTTTATGTCAATAATATTCAGGGTGCTCCGATTCAGATTGACCAGATAGCGAGCGTTGGGCTTGAAACCTCTCCAACTGCAATCAACCATTTTAATAAATCACGATTTGCAAAAGTAACCTCACTGACAAAGGATAATGTGTTGGCAAACGATATATTGAAGGACATTGTACCCGAACTCAAAAAGTTGAAGATGCCGAAAGGTTATTACTACAAGCTGTCAGGAGAGGCGGAGTCAGAGGGCGATGCGCTGGGTGGCAATTTTCTGTCAGTGATTATTTTAAGTACATTCCTGTTCATCGCGGTGCTATTGCTTCAGTTTAAGACTTTTAAGGGAATCATCATAGTCCTTTCCATCATTCCTTTGGGCGTTTTGGGTGGTGTGATTTTCCTGTTGATGACAGGAAACCCCATGTCTTTGGTATCTATAATTGGTTTTATTGGTTTATCTGGTATACAAGTGAAAAATTCACTGCTATTGGTAGATTTTACCAACCAGTTGCGTGCTGAAGGAAAAAGTATAGATGAGGCCATTGATATAGCCGGGGAGACCAGGTTTCTGCCCGTCGTGCTGACTTCAATAACCGCCATTTGTGGCCTGATCCCTATAGCAATGAATCCCAACCCACAGATCGCACCGCTCGCAATTGTGTTGATTGGGGGACTCATCAGTTCAACAATATTATCAAGGATTGTAACCCCGGTGATGTATAAGCTTATTCCACCAAGATTGGATGAAAAAGATTAATGTTAAACCAGCAGAAGAAGTAAAGTTATCTCATTTGAGCAAACTAAAACTGAAGTAGATATGTATTTATAGCATCATAAGTTTAGGGTGACAATTAGGTTAAACTTGTGATGCCTGTAATGGGCGGAACCAATAAACACCAGAAATTTATGAGGCGTTTGTACCACGATTGATAAGCTATTTGATTAAGCAACAGACAAGATCCAACTACAAAAGGACTCGGGAAAAAACGACTAAGGTTTAATCTGTGGTGGGGATACTGTTATACTGATGGAAGATAAAAAAACGGAATTAAATGAATTTAACAGGAAGAATTGATGAAAATTACTTCAAAATCAAAACTTAGCAAATTATTATGAATATCACTGAAAAGATCCAAGAGTTAAAACAAAACAGAATAGTTCTTATCGAAAAATTGTCCCACTTGAATACTCAGCAGTTCAATGAGATTCCCCTTAAATATACCAATAACATCATCTGGAATTTAGGGCATATGCTGGTCACCCCCATCTACCACTTATATTCTGGTGCTGAAAAGATGCCTCCGAATATCCATAACCTTTACAAAAAATATCTAAAGGACACAAAACCAAACACCAGAACGGGTAGTCTTGAAATTGAGGAAATACTAAACTTGATGATCCCAACATTGGAGCGCCTAGAAGAAGACTTTCATGCAGGTGTATTCAGCCATGATCAAGGCTTTGCGTTAAGTGCTTTTGAAAGGGGATTCGATTTTTTGATTTTTCATGAGAATATCCATATCAATACTATAATGGGGATATTAAAGGCCATGGGTTCAGGTAGGTGAGATGGCGATTGAACCAAATCAGAGCCGTCCTGATTGGAGATTTCGTTATCACTGACCAATCGATTCCATAGCAGAGTGATCAATCCAAGCAAATAGTTTGCACCCTTTTAATTTCGTAGGGTTCAGTTTGTTGTGCTGGTCAAATTTGTCCGTGACTCATTGGCTAAAATTTCTGTAATGAACTGATCATCAAATGCGAAATCTCCAGTAAATGCCGCATTTTAGTTATTGAATTTTGATCTAAGGGGAGACTGCTTTAGCTTCTTCATTTTTAGGGATCTCCAATTTTGGTATACCGATCTTAACCGGCCGTGATGTCTTCGGTATCAGCATGTTCAGCCAATGTAAATTAGCGTATTTTTGATGGCACTTTCACTATCGTTCTCTTTGCTTTTTTCTATGGCGATAAGGATAGCGATAGGAAAGCCTGTCGACCTTTTCATACCTTAAGAAAGACTTTTATTATCTGATCAGGGTAATTAACTGTTGTTTGTATTGAAAACAACAGTCTATAAAAAATGAAATAAAAATATATAATCTATAGATTTTGTATACATTTGCTCGTGTAAACAACTTTTGCTTGTTTCCATTCTGTTAGATTCAGATAAATTTTGAAGCTTTCGATAACTGCCGGAAGAAGAAAGGAAAGGTGGTCGAAAATTGACATATAAAGTCTCTCCAGTACTTTTTTGACAATTTAACGTCTTTTTCTTTTCTATTTTTTGTCTTGAGCTTATAATTTGTGGATTCAGCTATTAAAAAATCCTTATTTGAGTATTCAGTACTCATTTTTTTATCTCGATATAATTAGGAACAGGCAATTTTTGTTTATTATTGAATGTTTTAGTAAATTAGAAATACCGAAATCCCACCCATGCCTGTCTCACTACTTTTAAACGAAAAGGAATTGTTGATTAAAATAGCTAAAGGGGATCGGTATGCATTCACGACAGTTTTTAATCACTATCAAAATTTCGTTTTCAGCTTCGCTAAGCGAATTACCCATTCCGATGATATGGCTTTGGAGATTGTTCAGGATGTATTTTTAAACATTTGGAACACCAGATCCAGGCTTGAAGACATTGAGAGTTTTGGCGCATATTTAAATAGACTTGTACGCAATCGGGCTTTCAATGTACTTAGAGATCTTTCAAAAAAAGCAAATCTCACTGTAGATTTAGAACAAGCGGAAGGGAAAGCAGAAGCCTCAACGCTTGAGCAGCTCGATTACAGGGAGACCTTAAGAATAGTAGATCAGGCCATTTCGGGTCTTTCTCCCCAACAGCAACTGGCTTATCAGCTATGTCATCAACAAGGTCTAAAATATGAGGAAGCAGGCAAACAAATGGGCATTTCTCCCCAAACCGTACACGTACACATGAGGTCGGCCTTAAAGAAAATCAGGGAGCATTTGAAAAGAAATGCAATCGCTTTTCCGCTTTTAGTTATGGTTTTGTTAAAATAATCCATCTGTAAATCAGTTTGTTAGTTTATTTTTTCTTTTGGGTATACCCTGATCTTTGTGCGATGGTGTCAATACTTTTAAATGCGAAAGTAAATTAGCGCTATGGCGATCCACACCACAAGACTTAAAGAATTATTGCAGTTGCACCTCTCGGCACGAGCAAGCCAACTTGATGAGCTGGAGTTATGGGATTTTGTTGACGATCCCAGTTATGAAAAAGAAATTAATGAGCTCCTTGAGGGCTTTATGCGTGAGCAGGAAGACCAATACCAGCTAACCAGCCAGCAGAGCACGCAGGTACTGGACCGGATATTCAGTGCCGATGAACGAAAGTTGAGCTTGAAGAAAATAGGGTTTCGCCTGGCTATTGCTGCTGTCTTAACTGTTATTGTTGGCCTGGGTATTTTAATTTACAGCCGCGGAGCAGCGCCTTCTGTAGAATTTACCCAGGATATTGCAGCAGGAAAGAGTGGAGCCACGCTTACCCTAGCTGATGGGAAAAAAATCTACATTAACGATATAAGTTCAGGTAAGCTGGTCGATTCTTCCGGGCTAAAAATTATAAGAAGCGAGAGTGGTGAGATTGTTTGTCAGGCAACAGGCAGGCTGGATCAGAAACTGGTTTACAACCAACTGGCCACCTCTAATGGAGAAAAGATCAAGGTCATTTTACCAGATAGTTCGGTAGTTTTAATGAATGCTGCATCTTCCATCACTTATCCTTCAACCTTTGCGGGGATGAAGAACAGATTGATCGAACTCAAGGGAGAGGCCTATTTTGAAGTTGCAAAGGATAAGCATCATCCTTTTATAGTGAAAACTGCGCATCAGGAAATTGAAGTACTGGGAACGCATTTTAATGTGAACGATTACGAAGTGTTATCAGGTACCAAAACAACCTTGCTGGAAGGAAGTGTAAAGATTAATAACAATTATTTATTAAAACCGGGCGAGTTGGCCATTAATAAATCAGGGTCGGTTAAAATAGTACAGGCAGATCTGGAAAGTGAAGTGGCTTGGGTCAAAAATGAGTTTTATTTTCGGGCAGAACCACTCGAAAATGTAATGAGTACTATCGCCCGGTGGTATAATGTTGAACTGACTTATCAGGATGAGGAAATCAAAAAGATTCCACTTATAGGCCGGATTTCCAGAACCAAATCACTGGCGGCTGTTTTAGAGCGTTTAGCAGAAGCCGGACACATCAGATTTAAAATTGAAGATAAAAAGGTTACCGTTCTCCCCAATTAATATCAAAGTAAAACCACATCAACTAAAAACCAAACTAACTAAAATGAAAAGAAATCTACGACAGAAGAGGTAACGGAAAAAGAAGGATCTAAATGAAGGATAATGGTGCTACCAACACCACTATCCGGGAGTTTGAGTCCTTTTCCCGAAATCGGGAATCAGAAAATATCAAGTAACAGTTTCCAATCAACTCAAACCAAGACAAAAGTATGCAAATTTATGCTTTTAACCTAGGCATGGCCCGACTGCGGCTGCCTAATAAACTTCTATTGACTATGAAATTGGTCATCCTTATCCTTACAACCACTTTATTACAGGTATCTGCAGGGTCTTTCGGCCAAAAAGTAACCTTAAATGAAAAGAACGCCTCTTTAGAATCTATCATCACCAAAATTAGAAATCAAACCGGGTACGACTTCGTGTTCGACTTTCGCTTACTGGAATCGGCCGAGAAGGTTAATGTGAATGTTAAAGATCAAGACCTTAACGAAGTGCTGAAAAAGGTTTTTGATGAGCATTTTGAGTATACCATTAAAGACAAAATTATTGTTTTAAATAAAAAACCAGCTTCTATACTGGATCGGATCCGAAATGTCTTTTCAAGCGCTGATTTGCGGGGAAGGGTGCTGGATGAAGAAGGAAAACCAATTCCTGGCGTAACGGTAAGGGAAAAGGGTAATTTGAAAAATACCGTATCTACCAATACACAGGGCTCGTTTAGTATTGATGTTCCTGCAAACGCAACCTTGATTTTCTCTTACGTAGGTTACACCACAAAAGAGCAACAAGTTACTGCGAACATGATTGTACGTTTACAGCTCAGGGAAAATAAACTCCAGGAAACTGTAGTGGTAGGTTACGGAACCAGCAGGAGAAAGGATTTAACAGGATCGGTTTCCTCTGTTGATATGAAAGAAGTGCGGGATGTACCTTTCGCTACAATAGATCAGGCCATCACTGGTAAAGCGGCGGGTGTACAGGTGGTACAGTCGGATGGTTCGCCAGGTGGGGTAGCCAAAATCAGGATCAGGGGCGGAACCTCGCTTATGGGGGGTAATGATCCCCTCTATATCATAGATGGGGTGCAGGTGCAGGTCCAAAATCGTTATCAGGCTGGAGCTGCCGATATTGTAAGTCCGGTTGAAAGGGGCGGAAATGATGATCCTAACTTCACCGTTGCAGGCTCTTTCGCCAGAGGGTTAAACAGTTTAGGCGGACTAAATATCAACGATATTGAAACGATTGATATTCTTAAGGATGCCTCAGCAACCGCCATTTATGGATCACGCGCTGCGAATGGTGTAGTGATTATTACCACCAAAAAGGGAAAGACGAATCAAAAACCGATACTCGAAGCCAATTATTATACTGCATTATCAATGCCCGAAAAGGAAAAAGTATTAAATAGGGAGCAATATATCGCAATGGTAAAGGAAGGCGCAAAAAACCTGAATGATGCACGTGCGGCCTCGGTTCCCGTACTTGCACCGAATGCCCTGGCTACACAGATACTAACCGATCCCAATTATTTTGGAACTGCCAATACCGATTGGATGGATTTAGTGTTAAGAAATGGCGTTACCCAAAATGCCGACGTTTCGGTAAGGGGCGGTGGAACAGGTTCGAGCTACTACAGTTCCATTACTTATAATAAAAATCAAGGGACGGTAATTGGTACAGATTACTCGAGGGTAGCAGGAAAGGTGAGTCTGGATAATGAAATAAGCAAAAGATTGCGTTTCAATACCAATCTGGATTATGGTTTTACGACTAATAATATCACCAATGGGATATACACCCAGGCCATGTTTGCGCCTCCAACAGTTGATCCTTTTAATGCCGATGGAAGTGTTAAAATTATCGATCCTGCTACACTTGGGGCCTATGCTTATGAGGGTTTTCAAAATCCACTGGTGCTGACTAAAGGCGTTAACAAATCGAACGCGATATTCTTAATTGGAAGTGTTGCGGGAGAATATGATATTTTTAAATCCTTAAAATTCAGGAGTTCTGTAGCTGTTAATTACAACAATTACCGTCAAACCAGTTACATACCGAGTACCGCATCTATTGCCACCTCTAATGGATCGGGGAGCTCCAATAACGGAACAGCCACGCAATCGCAATCTCAGCAAACCAATACCTTTTTTGAGAATACATTAACTTATAACAAAGAGTTTAATGAGAATAACAGGTTAAACGTAGTTGCAGGTACTTCCTGGCAGATCACCAAATCCAATGCCTTCTCGGCCAGTGGACAAGGATTTCCGGATGATACCTATCTGAATAACCTTTCTTCGGCAGCAGTAACCCTACCAGCAACGGGTACATCTGATCAAAATTCGTTATTGAGTTTTTACATGCGGGCTACTTACAATCTTTACGATAAGTATCTGTTCACCTTCACTGGTAGATCTGATGCTTCTTCTAAGTTTCCTGAAGCTAACCGGGTAGGGTATTTTCCCTCAGGAGGTCTGGGCTGGAGAATCTCAAAAGAGAATTTTCTTAAAGATGTAAAATGGATTGATGAAATAAAATTGCGGGCAAGCGCTGGTTATACCGGAACGCAGAACATTGCAGATAACCTTTTTTACACGTTATATGCACCAGTATCTTATGCCGGGCTAAATGGTCTTTCGCCCAGCCAACTTGGAAATCCAAGACTCAAATGGGAGTCGACACTTCAGCGTGATGCTGGGATAGACTTCTCATTTTTCAATGGCAGGTTTAGGGGGGGATTTGGTTATTACGACAAGCGTACCAAAGATGTGCTGTTTCCAACCACAGTAGCATCGAGCTCGGGCTTTACAGGCGTAACAGCTAATATAGCCAACATCCGCAACCGCGGTTTGGAGCTTGAACTGAGTGGCGATTTTATCCGCAGTAAGAACTTCCAGTGGTCGGGTACATTAAACATCTCGGGCAACCGGTCTAAGGTGCTTGCACTGTCAAATGATTTTGCCGACCCTAACAACCCGCAAGTTTATCAATATGGCAACACGGTGTTAAAGGTTGGAGAACCTATCGGTTTACTTTACGGAAGGGTATTCGACAAGATTTTGAGCACGAAGGCCGAGGTAGACGCTTACAAAAATGGCAACCTGCTTGCCATGTTCGGTAGTTACCCTTACCTGGGTATTGGCGATGCAAGTTATCTGCTGGAAGATATTGGTGGAGGATACCGCTATTTTAAGGATGATATTATTGGCCGTGCCGAACCTAAATATTACGGAGGATATACCAACAGGTTAAGCTACAAAGATTTTACGCTAACTGCGCTGGCAACATTCTCTTACGGTGGAGACATTTATTACCTGGCTGATGTGCAAAATCAGGATATGGCGAGAAGAACCAATAAGGGAGTATCGATATTAGGACGCTGGACACCAGATAATCCAGGTGCCACCAGGCCCCGGTTAATACAAGGACAGGGTTCTTATGCCTATGCTGCAAGCAATAATGTGTACGATGCATCCTTTATTAAGCTGAAGTCGGTAACCTTTTCTTATTCACTTCCTAGAAAGATAACCGAAAAGTTAAGAATCAACGGCTTGTCTGCCTATATCTCCGGCACCAATCTGTTTACCATCACCAACTATCCGGGCGTAGATCCTGAAACCAGTAATGATCCTTATAGTTTAATTGGTGGATACAGTGATTCGGGTGGGTATCCTTATGTAAGGCAGTTTAGCCTGGGCCTTCGGGTAGGATTATAATCAGATCGATAAAGTGGTTACTTAAATCAAATCAATGAACATGAAAACATTATATAAATTACTCTTTTTAGGTTCGGTACTTACTGTAATCTACAGCTGTGGAAAGGAGTTGGGGGCATTACCGAAAAATGCTAAGGTAGATGAAAATACTATCCTTGACCAGGGAACAGCACAAATAGCATTAAACGGAGCTTATTATAACTTTGCCAACGCTTCTACTACCAGAGCTAACTGGCAGAACCACCAAATTTTGCCGGCAACACTAGCGGGTTATTTAGGTTATGGTTTTGGTCAGCTCCCACAAGAAGACAATCAAAACACGAGTACTTCTGGCACTTATTGGGATGAATCTTATAAGGCACTTAATGCAACAAACGGTGTTATTAAAGGTGTTAATGCCTTGGCCGACAATGCGTTTACAGGCAATCGAAAAAAGGAAATTTTAGCAGAAGCGAGGTTTATACGTGCCTATGCCCACTTTAAATTATTGAGCTATTATGCAGAGTGGTATAAAATTAACAGTACCCAGGGAGTTTTACTGCGCGATGAACTTTCTACGCTAACCAATATCACCAAAAAGAGAAGTACAGTAAAGGAAAGTTACGATTTCATTTTGGCAGATCTTAATGAAACCATTGCTAATGGTCCGGCTACAAATCCCAATCACTATGCCACTAAATGGGCTGCAATGGCTTTGAAGATGCGTGTACTGATTAACCGGGGAGCAAGCGGCGATTATGCTGAAGTTATCCAGCTTGCCGATAACATCCTTCAGAATGGTCCCTATGTATTAGAGAGCAGCCAGCAGAATTTATTTCGCACTGCGGCATTGGCCAGCAAGGAAGTGATTTTAGGAATTAAGCCACAGGCTCTTCAAGCTGCAGATCCATACAGCAAGAGCAGGCAATATTGGCCGGGAGCTTCCGCTCTTTATGTAGCTAAAGCTAAACTGAGAGATTTATATGCAGGCGATCCCCGCCAAAACTGGGTAATCGGAATTGCGAATCCTTCCACCTCATCACCTAATACCTATTATTTCACCAAATATCAGGTAGTGGGCGGCACGCCATCAGTTACCAGTGAAACTGATTATGCCTTACGTCTTACCGAAGTTTATCTCCTGAAAGCTGAGGCTATTGTACGCTCGGGAGGAAGCCTTACCGAAGCGAAAAACCTGGTACACCTGATACAAGAAAAAGCAGGTTTAACGGTAGCCAATGCGCCTTATTTAGCGGTAACCAATGCGCTAACACCTGCTACACTTTTAGAGGAAATTTATAAGGAAACCTCAAGAAGTCTGGTTGCTGAAGATGGTAGTGAATGGATGGCCTTGCTGCGATTGCCTTTTGAAACGGTAAAAATATACAAACCCAGCATTTCCAGCCAAATTCAATACATCATTCCGGTGCCACTTACCGAATTCCGTTACAACCCGGAGTTTGGCGAACAAAATACAGGATACGCTGCAAATTAACCAATGAATTCACAGGGGCTGTATCATTAATCAATTAGTCACTTTAATGTTGTCACGTTGAGCCTCCCGATGTAAAATCGGGACAAGTTGTCGAAAAGCTTTAAATGCAATTGGCGTTAACCCTTCAGGATGACAAGTATAAATTGATGATACAGCCTCATCAAAAATAAAAAGATGAAAAAATATTTAATTACATGTTGCTTGTTAATAGCTGTTTCGGCTGTTCAGGCACAGTTGGCCGATTTTACTTTACAAGGTAAAATTAAAGGACTAACGAGTGGAAAAATCAAGTTAGCCTATACGGGTAGTGGTGATAAATTTATTCAGGATAGTGCTGTTATTCAAAATGGAGCTTTTGCTTTTAAGGGGGCAATTGCAGAGCCTGTTATGGCTTATATTTCAAGCGATAAAGCTGGACAAAACTTTGATGATCCCAACAGGGCATCATTTTTCCTATCTCCAGGAAAATTGACTATTGAACTAACCGCTGGTGACTTCAGGGCATTAAAAGTTACAGGCTCGACTACCCATGCGGAGTATGCTGAACTGGAAAAACAAAAGAAGAGCCAGATGGATAAGATCCGAGTACTTTCTGCTGCATACAGCAAGGCCAACATGGTTTATATCAATGCCAAAAAGGAGGGGAAAACCGAAGCTGAACTTGATGCACTTAAGGAATTGGCCACGCAGGCTAAAGATCGAATGGATCCGTTGCGAGAAGAGATGGACAAGATAGATATGGCGTTTATCAAAAGTCATCCTGATTCTTATTACAGCGCCTATTCATTGCGGTGGAAGGTAAGCTCAATACCGCTTCAGGAAAGTAAAGCACTTTATGCCAAACTTTCTGATCGCATTAAAGAAAGTGCATCAGGCAAAGAGATTGCAAAGGAAATTAAAAGCCTGGAGGGTGGTTCACCAGGAAGTGTAGCCTCTGTTTTTGCCGTAAACGATATCAACGGTCAGCCCATCAGTTTAGCAGATTTTAAAGGAAAAAAATATGTGCTTCTCGATTTCTGGGCCAGCTGGTGTGTGCCTTGTCGTAAGGGTAACCCCCATTTAATCTCCCTATACAATAAATACAAAGATAAAGGGCTGGAAATAATTGGTGTATCCGATGATGATAGCAATCTTACGGCCTGGAAAAAAGCCGTAGAAACAGATAAAATTGGGATTTGGAAACATGTACTGCGCGGGTTGAAACGTACGCCTCAGGGAGGTTTTGATAAATCAACAGACATTACAGAACCTTATGCTATTCATTCGCTTCCGACAAAGATTCTGGTAGACAAAAACGGCGTAATCATTGGCAGATATGGAGGTGGTGGTGAAGGCGATGAGGCCATGGATAAGAAGCTTGCAGAAATATTCAACTAATCAACCATTAAACATAAAAAAGATGAAATCAATGAAAACATTACTGGCTGGCGGCATGCTATTGGCTGCTGGAACAGTATTCGGGCAAGATGCCAAATTAAAAGGAGATATTAAAGGTTTAGGAAACATAGAGGTTAAGCTTTACTATTATGAAGGTGTTGAGCAAAAAACCGGCACCATTAAAACAACTGATGGTAAGTTTGAGTGGACAGGTAAAATGCCCGAAGCTCAAAAGGTAACCCTGATGTTTCCTACCCGTGCGGCCTGGGTTTATCTTGAACCAGGAAATATTTCGATCACAGGGAATGCTGATTCATTGCATTTGCTTAAAGTTTCGGGATCCAAAACACAAAAGGAGGCCGATGATTTTGAGGCCACACAAGAACCTTTTGATAAGCAATTGCAACCACTATATGCCGCATACAGCAAGGGAACAGATGAAGAAAAACTAGCGCGTGAAGAGAAAATTGCAGCCATAAGAGGGGAGATGAAACAAAGGGAAAATAAATACATCGCTGCACATCCAGAAAGTGCCTTTAGCCTGAGTTTGGTATCAGATAGAGCTGGGATGGGTAATTACAAAGACATCCAGGCCATTTATGATCTGTTGGGGCCGGGAGTAAAAGCCAGTGCAACAGGTAAGCGCCTAGCAGAACGTCTTACCGTTTTGAAACGCAGTAGTATTGGCGAGCAAATGCTCAACTTCACTCAAAATGATGTGAATGGTATCCCGGTAAACTTTGCTTCTTTTAAAGGGAAGTATGTGCTGGTAGATTTCTGGGCTAGCTGGTGTGGCCCTTGCCGTGCCGAAAATCCAAACGTCTTGAAAGCTTACAATACATACAAAGATAAAAATTTCACCGTAGTTGGGATTTCTCTGGATGATAAGGGGGAAAACTGGAAAAAGGCGATAAAGGATGATAATATGCCCTGGACACAGCTTTCTGATTTAAAGGGCTGGAAGAACGAAGTTTCCCAGTACTATGGTATTAATGGCATTCCAAGCACTTTGTTAGTTGATCCACAAGGGAAAATTATAGCGAAAGATTTGAGAGGAGAGATATTAAATAAAAAACTGAGAGAATTGTTTGAAGAGAAATCAAAATAACAGAATGAAAATGAAGTTATTATATGGCATTTTGTTGGCGGCCTTACCCGCTATTGCGAATGCACAGGCAATCGATTATTCAGTTAATGGCCAGGTAAAGGGGCTAAAAGATGGGGAGGTTGAACTCCATGCTTACGATAGCCGAACCCGTGTTTCGAAGAAAGTAGGCGAGGCTAAAATTACCAATGGCAAGTTTGTGGCCAAAGGCAGGTTAGATGGTGCGCAGATGATTTCAGTTAACCTTAAACCTGGAAACTGGGGCACACAGCTCTTTGTTGACGCTGGAGTGGTAAACCTGCACATTGATACCGCAGGTGCACAGCATTATGATTATACCCAGTATGGGATGCAAAAGGGGGCAAGCCTCACATCTGTGAAAATTTCGGGTTCTGCCGCACAATCAGATTATGAACAGTATGAGAAAACCAGCGCTGGTATGGCTAAAGATAGAGCAGCCATTTCTCAAAAACAGCTCGCCTTCATTAAGCAGTACATCAATGAAAAGCCTTCATCTGTAGCAGGTGTATACATGCTAAATCAGTATTATTTATTTAATTCTGATTTGCCTTTGGCAGATTTTGAAGGCTTGCTGGCCACATTTAAAGGATCAGCAAAACAGTCCGCTTACTTTACCAACCTTCAAACCGAGGTAGCGGAAATTAAGGCTGTTCTTCCTGGCCAACTGGCCGAAGACTTTACGCTTTTGAAACCTGATAGCAGTAAGTTTACCTTATCAACGCTTAGAGGTAAATATGTGCTGCTAGATTTCTGGGCAAGCTGGTGCAAGCCTTGCAGAGAAGCCATTCCACACTGGAAAGAGGTGTATGCAAAGTATAAAGATAAAGGCTTTGAAATTGTTGGTGTAACCAATGATAACAAATGGGACCAATGGAAAAAAGCCATGGATCAGGAGAAAATGGATTGGATTCAGGTAGCAGATGAGTTTCCTGTTAAAAACATGCCTGCAAAAATCGTAAGTAAGTATAAGTCGCGAACTATTCCTCTTTATGTATTGCTGGATAAGGAAGGACGAATCCTGGTAAAAACCGATCACAAAGAAGAAATTGATCAAAAGCTTAGTGCTTTATTGTAGCTTTTGAATTAGATCACTTCATCGTTTGCTTCATATCTTTCCCCAAATGGGAAGCGAAAGGTATGTTTAAGGAGCCTGCTTCTTTTTTAAAAAGATGAGCAGGCTCTTTTTGTTTTTACTGATACGCTATGGCAGGAGGAGAAGATATCTTTTAAGAACTTAGTCAGTCTTGAGGTTAAACTTATGCATTAAGGGGTAGGTACATGAGCTGTGTAAAGTTTAGCATATCAAATCTAAAAGTCAGATGTGTTGCTCGGTTGCTGGAGGAATGTGAACGTGCCAAAACTAAATTTGCTAGCATATTCTGAATATAATCAATGAAATTATCATTCAAAACATTATTTAGAATAAGTTTAAATAAATTTTGTTAATCATGATATCTTGAGTTATTTTTGCGCGAAGATTTTATTTAGATCAAACAAAAATTATCCCTATTTTATGAAGTTTCGTATAACCATGGCATTGCTATGTATTGTCTTGATGATGGCTAAAAGCCAAGAGGTTTCTGCTCAGCAAAAAGTTATTTTACAGGGGACTGTAAAAGACAGGCAAGGAAAAAGTATTCCGGGTGCTACTGTAAGTGCAGAAGGTACCAAAGCCATTACCTCTACCAACAATCGTGGAGTTTATAAACTTCAGTTAAATCCAGGAAAAGTTGTTTTGCATGTCAATTTCGTAGGCTTCGAAGAAAAGATCAAAACCATGGAACTGAGTTCTGGAGAAGTTCAGGAGAATATCATACTTCAAGAATCGGCAGATGTACTCCAACAGGTGGAGATTACAGGTCGTAAGGAGAAGACCTATAAAACCAAAGCGACTTTTATTGGGAAGATAGAAAATGAACTTAAAGATATTCCCCAATCGGTTTCTTATGCCAGTAAAGAACTTATAGCAGATCAGGGCTTAATGCGTGTGGGTGAAGTAGTTAAAAATTTTAGCGGGGTAAACCAGTTCAGTTTTTATGACGATTTGACCATTAGGGGATTTCGGGTAAATGGGCAAAGTAATACCCAGTTGATTAACGGTTTGAGAACAAGTACCGGGTTTTGGAAACAATCTTTAGCTAATTATCTGGAAAGGGTAGAAGTTTTAAAAGGGCCATCATCTGCGCTATTTGGAAATGCAAGTCCGGGAGGGGTGGTTAACAGGGTAACTAAAAAACCTTTGGATGAGACCCGCAGATCAGTAAGCCTCACCATGGGGAGTTTTAATACTTTTAGAGGCCTGGCCGATTTTACCGGTCCGGCAACAAAAGATAGCACGTTACTGTATCGCCTAAACCTGGGGTATGAGAACGCTGAAAGTTTTAGGGATTTAATGTTTGACCGAAACTTCGTTATTGCGCCATCATTAACATTTGTACCCTCTGAAAAGACCAGAATTAATTTTGATTTGGTGTATACCGATTCTAAAAGCCGACTTGACCGTGGACAGCCGATATTTGGAAGTTTCGATCTGAATTCTACACCACAATCTTTGTCGCTCAATACAACAAACGATTATTTAAATGAGTTGACTTATAATGCAACGATTTCCATTACCCACAAGATTACGGATAATCTCAGCCTGAATGCTTCTTATTTAAAAACTGGATACTCAGAAGATTTGAATGAGCACAGAACATCCAACGCTTATGGCCTTGATGGAAATGGTGTTGCCATTAATAACCTGGCTGGTATGAATGTTCAGATCAGAAAGCGCAAAAGATTTATTGATAATTTCTCTGGATACATCAATTATACCCCTAAAACTGGTGTTGTAGAACATAAAATTGTTGCAGGTTACGACTTCGGAAGCGAAAAAACACCAGTTGGAGGATCGCAACTTACCGCCTCTGGTTATCGTAATGCTGCCAATAACGGTGCCATTGCTACCTATGTTGTGGCCAATAAATCAAGATACTTATTAGATGCGGCAGGAAATCCTGTACCAAATGTGCCTCATTTTCATCTGAATGATCCGCTTTCTTCGCAAAGAATGCAGGATGATAGCAAACTTTTCTTTGCACAATCTGTGGTTGCCCCAACTTATTATTATCTGAACTCCGGCTATGTTCAGGATCAGTTCAAAATAGGCAGGTTGCAAATTTTAGCAGGAATCCGCTATGAATATTATACGGATTATGCCAATTATAAAACCCAGACAGAAGCCAAGGCCAATTCTTCGGCCTGGTTGCCTCGTTTTGGTGCGGTATATAGTGTAACTCCCAATATCAATTTTTACGGTAGTTATGTAGAAGGTTATAATCCACAAACTTCCTCTACCATATCTAATCCCAATGCAGGAGGACCATTTGACCCATTGAAAAGTAATATGATAGAATTTGGATCCAAAACCAGTTGGTTCAGGGATCAGTTATCTGTAAGTGCTTCAGTATACCAAATCAAACAAACAGGGGCGCTATACGCTACACCAGGGGTAGTGGATGTGTTGAGGCAAATCGGAGAGGAGCAATCCAGGGGATTTGAGTTTGATGTTACAGGAAAGATAATGCCTAACTGGAACGTTATTGCTTCTTATTCTTATAACAGGGCAAAGATATTGGAAAGTGGTACAGTTGGTGAGGTAGGTATTCAAAAACCAAATGCACCTAAAAATACCGCTAATTTATGGACCAGATATAATTTTGTGGATGGTGCTGTGAAAGGCTTTGGTTTGGGCCTGGGTGTTAATTATACGGATAAGCGCAACCTGATCTATGATGCGAAGTTTTCTCCGGAAGACCAGATCACCATTCCTTCATTTACCTTATTTAATGCCGCCTTGTTTTATAATATCGGTAAACTGCAATTACAGCTTAATGCAAATAACATTGGCAATAAGAAACATTGGGTTGGCGGATATGATTATCTACGTTTGTTTCCTGGCCAACCTGAAAATTATATGTTCACCGTTGGATATTCATTTTAATGGCAAAGAGCAGATTTAAGAAAATCACTGGTTGGCTTCACCTTTGGATTGGCCTGGCGACTGGGCTAGTGGTGTTCATTGTTTCTATTACCGGCTGTATATATGTATTCGATGAGGAAATCTTTAATCAGCTGCATAGCAAAATGGTCTATGTACAAAAAACCGGTCCTGCCAGGCCGCTTTCTGAGTTGCTTACCCATGCAAAGAAAGCGGTAGCAGAGGGGAAGGTATTGAATAATGTCAAAATCAGTTCAGATGATAAGAGTTATGTATTTTCGGGCTTTAAGGTTAATGAGAAAAAAAAGTTCAATCTCTGGTATTTTAGCCAGTTTGAATACCAGGACCAGGTTTACGTAAACCAGTACACTGGTGAAGTACTGGGTGTTATCGATATCCGTTATGAGTCCTTTAATATTGTTGAGCAATTGCACAGGCAATTACTGCTGATTAAACCTATTGGTAGTCCACTGGTTGGATGTTGTATCCTGCTATATTTGATTATGCTCATCACGGGATTCATCCTTTGGTTGCCTAAAAACTTTAAACAGTTTAAGAAAAGCATTGCTGTAAAATGGAATGCCAGATGGAAAAGAGTTAACTACGATTTACATAATAGTTTGGGGTTTTATGTTTTGCCTATTGCCATAATTATCGCCGTTACTGGTCTTGTATGGTCCTTTAATTGGTGGGAGAACGGGATTTACCGTATACTTGGTGATAAAGGGAAATCAGGTTTTAGCAGGAACTTACCCCAAATAAATGCAAGCGATACCACCCTGAATAAAATAGATCTGATTCATTATCGCCTGCTTAAAAAATTAAAAGGTGATTGGACTGAAATTGGCTTAGGCATCCCCGATGAAAATAATAAGGTTTCGATGTCTTTTGTACAAATTGAGAGCAACAGTGATGCATGGAGAGGGGTAAGTTATTATTTTTATGATGGCAGAACCGGAGACTTTATTGATGGGCTACCTCATGAACAAAAAACCTTGGGTATGAAGTGGCGTAATTCCAATCTTGAGCTTCATACTGGTAGGCTATATGGTTTAGGAACGCAGCTTTTAGCTTTTCTAGGCTCGCTGATCAGTGCATCTTTACCCCTATCGGGATTTCTAATCTGGTGGGGAAAAAGGAATAAGAAACCCATAAGAGCAAAGTCCGTTTAAGTTGATTAAAAGAGAAGAATTCAGCGAAGCTTACAGGGAAAAGAATTTTAATTGTTCCTATTAATCAGAGCTTACCTGGAATCAAGATGCACTTAACAGGCTCAGGTTTTTGACAAAGACAAAACAGCTTAGAGCAGATGTCTAATGAGACCTGAAAACAAGTGCAGGGGCTGAATAAAATCATTATATTTGAGATTTAATTTGAGCCGCTTGTCCGATATAAGAAGTTTTTGCAGCAGGTATTACAGGACTTTGTTCGCCATTTGCTGCCTTGTTGTTGTTTTCTACTACAGTAAATCCTACAGCTATATGCTCTTCCATACCCTGGTAGAGCTGTTTTCGATCGTGGTGGCTTTTGCCGTCTTTATCGTGGCCTGGAATTCCAGAAAGATGCAGGACAATGCCTACCTGCATGTGGTCGGGCTGGCCTACTTGTTCATCGGCTCGTTGGACCTACTGCATACCTTGAGCTTTAAGGGCATGCAGGTTATCACCTCGGATGGCTTTCCGGCCAATCAGTTCTGGATCGCTACCCGCTGTTTCGAGGCCATGGTGTTCCTTTTTGGTTTCGTTTGTATCACCGGCAAACGCAGGATTAAAAGTGAGCTGATTTTCCTGGGGTACCTGATCATCAGCTTGCTCATCGCTTTAAGTATCCTGGACTGGAAAGTGTTTCCTGTATGTTTTATTCAGGGGCAGGGGCAAACCGACTTTAAGGTTAACATGGAATACCTGGTGATTTTGATTCTGTTTATTTCCCTGGGCATGCTTTACCGTCACCGCAGGCGTTTTGAGCGCAAAACATATGACCTGCTGGCAGCTTCGATCTTTTTTGCCATCCTGAGTGAATGCTGTTTTGCCAGCTATAGTACCAACATCGGCCCAATCAATGAGGTAGGACACTACGGCAAACTGATCTCCTTTTTCCTGATCTACAAAGCCAGTGTGGAAATGGCCTTCATCAGGCCTGTAGATTATATTTTTAGGGCTTTACGCGAGAGCGAACAAGATTACCGCACCCTGGCTGAGAACCTTCCTGGCATTATCCTGCGCTTCGATCAAAAGCTGGACCGGATCTTTTCCAACCGAGCAGGGGAAGATCACATCGGGCTGGCCATAGAAGCAGAAATCCGGGAAAAACTGCAACATCAGCTACGAATGAGTCTGGAAAATCAGATTAGCCAATCGGGCGATTTGACCCTAATGCTCAATGGGCAGGAGCGCATCTATGCCTATCAGCTCATTCCCGAATCTCTTGCTGGTTCCTCCAGGTTAAGTATCCTTCTGATTTGCCAGGAGGTGACTGCCAGCAGGAAGGAAAAACAGTATTTGAATGCCTTACTTGACAGCATACCTCATCAGGTTTGGACAGCTGCGCCTGGGGGTACCCTGGAATATGTGAACGAGGTGATGTGCGAGGATTTTGGCGAAAGTCGCGCTTCATTGCTTGAGGCGCATTGGCTATTGCACATTCATCCTGAAGATTTTGCCGAGAGTCAGCGTCAATGGAACCAGGGGCTGGAAAACGGCCAGGCCTTTCTGATCCAGTGTAG
Source organism: Pedobacter rhizosphaerae (assembly GCF_900111155.1). Lineage (GTDB taxonomy): Bacteria > Bacteroidota > Bacteroidia > Sphingobacteriales > Sphingobacteriaceae > Pedobacter > Pedobacter rhizosphaerae. The sequence goes on along the minus strand of NZ_FOGG01000010.1, from coordinate 13,015 downwards.
GCTTAAGATGTCTGATGGGATCTACCGGTGGCACCTGTGCAAGGCTCAGCCCATTTATGAACAGGAACAGCTAAGCCTTTGGATCGGTACAAATACCAATATTCACGAACAGAAGAAAGGGCAGGAGCAGCGAGATGAGTTCATCTCCATTGCCAGCCATGAGCTCAAAACTCCGCTTACCAGCATCAAAGCTTTCAATCAGCTGCTACTGCGCAGCCGGGATTTAGGTAAAATGCAAAGCTATCTTCAAAAGGTAGATGCGAGTACAACCAAGCTTGAAAGGCTCATCAACGAAATGCTGGACGTGAGCCGCATCAATGCGGGTAAGCTTCAGCTCAACACCAGCAGTTTCGATCTGGCGGAACTCACCAGGGAGTGCATAGCGGCCTGGCAGCTTAGTAGCCCCAGCCACCGGTTGGAAATGACCGAAGACATGGAAGCGATTATTCTGGCCGACCGCTTTAGGATTGAACAGGTAATTAACAACCTGCTCAGCAATGCCATCAAATATTCTCCTGAAGCGCAGGAGGTTATTGTTACCTGCAAGACTGCCCAAAACAGCGCCATTGTCTCTGTGAAGGATTTCGGGATAGGCATTGCGCCACAAGAACTTGAAAAACTGTTTGACCGCTATTACCGTGCAGACAATGCAGCGGAGCGTTTCGGCGGGCTTGGGCTTGGACTTTTCATCTCTTCAGAAATCATCAAAAATCACGAGGGCACTTTTTGGATCGAGAGTGAGCCAGGAAAGGGGAGCACAGTTTCTTTCCGGCTTCCACTCGAAGAACAGTTGCCCCAACAGGTTGAGGCCCTGAACCTCGAATACCACGACGAATATCTGCACATCTGGTGCAACCAGGTGTCTGGATGTATGGAGGTGAGCTGGAAGGGATATCAGAACGTAAAAAGTGTTCAGCATGGTGGTATGCAGATGCTTGCGATTTTAAAGCGGTCAGGCCTTCATAAAGTGCTTAATGACAACCGTGAGGTGCTGGGCAACTGGTCGGAAGCCTCAGACTGGGCTGCCAAGGTATGGTTTCCGATGATGGTAGATGCGGGACTGGAACACTTTGCTTGGATATTTTCCCCAAGTGTTTTCGCTAAGCTTGCGGCACAGAAAAGTTACGAGCAGTCGGATGAGGCCGCGAATGTCCGATTTTTTGATGATATGGATGCCGCTCAGGAATGGATTGATCATCAATAAATATGAATTTGGTTTCCCCTTGAAAATACCAACACCTGGATTGAGGTACTCCATGAAGACTAGGAAATACATGTGTTACACGAGCGTGTGGGGCAGGCGCAAGTGCTTAATAGCTTAAGGCAGCAGTAACTCGAAAACAGAATCTAAAGGAATTGCACTAACCCGTTAATTCTTCATTCCTACCGTCCACTTTTCCTTGAACCTGCAGGTAATCAGAGGATGACTGTTTTTAAAGAGGATTATCTCTCTGCAACAACATTACATAAGGCTATTAAGGAGGAGTATAGTTATTTCGATTATGAAACCAATGAAGCTCTTTATTTGTCTCCAAGCGAGGAGGAAACCATATGGAGTTTGGTTCGCACCATGCATAAGGAAGCTCATAATAATACTGATGGCTACAGTAAATCCATTCTCCTTGCACTTTTATGGTTTCCCAGATTTTGCACTGTTTTTTGCATTTTGCGAAAAATGGGCGTATTTCTAGTTTTTTTGAGATCGCTTGTCGAACCCCTCAACATAGCCTTCTTTTAATGTAGGCTATGTTGAAGGGTTAGTGTTTATAATTGTAATATTTTTCCCTGGTTTATCAATTTTGGCGTTTCAAAATCCTTCCGAGCTGCTCATTATTGGAAGCACTGGATAAACAAAGCCTGTTCATCAATTCGGCTCTGGCCAATCTTGGGGGAGCATTGATTGATCAACTGCTTGACAATTGGGTGATGATGATCGGAGGGTTCTTCCTTATCTATTGAAATTTTAATTTATCCACCAGATCATTAAAGTACTGTTCTCCCCAAATTTCAAGCACGGCATCATCTTTTATGAATGGTACAACATCTTCCTTTATATTGTCAAATGAAACGGCCTTAATTTTCTCGCGGAGTAAGCCTATGACATCATCCGGGCTTAGTTCTTCTTTGCTCCAGTCTTCGGTATCTTTTGCTCTTAACTTAAAATGGCGCAAGTCAAGAGGTATTCCTTTTTTTATGTACCATTCCAGATCATACCAATCCCTTCCTTTGACCCGGTTTTTCCACTTGCGGAACAGCAGGGCATGCATTTTTCCAGCGAAAAGACTGGGCTTGTTAAAACATTTTACATAAAAGGAAAAAGGACGTGTGAGCAGTTTCATTTCTGTTGTAAATCCCAGTGGTGGTTGGCGGTCCACTTCTATCTTTATTTTCATTGACCTGTTTGTAGATTTTATTCCAGCCTGCTTTACGATATCCTCTAATACCAATTCTTTCCATTCAGTTTCAGATTTAAGGAAAGCCGAATCAATATTTGTTTTTTCTTTTTTCTCCTTCTCGCGGATGCTAACCTTCATGCCGATCGATTCAATTTCGGCCACAATAGCATCGAAGTAAGGTTCAAGAGAAAAATCAGGACCTGCTTCGAGTAAAGAAAAATCCAGGTCTTCAGAGAATCGATCCAACCCATAAAATATACGCAATGCTGTTTCACCATAAAAGGCTGCTTTTTCAAAGAAATCGGTTCTTGAAAGGCCGGCCAGTGCAACTTCCTGCATAATTTCTCTCAAAGCTGAGAGTACATCTTCTGTATTTTTAGGGTCATATTCCCCAATCCATTCTTTAATCATAATTTCTCAAGCGTTTTGACGAGCATTCTTAAACTCTCCTTTTTGGGTGCATCCTCAATCCAGGACCGTAGCTTTTTTAGATTAAGCTTGCGAAGCCATTCCGGATCTATCCGCAGATCGTCCAGTAAAAAACTACGTGTTTGGGCCGGACTCCGCAAAGCCAGTCCGGCCGTAGTAATTATTTTATCACATAGTGCTTTTTCAGGTAGTGCTACAAGGGCAACCTGTCCTGGAGACAATACTATACTCCTGATCCCAAAGCTGTAATATGGCGATGGCATAAACCGGTAGCTAAAACTGCCTTTTGGAGTTTTGAATTTTTTGGAGAGTTTCATCGTAATCGACTTAATTTCATAGACCCGCTCAGGAATTAAGCCCCAGTACGACATAGCTGATTCAAGCGATACATAACTCGGCCCCCTTAAATGATTTGCGATCAGGAAAGTTTCGGGACCGGTCAAATCTGTTTTTATACCAGGAATATAAAGCCCTTTCTTTAATGGGATCAGCTCACCGCTCTTTATCAGTTCACTGATCTTGTCATTCGGCCTTTTATAATCTTTGAGCATATCCAGAATGACCTGTCTGGTGAGAGGGGCATTGTTATACTGTCTGACTAAATATTTAAAGTTCATCTTGTTAAATTATTCTGCTTAAATCGGAATATTTCCGATTTAAAGCAAATTTTTTAACATAAATTGATGTATTTGTGTGAATTGATAATCGGAAATAATCCGATTATTGTGATGTTATTACGCATGTTGGTATCTGCATAAACCAATTTGATTGACCCCGTTTCGTCAATTTTAAAATCAGAAAGACACAAGTTTATTATTTTTGGTAAGTCAGGGTCAATGCTTGCTGGTTTTTCAAACTACTCGACTATATCAAATTAAGCGCGATGATCACTGAGAATCCGCTATATATTCCTATTCGCGCAGCAAGGTGGAAAAACTAGAGTAGACTGACCCCGTCTTACCGGAAATTAATTCGATATAGATAAGGCTCAGAAATCTTCTGGGCCTTGTTATTTTTCCAATATTTTAGGGATATTCTAATACACTTACTCCCTGATAGGGGTGATAGTTAATGGCGCTGTTTATCAGTGTTATCTTTTTTGAATATCTGAGTGATGTTGTTAATTTCGCAACGATCTGTCAATAGGCGGATTACCTCTGCTCATTGATTTATGATTAATTATTTTTACTTATGAAAAGTCGGTTAATGAAATCACTCGATCTTGTTTTATCTTCCATATACCATTCTCCTTTTGTAAAAAATAAACCCTACTTGTTGATGATCGTCCAACTGTATTGGCTAATTCTAATATGGAAATGGCTAAATTACCATCGGTACTTAAAATAACGGGCGCGAAGATTAGGGTATGTTTCACTTTTCCCATATTTCTAAACCATGGCTTACCAGCGGTAGAGAGTGAATAGTTGGAAACAGCTGTAGTATCAACACTGTTTAGAAAAACTTTCCATTCAGCCCTCTTCCAGATATTTGATGCAGATGTATCAATGCCATCTGGATTTTTGAAATCAAAGTTCCTTATGACATTTTTTTTAGTGGTACCATAGACTGTATATTTTCCCCCTGAAGATAAACTTTGCTGCAAGAGCTTGTGGATCTTATAAAGTTCCTTTTTATCTCTTTGCGCGTGAGCCCCTATTCCTATAATGGATATTAGCAGGCAGGTTATAAATAGTTTCATTAGCAATCTTTTTTAGTAGTTGAACCTTGTGAGTTTTGTACTTTCTTTATAACATTTAATTCGATCCTTGATTTATTCGGTGCGGAAAAGTAAGCTTTAATATCCATACTGCCTCTCCTCCGGCGAGGCAGAACAAATAAAATAAGGGTTCGCGCAGCTACTTCAACGAACTATCGATTCCTGTATTGAACAGGAAAGATGAAAATAGACAAACAATAAATAGCGCCATGTCTATCTTTTTTGTAAAGTACAGAATGTCTCGCTAGCCCAAGCATTATAATCTTCCGGTTTTCAACACATCATTGTATCTATAAGTTTAACAAATAGAGTCAAATGTAAGGAGGTGAATGTGTTATTAAACAACAAAACATGTCTCGTTATATAGAAAGGTGTGATTCCCTTATGAACCGTTTTAAATTCGGGACATAAACTACAAAATTTTAAGAAAAGAATTGTCTATCGTTACGATGAGTGCTTGATGAGTCGAAGTTAGTTGATTAAGATAATGATTTGAGTCATTTACTCAAAAGTATTCATTATTGGTTCGCGGCCAAAATCCAGAGTTTTTCCTTCATAATATTGAAGCATGAATGACGAAATGAAATACTGGGCCTGTGTCAGGTTACAGGTGGAAATATGCTCATCATGACAGCCTCAATTGCCTGTACACGTAAAGAACCCATTGTAGAATTGCTCACTGAAAGTGACCATGACTGGAGATTCTAACGAAAAAAATGAACTGGCAATGCAAGAAGATCGTTAATAAGCTCAAATAGCTTAACTTATCTCTCTGAGGTTTGACTTATTTCCTCAATCACCACATCCACTGTAAAGCGTATATCTGATGTCCCGTAAGCAATGCTTGCTTTGTCGCCATAGGTATGCATTAGCCTTTGCTGAATATTCTTCAGGCCGGTATGGAAACCGGTATCGTTGATCCCCGTATTGATCAGGTTTTCGGTTCGCAAATGAAAACGGTCAGCTGTTATCTCCATTAGGATCTTCCCCGGAAACTGTGCTATGCTCAGGTTACCATGTTTGATCATGTTTTCCACCAGGCTCAGTAAGACCAGGGGTATAATCTCAACCGCTGCGATCTCCGGTTCGTAATTGAAGTCAACATACAGCTCAGTATGTTTGATCTGGCTTAGGGTCAATAGTAACTCTACCTGCTCGATTTCCTCACCGAGGGCTTTCTTTTCAGGACCATGTTCGCTTTCAATGGCATAACGGGTGAGCCGGGAAAGGATGCGGAGGGCTTCTGCTGACTGGGGATCGGATTTATAGATGTTGTTGTGGATATAGTTAAGGGTATTGAATAAAAAGTGTGGGCTGATCTGGGATTTCAGGTAGGCATTTCTCGCTGCGGAAAGCTCTATTTCGGCTTCTTTTCCGGCAATGGTCATGCGGTCTGCTACTTCACGCAGCGCTGCGCTTTGCTGTTTTTCCAGGATATAAGCCCTGGTGAAATAATAAGCGGTGGAAAAGAGCAGGAAGTAAATCCCGCGGTAGAGGGTACTCGAGATATTTCTGATATGCAGGTTCAGGTTTAAACCTTTATCAGGGCTATGGTAAAAGGCAACCGCCGCATCGGCCAGATGTGCCAGCAGTACATAAACCAGTAATGAAGAAAGGATAAGCAACAACAGCCGCCAATAGCTCCTGCTTTCTTTTTTTAGTGAAAAGGGGAGGATGAGCTCGCTGTGGAGATAAAACAAACCGATGTTTATCAGGTAGTGCATGGCATATTTCAGCGGGTTGGCTTTAATCCCGAACATGAGGGTGACCAGCACCGTTTCATAGGCAATGAAGATACTCCAGGCGAGGATATGATATCGGTATTTTTTAATTTTTTCGAACATTTTTTTTGAGTTAAATTCAAGTTTCACCACGGTAGCGGGGTGCTTCACCCATGTTAGTCGTTTAGCGGTTTTCGCTGGGGTATGTTGGCTGCATGAAAATGAAAAATATCCCCAAACTAAGCCGGAAAACCATTTTTGTATTCCGCTCTGGCAGGGTTTCGCAGACCAGGTCTACCGATCCCACCACTTCTGTTGCTACCATAGTAACCACTGTCACAGTCCAATCTGATCCTTCCGCTCAGATCTAAACCCTTTTGGATACAAGGGTGTTGCGCGCAACGTATTCCATAAAATTTTTCTTGTAGGGAAGGGTCATCAGTACCTTGTATTTTCCCAGATCGACTGTATTGCCGATCACCTGTTTCATGAAACTGCGGTTAATGATATAGGATTTGTGTACCCTGAAAAAATAAGGGTTTTCCTGCAGTATGTCTTCCATTTCTTTTAAGGTCATGAACACCGAAAAATCTTCCTCCGGCAGGTAAAAGTGTACGTGGTTATTGGCCCCTTGCAGGTAAATGATATCGCTGATCAGGATCTTTCTCAATAGGCTCCGGTCATTACTGGTGCGGATGAAAAAGGCATCATCGGTGATGCTGTCCATCTGATGGGGATTATAATATTCTTCCAGTACGTCGTTCACTACTTCTGCCAGCTCATCCGGCCCATAGGGTTTTAACAAGTAGTGCCTGGCCCTGACTTTAAAGGCCTGGATGGCGTAATGGGGATAGGAGGTGGTAAAAATAACATGGTGTGACCTCGAACGGAGGGTTTCAGCCAACCTGATCCCGGACATCAGGGGCATATCGATATCCATAAAGATAATGGATCCTGGTTTTTCCATGGTGATCTGGTTCAGGGCATCCACAGGTTTGGTGTAAGTGCTATGGACTTTCAGTCTGGGGTAGCCGGAAAGTTGGTCTTCAAGGATGCTGATCGCTCCCTGGTCATCATCAATGATGAAGCAGTTGATTGCGCTTGTCATAAGAGTAAGAGGTTAGTATGCCCTAATATACGTTTTAACTCCTTTAGGTTGTACGGTTTGCGGAGGTTTGTCGCTAAAATGATACAGGGTGATTAAGTTAAAATGACGTTTCACTATGTGCTTGATGGCTTTCACCACGGTAAGGCAGGGCTTGTCCTGGGCTTTTACTATTTTAAGTAGTCATATAAAGCGTGTCTATGAAGTGGTTGCTGCGGCCTTTGTTTACCATGTGTATCAGTTTTTTACTGATTGTAGTTGCTATTGGTGCCAGGTTTCCCACGTCGGTCGTTTTCGTGCTCCTGGCCAAGGGCTGCTGGTTGGTTTTTGTGTGGGTGATCATGAAAAGTGGTAGCAGGAAGGATCGAATGAGAAGGGAATATGAGGAGCATTGGAGAAAAGGGACAGAGGGCGGTGGTGAGGGATTCTCAAATTAATGCATAGTGTAGAGGTGGTGGTAAAGGAAGTTTTCCTTTTAATTATTTATTGGCTGTCCCCTGCTGACAGGGAAGGGGGTATGTGTTTGTTGGAGGAAAAAAGCCAGAGCCTGGTCTTGCTGACTTAAAATATGGATCACTAAAAGAGAAGCCAGCTCCTTATTCAAGGATGAGCTGGCCTGTTTTGATGACAGGGATCTATTTTTTTAGATGAATGGCGTGGAGTATTTCATTCAAAATTTCATTTGCTCTTTTCTTGTCGCTGCTTTTGAATTCAATTATGCCATAGACTTGTTGGTCAAGGGAGTTATACGCTGAGCTGATGGAAATCAGTTCATTTCCGTGGCTTTGGAACCTGGTAACTAGATACCGTGTCTGATTGACGGTTATGATCTCCGAATTTTCGAAATCTGCATACTTGCTTTTCTTCAAACGCGCATCTCTTTGGATTTGAACTTTTTCCAGTGGCTGTTGTAATTTTTTAATTTTTGTTCCCATGTCAATTAAAGACACCAGGATTTTGCCATCCCGAAAAATCTGGTAGGCGGGGATTTCATCAAAGTAGATCTGGCCGTAGTAATTTTTCAGGTCCGCTATTTCGCTGTAGGTTACCTTTTGAATGGATGATGGTAAGGGGCCGACTGCTATGTTTCGGCTGTTGTCGTTAATTTCCTGGGCATGGGTAGAATATACTGTTGAAATAAGGATGAGCAGAAAGGTAATTAATTTCATTTTTATCATATGAGGGTTTTAATTTAGGGCAGGGTATTTCTTTAACTTCTTTAGTGGTTTTGTTAAGGTTATTGTTGTCAGGTCTTCTCGGGTTTCATCCGATAGGGATACGTTAATTGTATCACCGAATTTTGCAAGAAGGAAATGAAGGTCAGTACTATAATCATCGATAAGGTTTGCATTAGAAAGCTCAAGGCTTTGTGGATTGGCAAACGTACTGATAAAATAATCTTGATTAAAGCAGTTAGCTTTCCCCTTGGGTTTCTGGAAAGCTGATAGGATGTCTTGAATCGTTAACGGATTTTTTAATCTTTTGAAAATTAAATTGTTAATGATGTCAATTTGTAAAAAGGGATGTTTGTTAATTTATGTTAAAGCTTATTTTAGGAGGATGTTGTGTTTTGGCTGATGATAGATCAGGACCTTTTGCTATATCTTATCGTGAGTGAGTAAAGGATGCCGCACATGTCCCTGTAAAGGGGGGTATTTTTGTGGGAGGACAGATGCTAGAATCTGCTAGTGCTGATTTAAGATCTTGATGACTAAAAAAAGAGGCCAGCTCATCAGTCAAGTCTGAGCTGGCTTAATATTAATACAGAAATCTTAGTTGATTTCTTGATTTCCTGAAAAATAATTTATTAGCTGTTTTGCGGTAAATTGAGTGGAGATTAAGAATTAGTCAATATTTGGTTTATCATTAATCTTCAAAAATTTCGATAACAGGGATTTGATCTGTAACAATGTTGACTATTACATTTTGAGCATATACACAATAATGTTTGACATTTTTTAAACTAGCATCATCAAAGAAGATTGGTAGATCAGTCCACATATGGAGATACTCCATATATTTTGAACCTAATAACTCTTTTAATACAACTGATTTGAATGTAGCAGAATATGTTAGCCCCTCTCTAGCTTCATCTGGAAGATTTTCTTGGATTAGCATATACGACTGGACACTGCTAAATGAAAACTTATACACAACATTTTGAGCTTTGTAGTGCACTAGAGAAACTTTTAGCATCTCCGTATTTAAGGGGAATTCTATTTGAATGATTCCAAAATCTCCCCCGTTTGTTTTGTCAGTAAACCTGCGGAAGATATCTTCCTGCATTTCTTCTAATGATACGACCATAACTATACTTAATTCTTAAATCTAAATCGTCCGATATCTTTGCCATTTCTAAAGTAATCTATTGTGGGTTTTTCAGTCGAAGATGCCGCCGGATTGGAAATATATCGGTTTTGACCTACCTCAAGTTTAAAATTTCCACCACCAATGCTCTCACCATATCCGGACAGAGTATCAAATAATTTCAGTTTATTAAATGCTTTTGCAATTTCCTGGGCTTCCTGGGGATGCAATACCAGATGCCCCTCTAGTTTGGAGAAAAGATCACCTAGCTGCTCTATTAGGTCTGTACACCTGATCAGGCCTGCTTCCTCTTTCTTCCAGAACAAAACAGAAATCCTTTTTTGAGTGAGGATGATATCTATTTTGGGTAGGATATAGGGCACATGTTCAGGCCACATGCAAAGTGTTTCAATCAATCTGCTGCCATGTCTTTTCAAGTAGAAAATTTGGGGTACAAAATATTCCTCGCCATATTGTTGTTGAATTTCAGCCTTTTTCCTGTTGTAATCAGCTGAATAATCTGATTGGTTTGGCTCCAGATAGTTATGCCCCCATTCATCAAAATAGGTTTTTGCATGGCTCATATTCATCGCTGTCCAGTCTGTTTGCAAGATCCCTTTACCGTATTGCCTGGGGATCGCTTCACCTTGTGGGTTTAGGATATAGAGATTTAAGTCTGAAGCAAGTTTGTCTACAACAGAAAAGGCTTCTTCCTCAAAAAAGTTGGGGCGCACGTAATTGATGTTGAAGGTAAATCGGGTATCTTCAAAATCCTCATACCCTTCATATCCTTCATCGATCTCTATGTCTACGGGATCATTTTCATGCTGCTGATGGTATTCAAATGACCAGTAAGCGCCTGAACCTTCATTTCGGAAGAGCCATTGGCTGTCATTGTTGCCTTCACGGTTGGGAAGGTTATTTAAGTAAGATTCAATATCTGCCTGGGTAATAGAAGCGCTATTTCTTTTGTAGAAAAATAAATCGTAGCTCATGAGATGGTCGTTAATCGAGAATGGTTTGTTTGGTAACAGGTATGCTGGTAAAGTGGCTTGGGTTAAAAGTCCAGAATTTTGTTAATATTTCCAATTATTTGTTGGGGGTTTATGGGCTGGGCTAAAATTGGTTAGTTAGTTTGCTGGTGGTGTTTTTGGCTGTCCCCTGCGGGCCGGGCCATCTGCTGTATCTTTTCCGGAGAAAAGGATGCCGCGTCTGTCCCTGACAGGGGAGGAGGAAAAGGTGATCTATTTTAGCTTTTCTATTCTTATTTCGTTTATATATATTCGTTAATAAATAAAGCATATAACTTTAATTCCTTTTCAAAAAATGCCATAGATTGGAAAAACCGATAGTGTAAAAAACGGAACAGTTGAATCACATAGATTATGGAAAAGCCTCAAAGTTTACAAAGCTTAATATCATCAATTGAATTAAATAAATACGGCATTATTAGGTCATTGATGAAGCGGCGTAAAAATCACCATTTTTTTGCACCTCGGGTCAAGAAACCTAATAATGCTTATTTCGAGTTTACACCAAATTCTGCTGAATGGTCTGATAATTTTACTATTATTCCGTTTGTCAATAATGATGGATTTAGATTCGATGAGGTAATGATTGACCTGAAATTGAAAGGCAGTATAAACGAATACAATAATTCAGGTAGGACCTTTTTTTCCGAACCCATGGATTTGGAATTGACTATAAGGGCATATGTTGAAGAGGATGGCTGGGTTAGTCCCGGCAACGTTCATTTTCTAAATACAGAACAAAGAGCATTATTAGAATTTCATAAAAAATATGAATTAGAGCTAAAAAGACTAGGGTTAATGACAATTTTTGAGACTGAATATGATGGGCAGGAAGCATTTAGCTTTTTTACACGTATTTGGAAAAATGTTGATAATGAAAATTCAACCATGGTAAAAGATACCAGTCTTGACTATTTTCATGAACTTGGAGAGGCGCACCGCAATATTATGTATAGCGTTTCATGTGCTAATATGTGGGGTAGATATACATCACATTTTACCGATAACTCTTATCGAATGGACAGTGGCATAGTATTTCCCCATCAGCCTACTTTTTATGATACTAGGCACATATTCTATCTGGAAGCTGCAATTGAAGAGATATATACGTTTTATGAAAGAGTTGCATATATAGCTTATATTTTTTTACAGCCATTGTGCTTCAAAGCTGGGGGTTTATCCTACAATAAACTTTTTGAAAAGCAGACGGTTAAAGAGCTTAAACTAAAATTTATCGGTCTTGAAAATAATATACATTTCAAATGGTTCTTGGATCGGCTAAAAAAAGAACATAAAGTGTTGTCAGGTTACAGACACCCACTTATTCATTATAAAACAGCCAATACTTTTATCAAAGGTTCATATAGTGCTTCCAGGACCCGCCATTGGTTGGATAATGCTATGGATGGGGAGGAGTTGACTAAATTGCATAAACAAATGGAGGAAATATTGAAATTTGTTAACAATGAAGTTCTGGCCTGTCATTCTGCATTTGAACAGATCGTACTGCTTTGTGAGAGCCTTGAAATCCCAAATGATTTGTCTGAGGGATAAGCTATAATATTTATGGCCAGTAAGCAAAACCTCAAAATCATCACTATGTATCTGAGTGCTAATTGAAAAATTTTACCCAAGGAGGAAGACTTTATATTCTCGACCTACGAGAAGGCTATATTGAATTGCCAATGCCCAGTCTTACAGCAGGTATTTGTTATTTCAATGATTACTATACAATGACCCTAAAATGGGGAGTACTGAATTTAGATTGAATTTATATGAGGCGTTATACATTGAAATAGCTGTGCTCATTAAGCTGGAAAATAGGTGGCGTAAAATATTCAAAAAGGTATCAACTGGTAAAATCCACTTCAGTCATGCTCATTCCGTTTAACAGATGAAACATTTCGGCCCGCCAAAGAATCTATCCAAGATACCTTTAAATGATGTTTAAATGCATTCAGTATACTTATGTAGTCGGTAATATAGAATGCAGAGTTTTTGGTAATTAGGAATACAGTATTTTTGGCAAGAATGGTGCAGAGAAAATGGCACTAACAAATACAGAGTCCGATTCAAAAGTAGGTTAATATTTTTATGTTTCAAAGAAAGTTTTCCGGTTCTGTAACCTGAAACTTTCTCCGGTAAGGTTAACCACTTCACACTTAAAAAGCAACCTGTCTAGCAGTGCCGTAGCAATGACTTCATCCTCCAGCATTTTTGCCCATTCTGTTGGTTTTTTGTTCGTAGTAACTACAATTGAAGTTGACTCATAAACGTGGTTTATAAAGTTGAAAAAGGCCACTGCCATG
>NZ_FOGG01000030.1 GCF_900111155.1 Pedobacter rhizosphaerae | reverse complement strand
GCCATGTTTATTTTAGGTTTCTTCTGGAAACGGACTACTTCCAATGCGGCCTTGTTTGCAACTATTGGTGGTTTCGGCTTATCGTTATTGTTGAAAGCCCTTCCAAACATGACCGATCTTTCCTTCCTATCGGGGATTGGTTTCTCGGTTAAGAATGCGGCAGGCATATATGAGATCCCTTTCTTGGACCGTATGGGTATCGTGTTTGTATTCTGTATTGTAGGGATGGTGATCATCAGCTTATTTGAGAACAAAAACGGTGTTAACCCTAAAGGACTTGATATTGATGCCAAGATGTTTAAAACAACCACCAGCTTTGCTGTGGGTGCATTGATCATTGTTGGTTTATTGGTTGCGCTTTACAGCGTATACTGGTAGTATTGTTTTTAACCCAAAATAATTACAAAGAAGGCTGTATCATAAAGATCGGTTGTCATCCTGAGCTTGTCGAAGGACCTCATTCAGCGCTATTAGAGCGTTTCGACAGGCTCAACGTGACAAATCTGAATGAAAATTTAATTTATGATACGGCCTCTTTTGTGAGGTGAGTTGGTTAGGCTCCCAGCCTCATAACCCACCCCCATTTAACCGCAAAGTACGCCAAGTGTACGCACAGAGGGCACAGAGCAGGTTAAACAGTGAACATACTCAGTGAACTAATAACTAATGAACTAGTGGCTAATGAATTAGTTTTGTGCTCCCAGACCTGTAACACATAACAGGTAACCCACAACCCATCTAATAGGTTCAAATGCTCTTACATGGCTTATATGGTTCAGAGGCTAGGCATCCAATTTTTTTCACCATGTAAGACATATAAGCTCATTAAGTTATCATTTCTCTGTGTTTCCGTGTTTCCGTGGCAAATTGAGATGTGCTGCTCTGTGTAACCTCTTTTTCTCTGTGGTTATGATTTTATCGGAAAGTAGCTTGTTTAAATTTTTTAACCACCTTAGGCACCTAAGGTCCAGATGGTCTTACATGGCTTATGTGGTTCAGAGGACAGGCACCCAATTTTTTTCACCATGTAAGACATATAAGCTCATTAAGTTATAAGTTCTCTGTGTTTCCGTGGCAAAATAGGCTTCATTTCTCTGTGCTACTGGGTGTGAAACCTCTTTTTCTCTGTGGTTACATTTTATCGGCAAGTAGCTTGTTTAAATTTTTAACCACCTTAGACACCTAAGGTTCAAATGCTCTTACATGGCTTATATGGTTCAGACACTAAACGCCCAATTTTTAGCATGTAAGACATATAAGCTCATTAAGTTATAAGTTCTCTGTGTTTCCGTGTTTCCGTGGCAAAACAGGCTTCATTTCTCTGTGCTACTGGGTGTGAAACCTCTTTTTCTCTGTGGTTACATTTAAAACGCAGCGCACCTGGCTCAATAACAAATAACCACCAACTTATCCCAGGTCTTCTTCTGTTGTCAAAAATATAATTGTAAACTGCCCTGATTACTAAAACGTTTAATCTATTTACACTTTTGTGCAACAGGTTTTTCTCAATTTTATTGTTTTGCATCGTGTAAAATACTTACATAGAGGTTGTTGGTATCCCTTAAAAATCTGGTAAACCTGTTGTGAATTGAAATTTTGGCGAATAAAAACGATTGTTATTTGTCAAATTGACATTTATCGTGTTGCTAAATTGAAATTTTCATAAAAATGTCATATTTTGATAAAACGATTTAGTATTCTATTATATTTGATTTAACCAAATAACTAATTATGAGACTAACCCACTACTATTCCGACATCAGTCCCTGTCTTTTTAATTTAAGGCACATCTAACTTTTTCCAGAGAAACAAGTTCAATTCATTTTTTTACCAATTAAAGATCGATTCATTATGCGATACTTATGGCTGTGCTTTGTATTTTTTGTCGCCGTTCAGTTAAACGTTTTAGCTGCCTCAGGCTCATTAAAAAAGCTTAACACAACAACATTTAATTATTCCTGTTTACAGGATACGACAAAGCGAAAGGCTTTAGGTGAAGAGGATTCGTTGAGACAAGATAGTTTAAGCCGGATCAAAATTAAAACGATCTACAACAAGCTTTCATCCAATACTGAAAAGGAAACAGAAAACTTATCTATGTTTCCTGCAATTTCCCTGCAGCAATACCTGAAAGGGAATTATGCAGGCTTGTATATCCAGGAGCCCTCTGGCGAACCTGGATCGATGCAAAACATGTTCATTAGGGGTACAGCGATGCCACTGTTGAACAAGAAAGACCTTTATGCAGCGCAGCCACTTGTAGTGCTGGATGGTATTCCGCTTATTATGGAACACCCGTTTGCATATGATATTCAACAGTATGATTTCAATCGTATTGGCCCCGCTACTAATTTATTAGCAGGTATTGATATGAATAATATCGCATCTGTAGAAGTACTCAAAGATTTGGCTGGAACCGTAGCCTATGGTCCGCGGGGCGTAAATGGCGTAATTGTATTAACTTCTAAATCGCCGGATAATGTAAGACGGATTTCATTTAACTCTTACATCGGCATGGTTCAGAAACCAACGGTAAATACCATTAACGGGAAGTATGAAAATGAATTCAGACAACGCTTTTATGATATTTATACCACCAACGGCCGGTATTCTGATGATGAGGAGTATCCGGTTTATTTAAGCGATTCACTTAATAATGTGTATAGCGGAAAATCGAACTGGACCGACTTATACTATAAGAATGCCTTAATATATGGCATTAATCTGGGTTTATCAGGCGGAACAGATCGCGCTAATTTTAGATTCTCTTTAGGAAACACCAAGAGTGAAGGTGTTGCAGATCAAACTGGCCTTGATCGGTACAGCGCCATGTTTAACATCAATATGAGACCTGTACAGTGGTTATTGTTTTCTGCTATGATTAACGCCAACCGGATTAACCGCGACAGAAACAGGTCACTTCGCGATCGTTTTGCCCAGTTAAATTACTTCCCTGACTTAAGTGCGCCATTAGCCCCTAATAAAGACTATTACGCAAGCTATTTGAGCGAATATGACAAAGGATTCGATGATAACAAAACAAATGCAATCCAGGGCTATGCCAGGCTGGTAGGTACGTTTGGTAAACTGAAGCTGAGTTCTGCTTTCAACGTAGATTACAACGAGGGATACCGTGATATTTTTTATGCCAAGGGCTTGCTTCAGGGTAATAGCTATGCTTCTAATTACTATGGTTTTAACCAGAGGTTGATGATGGATAACAAAGCGAGCTATAATTATAAAATAAATGAAGATCACGATTTCAATTTCACCCTCGGACAATCGATGATTTGGGATATGTATAAATATAATAATGCATATGCTTATAAAGGTGCCAATGATTATATTAAGATCAATCTTTTGGATTCTGAACCCATCAGAAACGGCCAGCCAAATCCTGATTACCTGACACCAAAGGCTTTTCCAAGGGAATTGACTTATCGTTTCTTAGATAAAACAGAAGATAACCTGCTCACTTTCTCTGGTAAAGTAGATTATGCCTTCCAGAATAAATATTTTCTTTCTGCTACGCTTCGTTTAGATGGCTCTTCCAATGCTCAGCCAACCAGCAGGTGGTTTTATTCTCCGGTGCTTTCGGCCGCATGGAATATCAAGAACGAGTTCTTAAGGGATAACAAAAGTATCGACGATGTTATTTTAAGGGCCAGTGTAGGCAGAATGGGACGTACGCATGTTTATGACAACTATGCTCAGGGTCCTCAGTACACAGCTTCTGTAGGTTATACCGGAAACTTAACCGTTCCGGGATATAATGCCTTTGGTGTATTAACCAGGTCATATGCTTTTGGTTGGGTAGGTTATGGTGTTCCATGGGCTTATACCGATCAGGTAAATGTGGGCGCCGATGTTTCCATGTTGAAAAACAGGCTCCGCTTATCATTGGATGTTTACAGCAAAACGGATAAAAATCAACTGATTGCGATCCCTTCTTACGCAGAATATGGCTATAAACAAGCTATTGAGAGTGGCCTGTCTGTAAATAATACAGGTGTTGATTTAACGGTTAGTGCCCTGGTAATCAATAGAAATAAATTCTCATGGAATTCGGCTTTAAATTTTAATCACAACCAAAATCAATTAAAAGCACTTCCACGTGGTTTAGATCAGATTGTGATTGGCAATAGATTGTTAAAAGTAGGGGAAGCTGTAGATCAATATTGGTTATTGGAAAATGAAGGCATTTATACTGCCGACTCTCAAATTCCGGTAGTTAATGGGCAGCCGTTGAAATATAACGGCACTGTATTAAAAGCCGGTGATCCCCGCTGGAAAGACCAAAATGGCGACAATGTTATTGATGAGAAAGATAAAGTGCTGAAAGGGAACATGATGCCGGGGCTTTCAGGAGGCTTTGATAACGGATTCAAATATGGCAACTGGAGCCTGAACACAAGCTTATACTTCAACTTAGGCAGAAAACTCATTAACCAGGAGATGGCTAATCGCTTCGACTTTGTGAACAGAGAAGGAAACTCTGAAGTGAATTCCGTTAAAGAAATTACTTTCTGGGAAAAAAGAGGCGATTACAGTAAGTATCCACTCTATAATCCTTGGAGTACAGTTATTCCTTACCGCGTAGATCAGGACTTATTCCTGGAGAATGCCTCTTTCCTGAAATTAAGATCCGTAGCAGTGGGTTACGAACTGGGTAATCTACTCAAGCGGAAAAATATCAAAATCAACAAGTTCTTCGTGTATGGATCGGTTAACAATGTATTCACCGTAACCCCTTATACCGGGCAGGATCCTGAATTGGTGGGCTATGATGGCCTGGATACAGGATATGGCCAGCCTATACCAAGAACATACACTTTAGGCGTAAAAATGGAACTGTAATATGAAAGCGAGTAATCAAAACAGATCAACGAAGATGAAAAAGATATTATACGTATTTCTATGCTCACTGGTAGTTTTAACGGGTTGTAACAAGGCCCTGGAAACAGACTCAACACGAGTAGTTGGTGAGAAGAACATGTGGAACACGGTAGAAGATGCCCGGGCCGGAATTTTGGGTGTATATGCTTTAACACGCGCCGCATTATCTGATAATAATGGGCACTGGATTTATGGCGACGTTCGTGCCGCTGAATTTACCAGTCCGAAAAGACAAGATTTAAAAGCCGTAATCAGCAATAACCTGAATGCATCTTATCCTGTAGTAGAATCATTAAGCGATTGGACCAGGTTTTATGCCATAGTAAATGCTGCAAATGTTTTTTTAGAGAACATTGCGCATGTAAAAGCCAACGATAAACGCTATACCGATAATACCATGACGGTTGATATTGCACAGGCCAGGTTCTTACGTGCTTTTGCTTACTTCTATATGGTTAGACTATGGGGCGATGTACCTTTTATTACCTCCTCTAACGAAGGCGTATTTGAAAATAAACCCAGAGAAAGTCAGGCTAAAATTTTAGCCTGGGCAGAGCAGGAAATGCTCAAAGCAGCGACAGATTTACCCTTTGTTTACAGCGGTGGCGATGTGCAGCAACCAACCGATTACTACAATGAAACATCAGGGAGATGGGGTGGCGCACTGGCCACCAAAAATACGGCCTATGCGGTACTGGCCCATGTTGCCGCCTGGACAGCCAACTATACCAGCGTAGCCACGTACACCAAGTTTGTGATGGATAATTATAGCAAAAGTGGGATAGGATTTACCTCAACAAACGATTTAACCAATTCAAATGGTTTCTTCTATAATAAAAATACCCGCCAGATGTTTGGCTTTAACTCCGATTGGGGCCATGTTGATGGATCATCTACAGGCCATATTGAAGAACTGACATTGGCAGAACCTGTTACCACGAAAACGGTTCCGGATATTTATTTGCCTAAAGATTCTATTCTCAAATATTTCAACTTACCCAACGATGATCGTTTTACGATAGATACTTTAGGGCAGGCGGTTTCAGAAAGATACTTTACCAACTTTAATGGTAAGTACCCCATCTTCAGCAAAATCAAGGTGATACAGGGTGGAGGAACAGACCCTAATTTCAGATACTTTACCAGTGCATTGATTTTTACGCGATTAGAAGATGTAGTGCTGCTGAGAGCAGAGGCTCTTGCCGTTTTGGGCGACAGAATTGGTGCAACAGATGCATTGATTCAAATCTTAGCCAGAAGAGTAAAAGCAGAGTCGGTGATATACATCAATTACGACGATCTGATCAAAGCTATTTTCGAAGAACGGCACCGGGAATTGTTAGGGGAAGGACAACGTTGGTTTGACCTGATCAGGTATAATAAGATTAAACAGAACGATCCCAAATTCATGAACCTGATTAATTCTGGAGGGATTTACTGGCCAATATCACGCAAGTTGATCTCTCAAAATAACCTTTTAACTCAAAACCCTTACTGGCGCTAAACCATATACAGATATGAAAAAGTCATTAAAATATATCAGCGCAGTGGCAATGTTTGCATTGCTTACACTTGGCTACACCGCTTGTAAAAAGAACGGGGGCTATTATGATGCTGCCGATGAAAATACTGCATTTACAGGCAATACTTACGAATATTTGAAAAGCAAACCCGGGGTTTATGACTCCTTATTGGTGGCGATTGACAGGATGGGGCTGAAAACCACTTTAACCGATAGTAACGTAACGCTGTTTGCGGTTTCCAACCCAAGTTTTCAATTGGCCTTAACCAATTTAAATACTTTGCGCAAAAGATCCGACAAAGACCCCCTGTTTTTATCCAATATAGACGGAGTACAACTCGATACCATGGTATCTTATTACATTATTAGAGGTAGAAGACCATCAGATTCATTGGTATTGCAAGATGGTTTAGACCTAAAGGGTGTTCGCTTTGGCTACCCGATGCATGCAAAATTAAACAGAAGATCGGCTTCTGGGCAGGTGGCTGCTGGCCCGGAGGTTATTGAATTTGCCAATACCAAAAGAAGCAAGTTTATAAGAAACTGGGCCATGAGTACTACCGCTTCCAACAACATCAAAACTAAAAACGGTTTGGTGCATGTTATTAGTCCCGACCACATCTTCGGATTTGACGAGTTTGTTACCCGTTTAACATTTGTTCCGCCACCACCGAACCTAATGGCATTGATTGGCGGAACATTAACGGTACATCATGATAATAATGGAGGAGCTAATAGTGGTGAAGGATCTAAGAAGGTGATTGATGGCGACGACCACACCAAATTCCTGGCAGATTTAAATGGTCGTTTATGGATGCAGTTTGAACTGAAAACACCAGAAGTATCATCCGTTTATACCCTTACCTCTGCGAACGATTCACCTGAGCGTGATCCAAGAGCATGGACCTATGAAGGGTCAAATGATGGGGCTAACTGGGTAGAACTTCACCGGGTATCTAACTTCTTTTTCGAAGAAAGATATCAGCCAAAAGTTTTCAGATGTGATAATAAGGTAGCGTATAAATACTACCGTGTTGATATAACCGAACTCAGAAGCGGTGGAGTATTCCAACTTGCCGAGTGGACCATTAATAAAACGAAATAGATCATGGAATACAGAAAATATAAAAGCAATAATCTAATGAGATTACTGGCTAAAAAAGAACTCCTTTTTGCCATGGTCGGCGTTTTGACCTTGGGCAGCTGCAAAAAAATATTCGATTTGCCGACTGAGAAAGATTACCTCAGTAACAATGTTAACTATACCAATAAAATTTTCGAACCCATTATTGGCAGAAATAACGTAATGGGGCAGTTTAATGCAGATAACTCTACATCACCCATGAGCTTTGAAATTACAAATGCCAGGTTTGGTGATGGAAGGCCGGTAACAGATATTTTTAAAAAGGTACCTACCTATGTTTGGATAGCGCCTTATACCGGATTGGAAACCAGCCTGGCAGAAATTGAAGCGAAACGTAAACTCGAAGAACATGCTTTGTTCGAAGTTCGTTCTTCCGGACAATTCATTCTTTGGGCTTCTTCTACCAATGAACTGATTACACCACGCCCTACGGATAGCACTAATTTTTCTCAGGATACCCGGTATTTCGATATGAAGATTAAAAATACAGGAGGTGAACGCTTAATTAAGGATTTGCAAATCAGGCCATGGAGGGAGCGCCCGTACGAACCATCCAATGATATGAACCTGTACACCGGGCTTCCTGCACCTGATCCGAAATTTCCATTCGATAAAACGCTGAGAGATTATATCCGTCCTTATCTCAGTAATGTTGTTGGGGTAAATACAAATGTTAACCTGGTAAGTAATGATGATAAAAAGGATGTAGTGGTATACATCAGACCATTTACAGGTGGAAATGGGCATTCTTTAAGAATTGTGGCATTAGATAAGGACAGTAAACCAATTAACCCGGCTTTATTCAATGAAACCCGTTGGGAGAAGATGATTCATGGTTTCAATGTGCAGAAAACCGCCACCTACGTGCAGTATGACGTGGCTTATCCTATTCCATTGGTAGAAATACCAACCTCATATGCAACGGGAGGATCGAGAGCAAAAGCAGAGTTAAGTTATTCACGCTTAGGTTTTGGGGGGATCAGGGTTACCGCATATGCCGGAATTGATTTCGCAATCTACAAAACAGGCGATTGGGAAATCGTATTTCACTTCAGAAACGATAATCCAAAGTTCATTAACGAATAAGAAGTTTAAAGCTAATCATTATGAAAAAATATATACGTTTTTACGCATGGCTGGTGATGTGCTTAATTTGGAGCGCGCAAGCTTATTCGCAGGAAAAAAACATCATTATAAACGGTACAGTAATCGATAAAGAAACAAGGACTGGTGTACCTGGTGTATCTATCATTCTGGAATCAACCAATAAAGGCCTTACACAAACCAATGGCAAAGGGCAGTTTTCGGTGAGTGCTCCGGTAGGGGGAACCTTAATCTTTAAATTCCTTGGATACAATACCCAAAAAGTTAAAGTAACCGGGCAAACCAGTATTACTGTAACCATTAGTGAAGACAGGAAAGAGCTCGATCAGGTAATCATCGTTGCTTATCAAAAGAGAAGTAAGGAAACCACCACTGGTTCTTCTGCATTAATTCAGGGAAAAGAGGTACAAGATGCTCCAACACCAAATATTGAAACCCTATTACAGGGAAAAGTACCAGGATTAAATATCCAAAACAACACAGGAGCGCCAGGTTTTAGGGGTTCGGTGCAAGTTCGTGGTCTTTCTACATTAAGTATTTCAGGAAGTGGAAACGAATCATTTCTTCAGCCTACATCGCCATTATACATTATTGATGGTGTACCATTGGATGCAGATAAGGCTGCTGAATTTGGTTTTCAAAGCCAGGGTCCGGGTATCAGCCCGCTTTCCTTAATCCCTCAGGAAGATATAGAAAGTATCCAAATCCTTAAAGACGCACAGGCAACTTCCATGTATGGTTCAAGAGGAGCTTATGGGGTAATCATTATTACCACCAAACGTGGAAATTCTAAAGTGCCAAGAATCAGGTATGTAACCAACTTCTTTGCCAAAACGCCACCAAAACTTCGCGAAACATTGGGTGGTAATGCAGAGAGACAGTTAAAAATTCAGCAGATTATCCTTAATGCACAAAGTATAGATGATATCAGAAGAATCGGTGAAACATCGTTTTTATCTGACAGTTTAAATGCCTACTGGAATAACTCTACAGATTGGCAGGACGTATTTTATCAAACCACATACAACCAAAGTCATAACCTGGCTATGGATGGAGGCGACCAGAAATTTAACTACAAAGCCAACCTGGGTTATTACTCGGAAAAGGGTGTAATTAAAAATACCGGATACGACCGCTATAACCTCAACATGAATATGGAATTTAAGCCATCCGAAAAATTCAGGTTTTTTGGTTCTATATTCGGTTCAGTAGGTAAACAGAATAAAGGAAATGGGGTAGGATTACTTCAATCGGGCGTTGCAGCCAATGGGCAAGCCTCTACCTTGCTTCCTCCTCCATCTTTTTATCAGGCTTCCGGGGGCGTACTCTCTGCTTTACAAACCTATAATGATAATAACTCGAGAAATTTGAGGGCAAATATTGAGGGACGATATGAATTTATTCCCGGATTGGCAGCCTCTTCTACGCTGAGTTATGATTATACTTCTGATACGGAATCTACCTTTACACCCGCGGCAGCCAATGGGCAGTTTGCCAGGTTGAATGATTACGTGGGCAGAACATTCCAGCTTTACAACCGTAATGGAATTACCTATGCTAAAACCTTTGGCGAAAAACACAACCTTTTTGTGAACACCTTCAACGAGATTTACAAACAAGGTGCACAGGCAGGCATCACCGCCCAGCAACGTATACCCAACGATCAGTTACAGGGTCCGGTTGGATATGATGCCTACTATTCAAGAGGGGGGGGGGTATTAAGCAACTATAGAAATGCAACTATTGCTTCCTTTGCAGGTTCGGTATCTTACGATTTCGATAAAAAGTATGTAGCTGAGTTCTCTTACCGCTTAGATGGTACTTCATCAAGCGGATTAGAAAATCCCTATTCCAAAAATCCATCAGTAGGTTTAAGGTGGAACTTCAACAAAGAAAACTGGCTGGCAGATAAAAAATGGTTAGACTATGGAAGTTTAAGGTTAACCTGGGGGCAAAATATTGTACCTACAGGAAACTTACAAAGTATTTATGGTATTTATAACCTGAATGGCAACTTTAACAACAGCCCAACCATTGGTATCAATTATGATATGATCCCAAACCCGGCGCTGAAACCAACTACCACTACTCAGTACAATTTTGGATTTGACCTCGGGTTTTTCAATAAAGTAACCATTGCCTTCGATACGTATTTTAAAAAGGTTGATAACCTGTTGTTTGATAGGTTTTTAGCGAATACTACGGGTTTCAATAAGCTGGCGAGTAATGACCTGGGAATTGCCAACTATGGAACCGAGTTAATGATCTCTTACAAGGTTATCAACAATAAGGATTTCGGGTTAGATTTCTCTGTGAATGGTGCAATAAACCGCGATATTTTGCTCAAACTTCCTGCAGAATACAACGGGCAGTATATCCGTTTTGATGGATCATCTTACCTCCAGCACAATGTATTTAGGGTAGGTAGAAATACTTTATCTAATTATTTAAGAATCAACCAGGGTGTTTACCAAACCGATGCAGATGTTCCTGTAGATCCGGTTACAGGAAAACGCTACCAATCGAACGGTGTATTTTTCCTGGGCGGTGATCCTATTATGAAAGACGTAAACGGCGATTATATTTTAGATGGCCGGGATTATGAAGTAACCGGTAACTCGCAGCCATTGGTCACAGGCGGTATTTCGGCCAACCTCCGGTATAAAAACTGGGGCCTAAATGTGTATGCTACTTATACGGCAGATCGAACCATCTTAAACAATGCGCTGGCAGACCGGATTGCCATTATGAGAAATCCTTATGCCCTGTCGGCTGTTGTGCCATTAAACGATCTAAACATTTGGACCAAACCCGGAGATGTAGCCAAATACCCATATCCTTATGATTACAAACGTTTTGACCAGATACAACCACTACGTGCAGATCAGACCCTATGGGCAGAAAGCGGTAGTTACCTGAAAATTAACAATGTTATTCTTTCCTACATGTTCCCTAAAAAATTGATCAGAAAAATAGGTTTGAACAACCTGAGAATCTATGCATCAACCGATAACTTAATCACCTTTTCATCGTACAGCGGTCCAAATCCCGAAAATGTTACCCCCCTCGGTCGTGATATCTCAACCGGTTATCCATTACCACGAACCTACAATATTGGGTTAAACTTAGAACTTATAACAGGCAATTAAGAAATAGGATTATGAAAAAAGTTATTCTTTATACCGTATTAATAGCAGCAACTTTCTGCTTGCCTGCTTGTAAAAAGTTTTTAGATATACAGCCTTTAGATAAATTAACCGGAAATAACTTCTTCCAATCTAAAGATGATGTTGTTGCTAATATTTATGATTTATCCCGGATTGTATTCGGAAAGTTCAATGAAACCCATTTTATAGGGGCTACCGGAGAATATCGTTCAGGAGAAGTGATGTATGAAAGCCAGTCGGATAACGCACCATCACGTCAGTTTGTAGAATTTTTAGGTAAAAACGACCTCATTACTCTCTTGAATGGAAATGTTCCATGGGCAACTAATATCAATTACAATTTCTGGCGTATAACCGATTGGACAGGCTACTACCGGGCCATTCAGGGGGCCAATATTTTAATTGCCAAGCTAGATGAGGGGGTGCCTGGTATTTCTGAGAATGAGAAAAACCAATATAAAGCGGAAGCGGTATTTATCCGCAACCTGAGCTACCTCATTATGGTTAGACTGTATGGTGATGTGGTTTACTATACCGATGCCTTTCATTCTACAGCACTACCTCGTGAAAACTTCGTCTCTGTTTTGAATAAGTGTATCGAAGATTTAAAAGCACACAAGAACTTTCTGCCCTGGACATATTCAGACCCTGCGCTAAAAGGTGTAAGGGCCAGCAGAGGCAGTATCATTGCCCTGATGATGGAAATGAACATGTGGAATGCAGGTTTCGATCAGGCAAATGCCAAAAAATACTACACGCAAACAGCAGAGTTAGGTAAAGAGCTGATCGCCAGTAATGCTTATCGTTTACTTCCAATTAAGGATTGGGCAACAGTTATCAAAGGCAGGTCTGATGAAAGTTTATTTGAGTTTTACAGAAGTGTAAACTATGGTGATGTAAATACCAATCTGGCTCCGGTAGCCGATATGTTTCTTCATTACCCATATAAACGCCCAGAGTATACCCACCGCGTAAGCTTTGCTTATTACCGTGGCGAGTACATGCAAAAGCTGTTTCAAGATGGAAGCGATAAACGCATTACGGCCTGGTTTAATGAAGACATTTTTACCGATAACGGAAAGTTTATGATGCTCAAGTTTGCGCAAAACTCTTTTGCTACCGGAGAGGAGGATGCAAACCCCGATAATACCTTCATGATTTTTAGATATGGCGGAACCATCCTTTTAGCCGCTGAAGCACTGGCTGATTTGGGTGAAGATACAGAATCCATCAAACTCTTGAACCTGGTTAGGGATCGTGCAGAAGCGTCCAAATATTCTGGAGGTGGCGGTACCGAGTTAAAAGATTTCATTTTCTATGAGCGATCAAGAGAATTGATCGGAGAGGGACATCATTACTTCGATCTGGTAAGAACAAAAAGAATTTTAAGCAACCAGTGGTCTTACAATGTACTTACCGCAGATAAATTTAACAGGGGAGCATGGACCTGGCCAATTGCATCAGGTGCATTGAATAATAATCCTTTCATGAGATTAAACGATTATTGGACTAACGGCGGTAACTAATATTTAAGAAAAAATAATATGAAAAATCTAATAATCATAGTTTCTGCAGCATGTTTATTGTTCATCAGCGCCTGCAAACGTGATGAATACTATATAGATGGTGGTAAAGCGGTTGCCGAATACCCGGGCAATATGCTTAAATATTTAAGGGATAAAACTGTTCCATTCGATACCATCGCTCAAATTGTGAAACTGGCAAATATGGAGCAAGAGTTTAGCAATGAAGATTTCACCTTCTTTGCACCGGATGATGATGTAATAAAAAGAACCATCGGAACCATCAGAACCGATGGGTTAAACCGTGCACTCTATAATGCAGGGCGCGACACCGTTAAAACATTGGATCAGATTGATCCCTTGATATGGAAAAAATACCTGCAACGCTATATGTTTAAAGGGGTAAATCGCTTAAAAGATTATCCCCAGATAGACTTCAGTGTTAAATCCGTTTATCCGGGTGGACTTTATTATGCCTACAGCAATAATGCACTGAATATTGGGGTCGTATTTAACGATGCAAACGGTATTAAGTATATCGGTTACAGGCAATTGGTAATATCTTATATTCCAGATATATCCAAACCCAACGATAACTGGTTCAGCACCCTGGTGGCCTCTTCTGATATAAAACCAACCAACGGAGTAGTACACGCCCTGAGATTTAATTCGGCCTATTTCGGCTTTGATAAAAATGAGTTTTTTAACGAGGTGTACAACACCGGATTAAAAAATCCAAGCAATTAAAACCTTATAGAATGTTTCAAGCTAAGAAATTAAGACATGAAGAAATTTAAATTCATAATAGCCATAATACTCCTATTTGCAATAGCCATTCAAGGTTGTAAAAAGGAAGAGGAACTGTTTGAAGATCCCTATGCGGATGCAAAGCAGTCTTTGGGCATCAAGATCAGCGAAACCGAACTGCCTACGCCAGCCTCTGGTATTGCAGGTACGGAAGTTACTTTCAAAATAACGGGTGTACTACCTTATAAAGATAAATTGAGCTTTATGTTTAATGGAGAAAAGGGAGAAGTTACTGAGGTAACCGCTACCACCATTAAAGTAAAAGTGCCCGATGCGGGAAGTACCGGGGTTACCTCAATCGCCATTGGCGATCAATTGATTATAGGGCCACAATTTATTGTTACAGGTTTAATTAAAACCGATATCACCTGGAAAGCCACTGCCGGAGCAAATGGTTTTGTAAGTCAGTTTTATGAAATGGTAGATGGCCGGGCACTGGTAATTGGCCAGTTTAACAATTTTGATAATAAAGGTATTATTACGCCGATTAACAGAATTGCACGAACTTCCATCGATGGCGAGTACGATCGTACTTTCAGAACAGGAAGAGGTGCAAACGGCGCACTTTCCAAAGTAATCGAAATTGGTGGGCGCTTCATCATTGCCGGAGGATTTAGTGGCTATAATCAGCGTACAGAAAATATCAGCAACATCACAAGTTTATTCACCAATGGTGCTATAGATACCGTAAAAATCAAAACGGCAAGAAAACCTTCCCTCACAGATACGGTAACCATCAAGGCTTTTCCCAAGTTTAATGGAGGAACCAACGACTTTATTGGCAGGTTATATGCGCATCAGGGTAAAATTTTGGCAACTGGTAATTTCAGGTATTATGTAAAACGTACCTACGATAAGCCGAACTATGATTTCACCCGCGATACCGTAATACTGGATAGTACCGAAATCAGGCAGATCGTAAGAATGAATCTGGATGGATCCTTAGATAAAACTTATCGCTTTAACACCGCCACGAATAAGGGCAATATTGGCGCAAACGGCCAAGTAGATACCTACATGCATACGGATGCTGATAAACTGGAGAAACTGGTTGTATTTGGCAATTTCAATACTTTTGATGGACAGGCAGCAGGACGTATTATCAGGCTCAATGCAAATGGAACAATCGACCCAACATTTAATGCAGGAAGTGGTGCCGACAACCAGATTTTCTCATTGATTTACAATGCCACCACCCGGAAATACATGATGACCGGTTCGTTTACCAAATACAACGGTAAAACAGCCATTGGCATTGCTATGCTCAATGAAGATGGAAGCCTGGATGAATCATTTACAGCGAAAACGCTGGATGGTGGATATGCCAGTTTTGCCAAACAACTTAATAGTGGATTGATCGTATTGAGTGGTGGTTTCAAAAAATATAACAATGTTACCCGAAATGGATTCATGATTCTAAACAGCAAGGGCGATCTGGCTGCGGGCTACAATACCACCGGACCTTTTCAGGGTGGTTTAGCCGACGCAATTGAAACCAAATCGGCTGATGGGAAAAAAGCCCTCTTGCTGATTGGTCATATAAACCGGTTCGACAATCAGCCAGCGAACAACATTATGCGTGTTACCATCGAATAGTATTAGCCTTTATCAATTATAAATTAACATGAGCGTTATGAATAAATATAGATTATTGCTAGGTTTTATCGCAGCGATAATAACTACAGCCATATTTTCTTGCAATAAAGATTTTGATAGGGTAATCGCTGATAAAAACAGTAAGGATACAACTTCCGTAAAATACGGACAGCGTAAGGTACTTTATCTCATTGTAGACGGTGCCAGAGGTGAATCTGTAGCAGCGGCCAATATTCCTAATCTTACGGCACTTTTGCCAACCTCTATTTACAGCTGGGTAGCCTTAAGCGATGAAAATGCTAACAAGGATGTGACCAATTGGGCAGACATGATTACAGGTGTGAAAAAAAGCAAGCACTTTGTATTAAATGACGAATTAAGTAATGCCAATTTGCAGGGATTTCCACCCATATTCACCAGAATTAAAGAAAGCAATCCAAAAATTAAAATTGCTGCGTATTCGCCATCTAATATCTTCAAAAAACTAACAACGGGAACAGATATTACGGAGACCCTGGCAGACGATGAACAGGTGAAAACAGCCTTAATCAATAGCCTCAGCAAAGATACAGCTTCCCTGGTATTAGGCCATTTTATGGATGTGGATAAAGCAGGCGCACAGTTTGGTTATGATAATTCATTTTCAAATTACAAATCGGCCATCGAGAAATTTGATGCCCAGGTAGGAGAGATTATAGGCGCATTAAAGAAACGTCCGAACTATAATAACGAAAACTGGCTGGTTGTGGTTGCATCTAACGGGGGAGGAGCATATACACTTCCTCCAAATACAGATGACCAGACGGTTTTTAGCAAACCTGTAGCCAACTCCTTTATCATTTATCATACTGCCGGATACAAAAAGCGCATTATTGTAAAGCCTTTTACCGGCAACAGATACCTGGGCAAAACGGTTAAACTCAAAGGCCAGGATGTAAGGGCAGAAATTGAAGGACCAGATGCCGATGTATTTAACATTGATGATACCACGAAATTTACCATTGAGTTTAAGATTAAAAAGAATCAGGATATTTTCAATTGGCCTAGCGTTTTAGGTAAGCGTGGAGAATGGTCAAGCGGTCACCCTACTGTTGGATGGGTAATTTACCTGGAAGATAAATACTGGTATTTTGAATGGAGAGGTACTAAAGATGGTAATTATATCCAATGCAGAGGCGCTGATTTAGCTAAAGGCCGATGGCAGAATGTATCTGTAAAGTGTGAAGTACGTGCAGGACGGAGATACATCAGAACCTATACCGATGGTCTTTTCAATAATGAAGTAGACATTACGAACTCAGGATCATTAGCCAATTCAAACGCTTTAAAATTAGGCTATTTAAATGGTACCGGACATGGGGAACCAGATGTTTACATAACAGATATCCGTTTCTTTAAAACGCCTGTGCCAGATGCAGTAATTCAAAATTATTCTTGCGAAACCTCCATTGATCAAGGGCATCCGTACTACAATTTCTTAGTGGGGTATTGGCCGGCAACAGACGGGAATGGCGATAAGATGGTAGATCTGGGGCCTCAGGCGCGTGATTTTAAACTAAAGGGAGCGTATGCATGGGAAAATTTCAACGATTTAATTTGTCCTCCTTCAGCGAGTACCTTAGCCATTTTTGTGCCTCAAACATCAGATATCCCTGCACAAATTGTTAACTGGTTCAAAATTGCCAATAAACAAAGCTGGGATCTTGATGGAAGAGTTTGGTTAGATCAATAAATACAAATCATTTAAAAACAGCATAAAATGAAAAGATTTTTAATCCTGTCATTTATAGGTTTAGCCATTTTGATTGGGGCCTATTCATGTAAAGACTCGCAGTTAGAGGAGATTACGAAACCAGAGCCTGAAACGAGAGGAATTACTGGCGAGGGAATTGTACTGGGAAGCGTAACCAAAGACAATGAGTTTGTTAAAGTACCTTTTAAAATAAGCCTAAGCGGTACAGCAACCGAGGCTTTTCAAGTGGGCTTAACCTTAAATAATGATACAGTAACCCAGTTGATCAATAGTGGAACTTTAACCAACACCATTTTAATGCCTTCGGCTTCGGTTGAATACCCTAATGTGATCAACGTAGCCTACGGAACAAATACCGGAGAAGGTATTGCCACCATCAGATTAGCTACACTTGAGCGTTTCTTTAACCAAAAACTTGCTTTTGCACTGAAATTGTCGCAGCCTGGAAAGGGAAATAAGGTTGTGCCTACCAAATCAAATATTCTGGTCGTAATTAACCCTGCCGATTTATTTAAAGCTACAGATATCCATTACCTCAGCTTAACTGGTGGCGGAATTTATAATGTGGGTTTTGGTTCGAATTACACCGTTGGTCCTGCAGGGGTCACCATTCCTTTGGTTGTCAACTTAGATAATCAGCCCTCATCAGCCTTTAACGTCAATGTGAAAGAAAATATAGATACGATTGCCACGTTGGTTAATTCTGGGGTACTTCCGAAAGATGCCATTCATTTAAAGGATACCGAATATACCATAGATACCCTAATAAGGTTTGGCACCGGATCTGCCAGTGCGGTGGTTAGGCTCTCTATTCCATGGCCGGTTTTTGATGCCAACATTGCCGCCAATAAAAAGTTTGCTTTTGCCCTGAGCCTGGCCAAGAATACCAACCATGTACTGCATCCAACCAAAAGCAAATTAATTGTGGTGGTAGATCCAAATGTTAATCTGGATAATAACTCTTACATCACCGGAAACGGAACAGGATTAAGAGCTAAATACTATAGGGATAACCAGCTGGCAGATTTTGACGGTCGAGCGCCTAATACCAACCGTATCGACGAAACCATCAATTTTAGTGGTGATGGCTGGCCGGATGGGGCAGGCATGAGCCGCGATAATTTCTCTGTAAAATGGACAGGCGAATTTTTAGCACCAGTTCGTGGCGACTATACTTTTTATCAAACCAGATGGGATGATGGATCGCGTTTATTTATTAACGGTGTAGCCGTGATAGACGATTATACCACCCAGTGGGATAAGGATTACCGCAAATTTACCATTCGCCTTGAACGTGGTGTAAAATATAAAATTGAGGCACATCACCGCGAAAACGTAGGCGGGCAGCAAGCCTATCTAGAGATCGAAGTTCCAAATGTATTAAGTAAAAGGGTAATCCCTAAAAGTCAATTATTCCCGGCTCCATAAAATAAGATCGATATGAAAGCAACGTTTAAAAAAATATTTACAAGATTATCCTTTGTCGCTTTTATGGCATTGGCCATAACAAGTTGCAAGAAAGATGAAGTAGTAGAAGTTGTTCAGGAACCTGAAGAACCTAAGCCTACGGCTGGGTTTGATTATACTGTTCCTAACCCGGTCAAATTCTTAGAATACCAGTTTACCGGAACATCCACCAATTATAAGTCCTTATTGTGGCAGTTTGGCGATGATAGTACCTCCGTAGAAGTAAGTCCTAAACACATTTATCGTTATCCGGGAATATATCATGTTATTTTAACTACCCGCAATGGTCAGGGCTACTCGGCAAGTAAGGAAATTACGCTTAAAATTGTCGATCCTACATTTGATGCCAGTAAAGTGGGTGAAAACTATATGAGAACCATTGGAGGTACCTATACCGTAAATCTTGAAGCGGGTGCCGGACCGAATTCAGCCGAAGGATCAAGCAAGCTGGTAGATGGCGATATCACCACGAAGTTTTTACAGGCAGGTTTTGATGGGACGCAAAGATGTACTTTCGAACTCAAAACACCTCAGGTGGTGGGGGCTTACACCTTAACTTCAGGAAATGACTTTGCTGACCGTGACCCTAAATACTGGATTCTTCAGGGATCACATGATGGCATCCAATATACTGATCTGCATACCGTTACCTCAGCCCCATGGGCCAATGAAAATTCGGGGGTAAGCAGAAGACAAACCAAAATATTCCACTTTGATAATTACATCGCCTACAAATTTTACAGGCTGTACATTAAGCAAAACAGAGGAAGTCGTGTTTTTCAGCTCTCTGAATGGACGATTAACAAGAAACAACCTTAATATTAGTTGTTAGTTAGTGTTTATAGGAAATGCATGGAGCGTAATGCTTCATGTATTTTTTTAAGCTTATAAAATCCTTATCGTAACATTTATAGGTAGGAATTATCAATTAAAAGCAGATTTTTATACATTTAACTAAAACGTTTAACCAAGTGTAATTCCCCCTAACCAAAATATATTTAATACCACACACAAAATGATGAACAAATTCAAGAATCTTAAATTTTTTGCCTTGCTAGGAAGCATGTTGCTGGCCAATATGCTCCAGGCGCAGGAACGAAAGGCACCTGCCTACCCCTTAATTACGCACAATACTTATTTCAGTATCTGGTCTAATACCGATAAGCTGAATGAAAGTTCAACGGAACATTGGACCGGAGCAAAGCAATCTCTCTTAGGGATGATTAATGTGGATGGAAATATCTATCAATTTTTGGGTAAAGAGACGGTGAGTTATAAAACTATTCTTCCAAGTTCGGATGATAAGGCCTACGATGTTAAATACACTGAAAACGAACCAACGGGAGATTGGAAAGCATCAAGCTATAATGCCAATACCTGGAAAAGTGGTACTGCACCAATCGGAGACGATGCCAAAACGGCTAAAACCATTTGGAAATCGCATGATATTTGGGTGAGACGAAACTTTACGGTGGCCAATCCGGCCAACCTTAATGAGTTATTTTTAAAATTAAACCACGACGATAATATTGAAGTATTTCTTAACGGGAAGCAAATTTATACCAAAGAAGGATGGACCAACGATTTCCAATACATTGCATTGAAAAACAATAAAAGTGCATTGGTAGCAGGCCAAAATGTAATTGCGATCCACCTGCTAAATACCGCAGACGGTCGCTTTCTTGATTTCGGCATAGTAGAAAAAGAAAAAAACAGTAGTCAAAAAGTACAGCTGGCCAAGCAAAAAAGTGTTGATGTAAATGCAACGCAAACCATTTATAACTTTAGCTGCGGTAAAGTAGACCTTAAGCTAACTTTTACTTCACCCTTGCTCATGAATGATCTGGGTTTGCTGGCCAGGCCAGTTTCTTATGTATCTTACCAGGTAAATGCTAACGATAATACAACCCATCAGGTTAAGGTTTATTTAAGCGCCTCTTCTAATATTGCGGTTTACAGGCCTTCACAACCCGTAATATCTACCAAATATGCAACACCACAATTGTCGATCTTAAAAGTTGGTACTGTGGAGCAACCAATATTAAAAAAAGCTTCGGATGATATGCGTATCGACTGGGGGTATTTTTATGTAGCAGCACCAAAAAGTACCAATGCCATTCAGTTTGTAACACCAGAAAAAGATGCTGCTGATGCATTTAAAAAAGGCAATGCAGCCTCAACCGCAGTAAAAGGCAATATGTTAGCACTTAATACCATTGTCCCTTTCGGAACGGTTGGTAAAAAAGCAGTAGAAAAATTCATCACTTTAGGCTATGATGAGATTTATTCAATCCAATATTTCAACCAGAATTTACGGCCATGGTGGAATACCTCAGGTAAAGAAACTATTGAAGGGCAATTAACTGATGCGGTAACGGAATATAAATCGGTAATCCAAAAATGTGAGGCCTTTAACAAAACCATGTATGCCGATGCTTTAAAATCTGGCGGTAAAGAATATGCAGATCTTTGTGTGTTGGGGTATCGCCAAAGTATTGCTGCACATACCTTGGTAAAGAGTCCACAAAATGAAATCCTTTGGCTATCTAAAGAAAACAACAGTGGTGGCTTCATCAATACCGTAGATGTTACCTATCCTTCAGCGCCTTTATACCTCATTTACAACCCTCAGTTATTACAAGGCATGTTAAATGGTATTTTCTATTTCAGTGAAAGTGGAAAATACCCGCACGATTGGGCAGCGCATGATTTGGGAACCTATCCATTAGCCAACGGACAAACCTATGGTGAGCCGATGCCAGTAGAAGAATCTGGAAACATGATTATTCTTACAGCCGCTATTGCAAAGGCCCAGGGCAATGCCAATTATGCTAAATTACACTGGAAAACGTTAACCACCTGGGTAGATTATCTTACCCGTGAAGGTTTAGACCCTAAAACACAGTTGTGCACTGATGATTTTGCCGGTCACCTGGCCCGAAATGCAAACTTATCTGTAAAGGCGATTGTGGGGATTGCCTGCTATGCGCAAATGGCAGAAACCTTAGGCTATCAGGATGTTGCCAAAAAATACCGCGCAATAGCAGAAAGTATGGTGCCAAAATGGATCGAAATGGCTGATGCCGGAGATCATTATGCCCTTACTTTTGATAATAAAAACACCTGGAGTCAAAAATACAACCTGGTGTGGGATAAGGTTTTAAAGCTTAATCTTTTTCCTCAGAAAGTGTATGATACTGAAATTAAATACTACTTAACGAAGCAAAATAGATACGGTCTGCCACTAGATAGCAGAAAAGCTTACACCAAAAACGACTGGATATTGTGGACAGCTACTTTCGCTGGAAATGAGAAAGATTTTCAGGCACTTATTCATCCCGTTTACAAACATGCAATCGAAACAGAATCAAGAGTTCCTTTAAATGATTTTTACGATTCTAACACCGGAATTCGCGACAATTTTAAAGCGAGAAGTGTGGTTGGTGGGTTCTTCATGAAAATGTTTGAAGATAAACTTTCAGCAAAATAAATTTTAATAATTAACGTGCTCATAATGGGTCGTGGTTTCTTGCCACGACCTTTTTTTTAACCACAAAGTACGCAGAGAGAAGACGCAGAGGACACCAAGCCAGGCGTTCATTTTTTCACTGCGCTGCTGAGGTAGCACCGTTACTTATTTTTCTTATCTGGCTTATATGGTTCAAATTAGGCTATATGTTTTTACTCATTGCCGCCGTGTAGGTCTCTTTTTCTCTGTGGTTCATTTTCTTTTTAACCACAAAGTACGCAGAGAGAAGGCGCAGAGAACACCAAGCCAGGCGTTCATTTTGCAAATTTAGTTTTTCGCTTCAGGTCAGTAGAGACAAAAACAAGTAAGAAAACGTCTTGCTGAATTTATTTCAGCATCTTTTAAATAAAGGCCCTGAAATAAATTCAGGGTGACGACCTTTCATACAAGCTTTGTCATTTAAAACAGGTCAGTAGAGACAAAAACAAGAAAGAAAAACGTCTTGCTTACCTGTAACGCAGTGGAAAGTTACTACCCCACTTATTTTTCTTATCTGGCTTATATGGTTCAAATTACGCTATATGTTTTTACTCATTGCCGCCGTGTGGGTCTCTTTTTCTCTGTGGTTCATTTTCTTTTTAACCACAAAGTACGCAGAGAGAAGACGCAGAGGACACCAAGCCAGGCGTTCATTTTTTTAACTTTCAGGGTGACGACCTTTCATACAAGCTTTGTCATTTAAAACAGGTCAGTAAAGACAAAAACAAGAAAGAAAAACGTCTTGCTTACCTGTAACGCAGTGGAAAGTTACTATCCCACTTATTTTTCTTATCTGGCTTATATGGTTCAAATTAGGCTATATGTTTTTATTCAGTGCCGCCGTGTAGGTCTCTTTTTCTCTGTGGTTCATTTTCTTTTTAACCACAAAGTACGCAGAGAGAAGGCGCAGAGAACACCAAGCCAGGCGTTCATTAACTTTCCGGGTGACGACCGTTCATACAAGCTTTGTCATTTAAAAACTGGTTAGTAAACCTCCTTTTCTCTGTGCTTATCCCTTCCCTGGCTTTCCGAAAACTTTGCGCACTTTGCGGTTAATTGAATACTTCACATTAAAAATCAAATTCCAACTGATTATCCTGAATCTTCTCCGGCAATACATCATCATAAAAACGGGATAGGGTAATCCCCAGTAAGCGCACCTTGGCATTACCAATTTCGGCTTCATTTAACAATTTTATAGCTTCAGCATACATTACCTCTGCGGCATCAATAGCGTTGCTAAAAGATCTGCTTCTGGTGATGAGTTTAAAATCGGAGAACTTTATTTTTAAAGTGACTGTTTTACCTTTCAAACCGTATTTCTCTAAGCGTTTGGCTACCGTTTCGCTAATTTGCTTTAACAAATCGTGCATTACCGCATCATCGTTGGTATCTTCAGCAAGGGTATCTTCCGCCCCTACAGATTTTGTTTCCCGGTGTGGTTGTACAGGCCGGTTATCAACTCCTCGGACAATCTGGTAGTAGAATTTACCCGATTTACCGAACTGAGCAAGTAGCTGTACTTCCGTTAATTTCTTCAGATCGGCACCCGTAGTAATTTGCATAGCCTTCATTTTAGCGGCAGTAACTTTACCCACGCCAAAGAACTTCTCTACCGGGAGTTTCTCCATAAAAGCCTCTATCTTGGAGGGACCAATAAATGTTAAACCATCAGGCTTATTCATATCAGAAGCCACTTTAGCAACAAATTTATTAATGCTTACGCCTGCAGATGCAGTAAGATTCAACTCATTTTTAATGGCATCTTTGATTGATTTGGCAATGTCCATAGCAGAACCAATCCCCAGCTTATCTTCAGTTACATCCAGATAAGCTTCATCCAGCGATAATGGCTCAATTAAATCCGTGTAGCGGCTAAAAATTTCTCTTATCGACTTAGAAACAGCACTGTAAGCATCAAACCTGGGGTATACAAAAATGGCAGTAGGGCAGAGCTGATAAGCCTTATTGCAAGACATGGCAGATCGGATTCCGAATTGGCGGGCTTCATAGCTGGCAGTGGCCACTACACCTCTACTATCAGGCTTTCCACCAACCACAAGCGGTTTACCTCTATATTCAGGGAAATCACGCTGCTCAACCGAAGCGTAAAAAGCATCCATATCAATGTGGATAATTTTCCTTAAAAGAGGTTGAGGCTGATCGGTCATCTAAAGTATAAATTTCGGCATTTTTTCAAGGATAATTAAACCAGATTTCATTTCTTTACATCCAATGGAAAGAACAATCAGGTTTTATAAAAATGCAAAACACGAGTGGTATGCAGATATTCCCGAATGGAATGGCGATATAGCTGATTTACAGATGGTAGAAGGGGCCGATGAGCTTTTAAACTGGATTGCAGCTAAATCCACAGAATGCAAACTGATGATGGCAGATGCACATTTTGAGGATGCAGAATTGCTCACTTTAGTTTATGCACGCGAAGAAAACCTTGGAGGGGGTGGAGATTATTTGCTCGAAACGTTTAAAGGAGAAACCAAGAACCACAAATTATGGCTTTGTGAGGTAACCGAATTTGTTTTTAACGAATTACCCGAAAGAATATATTTTAAGCAGTTAAGTTGAAAAGACTAATTTAAAAGGTGATTCACTTTATTGAGCAGGGAATCCATTTCGAAAGGCTTTTCCATAAAATCATTCGCACCTGCATCTAAGGCCGATTGTTTAATATCTCTACTGGCCGAGATCATCAGGATAGGAATTTCTTTATAAGTGGGGTCATTTTTGAGCTGCTTACAGATGTCTCTTCCATCATGACCACTCATCCAGATATCCAATAAAATTAAATCTGGTTTATTTTTTACCGCATCTATAACGGTTCCACCGTCATAAGTATACTCCACCTCATACCCCATAACTTCTAAAATCATCGTTACAGCATCCACTATTCCCTCATCATCATCGGCAATGAGTATCTTTTTATTCTCCATGTCTTCGGTAAAGTTCTAAGCCATAATGTAGCAGATAAAAAATATAGCCGCAAATATGCTAATTTGTACAATAGTATTAATAAGATAAGGGGGTATTTTGTTTTTATAATCCAAAGTTATTTTCAAACATTTTAGTGCTACTGCCCACTGCTTAATTAGATTTAAAAGAAATACATCAATTATTTAGGATTATTATGCTTTATATTTACAGCACAATTTAAATTACTGGGTGATTTTTAATAATGGATAGCATTAATATCAAGAAACTAGCGGAAGCATTAAAGTTATCTACCTCTACTATTTCAAGGGCCTTTCGGGATAATAGCGACATAAGCAGCGCTACCAAGGAGCTTATTTTGGCCAAAGCAAAGGAATTAAACTACCAACCCAACCACTATGCCAGTAATTTAAGGGAGCAAAAAAGCAAAACCATTGCGGTAATTGTACCAGAGCTGGCCAATAATTATTTTTCACAAGCCATTCATGGAATAGAACGCATTGCCAGGGAAAATGGCTACCATATCTTGATTTATGTTACCGATGATGATTTCAAGAAAGAAGTAACCTTTATCCGACATCTACATAATGGCAGGGCAGATGGAATCGTGATGTCGGTTTCCGGCGAAGCCAATGATCATAATTACCTCAATAAGTTTGGCAATAAAAGATTGCCACTTGTTTTTTTTGACAGGATTTACGAAGACATAGAAACACCAAGGGTAATAACCAACGATTATAACAGCAGTTTTTTAGGTACAGAACACCTGATTGATCAGGGCTGTAAGCGTATAGCCTATATGGTGGTAAACAAAAGCTTGTCGATTGGTAAAACCCGAATGCAGGGATATATCGATGCCCTGGAAAAACATCACATTAAATTTGATGAAAGTTTGATTGTAGACTGTAGCAACAGTTATGAAGAAAACAGCGTAATTATCAAACAAGCCTTAACAGATTTGAAACCAGACGGCGTTTTCACATCGGTAGAACGTTTGGCATTTGCCACCTACTACGCCTGTTACGATTTGAAAATCAGCATACCTCATGATTTAAAGGTCATCAGTTTTTCTAGTTTAGAGATTGCCCCTTTACTAAACCCATCTTTGAGTACCATCACTCAGCCAGCCGTTGAAATAGGGGAGCAGGCTGCAAAATTATTGTTTATCATTTTGGATGGAAAAGCAGATAAAAATCATCCTCATGAAGTGGTTTTACAATCTAAAATTATCCAAAGAAATTCTACTTCCAACCAGCCAAAATAGGGCTCAAAACGGGGCCTCTTTTTAAGCCCTGAATTTTCAAAAAAATTCATCACTTAGTGTAAAATACGCAGAATTCCGGCTCATTTTCGGGAACGTTCCCGAAAATGACATCGAATTTGGTTTATTTTTTTCGGGAACGTTCCCGAAAAATCGGTAAAAAACAGCTTAGTGTAATTCTTACACTAATTTTAGATATGAAATGTTTTTAAAGCATTGTATATCTGTTAGTTAGATTAGCTTTGCTCAGCAAGCCTAACTTTTTTACCTGCCAAAAATCTTTAAATTTCATCAAAATTATGGGCGTGTTTTTCCTCGAAAAATATATTTTTTAAATAAATTTTGAATTATCATTTCCTGCTGTAAATTAGGGCTATGTGTAATTCACTGTAATATTTAACCAAATTTATATACTTAAACGAGCTAATAATATGAGAGTATTTTACCTGTTAAAACAGGGGCTTTTGGTGCTGCTTCTTTTCTCAGCATTCATGGTAAAAGCACAAACCGGATCAGTGTCCGGAAAGGTGCTCGACGAAACAGGCCAACCCTTACCTGGTGCTTCTTTAATAGTAAAAGGAACAACCAGAAGTACATCTACAGATGCCAATGGTAATTTTAAACTTGCAGGTTTAACAAATGGTTCCATAGTACTGGCCGCAAGTTTTATCGGTTATCAAACTTTAGAAAAGTCCGTGAACGTTCCCGGAACCACAACTATTACCTTTCAACTGGTGCCTGATGCACAAAAATTGAACGAGGTGGTGGTTATTGGTTATGGTACCTCAGAGAAAAAGAATCTAACCGGATCAATTACTACGGTAGGTTCAAAGGATTTTCAAAAAGGAACTATTACTACCCCCGAACAATTAATTCAGGGTAAGGTAGCAGGGGTTAACATCATCACCAATAGTGGCCAGCCAGGTGTTGGTAGTACTATCCGGGTTCGTGGTGGTGCTTCTTTAAATGCCAGTAACGACCCTTTAATTGTAATTGATGGTGTTCCTTTCAGTGGAAAATCAATAGATAATGCACCTAGTCCACTATCATTAATCAATCCAAATGATATTGAAACCTTTACCGTACTTAAGGATGCCAATGCTACGGCCATTTATGGTTCAAGAGCTTCCAATGGGGTAATC
The DNA here is from genome assembly GCF_900111155.1 of Pedobacter rhizosphaerae. Taxonomy (GTDB): domain Bacteria; phylum Bacteroidota; class Bacteroidia; order Sphingobacteriales; family Sphingobacteriaceae; genus Pedobacter; species Pedobacter rhizosphaerae. Next base: position 31,889 of record NZ_FOGG01000030.1, on the reverse strand, counting down.
CTAATCACCACTAAAAAAGGTGGATCAGGAGATCCGATCATCAATTTCAGTACCAATAACTCTATTGCAACTGTTGCGAAAAAAGTAGATGTACTATCAGCAGATCAAATCAGAAGCTTCGTAAATGCCAATCCAAATGCAACATACGATGTGGGTAAAACATTTGTTTCCCTATTAGGAAAATCAAATACCGATTGGCAGGATGAAATTTTTCAAAATGCTTTCTCTACAGATAATAACTTAAGCGTTGCGGGTAAATTTCATGGTGTTCCTTATCGCGTATCGGCAGGTTACCTGGATCAGCAGGGTTTGTTAATTACAGATCGGTTTAACAGGGCAACAGGTGCAATTACTGTTTCGCCAAGGTTATTTACCGATCACCTGAAAATTGATTTAAGCTTAAAAGGTACGTTAACCGAATCCAGGTTTGCCAACGATAACAACAACGCCATTGCTGCTTCACTACAGTTTGATCCAACTCAATCGGTAACGGCCAACAATCAATTCGGTAATTATTTCGAATGGTTAAGGGCAGATGGCACATTAAACCCTAATGCACCGAGAAATCCGGTTGCTCAGGTGGTTTTAAGAGATAATTCGGGAAATGCAGCCAGAAGTTTTGGTAATGCAAGGTTCGATTATTCTTTCCATTTCTTACCAGAGTTGCACGCTAACTTAAACCTGGGTTATGACATTTCTAAAGGATATGGAAGTATTTTTGTTCCGGCTTTTGCCGCTACAAGTTTTTCAACTAATGGCTCAGCTACTCAATCATTAAGTACCTCAAATAATAAAGTATCAGAGTTTTACCTTAATTATGCTAAAGATGTAGCCAGTATCAGAAGTCGCTTCGATGTAACCGCAGGTTATGGTTATTATGATAATGCTAAAACCAACTACAGTTTCGACGAATACAGCGCCACTGGTGTAGTGAGAACTACAGCTAAGTTTCCTTTCTCAGTAGATCGCAATAAGTTATTATCTTATTATGGAAGGTTGGTTTACACCTTAGCTGATAAATATATCCTTTCTGGAACCATGCGTGCCGATGCGTCTTCAAGATTTGGAGAAGAAAATCGTTGGGGTTACTTCCCTTCAGTTGGTTTTACCTGGAGAATCATCGGTGAAAACTTCCTGAAAGAAAGTAAAGCCGTTTCTGATTTAAAACTAAGGTTGAGTTACGGTGAAACAGGTAATAAAGATGGAGATACCATTGGCGATTACAGCTACCTGGCAAAATATTATGCCAATAGCAATACGGGTCAATACCAAATTGGTAACACTTTTTACGATTACTATGCACCTTCACAATACGATCCGGATTTGAAATGGGAAACTACTTCTACCTATAATGCGGGTTTAGATTACGGATTCTTCAAAGGAAGAATTTATGGAGCTTTAGATGTTTATTACAAAAAAACAAAAGATCTCCTGGCTACTGTAAATATTCCGGTAGGTACCAATTTCAACAACACCCTAACTACCAACGTGGGTAATATGGATGTAAGGGGTGCTGAGTTTAGCTTAAATTTTGCAGCTATTAAAACTGAAGATATCTCTTGGGATTTTGGTTTCAACGTAGCATACAACCAAAGAAAGGTAACTAACCTAACCCTAAATCCTGATCCGGGAAGTAAACAAGGTGCAGGTGATATTTCCGGAGGAACAGGTATTACCATTAAATACAACGCGGTTAATCAAATTCCAGGTTCCTTCTTCGTTTACAAACAAGTATATGATGGAACTGGCAAACCTTTAGAAGGTGTGTACGAAGATTTGAATAAGGATGGTGTAGTAAATTCAAGTGATCAATATTTCTACAAATCACCAGATCCAAAGGTAACTTTTGGCTTCAATTCGGCTTTCAGTTATAAAAAATGGACCATCAGCACCGTACTAAGGGCTAATTTAGGAAACTATGTTTACGATAACATTTCATCAAATTACGGTATCAGAAACAATATTTTGAGTGCAGCCGGATTAATTAACAACGCTGGTGTAGATTTCTTAAATACCAATTTCACCAATAGCCAGTATTTAAGCGATTACTACGTTAAAAATGCTTCATTCTTAAAGATGGATAACTTAGGATTGGCTTATGATGCGGGTAAACTATTTAAAAATAGTAACACCAATTTGCGAATCACGGCTAATTGCCAAAATGTATTCGTAATCACTAACTACAAAGGTGTTGACCCCGAGTTAACAGATGGTATCGACTTCAAGTTATATCCTAGACCTAGGACATATACTTTGGGTTTAAATGTTGGTTTTTAATAAAGATATAGAGATGAAAAATTCGTTTAAAATAATATTGGCAACCACAGGTTTATTGCTTTCTTTAAATTCTTGTAAAAAGGATGCCTTAAATTTAACGCCTACGAATGATGTAACCGCAGATGTGGTATATGCTACCCCTGCCGGATACAAACAAGAACTGGTAAAATTATACGCCACTTATGCCTTAACCAGTCCAACCGGATCTGATAACAGTGATATTGGTGGCTTAAACTCAGGTTTTGCAGATTTCTTCAGGTTATTCTGGACTTCACAAGAATTGGTAACCGACGAGGCCATCTGTGCCTGGGGAGATACGGGTATTCCAGAATTAGATTATTCAACATGGAATACAGATAACCAGTTTTTAAGAGGTTTATATTCAAAAAGTATCTTACAAATCACCATTTGTAATGAGTTTCTTCGCGAAAGTACACCTGAGAAATTGGCCAGCCGCAACATTACCGGGGCAGATGCAGCAGCAATTCAACGCTACCGTGCAGAGGCTCGCTTTTTAAGAGCTTTTCAATACTGGGTTTTATTGGATGGTTTTGGAAACCCACCTTTTGTAACCGAAGATGATGCGATTGGAAAAACAAATCCAAAACAAATTCAACGCGCAGCATTATTTGCTTATGTAGAATCCGAGTTAAAAGCCATTGAAGGCGATTTAGCCGATGCCCGTACCAACGAGTATGGCCGTGCAGATAAAGGCGCAGACTGGGCTTTACTGGCCAGATTATACTTAAATGCTCAGGTTTATACCGGAACGGCAAAATATACAGAGGCAATAACATATTCTAGTAAAGTAATCGCTGCCGGCTATGGTTTAAAAGCTAACTACAAAGATTTGTTCCTGGCTGATAATAACCTGAATAATAACGAAAACATTTTAACCATCAATTACGATGGCGTAAGAGGAACAAACTACGGTGGAACCACATTTTTAGTGAACGCTGCCATCAATGCAGACATGAGTCCGGCAACGTATGGCGTGCCATCTGGCGGATGGGGTGGTAACAGAACCCGTCAAAACCTGCCAGCACTATTCCCTGATGCCAACGGTACATTAGATAAAAGAGGTGTTTTCTTCGGTACAAAAAGTACAGTAGATGAAATTGGGGTTTTTACAGATGGCTTAAGGGTAACTAAGTTTAAAAATGTGACTTCAACGGGCGTAACACCTGCCTCATTAAACGGAACCTTCAGTTCTTTAGATTTTGCATTATTCCGCTTAGCAGAGCAATATTTAATTTATGGAGAGGCAGTGGCAAGAGGAGGATCGGGTGGATCGGTTGCTCAAGCGCTTACTTATGTTAATGCTTTAAGAAGCAGAGCTTATGGAAATGCATCTGGTAATTTAACCACTGCGGCTTTAACCACCGATTTCTATTTAGATGAACGTGGTCGTGAGTTGTATTGGGAGTGTCACCGCCGTACCGACTTAATCCGCTATGGTAAATTTACAGGTTCAACTTATCTGTGGCCATTCAAAGGTGGGGTTAAGGCTGGAACAGCTTTGCCGGCATACCGCAACTTATATCCAATTCCATCAGCAGATTTAATTGCCAACCCGAATTTGGTTCAAAACACAGGTTATTAATTTCTAAAAATTAAAAAGATGAAATCGATTTTTTCTAAAATATTGATCTTAGGTTTGATAACCACCGCAGTTTGGTCTTGTAAAAAAGAGGAAACTCAAACGGTTACCAATGTAAGTCCGGCAGGTACATTAGCTGCATCAGCTACTGCGTTAAGCTTAACACAAGCCAATCAAACAAAACCGGCACTAACCTTATCATTCCCTGCACCAACGGTAACGGGATATGTTGTTCCAGTTGCCAACACCCTACAATTTGATCTGAAAGGTAAAAATTTTAGCACAGCAAAAGAAGTAGTGATGTCTACTACCTCTTATACACCAACGGTGAGCGAGTTTAATACTATGCTCTTGGCCCTAGGTGGAGTAATTGGAACTTCAACACAAGTTGAGGTGAGGTTAAAATCTGGTCCGGCAGCCAACGCCATAACTTATTCTAATGTTGTTACCTTAACTGCAACGCCTTACTTAGCTTCTGCATGGGTTTATGCACCTGGAGCTTATCAGGTTTCTCCTGATTGGAATCCACCCACAGCTGATAGTCTTGTATCCTTAACCAGCAATGGGATTTACAAAGGAGTGATCAACTATCCTGCGGGCAAACTAGACTTTAAAATCACGCCTGAGAAAAAATGGGATGTGAACTATGGTGATGGTGGCGGTGGCACTTTAAGTTCTACTGGCGGCAACATCAATGCTGGTACAGCCGGATTAAAACAGGTAACAGTAGATATGAATGCCAAAACCTGGTCAATAAAACCAGTATTGCAACTCTGGTCTCTAATTGGTGATGCCACTCCGGGAGGCTGGGGTAGTGATACAGACATGAAATACATCAACGACGGAAAGGAATCCTGGAGAATAACATTAAATCTTAAATCTGGTCCCTTTAAATTCAGAATGAACCATGATTGGGCTGTTAATCTTGGTGGCGGAACAAGCCTTACATTGGGCGGTGCTGATATCAATGTAGCCACTGCAGGTAATTACACCATAACCTTAACTGTGAATAATCCCGACCCAACCCTTGCTGCAACAGCTGTTACGGGGGGTACTTATACGATCGTCAAAAATTAATCATTAACTAACTTACATTTCCCTACAGCGCATTTCGCGCTGTAGGTTTTTCACCTCTTAAAGTTTAGCCTAATGAAATTATCCTTAACACCAAAATATTCAGCTCCGTCCTTTCCTGTTTTTAATGTGCAAGCCCTGATGAAAAAAATAATATGGGTGCTGGGTATTCTTTTAACCTTTAATAACGCATTTGCCCAAAAATTAGAGCGGATAGAACCCATGTTCTGGTTTACGGGGATGCACAATCCTAAGTTGCAACTGCTCGTTCATGGCGATCATATTGCCAATACAACAGTTTCATTAAACTATCAGGGAGTAAAGCTGCTGAAGGTTAATAAAGTCGAAAATCCAAATTATTTATTCCTGGATCTGGAGCTTTCTCCTACCGTAAAACCGGGAACGTTCCCAATTAATTTCTCTCTTCAGGGTAAAAAGATATTGTCTTATGCTTACGCATTGAAAAATAGAGATAAAAGTACAAATAGAATTCAGGGGGTAACCACTAAAGACTTCATTTATCTCTTAATGCCCGATCGCTTTGCCAATGGCGATAAAAGCAACGACGTGGTAAAAGGATTGGCAGAAACTGCACTCAATCGCGATAGTATGTACTACCGCCATGGCGGAGATATTCAAGGGGTAATGAATCACCTCGATTATTTAAAAGATTTAGGCATAACTACGGTTTGGATGACTCCCGAGTTGGAAAATGATATGCCACAGGCCTCTTATCATGGCTATGCGGTAACCGATCATTACAAAATTGATCCCCGCTACGGAACCAATGAGCTATATAAAAAGTATGTAGAAACTGCACATGCCAAAGGCATGAAAATTATTAAAGATATTGTGCACAATCACATTGGCACAGGGCATTGGTTTTATAAAGATTTACCGATGAAGAGCTGGCTAAATCAATGGCCAAAATATACACAAACCAGTTACCGCGATCAAACCGTTATGGATCCGCATGCTTCTGCAGCAGATCGTAAACAAATGCTCGATGGTTGGTTTGTTCCTTCTATGCCCGATCTGAACCAAACCAACCCTTACGTTCAGAATTACCTTACTCAAAACCACATCTGGTGGATTGAATATGCCGGAATTGACGGTTTACGCCTAGATACTTATCCATATAATGATCCGGCTTACATGGCCGATTGGGCATTGAAATTACAAGCAGAGTTCCCCAGACTTTCCGTTTTTGGAGAAACTTTAGTTAGCGCAGCAGCTAACCAGGCATTCTTTACCGGTGGAAATACAGTTAACAGAGGATTCGATACTCATTTACAAGGAATAACCGATGCCGTTTTAAAAGACGCGATCTATGAGGGATTGAACGGTAAAAATGGTTGGGTAGATGGAATTAACCGTTTATATGCAACCCTGGCACACGATTTTCTATACAAAAATCCCAATGCCAATTGTATTTTCTTAGATAACCATGATATGAGTCGCTTTTACTCGGTGGTAAATGAAGATTTTGATAAATATAAAATGGGCATGGCAATTTTGCTAACCATGAGGGGAATTCCTCAAATGTATTATGGTACGGAGATTTTAATGAAAAACTTCTCTAACCCTGATGGTTTGGTACGTGCCGATTTTTCTGGTGGCTGGGAAGGGGATAAAAAAGACAAGTTCAGCGCCAATGGCAGAACTGAAAAAGAAAATGAAGCCTACAATTTCGTTAAAACACTGGCCAATTTTCGTCAAACAAATGCTGCATTGCAAACTGGTAAACTAATGCAATTTGTGCCTCAGGATGATATTTATGTTTATTTCCGCTACAACAATTCTGCTAAGGGAAGTGTTATGGTAGTCGTAAATAATACCGATAAGGAAAAAAACTTGTCAACAGAAAGGTTTGCAGAACGAACAAGCGGAATTACAACCGCAAGAGAGGTGATTACGGGTAAGACCATGCCTTTCAAGGAAATCAAGGTTCCTGCAAAAACAACCTGGGTATTAGAGCTGAATTAATTAACCATTGGCATTGGTTTAAACCTACACCAACGGACAAAAAATAAGATACAATGCAAGAAACACTTCGTAGCAATATTAAGGCCTGTCTTTTCGATTTAGATGGCGTACTGGTAGATACCGCCGTTTATCACTATAAAGCCTGGAAAAGATTAGCCAATACCATGGATTTTGATTTTACCGAAGAACAGAATGAGCAGTTAAAAGGCGTAAGCAGGGTAGAGAGTCTGAATAAGATTTTAGCCTGGGGAAAAGTAGAAAAATCGGAAGCAGAGCGGGAAGAACTGGCCGCCTTAAAAAATAGCTGGTATGTAGAAATGATCAATAAAATGACCCCGGCAGAAGTACTCCCGGGAACAGTTGATTTCTTAACAGCTATCCACAAGGCAGGCTATAAATTAGCCTTAGGCTCTGCCAGTAAAAATTCTGCAACCATTTTAGAGAAAACCAACCTGGCTCACTTTTTCGATGAAATTGTTGATGGGAATAGTGTTACCAAATCGAAACCAGATCCGGAAGTATTTCTCAAAGGAGCAGAACTTTTAGGTTTCAAACCCAATGAATGTGTTGTTTTTGAAGATGCTGTGGCAGGAGTGGAAGCCGCAAAAAGAGGCGGAATGAAGGCCATCGGAATCGGAGAAAAAAGCGTGCTTACCAAAGCAGATCTGGTAGTAAGCGGACTGGATAAACTAACTGTTGAAGATCTGGAAACGCTTTGATTAGTCTATAGTCGGTAGTCCGGAGTCTGTGTGAAAGAATAAATAATAGTTAGCAGAGATAAGTAGCTGAGATTTTCAAGGCGATATACTAAGGTCTTGATACTTGATACTAAATACTTGCTACTCAATACTAAGTACTCGATACTAAATACTTGATACTAAAAAATGAAGAACTATATAAAAGCGGATGAGTGGAACATCATTGAAGAGGGCTTTGATCCACATTTAAATAAAATTTCAGAAAGTATCTTCAGTTTGGGTAATGGCCGAATGGGGCAAAGAGCCAACTTTGAAGAAACATATTCTGGTGAAACCCTATTGGGGAATTATGTTGCCGGTGTATATTATCCAGATAAAACCCGAGTGGGTTGGTGGAAAAATGGCTATCCGGAGTATTTTGCAAAAGTACTCAACGCGGCCAACTGGATCGGTATTGAAGTGAAAATTGACCATGAACTGCTCGATTTAGCAAAGGCTGAAGTAAAGGATTTTAAGCGTGTTTTAAACATGCATGAGGGTTATTTGGAGCGCAGCTTCACCGCTGTACTCGCAAATGGAAAAAGTGTAGCCGTAAAATCTACCCGTTTTTGTAGTATCGCAAATGATGAGGTAGGAGCGATTCGCTATAGCATCACGCCTTTAAACTTTGATGCTGAAATCGGTTTAATGCCTTTCATTGATGGTGATGTTAAAAACCAGGACAGCAACTACGATGAGAAATTCTGGGATAAAGTATCAGATGAAATTATCGGCAATGAGGCTTACCTCCAACTGAGAACTAAGAAAACAGCATTTGAAGTTTGCACAGGAAGCACAATAGAAGTATATCAGGGAGCAGAAAATCTCAACCTCAAATTCGAACCGGTTTACCGGGATAAGTTTGTCGGACTGTCTACAATGGTTACCGCTAAGGCAAATACGGAGATCACCATAATCAAGCTTGCCGCAAATCTGTCTTCTGAAAACCATCCAAAAGAATCACTGCTACAAGAAACAAAAGCGGTTATTGCCAATGCAGCGGCTAAAGGTTTCGATACTTTACTGCAAGAACAGGCGGCAGCATGGGCACATAAATGGGAAGAAAGCGACATCGTAATTGAAGGCGATGTATCTGCTCAACAAGCCATCCGATTTAACATTTACCAGCTTTTCCAAACCTACACAGGCAAGGATGATCGCCTGAATATTGGTCCTAAGGGCTTTACAGGCGAAAAATATGGTGGCTCTACCTATTGGGATACAGAAGCCTATTGCGTGCCTTTTTATCTGGCTACAGCACCTCAGGAAGTGAGTAAAAACCTATTGATTTATCGCCACAAGCAATTGGGAAAAGCGATAGAAAATGCAGCTAAATTAGGCTTTAAAGATGGAGCGGCACTTTATCCAATGGTAACCATGAATGGTGAAGAATGCCATAACGAATGGGAAATTACTTTTGAAGAAATTCACCGTAACGGCGCTATTGCCTTTGCTATTTTCAATTATATCCGTTATACGGGAGATGAAGATTATCTCATTCAATATGGTTTAGAGGTATTAATTGGTATTGCCCGTTTCTGGAAACAGCGTGTGAACTGGAGTAACGATAAACAGCAATATGTAATGCTTGGCGTAACAGGGCCGAACGAATATGAAAATAACGTAAACAACAACTGGTACACCAATATTTTAGCCACCTGGTGCATGAAATATGCCACTGAAGCAGCAGAAATAGTAAAAACAAAAGCAAATGCAGAATATGATAGTTTGTTGAAGTCGCTCAACTTTAAAGATCAGGAATTTGCAGACTGGGCAGACATTATAGCGAAAATGTATTATCCGGCAGATGCTGAGCAGGGAATTTTCTTACAGCAAGATGGTTATTTAGATAAAGAACAGGTTTTGGTAAAGGATCTTCCGGCAAGCGAAAGACCAATCAATCAAAAATGGAGCTGGGATAGAATATTGCGCTCTTGCTTCATTAAGCAGGCAGATGTATTACAAGGGTTATATTTCTTCGAGGAAGATTACGATCTGGAGACTTTAAGGAGAAACTTCGATTTTTATGAGCCGCGTACCGTTCATGAGAGTTCCTTATCACCTTGTGTACACAGTATTTTAGCGGCTAAGCTAAATGATGAAGCCCGTGCGTATGAGTTTTACCTCAGAACCGCCCGTTTAGATTTAGACGATTATAACAACGATACTGAAGATGGTTTGCACATTACTTCAATGGCTGGAACCTGGATGAGTGTGGTAGAAGGGTTTGCAGGGATGCGTGTAAGAGATGGCAAATTGCAATTCAATCCTTTCTTGCCTGGAAAATGGAAATCCTTTGCCTTTACCATCGGCTTTAGAGGTGCTACCTTGAAAGTTAATATTACCGAACACGGAATCAATATTAAAAATAACAACGATGTCGATTTAGAAATTGGGATTAAAGGCCAAATTTATAAGTTAGCAGGAAATGCTGAAATTGGAGTTAGTAACCCAGAATTGGTATGATAATGGTTAGGGGTAAAGCGTGTAAAGGCCAAGGGTTAATAAGCCCGAAGGTAAAACGTCAAGCTGGCTTATCGTTCGCTCAAAATCCTTTTTTTGATCGCATTTGGTATAGCTTTTTGATCATTTGCTGTGCCTTTATTACACTTTCATTATCATCCTGTGCACAAAAAAAGTCTGTAGTAATGAACGATAAAAAGATCGTGATCTATCAACTATTGCCCCGTTTATTCGGGAATAAAAACACCGCCAACATCCCTTATGGTACCATTGAGCAAAATGGTTCAGGTAAATTTAACGACATCACCGATAAAGCTTTAGATGGCTTAAAAGAGCTTCACGTCAATTATGTCTGGTATACCGGCGCTTTGGCACATGCCAGTTTAACCGATTATTCTGCCTACGGAATTAAGGTAGATGATGCCGATGTGGTGAAGGGCAGGGCAGGTTCTCCTTATGCTATCCGCGATTATTACGATGTAAATCCTGATTTGGCTGTAGATGTGAAGAATAGAATGCAGGAGTTTGAAGCCTTAGTTCAGCGCAGCCATGCAAAAAACCTAAAGGTTATCATTGATTTTGTTCCAAATCACGTGGCCCGAAGCTATCATTCTTATGCCAAACCCGAAAATATAGTGGATTTTGGCGCTCAGGATGATGTTTCTAAAGGTTTTAGTCCGCAAAACGACTTTTACTACACACCAAAACAACCCTTTGTAGCACCCAATGGTCCAAAAAATACACCCATTGCCAATTTACAGGACGGTAAATTTGAAGAAAATCCAGCCAAGGCTACGGGCAATAATGTTTTTTCTCCAACACCCAAATATGACGATTGGTATGAAACCATTAAGTTGAATTATGGTGTAGATTACCAAAATGGCGAGCAGCAGTATTTTGATCCCATACCTCCCGTTTGGTTGAAAATGAGGGATATTCTGGTTTATTGGACTAAAAAAGGAATAGATGGTTTCCGTTGCGATATGGCCGAAATGGTGCCCATTGCTTTTTGGAACTGGGTAATTCCACAGGTAAAGCAGGTTAATCCCGACTTAATTTTCTTAGGCGAAGCTTATAATCCAAAAGTTTATAAACAATACCTCGAAGAAGGAAAGTTTGACTATCTGTATGATAAGGTGGGACTTTACGATGGATTAAAGAGATTAATCAGGAACGAACCCAATGCAGACGTGAAAGATATTCGCCAGGTATGGCAGGTAGAAAGTGCTGGTTTTGGCCAGCACATGTTGCGCTTTCTGGAAAATCATGATGAGGAGCGTATCGCATCTGCGGGATTTGCAGGAAAGGCCGAGTTGGCTTTACCGGCAATGGTAGTATCGGCAACACTGGGCTCAGGGCCGGTTATGCTCTATTTCGGGCAGGAAGTTGGCGAGCCGGCTAAAGGTGCAGAAGGTTTTGGAGGTGACGACAACCGCACATCAATTTTCGATTATTGGGGAGTTCCTGAACATCAGAAATGGATGAATAACGGAGCATTTGATGGCGCTAAACTCGATGCCGATCAACTTAAGCTAAGAGCATTTTACCAGCAATTAATGAAAATTACCTCGCAAAGCGATGCCATTGCAGAAGGAGGAATGTATGAAGTGCCGCAAACGGGGAATATGAACAATCGCATGTATGCTTTTATTCGTTCATCAGCAAAGCAGCGGCTTTTAGTAGTAGTGAATTTTGACAGGACAAAAAGTTTAGAAGCCAATATCGAAATACCAGATAATATCCTGAAATTAAAGTCTTCATCGCCAGTTACAGATTTATTAACAGATAGAAAATTAAATATCCCGCCAGGAACAAGTATCCCGGTAAATATGGGGCCTGTTTCGGCACAGATAATAGCGTTTTAATAAAGATAAACCATGTAGAACACCGAAAGTACGCAGGGAGATACACAGAGAAAGGCTTTTTGTCCTCTGCGAAAAACTTATTGCCCTTTAGCAGTTAAATAAACCAAATATAATGAGCTTAAAAACAGTATTCGAGAATCCGAAATTAACACTGACACAAATTATAAATATGAGTGTGGGATTTTTCGGCATCCAGTTCGGTTGGGATTTACAGCGCGCCAACATGGGGCGTATTTACGAAAACCTGGGTGCCAATCCCGATCAGGTTCCTTTGTTGTTTTTAGCCGCGCCATTAACAGGACTATTAGTCCAGCCCATTATTGGGTATTTAAGCGATCGTACCTGGCACCCCACTTGGGGGCGAAGGAGGCCATACTTTATGGTTGGTGCATTGGTAAGTAGTATTGCCTTAATATTTATGCCTCATAGCAGCGCTTTATGGATGGCCGCAGGATTGCTTTGGGTATTGGATGTATTTGGTAATGTGGCCATGGAACCTTTCCGTGCCTTTGTTACCGATAAACTACCCGATAGCCAGGTTAACCGTGGTTTTATTATGCAAAGCATGATGATTGGTTTGGGTGGAAGTGTAGCTTCGGCACTGCCCTGGGTGATGAATAATATCTTCGATTTAACCAATACAGCCGCTCAGGGAAGTATTCCTGAAAATGTAAAATTCTCTTTTTATTTAGGTGCCTTTTTCTTCTTTGCAGCAGTACTTTATACCGTTTTAACCACGAAGGAATATCCTCCGCAGGAAACAGATAAATTAAAAGAAATTGGTAAGGGTTTTGGAGATGGAGCACGCGAAATATTCAGTGCGCTACGAAACATGCCCAAAAGGATGCAAATTGTATCCTTAGTGCAGTTTTTTACCTGGCCCGGCTTATTTTTAATGTGGTTTTACTACACCACGGCAGTAGCGGTGAACGTTTTCGGTGGTAAGGATGCCAGCGATCCGGTTTATGCCCATGGCGCAGATTTTGGAAGCTTAACCTTAGCCTATTACAGCGTAGTTACCTTCTTGTTTGCTTTGGTGCTTCCTAAAATTGCCGATGCACTGGGTAGAAAAACAACCCATGCCATTTGCTTACTTTGCGGAGCAATCGGATTGATTAGTGTAGCTTGGGTACACGATAAGAACATGCTTTATCTCTGTATGACAGGAGTGGGCATTGCCTGGGCAAGTATCTTATCTATGCCATACGCCATGCTAAGCGGTTCTTTACCTAAAGATAAAATCGGTATTTATATGGGGATTTTTAACTTTTTCATTGTACTTCCAGAAATCATTGCTTCTTTAGGATTTGGCTGGCTGATGAAAAATGTATTGGATAACGACCGGTTATTGGCAGTTCAATTGGGCGGCGGGTTAATGATCATTGCTGCAGTAATCTGCTATATTTTTATACGCGAACCTAAGAAAACCAACGAAATACTCAGCTCTAAATTAGGAATCGAAGAAAATAGAGCGGTGTAATCCCTAATCTTTCTAACGGAAGATCTTATCACATTTTAAAGCTTTTACACCTCAACTGCATGCTGCAGTGCTGAGGCAGTTAAACTATTGCCCAAAAAATCAACAGAAAACACTAAAACTAACCAAATGAAAAAAGTATTTTATCTGTTATGCTACATAGTGTTACTTACAACAGCCTGTAAGAAGACAACCAGCGATCCGGTAACCGAAGCACCTGTTACTAATACAGCGTTACCAGCCGGAGCCAAAGATGGTGTAGCCTTTATTAACAATGGTACATCAGCAATTGTGACTTTATATGCGCCAGGAAAAAATAGCGTAGCCTTAATGGGGGATTTTAATAACTGGTCTACAACCGCAATGAAGAAAACCACTGATGGAAATACCTGGTGGGTTCAAATAGACAACCTCAATCCCAGTACCGAATATGCTTATCAATTTTTGGTGGATGGAAGCTTAAAAGTGGCTGATCCTTACTGCGAAAAGATTCTCGATGAAAATAATGATAAATACATTTCAGCAGCCACTTATCCCAATTTAAAAGCCTACCCATCTGGTAAAACCACTGGTATTGTGAGTGTAATGCAAGCTAATCAACCTGTTTATGCCTGGAAAAACACCAATTTTACGCGGCCAGATAAAAATAACCTAGTGGTGTACGAATTATTGATCCGCGATTTTACTACCGACCATAATTACGCTTCTACTTTACAAAAATTAGATTACCTCACCACACTGGGCATTAATGCCATAGAGCTCATGCCTGTTAATGAATTTGAAGGCAATCTCAGTTGGGGCTATAATCCATCCTTTTATTTCGCTCCGGATAAATATTACGGCACCAAAACAGCACTCCAGAATTTTATCGATGAATGTCACGGAAAGGGAATAGCCGTGATTTTAGATATGGTATTAAATCATTCTTTCGGGCAATCGCCTATGGTGCAGTTGTATTTTGATGGATCAAAGCCAACTGGTTCAAGTCCCTGGTTTAATGCAGAGGCCAAGCATCCATTCAATGTAGGTTATGACTTTAACCATGAAAGTGCAGCTACCAGAAAATTTTCAAAAGATGTAATGAAGTTCTGGATGCAGCAATATAAAATTGATGGTTTCAGGTTCGATTTATCCAAGGGATTTACCCAGAAAGCTTCTGCTGATGATGCACAATTTAGATTATACGATGCCAGCAGGGTAGCGATTTGGAAAGAATACAACAATTTCATTAGAAGTATTGATGCCAATAATTTCTATGTTATTTTAGAGCATTTTGCAGAAGAATCTGAAGAAAAAGCACTCGCCGATGATGGAATGATGCTTTGGAACAACCTGAATTATAATATGAACGAGGCAACTATGGGTTGGTTGGGCAACTCCGATTTCTCCTGGGGTTTCTATACCAGGCATGGTTTTACCAAATCAGAGAATTTGGTTACTTATGGAGAAAGTCACGATGAAGAGCGATTGAATTATAAGAATATGACCTATGGAAATGCTTCTGGAAGCTACGTCATTAAAGGGAACTTAGCTACTTCATTGAAAAGGGAAGAACTTGCTGCGGCATTTCTTTTCGCCATCCCAGGGCCAAAAATGATCTGGCAATTTGCTGAGTTAGGTTACGATATCAATATCGACTTTAATGGACGTACAGGCGAAAAGCCAATAAAATGGGAGTATTACACCGACCCAGATCGCAAGCTGCTTTATGATGCCTATGCTAAGTTTATTCGCTTAAAAAAAAACAACAGTATCTTCAATACCAGCAGTTCAAGTTATAATCTTGCCAATGGAATTAAATACATAAAACTTACAGATGCCAGCAATACTGTAGTGGTAGTAGGGAACTTTGATGTAGTGCCACAAACGGCTAATATTGATTTTGGACTTTCGGGTACCTGGTTGGATGCGGTAGGTACAAGTATTAACTTAACAGCCAATACTTACACCGGAACCCTGGCTCCTGGTGAGTACCATATATTTAGCAAAGTTGCTTTAAAATAATGGCTTTAAATGGCAACGGAGATTGTTTTGTTGGTTTGAATTTGCAGATTCAGCTTAATCTTGGTATTATTACAATTGTAACCATCAAACTAACCAATGCCTACGCTCCAAGTCATTTTAAGAATTCTAGTTGCCATTGTACTTTTAACAGTGGCAGTAGGTTTTATAGATAGACCTTCGAATTTATACGTAGCAGCAGGACTTACATTAGTAGTGGTTGCCGTATGGATACTAATCAAACCTGTAAAACACCTATTTAGAAATATCTTAAAGTAACACTCATGGAATACAATACCCCTTCTGGTAACTGGTTTAAAAAATTTGGTAGAATTGGCATCATTGCCATTGTGGTAATCATCGTTTGGTTTGTTCAACCTTTTACCTTCGAAAACATTGATGCCGGAAACGTGGGGATCAAAATTAATCTCTATGGTTCTGACAGAGGGGTAGATAATATTACCATTGTTACCGGTAGAGTGTGGTATAATACCTGGACCACAAAAATTGTGGAGTTTCCAACTTTTACGCAATCGGTAGATTATGATCCATTTGTAGTTACTACTCGGGATGCAGCAGAGTTTAAGGTGGATCCGAAACTAAATTACCATGTTAATCCGGCAATGGTACCTCAAATTTATCGCCAGTATAGAAAGCCGCTAAACGAAATTGAACAACAATTTATGCGCAATACCATATACGATGCCTATCGCATTGTTGCCAATTCATTTACCTCCGATTCGGTGATGTCAAATCGGGAGCGTTTTGAAGATAAAATTCAATTGTTGCTTTCCAAAAATTTAAATAAAGATGGTTTTGTGTACGATCAGCTTACTTCGGCCATTACGCCACCAGAAAGTTTAAGAAAGATGATCGATGAAAAAAATGCTTCAATTCAGGCAAGACTAAAGGCCGAAAATGAAGCCAAGCAAGCAGAAGCCGAGGCCAAAGTTAAAGTGGCAACAGCAAATGGAGAGGCTCAGGCCTTATTGATTAAGGCAAAGGCAGAATCGGAAGCCAACAGGTTGAGACAGCAATCTTTAACCCCATTGCTGATCCAGCAGCAGTGGATACAAAAATGGAACGGTACACTTCCAACCACACAAGCCGGTGGAGCCAACTTGATGATGGGAATTAAATAGCCATTTGCCATTCAATTCAGCAAGTTTTTATTTATCATTGTGATTATCCCTAACCGATTACATGCAAAGCAAACTGTCGCACCACTTATTGTGGGAACGTTTACGTATAAGTGATAAAGATGCTTTTTTCGATCTTTATAAGGAACTTTATTATCCATTAGTCAATTTTGGAATCAGGGTTTGTGCCGATGCCGATATTTCTAGCGAGGCTACAGATCAGGTTTTTACCACAATATGGGAAAAACACGAATCTCTTAACCGGGTAGATAATGTAGAGGCCTATCTCCGCACATTTTTAAAGCGCAAATTATTGCGGATTATGGAGCGCAAACGCAAAATAAACGATGCGCTTTTTAATGCGGGCGCAGAGGGCGATTGGATGGAAATGAGTTACGAGGAATTTATCGTTAAGGTGCAAAGCGATGAACTTGTAAGGCACCAGCTGAAAACAGCTTTAGAGAAACTCACCTTTAGACAAAAGCAACTGATTCACCTCAAATTTTTCGAGGGCTTAAGCTACGAACAGATTGCTGAGCAAACCAGCCAAACCATTAAAACGGCCTACAATACCATTTATGATGCACTCAAAATTCTAAGAAAAGAATTTAATGCTTAACCATGGTCCGTGACCCACGGACCATGGTTGATTTGCTCACGCATCAGATGCGAAGGCCATGGACCATGGTTGATTTGCTCACGCACTATCCTAGTTGTAGCATCTCGCTACGACTTTTGTGTGTTTTACCCTAGTGTAGCGTCTCCAATGCCTACCCTTGTTGTAGCGTCTCCAATGCTATTAAGTTAAGCAAAATGGTGTCAGTCTGAGCTCGTCGAAGACCTTCTTAATAAGTCGAAAACTAAAATGAATTGCCCTTCGACAGGCTCAGGATTGACAATACATTTTAGTTTTCTCCTTAAGTTAATAGCATTGGTAGCGTCTCGCTACGACTTTTGTGTATTTTAGATAAAACTTTTTTAGGTTCTTAGCGAGACGCTAAGACCAGGGTATAACTAAAATGAATTGCCCTTCGACAGGCTCAGGATGACAATACATTTTAGTTTTCTCCTTAACTTAATAGCATTGGTAGCGTCTCGCTACGACTTTTCTGTGTTTTAGATAAAACTTTTAAAGGTTCTTAGCGATACGCTAAGATCAGGGTATAGCTAGCCAGGATACCCTTACACCAGATAAAACAATCATTTAGGATCTGTTTATTTCCCATAAATGCTGTTAGTTAAAAAAAAGTTAAAATTTTCTTAGGAAAAAGTTAAGCTTTTGGACACTGTTATATAAAAGACAGTTTACAAATGGTTGATAGAAGTAAATTCAATGCCGAAGATTTTCTTGTCGATAGTACCTTTCAGCAGTATTGCGCAGGTACCGACAAGTTGTGCATTGAATATTGGGAGAAATATGTAAATGCCCATCCAGAACAGCAGAATACAATAAGAGAAGCCAAGCGGCTTTATTTTATTCTGAGCGGAAATAAGCGTCCGTTAAATATACAATTGGAAAACAGGAAGGAAAATATTCTGCCCGTTGCTAAAATATCTAAATTACAGGATAATAAATTATGGTTAAAGATTGCTGCAGCAATCATCGTTTTAGTAGCCATCACTTTTTTGTATCGCTATTATTCACTTGAGCCTGCATCTTTGAATACCAGTGAGGCAAAGGTATTTACTACCAGAAGTGGCGAAAGAAAGAAAATTACCCTGCCCGATGGCTCGGTGGTATTACTCAATGCAAAAAGTACCCTTTCAATTGGTAAAGAATTCAATGTGACCTGTAGAGAAGTAAACTTAAAGGGAGAGGCTTATTTTGATGTAACCCATAATAAAGATAAGCCCTTCAAGGTGGGAACAACCGATTTCAATATCAATGTTTTGGGAACAGCATTTAATGTTAAGGCCTATCCAGATGAAGTAAGTTCGGAAGCTACACTCATTCGTGGATTAATTACCATGGAAGCCGTAAATGGTAATGGAGGAATCATCACGCTAAAACCTAGTCAGAAGGTTACTTTTTATAAAACAGAACCCATCATCAATAAGCCCAAGGCGATAAAGCCAAAAGTGGTTCACCCCGAAATTTCTATTAACCACTATACCTTAATTAAAGATAGCACGATCGTAGAAACAGCCTGGACAAAAAACCGGATAGAGATTTATGATCAGAATTTCGATGAAATTAAAGGCGTACTGGAAAAATGGTATAACGTAGAGATCAGGTTTAAGGATGCCGAAATAGAAAAGTACCGTTTTACAGCAACATTCAGCAATGAAACTATTAATCAAGCCTTATCGGCATTACAAAAAGTAGAATATTTTAAATATGAAATAAAAGGAAACCAGGTAATCATTTCTAAATAGAAAGGCGAAAAAGGACGGTGTTGGCGCACCGCCCTTAAGATTTCTTTCTGATTAATTAATGGCAGTTTATGCGCGAACAGATTGCTGCCAAGAACTTTGCAACCAAAAAAACAAAAATATGATTTATTATTACTTACTGCAAGAGCGTTCTAGCTATAGGAGGCTCTTAAAATTCATCATGCTAATGAAACTAGCCTGTATTGTGGTGTTCATTACCTGCCTCAACGTTTCGGCATCCGTTTTCTCGCAAGAGAAGATTTCGCTTGATGTGAAGAAAACGAAGTTGGCGAAGGTATTACAGATTATCGAACAGCAAAGCAGTTACCATTTTGTGTATAGTTCTACTTATGTTCCCATTAATAAGGATGTAAGTATAACCGTAACCAATACACCTGTTACAGAAGTTTTATCGGCCATATTGAATAGAACGAACCTAAAATATTCAGTTTCCGATGGAGGATTAATTGTCATTAGCAGAAATAAGGAAGTACCCATTACGGGGACTGTAAAAGATCCGCTTGGTGGCGTTTTACCCGGGGCAACGGTGAGGGTTAAAGGTACTGGTGTAGGTACTTCTACAGATATAAATGGAAAATTTAGCCTGAATGCGCCTGAAAATGCAATTTTGGTTATTTTCTTATGCGGGCTTTCAAACTAAAGAAGTAGCCATTGGCAGCCAGGCCATTATCAACATTGTTTTAACAGAAGATACCAAGCAACTAACTGAAGTTGTGGTTACTGCATTAGGTATTAAGAAGGAGCGCAGGGCATTAGGATATTCTGTAACTCAGGTAGCAGGGGAGACCCTAACCCAGGCCAGAGAAAATAATGTACTAAACTCTTTGGTGGGTAAGGTAGCCGGTTTGGATGTGAGTTCTACTTCGGGCGGTGCCGGTGCAGCAACGAGCGTAACCATTCGCGGCGTTTCCAGTTTGGGTCAAAGTAGCCAGCCATTGTATGTGATTAATGGCGTTCCGATGGAAAGCGAGCCTGTTGGACGTTTCAGCGCTAATTCTGTAGGGAACTCTGGTGGGCAATATGACAATGCGCCAGATAGGGGAGATGCCATCAGCAACCTAAATCCTGATGATATTGAGAGTATTTCTGTACTTAAGGGCGCTGCGGCAGCCGCTTTATATGGTTATCGTGCAAAAGGAGGCGTAATTTTAATTACCACCAAAAGCGGAAAAGGCAATAGCATTGAATTCAATAGCAACTATGTTGGCGAACAGGTAATGGATAGAACCGATTGGCAATACATCTACGGTCAGGGAACAAACGGACAAAAACCAACCACGCAACTGGCGGCTGCTTCAACCGGTGGTTCAAGCTGGGGGGCAAAACTGGATGGCTCAAATGTAATTCAGTTTGATGGAGTGAGCAGACCCTACACCGCTCAGAAAGATAATATTGAGAATTTCTACAGAACAGGAAATACATTTACCAACACCCTGGCCTTGAATAAAACCTTCGAAGGAGGGGTAATCCGGGTTTCGGGAAGTGATTTACATAACAATTCAGTTGTACCTAATTCAGGTTTAAATAGACAAAACTTTACCTTATCTGCAACATTAGATCCCATTAAGAGGTTAGTAATTGATGCCCGCTTTAACTACATTTTAGAACAGGCTAAAAATCGCCCGATGGTATCAGATGGTGCCGGAAATGCTAACTATAATGCTGCTTTCTTACCTACAAGTATTAATATCAAAGATCTTGAACCCTGGAAAGATGCCAAGGGGAATGAAATTTTATACAATACAGGTAACCCTTATGCAACCAATCCCTGGTTTGCCGCTTATGAATTTATTCATAACACCAAGAAAGACCGTTTATTGAGTTCGGCCAATGCCAAGTATACTTTTGATAATGGATTATTTTTACAATTAAGAGCAGGTAGGGATGCCTACAATGAAACGTATCTGGGGGTTACACCATCTGGAACGGCCTACGATTTAGATGGAGGATTTACCGAGCAGCTCACTAATTTTTCCGACATTAACGTAGATGGTTTAATTGGTAAAAGCTTCAAAGTAGACGAAATTTCTATTACTCCAAATATTGGGGCCAGTTACCGCCGTACAAAAGTAAGTCAAACCACAAACCAAGGTGGATCTTTCCAAATTCCAGGCGTTTACACCCTGTCTAATACCGGCGGCAAAACCGTAAGCGTTACCCAAAGCGATCAGGAAGTTCAATCTGTTTATGGTACATTAGAAATTACCTATAAAGACATCTTATATTTAACAGGTAGCGGTAGAAGTGACTGGTTTTCTACTTTGGCTACTCCAGGAAGAGACAATAAATTAAGTGTGTTTTATCCTGCCATCAGCGGTTCATTTGTTTTTAGTGAGCTTTGGAAACCTTCTTTCTTAAGCTTCGGTAAATTAAGAGCAGGTTATGCAGTAGTAGGGCAAGGGGCACTACCTTTTAAAACCCAATTGTATTATAACTTAAGAAGTGAAACCATCAATGGCAGTCCGATAGGTAATATTGTGAACTCCTCTATTCCAAACCCAAGTCTGTTTGCTTCTAAAGCCGAAGAGTTTGAAGTAGGTACGGAGATGCGCCTTTTTGGCGACCGGTTAAATTTAGATTTAACCTGGTATAGTAAAAAATCAAGTGATGAGATTTTGGATGTACCTACCTCTACCACAACAGGATATAGTGGTGCAACCCTAAATATTGGAGAGCTTCAAAATAAAGGGGTCGAAGCTTTGGTCTCGGGCGTGATTTTAAAAGCTAAAGATTTCAGCTGGACATCCAGCATAAATGGTTCATATAACGATAACAAAGTAATTACGTTAGCACCCGGAACAGCTTCGCAGTTATTGGCTACATCAAGAAGTAATGTAGGTTTCTTACAGAACATTGGTGGCATGGCTGCAGGTCAGGTTATGGCTTACGATTTTAAATATGACGCTAATGGCAACATATTAAAAGATACCAATGGCGCGCCCGAAAGAGGCGAACTGAAAGCTTATGGATCGGCTTACAGCAAATGGACAGCAGGCTGGAATAACGAGTTCAGCTACAAAGGCGTAAATCTTTCCTTCCTGATAGATGGTAAATGGGGTGGTAAAATATTTTCGGCTACTGATTATTATGGATATGTTTTTGGTTTACATCAAGCCACCTTAGAAAACCGTGATGCCCTGGGTATCAATGCCGCTAATTATTACACTACCTATGCCAATAATGTTTCCAAGCAATTTGTACAAGATGCAAGCTTTATCAAATTCAGGCAACTGGTATTGGGATATAATTTCCCTGCTAAACTTTTCAATAATAAAATAAAGGGCTTAAACCTCAGTTTTGTTGGTCGTAACCTATTCATCTTAATGAAGAAAACGGATAACATAGACCCCGAATCGAGTTACAATGCAACTTTTCCAGGTATGGAGCTTGGTGGTGTACCGCCAGTGCGTTCTTATGGTTTAAATCTAAGTGTTAAGTTATAATCCTTTAAACGAATTGAAAATGAAAACGATCATAAAATTATACGTACCACTTTTATTGTCTGGCCTTATGCTGGCATCCAGTTGTACCAAAGACTTCGAAAAAATAAATACCGATCCACAATCTGTTGGACAAGCTGAATACAATCCAAATTATCTTTTATCTACAGCACAGCTTAATTATACAGGCAGTATCGATTTTGCCTATGAAACCTGGAGGGGAAACTTAATCTACGCCTCTACAATGATGCAGGGATTGTCTTCAGTAATCAGTTATTGGGCAGGAGATAAATATATGCTTAATGAAGGATACACCGCTGCTTACTGGGAAAAAGCTTATCCCGATCAGGTTAAATACGCCGCAGATCTGGTCGAATTTACCAAAGGTAAACCTCAGTATAACAATGTTCATCAGATGGGCAGAATTTGGAAAGCCTTAATTTTTCAGCGATTAACTGATTTATATGGTGATATTCCTTATTCGGAAGCTGGCACAGGTTATTATACCGGAAATTTATATCCTAAATACGATTCTCAACAGGCCATTTATACCGATTTGTTGAAGGAAGTAGACGAAGCCACAACTGCCTTAAACGCAAGTGGTGATGCCGTAAGTGGTGATTTGGTTTATGCAGGCGATATCGCGAAGTGGAAACGTTTTGGTTATAGTTTATTGTTGCGTATGGCCATGCGCTTAACTAAAGCAGATGCAACTTTAGCGCAAACTTATATTAATAAAGCTGTAGGAAAAACCATGATTGGCGATGCGGATAATGCATTTTTTAAGCATGACGCTGGTGGTGGCCGACCAACACAAAATAGAAATGCGCAGGTTTTGTTAGGCGATGGAGGGCAAGAAAACTACTATACCAGGTGGAGTTCTACCTTTATCAATTATTTGAAAACAAATGCCGATCCACGTTTAAGCAAGGTAGCTGTTACTAAATTGTACTTAACCGATGGAACCAAAACACAGAATCCAAACTTCATTACCACTGCCGCAGTGCAGAAAGGAATGCCAAATGGTAAAGATTTGAGCGGTATTGCTGGTAGAGATGTTCGTAAGGATCCTTCCTATACCGATTTTACCGACTACTCATCTCCACACCCTGGCATGTTAAAAAGAGAGGGCAATACCTTTATTTTAACCTATGCAGAAACCGAACTGCTGTGGGCAGAAGCTGCACAACGTTTTGGTATCGGTGGTTCTGCCGCTACTCACTATAATGCTGGAGTAATTTCGGCCATGACTTATCTTTCGCAATATGATGCTGCTATGGCTATAACCACTACCGATGCGAATACCTATTTAACGGCACATCCCTATGTTGCAGCAAATGGTTTGGATATGATTGCTACACAGTATTGGGCACACACCATCACTATGCTCGATTTTTATGAAGCCTGGTCAAATTGGAGAAGAACCGGAATTCCGGCTTTAGTCCCTATCGTTTACCCTAACACCAATACAGGAGGCTCCATTCCACGCCGGTTCCCATATCCACTGGCAGAGGGCGTATCGAATGCGGCTAACTACAAAGCGGCTTCTGGCGCTGTTCCTGGCGGTGATAAATTAGTAGGAAAAGTATGGTGGGATAAATAATAATAACTCGTCCCCGTTATTAGGCCAGTATGTAAACTATACTGGCCTTTTTTATGCCGTTTCAGCGATAAAACAAACGTTTGTGCAGGATTTGATTGCACTTTTTTTCAATTACTAGCCTATCTTAGTTCCATCAAATATTAACATTACGTTTTTCAGGCATAAGTTATCTAAGCGGCGGTATTGCGAAAGTGATGCCGCTTTTTTATGGATATTGATGACCTAAGTCCAGCCTTTGGGAAGGTTTTTTGGATTTAGCTTTCGCCGTTAGCGCATAAACAGCTAATTATGGTAACATTTATAGTGTGTTTTTTGATAAACGCCGCTTAAATTTGATATTTAGGTATCAAACCAGCTTAAATGAAATTAAAATCTACCCTAGCACTACTATTATTATTAAATGTTGTTGCCCAGGCACAACAAACGCCTAAAAGAAGTTCGGGCAAAGAGACGGTAACCACTACACAAGTAACGGTTAAGGATGAGCCTAAATCTACTGTCAATGAAAGAACGATTAAGGTGGAAAGTAGTGTAATCACTAATCATTCGGTTAATATTAATGGAAAGGCTGTTTCCTACAAGGCTACAACAGGTACATTACCCGTGTGGGATGAAGAGGGTAAACCAATTGCAGGATTGTTTTACACTTATTATGAGCGAACAGACGTTCAGAATAGAGATAAGAGACCATTGGTAATCTCCTTTAATGGCGGGCCAGGTTCCGCATCGGTATGGATGCACATTGCGTATACTGGGCCTGTAGTGCTGAATATCGATGATGAGGGCTACCCTGTTCAACCTTATGGCTATAAGGAAAATCCTTATTCTATTTTAGATGTAGCCGATATTGTATACGTAGATCCGGTAAACACGGGGTATTCGAGGGCTACAAGTAAGGATGTACCAAAAGAGAAGTTTTTCGGTGTTAAAGCCGATATCAAGTATCTAGCCGAGTGGATTAACACTTTTGTCACCCGCAACAACCGCTGGGCATCACCTAAGTTTCTAATCGGTGAAAGCTATGGCACTACTCGTGTTTCGGGCTTAGCATTAGAGTTGCAAAATAATCAATGGATGTACCTGAATGGGGTGGTTTTGGTTTCTCCAACAGAATTGGGTATAGAAAGGAGTGGTCCGGTAGATGCTGCATTGAGGTTGCCATATTTTGCTGCTACCGCCTGGTACCACAAAGCACTATCAGCAGATTTACAAAATAAAGATTTAACCGCCATGCTTCCAGAAGTTGAGCAGTTTACTATCGATGAATTGATCCCGGCTATTGCTCACGGGGCAACGCTTAATCCCGAAAAGAAAAGAGCCATTGCGGCTAAAATGGCCCGCTTCTCAGGCTTATCTGAAAAGGTGATTTTAAGTTACAATTTAAATGTACCAACCGATTTTTTCTGGAAAGAGCTTTTAAGAGATAAGGGTTTTACAGTAGGTAGGTTAGATTCAAGATACCGTGGTGTAGATAAAATGACTGCAGGGGAGGGGCCTGATTATAATGCGGAGCTAACTTCCTGGTTGCATTCTTTTACTCCAGCCATCAATATGTATATCCGCAATGAGCTGAATTATAAAACTGATCTTAAATATAACATGTTTGGACCTGTACACCCCTGGGATAGATCGGGAGATAATACCGGCGAAAATTTACGTCAGGCCATGGCACAGAATCCATTTTTACATCTGTTAGTTCAATCTGGATATTATGATGGTGCTTGCGATTACTTCAATGCTAAATACAACATGTGGCAATTAGACGCTGCGGGTAAACTCCAGGATCGAATGACTTGGGAG
Organism: Pedobacter rhizosphaerae; assembly: GCF_900111155.1. GTDB lineage: Bacteria > Bacteroidota > Bacteroidia > Sphingobacteriales > Sphingobacteriaceae > Pedobacter > Pedobacter rhizosphaerae. The sequence continues at coordinate 6,033 of NZ_FOGG01000030.1, read as the reverse complement.
GGTTATCGCAGTGGGCACATGATGTACCTGCGTAAGGATGATCTGAAAACAGCCAATAACCATATCCGTAATTTTATTTTAAAGGCGCTGCCTAAGCCAGGTGAATCGGCAAAGTTTTAGTGTTGGAGTAGCGAGATAGTAGTATCGGGTATCGAGATTCGGTGCAGTTATTCAGGGCAGGGCTTTCTGGTTTAATTTTAACCACCTAAGGCACCTTAGACATCTAAGTATATTTGCTATTGCAAGGTTAGGCAGCTGATCTAATTACTAACGACTAAATACTCCATACTGAAAAGGTTTAATTTTAACCACCTAAGGCACCTTAGACATCTAAGTATATTTGTTATTGCAAGGTTAGGCAGCTGATCTAATTACTAACGACTAAATACTCCATACTGAAAGGACTATTTAATTGCTTTCAGCTTTATTCTTTTTGCTTTTAAGTTTCAAGATATAGCAATTTCAAAATAGGCTCCCATGCTTCCGTCCCCGGTCCTCCGACTTTCGGACTATTTATTAGTACTGTAAACTAAAAATATTTACTTATTTTTGTGGTTCAATTATGCAGCAGATAAAAACATCATTCGATTTCGAAAAGCCAATTGCTGATTTAGTTCAGCAAATGGAAAAGGTTAAGCAAGTTGCCGAAAAAACAAAGGTAGATATGTCTGCCACTTTAGATGAACTTGACGGTAAGTTAGAAGAGACAACCAAAAACTTATATGATAACCTTACGGGCTGGAATAAAGTTCAAATGAGCCGCCATCCTGATCGTCCACAAACCTTAGATTACATCAACATGATTTGCGATGATTTCATCGAATTACATGGCGATAGAACGGTTAAGGATGATAAAGCTATTATCGGAGGTTTTGCAACCATAAACGGGCAAACCGTTATGGTTATTGGTCACCAAAAAGGAAAAAATACCAAAGAGCGTCAATTCCGTAATTTCGGGATGGCCAACCCGGAGGGATACCGCAAAGCATTACGTTTAATGCGTTTAGCAGAAAAATTTAACAAACCAGTGGTTTCTTTTATCGATACCATGGGGGCTTACCCAGGTTTGGAGGCAGAAGAGCGTGGTCAAGGTGAGGCAATTGCCAGAAACTTATTGGAAATGTCTATCCTTCGTGTGCCTATTATCTGTGTAGTAGTAGGCGAGGGGGCATCAGGCGGAGCCTTAGGAATTGGTATTGGAGATAAAGTTTATATGCTGGAGCATACCTGGTATTCTGTAATTTCTCCTGAATCTTGTTCTTCTATCTTATGGAGAAGCTGGGATTTCAAAGAAAAAGCTGCAGAATGCTTAAAATTAACTTCTGAGGATATGTTTGGAAACAAGCTTATTGATGGCATTATTCCTGAACCATTAGGCGGTGCACATCAAGATCCAGAATTAATGGGACAAACATTAAAAGAATATCTCCTTAAAGATTTAGCCGCATTAGGCAAAATTAAAACCGATAAACTCATTGAACAAAGAATTGATAAATTCTGTGCAATGGGTGTTGTTAACGAATAAGATTAACTAACTTATATTCATTGAATCCCATTTGGCAAATGCTGAATGGGATTTTTTTTATTAGGGGTTGATAGAATGAGTGAATGAGTGAATGATGGAATGAGTGAATGATGGAATGATAGCTATGCTTATTCATTCATTCACTCATTTAAAATTCCATCATTAGATTAGAGCAATCGCCAGGCAATATTCAGTCATTCAATCCTTAAAAACCCAGTCTTTTAATCACAAAAAAAGGGATCCAACATTTGCATCCCTTTTTTTGTGATCATTATCTGAATCTATTGTGGCTGTTGCTGTCCAAAATACATTGAAAAGCGGCTTTCTAAACCGTTAAAGATGTTTTGTAGCGATGTGCTTACTTTATCCTGTCCGGCAGCTTTAGAAGCTTTGATCATTCGGTCTAAATAATATAAGGCCGTTTGAACATTCTGTGTACCTGTTAGGCTTCCTTTAGATTGAGAAACATCTGCTAAGTACGTCAGCTCTTTATTGATATAGATTCCTGACTTATTCAAAATGTCGTTTGCTTTTTCAGTTTCGCCCAATTTGTATAAGTTTTCTGCGATGTAATACTTCACCACTACTGTACGTATTCCGAAGAATTTATCAGGCATTACTTCAAAATACTTATCCATTACCTTCTTAGCTTCGGCAGTTTTTCCTTCTTTAATCAGGCTTCCCGCTAAGTTGCTGAAAATATTGGTGAAGATAAATGTATCGTCAGATGATTGAGGATCTAAATAGGTCGCAGTTTTCATATTACCCCATTTAAATTTGGTCATCACGTTGTTGTATAAAACTGGCGTATTTAAAAGCTCTGCTCTTTCTTCAGTAGCAGCGGTATCAGCTTTTAATGGTAATAAACGCATAGCAAGGCCTTCACTGTACAAATATTTATCTAAACCATTGTATTGCTCAGAAGGTACAGTAGAAGCGAAATAAATAGGGCGTTTCCAGTTGTTGTGCGCTAAAATATCAAGCATAGCCAATGTACCTTTAGTTACATAACCTTTGTTGAAGGTCCAGGTCATTTCTGGTGCAATTTTCGAGGCATCTGCTGCTGGAACAGTACCTGTACTGATAACTTGCTGCGGATCTATGGTGATTTTGAAGTTTTTAGTTGGTAAGAAGTTTGATTTTGAACCGTCCTGCATGGCAACTTTATCACCATCATCATTAGATAATAATAACTCAACAATGTTTTTAAGTTCAACATTACCTGCAATTTTGTAATCATCATAAGGTAGAACATCTCTTTCTCCCTGAACATATTGCTCAGGTTTCATCGTGATAGGTAAAGGCTCAGACTCATTTTGTTTTTGTCTTAAACCGTTGATGTACCAGTCTGTATCGAATAAACTAAGGTTCACAATTCTCACATCCGGACGCACGTTTTCAACCTCCTGGATGTACCAAAGAGGATAGGTATCATTATCACCATAGGTGAATAATATTGCATTTGGTGCGCATGATTGAAGGTAATCTAAGGCAATGTCATGTGCAACCAATTTAGTCGAACGATCATGATCATCCCAGCCTTGCTCGGCCATAATTACCGGAGCTGCAAGCAATCCAATAGCCGTAGCCAAAACAGCGCCTGTAGCTGGCGTTAGTTTTTTAAGTATCCATTCTCGAATAGCCAGTACGCCTAGCCCAATCCATATGGCAAAGGCGTAGAAGGAGCCTACATAGGCATAATCCCTTTCACGAGGCTCTAATGGCTTCTGGTTAAGGTAAAGTACAATGGCAATGCCCGTAAAGAAGAATAGAAGAGCAACAACCCCAGCATCTTTCTGGTTGCGCATAAAGTGCCAGATTGCACCGATTACACCAAGAATTAATGGTAAAAAGTAGAATCTGTTGTAAGCTTTATTATCAATGGTAGATGGAGGGAGGTGGCTCTGGTCGCCCATACGTAAAGCATCAACGGCTTTAATGCCACTAATCCATTCCCCTTCAAATCCACTTCCTTGCCCTTGCTCATCATTCTGGCGACCGGCGAAATTCCAAAGGAAATAACGCATGTACATATAGCCAATCTGATAAGAAGCCAGGAAGCCAACATTATCTACCAGGTTTGGTTTTTTACTTTCATCCAGGTGCATCCATTCCCTGTAAAATTCAGCGTGACGCTGGTCGTCGCTGTACATACGTGGAAGCAAGGTGTTGTCGCTGTACTCGTAGTCATTTTTCTTTCCGGCAACTTCGTACTTTTCAGCACCTTTTCTCCAAAGCGTTTTGCCTTCAGTTACACCAGTTCTTTGTGAGTTATAGTTCGGGCCAAATAGTAAAGGTCTGTCGCCATATTGCTCACGGTTAAGGTAGCTTAAAAAGGAGAAGGCATCTTTTGGGGCACTGTTATTTAAGTTCGGGTCTGCTTTTGCTCTGATAATGATCATGGCGAAAGAGGCATAGCCGAATATGATTAATACGGTAGAAATTAAACCTAAGTTTAATAATCTCTTTTGATGTTTAATAGAATATTTAATTCCCCAAACAAATCCGGCAATAACAAGGATAGCGAAGAACAACACACCAGTTCCGAAACCTAAGCCTAAAGTATTTACAAAGAACAAATCAAAGTAAGCGCCAAACGATACCAGGTATTGAATGATACCATACTGGATAACGCCTAAAATTAATATCCCCACCAATAAAGTTTTAAGAACACCAGAGGAAGTTGCCTGCTTGGTTCTTTTAAAGTAGTAAACGAAGGCAATTGCGGGGATAGTTAATAAGTTTAGCAAGTGGATACCGATTGATAAACCCATGATATAGGCAATAAACAGTAGCCAGCGATCTGCTTTTGGCTCATCGGCATGGGCTTCCCATTTTAAGATGGCCCAAAAAACGATGGCAGTGAACAAAGACGATTGTGCATAAACCTCAGATTCTACAGCCGAAAACCAAAAACTATCGGAAAAAGTATAAGCTAAAGCACCCACAGCACCTGCACCCATAATACTGATTAAAGTACCTGTGCTGATTACTTCACCAGCCTTTACTAAAGTTTTTTTAGCTAAAGCAGTAATGGTCCAGAATAAGAATAAAATGGTGGCTGCACTTGAAATGGCAGAACCAATGTTCATCCAGTAGGCAATTTTAGTGGTATCACCCATCGCAAAGATAGAGAAGAAACGTTGTAACATTAAAAACAACGGAGCTCCCGGTTGGTGAACTACCTGCATTCTGAAAGCGGAAGCAATAAATTCGCCGCAATCCCAAAAACTAGCTGAGGGTTCCAGGGTCAAAACGTAAGTTATTGTAGCAATTAAAAAGCAGATCCAGCCTACTATATTATTAACTTTTGAATAATTCATTGGTTTCTGATAATGATAATTAAATGTGTTTTAACATAAAAATGCTGCCGAAATTAACTATTCTAGTCGATAAAATGGGTAAATTTTTCGATTGATTTAACAAAATTTAACGTGTTTTTAATGTCTCAAGTAATCAATGCGATTAAGTATGGAAAAAAAATTAAAATGTATCTGTCATTCCAGGCAGTAAAGCGCAATAATCCTAACCATATAAGCCATAGAAGAAAAAGTAAGTATCTCACCCTATCAAATCCAATAATAAGGCAAGGCAATTGGAAATCTATTTTTAAATTCACTTGCATTCAGCCACGGAAACACAGAGCACCCAGAAAAATCATCCAGGAGGTTTGGGCGGTTAGAACTCCCCTCCTTTTTTCAAGGAGGGGGTGCGGATGGCGTGTGAAATGGCGGGAGTGGTCATTACCATGAACTTACATGCCTTAAATGGTAAAAAAGTTTCGAACCATATAAGTCATAGAAGAAAACAGGTAATGCATCATGCCAGCTGCCAGTTTATAGCTTAACGCTACAACCAGAAAGGGGGGTGACCACACCTATCGCATTAAGATTCCCTCCTGAGGGAATGACGACCGCCGAGGGATTGTGCATCCTGCAAACTCCCGTTCAAACATAACCGTCCTTTCCTAAGCACGCCTCCGGCCTAGCAGCATTTCGCAGGATAGGAGCATTTGAATGCTTGCAGTTTCAAACGTTTACTCAATACCCAAGGGAATAAGCAGCGAGCAAAGGCCTGAAGTGCAAAAGCCTAAGCCTCTTATTACCGCTAACGGCATTCGGATGCTCATAGCCAAGAAAGGATGCAAGCCTTGATTTTTTGGTTACCTTTTTATCAAGTGGCCGTTGCACAACATTAACTAATCATCCCAACCTTTTATGTCTCTGGTTCATTTGTTTTCAGTTTTTGATTATTTATTAAAGGTGTACTATGGAAATAAATTGGTATTTACATACATCCAAAGTATTTAATACGCGTAAATAAATTTTCTCTACACTATTGCTTATGTTTTTTGCCAAAACGGCTTTAGCCACATACTTAAGCTGGTTTTTACGTACTGTAAACCTTAATAGTTTTTTAAGATTGTAAGCGACTGCTGCCATTATCATACATTTATTTGCTTGTATGAGTCCCTTTGTATTTATTCGTTTCATTGCATTGTTGTTTAT
>NZ_FOGG01000017.1 GCF_900111155.1 Pedobacter rhizosphaerae | reverse complement strand
CGAGGCAAATTTATGGATCTGTTTTATTTTGAAACGTTGTTCCTCATAGATACCAAATAGATAAATGGTCATGACTTCCTGATCGGTAAAATCAGGTCTACTATTATTGGTGAACCGCTGGCAGTGGTACTGCAGTTCAATTTCATACCTATCGCATACATATTGGTATAATTTTATTAATTTTAGTGCCTTAGCCTGATTAATCATGTGGTTTTACAGTGCGTCGAATACACTATAAATATACTGATTATCAGGCTATTATAAAAATAAACCAGGCTATTTTATGCCTATTTTTATAATTAAATCCGACCCTTAATTCGCATTATTACTTGTTACTTAATACTAAGTACCCCAAAAACACTATCTTCAATTACAAAAACACATTAACATGGCATTTAAAACCCGTTTAAATCTAGGATCAAAAGAATTTGATGTATTACAATGCAGCTTCTCATTAAGCAGAGATGTTGACGCTAAAGGACGCCCGTCATCAGGTGTTTATGGCGGTACTATTCATATTGAAATCGAATCAACTGAAGATACATCTGTTATCGAATCAATGGTAAATAACCAATATAAACCCCTTTCAGGAACAATCATTTTTAAGAAAGGTGAAGAAGATTCGAAAATGAAGGAACTATCTTTCGAAGACGGTTATATTATTCAATACAGTGAGGGTATTGCAGTGAACGATAAAACACCAATGACGCTAAGTTTTGTGGTATCTGCGCGTAAGTTAAAACTCGGTAATGCCGAGCACGAGAACGATTGGCCTAAGGCATAATCGAAAAAATTAAACCCTTTGCAAGCGGCTGGTATTAAGCCGGTCGCTTCATTTGGTTAATGATTTTGACACTATCAATCTAAATTCATACATACTCGGTTGGTGATAAACCATCAATTGGTAAAAGAGAATAAATTAAAGCTCTACCTATGCTTAACATCTCCCTTATACCACTCCAGTACAGGCCTATAGCGCTGCAAAAACAGCAGGCACGTAAGTCAGTACCCTTGCCTTTATTTTGGCTACCGTAAAAGAATTTAGTAGTAGTGATTTTTATGGTAGCGGAACAAGTATTTTCCTGCCTCCGATTTTCAAGTAATTACAGTGTTAATGACTGCAAATCAACATGGAAAAAAAATTAATTACAGAAATAAATATAGAAGGTAAAGCTATCAGGCATTTTGCTTCCTTTAATCTGCAACAGCAGTTTAATGCGCATCACTACTTTGAATTACGCTTTAACCACGACCCTATGGGGGCACCTGGATTGATCAATTTAGACGAAAGTCGTGATTTTGTAGGTAAAACCCTTACTGCATCTTTTGGGTATGCACAGGATAAACTTCAAAGCTTCGCAGGCCTGGTTACCAAGGTAGAATTGGCTCAAAGCCATGGCTATCACGGCATTTTGATTGTAAGCGGATATAGCCCTACAATTTTAATTGATCGCGGAGAAGACCTGGGTTCTTACCTGGAAAAGGATTTAAACGAAATTGTGAAACTTGCTACCAGCGATACGCCTGCAAACGACCTCAAAGTAGTAACCAATGCCGCCCGCAGTGCAACTATCGACTATATTATCCAATATAAGGAAAGCGATTTTGAATTCTTAAACCGCCTTTCGGGTGAATACCACGAATGGTTATTTTATGACGGTAAGCAGCTTCATTTTGGAAAACCCAATGACCAAAAGGAAGTGTCCCTTTTTTACGGGCGCGATGTGCACAACCTTCAATACGCCATGGAGGTGGCTCCGATAAAATATAAACGTTTTGCCTATAGTGCCAAGCAAGATACCATGCTGCATAGCGAAAGTACCGGTAAAGCCAGCGGAAATCCTGATTTGGTTCATGCCGTACAGGCTTCAAATGCCATGTATAGCAAAACCTATAACCAGCCGGCACTCATTCGGGTAGATAACCACGGAGACATTAGCAGTTTGGTAGAAAACCAGGAGAAAGCACAAATTTCAGACCTTTTGAAAGTAAATGCCAGTGGTGATAATGCAGAGCTGTCTATTGGGTGCATTGCAGAAATTACCATGAGTATTAGGAAAGAGCTGGCCTTTGTTACCGAAAGCCTGGGCAAATTCCTCATCACCAACATCAACCATCACGTAGATGGCACCGGCAAATACCACAATACCTTTGAGGGCTTAGTATCGACCACAGAACGCATTTTAGTTAAAAACTTTGATAAGCCCGCCCCTGATATGCAATTGGCAGAGGTTGAAGACAACAACGACCCTGCCGGACAAGGACGCATTAAGGTAAAGTTAAAATGGGAATGCCTGACCAACGACACAACTGAATGGCTGCGGGTAGTTAGCCCGAATGCGGGGATTGGAGATCGTGGTGCGAATCGTGGCTTCTTTGCTATTCCCGAAATTGGAGATCAGGTAATGGTTGCCTTTGAGGAGGGTAATATTGCGCGCCCGGTAATTATTGGCAGTATTTACCACAGCAGCAATGTAGACAGTAATCCGCAAATTAAGAATCACCTGAAAAGCATCACGACCAGGAGCGGGCATTTAATAGAGTTTGATGACAATGAAGGCACACAAGGCATCAAAATCACCGACATTAACAGCAACATCATCCACATCGATACCAAAGGCAACAACATCACCATTACGGCTTTAGAAAACATGACGCTAAACTGCAAGAATATGCAGATAAACGTTCAGGAAAACATGGCGGTTCAGGTAGGAAAAGAACAATCTGTTAATGTGGGCGACAACCAAACCGTATCGGTTGGGAAAGACATTACCACTTCTGCCGGCAATAATTTCTCTTTAACAGCAACAGGTGATATTCAGGAAAATTCGGATAACCGAACCGAAATTGTAAGCAAAGATTTCCTTCGCCAATCGGAAACCTCTAATGAACTGGCCAGTGAGATCAGCGTTTTCAGTCAGAAAGAAAACATGACCCTGCAAAGCGGGAAGATTGTAGAGATTAACAGTGCAGAAAAATCTAAATTATTTTAACCATGGCCATTAACAAACGTGCTAACAACATGACCATAACTGTTCATACCGCCTATCACCTACAGGTTGATAAAAAGCTGCAAAAACTTGCCGATCAGGTTAATATAGAAGCTTTTCAGAACAACCTCGTGTTGGCATGCAATAAAAAAATTGTTGGCAGAGGGAACAAATCATGAAGCTGAATTACAAGTTACTTTTCTTAATCACCTTAACACTCATCAGTTGCAAGGCAAAAAATATGGACGAAAAATTTGATTGGACGGGTACCTTATCTGCTCCCGAAGAATACCCGATAGAAGTAGTAGAAGGAGAATTATCTGGCGAGGGTTTTGGTCAAAACTTCGAGCATTGGGGAATTATAGCTCCGGGCTGGGGAAATGAAGGTGGTACAGTTTCAGTAGGACCAGACACCAAAAACCTACCCGATTTTCTGGGCTTAACCTGGATTTCCTTTGTTGAAAAGAAGGTCTATTCCGGGCAATTCCAACTCCCTAAAGAAAAGTTGCTGGCCTTATTTAAAAAGGGATATGCAGATATTGTAGATCCGAAAAAAAGAAACACCTACAAAAGCATTGTGGTTGGTTTAGCACCAAAAGGACAGGTAAGCCTGTGGGTTGCAGGAGATGGCAACCAGGCAGAAGTAGCTCATTTCGTGGCTAAAGATACACACATAGATACCGCCAAAGTGGCTGAGGAAGATAAGTACATGTTTACCAAAAAATATGTGGAAGAAAGCTTACAAAATCCGAATGTAATTGCACCCGAAACGCAGGAAAAAATCAGAGCGACAGGCTACCCTGAAGCCAGTTTATACACGAACATTTACCCTCAGAAATACAACTGGCAGCCCAAAGTGATACTTCCGGCGGGTTATACCTTAAAATTTTTGCAGTTGATGATGTGCAATGGAGAAAAGGAATACACTCCAACAGAAAACAATGCTTTGGCCCCGGCCAACCGTGCGATTCCATACCTGTTATCGGGAAAATTTACGGATGGTACCAATGAATATTGGTTTGATACGGTAATTACCAACGATCGTGAATATCTATCCCGAATGCAAAAAAATGGCACCAGAACGCCCATTCCCTTAGATTTTGATCGCAATGAAATTAATCAGCTCTATCAAAAACAGTTAGATAAAAATGTGGCCAGCCACCTTATTCTTCAAATTAATCCAAAGAATAAAACAATCAGCATGAATTTGGAACAACAGGCAAAAGTGTTCCCAATTCAACAGTTTCAATTTCAATTGCAAGATTATGGCAACGAGCACTAAGTTTGGGTCTTACACACCAAAAACCAGTAAAACGAATGCCCCCGAATATTCTTTTGGAATGTTTTTCGATGGCACACTAAATAATAAAACCAATACCGAGGGCCGCCAGCAGTATAACAAACAAAGTAATGGTGCCGTATTAAGCGATGCCAATAAAGAAAAAGCTACTGCCTACAAAAAATACGGCAAGAGTGATGAAAAGAGTAGTTATCAAAATGAATACAGCAATGTAGCCCGAATTTGGGAGGGATATGCCAGTAGCCAAAGGATTTATATAGAAGGGATTGGGACCACCGATAATAAAGGCGATGATAGTCTGGGCTACGCCCTGGGTACAGGAGAAACTGGTGTGGCTAAATTGGTGGAAAAAGGATGCAGGCTGCTAAGTGAAAAGCTGCCTATGGGTAAAACCATTGCCAAACTAACAGTAGATGTTTTTGGTTTCAGTCGCGGGGCTACCGCAGCAAGGCATTTTGTGGCACAACTGAGCAAACCCGAAATTAAGCAACCCAAGCCTACCGCTGCATATGGTTATTTAGGCAATTTCCTTAAAAACAGGGGCATTAAACTTTTGCAATTGGAGATCAGATTTTTGGGTGTTTACGATACTGTTTCTTCTTATGAGCCACGTGCAACATCGGTATATTCCAGACAGGCATTAAACCACGACTTTACCAACGACGTAGCAGAGCTGGAGTTAAACAATATTGCCAAGGCGAAATGCATTTTGCACTTAACTGCCGAAAATGAACACCGCGAAAATTTTGCATTAACACATGTGCATAGCGGATTAGAAAAATCATTGCCCGGCGTACACTGCGATATTGGCGGCAGCTACTCTACCGGCAGAGAATATGTAGATGAAATTATTAACGGCTCAAAAGCCGAATTAGCCAAAGAAAAAGAAAGACTAATACAACAGGGCTGGTACACCGAAAAAGAGCTAGGCGTAGGCTTTTTTGGACCGAATCACAAACTATATGGCGATCGGGAATCAGTAAGCCACATTTACAGCTACATTCCCTTACACATGATGGTTGATTACGCCCTGGCTTACTATGCCAAAAACGGCCCCAGCGGACAGCCCAAGCCCATCAACAAAGGTACCTTATCTGCCAAGTACAACTTTTCTAAAGACCCGCTGCTGGCAAGGGTAAATACCAAATTGAACAACTATGTTTTTAAAGGCGGTAAAACCTATACGTTTAAGTGGTTTAAAGACATCCATGAAAGATATAAGGGCATTAAATCCAATGATCCACGCTTTGCAACTTATCAGCAGGAGCTACAAGAGCAGAAAGACCTGAGATTGTTGCGCAATAAATATCTGCATTGGTCGGCCAATTATGATTGGATTGGAATGGATCCAACCCCAAACCGAGTGAGAGCTACTTATTAATTTCCAGTTGTTATGAACCAGAGAAGTTTGCTTACCGATGAACACCATCAACCAGAAGCCTTAGCTCCTGTTAACTTAAGGGATGAAAGATTCAACCAGCCCTTTCCGCTCGACCACAACTTCAGTTTGTTGAGGAAACTGAATAAAAATGGCGAAACAAGACACTATGGCCTAACCATTTTATTTGGAGATGGAGATACGGCAAATGAAATAAAATATGAACTGGCGGTTACCTATCTGGGGCAAACCCCTGAAAATACCTTGCTCTACAAACTGGAACGCAGAAGCCCCGTTTATATCAATGAGCTTACACCTGAACTGGTTGCCGATCAACTGGCTTACGAAGTGGGAAAAGTATTTTATCCCCTAACCATTGAGGCCAATAAAGAAGGGAAATTCTTATCCATCCAAAACCTGGGAGAAATTAGAAAACGATGGCCAACTGTACGGGCAGCAGTAACAGCGTATTTTGAAGGAGATTTTACCACAAGATACCTTCAACTTATGGATGAAAAGCTTGCAGATGATGGTGCAATTCAGATTTGCTTGCGTGATGATTGGTTTATCCAGGTTTATTTTCAGGCCATTTATAAAAGTTATACGGAAAGCCTGAGGATTGAAACGCAGCTTACTTTTCCCAATCTGGAACCCATGACATCTGGTTACCATACCATTGAGCAGGTAAACGAATTAACCAATCATTTTGGAGCCATTGAGCTTGAACATCATGGTCTGTTGGAGCAGGCAGAAAGCCAGGAAAATAGAGCAACCTATAACGCGAAATATATCTTAAACCCTGTTTCAAAGGCCATACAAATAATCATTGCCAGCTGGGAATGGAGGGAAAGGAAGGATAGAGATATTAACCTGAAGCTCTTTATGCTGGGTGAGGAAGAGCAAGGCAAACTGGTTAAAGGAAGCTCCAGTGAGGCGATAGAAAACCTCATCGTGTTAGATGGGAATGAAAGAAAGAAACGCAATAGTTTTTGGGATAAATGGTTTTAAATAAGAAATAATACTATGGCAGAAAAACATATTGTAGTACAAGGCGCCATGTGCTTATGCAATTTTGGAACCAGCCCCGATCATCTGAAGGTTTTAACGAACAAAAAAGATTATGCCAATGATGATAACGGTAGCAAAAAACCTATCGCTACCCATAAGGATATTGGCACCACATTCGAGAAAAATACCTTTGGCAGTTGCTCCAAGAAAAACAATTTGCCTTGCACCATAACGGTAACCAAATGGGCAGATTTTTATGAAGACACTGTTTTAGACAATGGCGGGCAAATATTATTAGAAACCTCCAAGGCAACCTGCCCAATAGGTGGACCTGATTGCATTAAAATTGTTAAACACGGGCAAATGGCAGAGCCAACGGCACAAAATTTCGACAACACCAATGATGAGGTTCAAAAAACCCTTAACCCAATGATCACACCAAAAGAAATGACCGAAACAATACCTGATGACAGCGGAGTAATTGACGGATAATTTAACTGAGGAAAGAAATGGCTAAAAAAGGTGTAAAAAAAATTGCCTGGAACGGACAAGGCAAAGTGCATAAAGAGAAATCGCAACCCAATTATTCTGTGGTAGTGGAGGGCGGTTCTACGCTTGGTTTCGTGGTGGGAGAATGGTTTCCGGGAACAACCGAAGCCGATAAGAAAAAAGAAGTTACCTGGATCAGGCAATCTGCAGATAGAAAGGTAGATTATTATAAAAGCGCACGGCCAGCCAATTCAGCCTACACCCTGAATATTTCGAAGGCACAGGCAGGTAAGGTATCTTATTACGTAGAAGCAAGCTTAACAGGTTTTAAAGATTTATCGGGTACTACCGGCTTATACGTTCGTGCATACAGCCCACCGCGGGTAGTGAGCTCTTACTGGAAGGAAGACATTGAAAACAACAACAAGCAAATTCATGTTGGAAACCCTACACAGTACAATGTACCGCTTCACCTGCACCTGGAACTAGAGGGATTAAATGGATACAATTGTACCGTTCATATTTACAATTGTGAGGTAAACTTTTTTGGCAACGACGATCAGAAAATAAGTAAAACATACACTCAAAAATGTGTTAATGGCATATTGGATGTTCATATCTCTCATCAGGATGTATTGCAATGGAGAAAAGAAATTGGGGCCGAAAAACCCATTGAACGCTTCTACATCATGCTTACCTATGAGGGGGCAACAGGATACGTAAAAGACACCACTCCAAAAGGCGATTTGCGACATGCTACCCATCTACATATTAAAAATAGTTTCGGAAAACTGATTACAAAGGTGGTTCCGCTTCCCAAAGGGAATAAGGTTATTACGATTGGCGAAGAAGAGAAAAAACCTATTAAATATGACCTATGTACTTTTTCGCAGATTAACATCCACGACAGGGAAGCACTTAAAACGGTATTTCTGGACAAAAACCCTGCGGCTCAAGGCATTGCAGAGCAACAATTTTCTTTTAATCTGAGTGTGTTTTACGATACCGATCAATATGAAGTACCGGATAAAAGCAAGCCGCTATTGAAAAATGTGATCGAATATTTAAAGCAAAACCCGCAAATTGGCGTACTCATAGAATCTTATGCCGATATCAGAAAAAGCTACGAATACAACGATAAACTAACAGAAAAAAGGGCCAATGCCATTTTGAGTCATTTTTATACCAATGGTGTAAAAAATAAGCTCACCGCTAAATATTACGGCGAACGCAGGGCTAAACAGTTCGATTACATTACCAATGAGGATAGACCTATACATAAAATCAACAGGAAAACAGTCCTCACTTTTAAGGTGAATAACCTAAGAACGATTTTCTACAATACCATTACCCCCAACTATAAAATCCCCGTTGATTTATCACTGTTTATAAAGGGTTTTAAAACAGAAAAGTGCCTCCTTATTGTAGATGGCAAAAAACAACACGACCATACCAAAATTAAATATTCGGAGCTGGTGAATATCACGGCAGACCGTAAAGCCACCAAAGATATACCCTTAAACGGCGAAGAAGCCAAGCTTCAGATCATTTCACATGAAGGTGATATGTTTCCCTCGGCCCTTGGCCTAAAGCCCAATCGTTACGAGCTGGACATTCACTCCTGTGCCTATTTTCCGGATACCAAGAAACCTACCTTAGTAATTAATGCTTTTACCGATGCCCTTTGGATTTTACAGGCCATGTACGATTTTGACGGTGATTATCCTATTGTGTACCGGGGCAAACCAGAGCCTATTTCTGTAATCAAAGGTATAAAAGGCTTACATGAGCGTGCTAAGTATTACATCGATCTGTATTTAAAAGTGCTTACCTATTTCCCTATGGGTGAAGCTTATAAGATGATTACCCAAATGGCCATAGACTTTTTTGTTGCAGAGGCAGAGATGTACGGCATTGGCTATGCTAAAAAATGGAATTATGTTGGCGGTAAATTTAATGAGCTGGAAAACTATACCGACAACAACCGTGATTTAGTTGAAAAGGGAATTTTAACCCTTACCATTCTGGTGATGATTGTTGAATTGATTATTGCCATCTTAACGCTTGGAGAATCTGCCGCAGCAAAACTTCCGAAAGTTAAAAAAGCAGTACGCTTATTGAAAAAGGCCCAGGATAAAATGGCTAAAGTAGAAGATTTAGGCTTTGAATTTATCTTTCCTAAAGTAGCTTTTACCTATGCCACCTATTTAGAAAAATATAAAGATGGTTTGGTGCATTACATCACCGAATTCAATGTAAAGGCTGATCCGGTTATTGGGATCAAGTTTGATAAGTCGATGAGCCTGAAAAGCCTGATCAGCAAAGCTTTGGTAAAGGATAATCCTGACCTGAAAAACGAAGAGATTGACAACAACGATCCTTTAAGTGGAAACGTTGATAAAACCGCCAGAAACTGGGGTAGAGGTAAAGCAAAAGAGCAGGTAGGAAAGGGTGTACAAGAACTGCTTGATCGCGCGGGTCATGATGCTGCAATCAGAATCATGTTTAGTGGAAGCATTAGCCAGGAATACAAGATCAAGATTGCTGCGCCGGCACCACATGAGCAGTTTGCAGGAAAGGTGAGCATTAAAAATGCCCTGAAACAGGGCTTAAGCAACAGTGCAGGAAAAGTAATTGGCGATAGCGCCATTAAGATGGAAGCCCAGCTGATGATTAAAGGCAGAATACATGTAGTAGGCTGCGTTCCTGTAGCACCATTTGTAGCCGCCACCTTTTTTAGAAATACCCATACCCAGATAGATACCAAATTTGCCGCAGAGATGTCGAGTCATTTGGTGCATACCCGAACCTATGGTGCCGATGAAGCCAATGGTTTATATTACGAAGACAAAATCTATTTTTCGGGGATAAAAGGAAAAGTTAGGTTAAGCGCCAAACGCTCGCAACAAACTAAAAAAGACTGGGGCGATGATGCAGAAACTAATTTAATAGATACGGAGTTTAACCTATTTGGAGAGCATACTTTTACCATGGCAAAAATCAACCTGTTTTACAAAACGAACAACTAGCAATGAAACTAAAATATACCCTACTCCTTTCTCTTTTGGTTTTAGGAGCCTGCCAGCAAAAAAACAAATCTATGGACAATACAACAGCAAGCATTACAGATTCTAATCAAGAAGTAATTACAGCTGCAAACGCGCTTCAGCAACAAATCAAGCAAATTAATCGCTTCTCACAAGAACCTCTGTACTATATCTACGTCAATCACGATCAATGTTTCTTTCAAATCCTGATTAATGACATTCCAATATTCAACTACTTTGAAGATGGGCAAATCATGTCGCCCATTAACCTGAACGACTACATTCGCCATTCAGGAAAACAAACCATTACCTATAAGCTTTATCCACAAACGAAACGTTCTGATGGTTATGCGTTTGATAAGCTTACCAGCTACACCAAAATGAAAATTGAAGTGTATGAACGCAATAACGCCGATAGTTCCAATAACTTTGAAAACCAGAAATTAATTCTCACGCACCATGCGGCAACCAAACCAGATGGAAAAACATTTTTGGGAGAAGAGAAAGATTATTATGAATATACCTTTGATTTTGAGGCGAAAGTTCCATTTGATATCAAAAGCTGGGAAGAGGGAAAAGACCTGAGTAAAATGGATCAGGACCAACTGCTCAAACAAACGGAGGCCGCTTACCAATACTATTCAAAAATCATCAGCGATAAAAAACAAGATGATTATTTCCGCTTAAATTATGGGGCAAATGTGAGTCAGATTAAATCGGGCTATTTCGATAAAGCTTTCATTACCGAGGCCTTTGATGATGATATGGCCTTATTTAACAACCCAAGCTTCAAGTTAGAACCATTAACGGGTTATCGCCTGGCCGTATATGGAAATGGCAAAATTGCCAGCTTAGAACAGGTAAGTAATGATTTAAGGTTAAAAAAAGAATCGGCCATTTGGGGGAAAAGCAAAAATGAAAAAGGTGGTACCGAAGCTACTTTCCTAAAACTCTACTTATATATTCCGAAAGGGAAAAATACGTTTGAAATTGTGAAGTAAGGATAAAAAAAGTCAGCTTGTTCAGGAAATCAGTTATCAACAACACCAGAACAAGAAGCCACGTTAACATTTAAAAATGAACAAGATACACTTTATTTTGGCTTGATATTTGGGCATTTAAAGCAGGTAGCAACTGGCTATTTTAACAATTAAAGTAAAGACGAAATAACAGAAATAAAATACTCATTCGACAATCATCATCTATTGTATTAAGCTTCATGATCTATGAAAAAGAAGAAAACGCTTAAAGTAGCAAAACCCTCGCAGCCTACAGATCTCGAATACATTAAAATGTTCGACAATTGTGTGATTGATACCACCAAAATTGGAACCATTGATAAAACCATAGACGATCAGATCAATGCCAATAAAAGCCGGTATCAGGATATTTCCGATCAGGTGGCAGGCAAAAATTTTTCAAAGCCTTTAGCCGGCACCTTCGGTTTAAGTTCGGCCTTGCAAACCACTAACCGATTTGACCTCAGCCAACCCATTGCCTCTTCTTTTGCCCTATTTAACCAGAACCCCTTACAGCCGAAAAGCCTTTTCGATAGTGCATTTAGCAACTTCGCATTGGGATCGGGCCAGATACCCTGGTATTTCATTGCCTGTGCACACTATTTAGAGTGTAGTTTCGACTTTAAAAAACACCTGCACAACGGCGATTCGTTAAACGGTTACACCGTAAGGGTTCCTGCAAACCGGCCTAAAGTAGGTCATGGCCCACCCTTTACCTTTGAAGAGAGTGCCGTTGATGCTTTGAAACTCATGAAATTTCACGAAATTTCTAACTGGAACCTACCTACTGTTTTGCGTAAACTGGAAGCATACAATGGTTTTGGGTATTACAAATACCACAGCATTAACTCGCCTTATTTATGGAGCTATTCCGATCAGTATGTAAAAGGAAAATATGTTTCAGATGGTAAATTTGATGCTGAAGCCGTATCCAAACAAATGGGGGCGGCCGTTATTTTAAAGCGTATGGAAGAAAGAACCCTGATTTACATTCCCAGACACTAGCCAGATATGAAAATAATCAAATTAATTACCTCCGCATTTCTGTTGCCAATTCTTATTTGCTGTACTACAGAAAATGGGAAGGGACAGCAAAAGGTGGTTCATGCCAATCAACAAAAGGCAAGCACCTTATCCGCAACAGTAAAAAAGGCCGATTCGGGAGATGAGGAAGAATTTAGAAAACTTTTCACGTCACTTAAAGAAAGTCTTAAAAAGAAGAATGTTAATAATGTGGCCCCACTGTTAAACTTCCCCTTTTATACCAGTCATAAAGAAGCTGCCAATGGGCTTGGCGCAGCCAGTGATGCCATTAGCACAACTGAGTTTAATCAATATAAAACCGCTATTTTTAATGCAGATGTGATGCGGTTGCTTCCCCTTTGCAAGGAAGATAACCTTTCGGAAATAGACGATAAAACTGATGAAATTTATTACCGATCCCTAAAAAAGTTAACTGATCCGGGAAGTAAAATGTATGAAGCCTACATGCAGTATCCCGAAAGCAATACCCAGGCCGAGAGCTATTTCGGCTTTGTGTTTGGCAAGGTAAACGGAAAGTTTAAAACACTTTCTACCTATGCCAAATGGCCGGTGAAATAACTTAACAGGAAATGGATAAGGTACTAAATGACTTACAGCATCTTATCCATTTCTGCTTTACTTATTTAAAAATCTACGTGGTAATCTTTAGGAAATGTTTTTGCAGCCCAGGCTTTTTTCGCTGTCCAATCTGCAGCTGGTGCTGACCAGAATTCATCAGTTGCAGGTAAACCTAAAGGCAAAAATGATAAGGTTGCCATGTATAAACTTCCTGTAGAGGTATAGTAATCGGCTATTTCGGGATCGTGTCCACAAAAACCTAATTGTAGCCAGTTCATTTTATCGAACGTACCTGGAGTATCATACATGTTTTGCTTCACTTTGGTTAAAGCCGAGCGTACTTGTGCCGGAGATACTGTATTAGGCAATTTTTTCATCAATGCCACTTGTGCCAGCGCCTGAAAGGCACCCGTTCTATAAGTAATTGAACGTCCGATTGGTGGGTAAGTACCTTCCGGAGAAATCATACGTTCCTGGCCCAGCGCATAACGTTGCATGCGTTTTAAAGCCAAATCATATCGCTCTGCTTTTACCAGCCCCTTACTCAGCATTACGGCAAGTGTATCTACCATCATGGGATGAATAACAAAGGAATTATAGTAATCGAAAGCCAGGTTTGGCCCATCACCATACCAGCCATCACCTTTGTACCACTCGTTAAGTTTATCTACCCCTTCATTTAAACGGGCTTCATCATGAGGCACTCCAATGGAAAGCAAAAAGGCTTCGGTAATGGAACCGAACAATAGCCAGTTGCTCTTAAAGGGTTTTCGATTTCGTAAAGATTTGAAAGCTGTAATTATAGCTTCTTTTGTTTCTGACTTTAGCGGCTTCCAAAGTGCTTCTGGTGCTCTTAAAAAAGTTTGTGCTAAGTATGCCGCATCTACAATCGGCTGATGATCTTTAGCGAAATTAAGTTTATCAGGACTATTGGGAGCAAAGCAGCTATCTAATCCTTTAATGGCATCTAAGCGGAGTTTTTTTCTTAAAATTCCTTCTTCTGTGTGGTCATCTGGCAAAGCTAACCATGGAGCAATACCCGCATAGCAACGGCCAACCGCTTCTAAATAAGATACCGCAGGAGTGCGTGAATCAAATGTAGGAGAAGTGATTAAAGGCATGTTTTTGACCAACGTTCCATTTGCCAGATTAGATACTACCGGATTGGCCATTTTATACAGCAGCTTATACCAGTAAGTCCTGTCGTTGCCAGCTTTTTCAAGCTTTAGTTGTTCATTGTTTCCAGCAATAGCTACTACTTCTTTAGGATCTATAACCCCTAACATTCCTGTTAAGGAAAGGGCTCCTATAAATTTTCTTCTTTCCATGTCGTTTTTTACAGATACCAGTTTTTATAGCGCAATAAGGCTTCCAAATAATAATAATCGGCATAGCTCAAAGGCACATCCACTTCCGATTTTAAAGGCAGGGCTCCCGTACTGTGCATGAGCAGGAAACCTCCATTATCGCCCTCCCTGGCGGTATAAGCTGCCGAAGAGAGTGATCTTATCATCTGCTCTGCATGGCTTACATAAGCTGTTTTTTCTTTTCCCTTGGTATATTGGCCCAGCTCCAAAAATGCGGAGGCAATAACAGCTGCTGCTGATGCATCTTTATAGGTGTTGGGTATTCCAGGGGCGTTAAAATCCCAGTATGGAACCTGATCATGAGGCATTGTTGGGTTATTTAATATAAACCTGGCTATGTTTTTTGCAAATTCCAAATATTGCTTGTTTTTGGTAAAACGATACATCATGGTATAACCGTAAAGTGCCCAACCCTGACCTCTGCTCCAGGCAGAACTATCTGCCGCACCTTGTGAGGTGCCTTTTTTAATGACCTTCCCGGTATTCATATCATAATCTACCACGTGGTAAGAACTGTAATCCTTTCTAAAATGATTTTTCATCGTTGCATCGGCATGTTCTATTGCAATTTTACGGTATTTTTCATCACCACCATGAGCCGCTACCCAAAGTAAAAGCTCTAAATTCATGAGGTTATCAATAATAACAGGCCCTCTCCATTTCTTGCTCGAATTCCAGGATTGGATAACTTTTGCACCCGGGCGATAGCGAGTGATTAAAGAGGCAGCTGCAGTATCTATTGTAGGTTTATACACTTCATTTTTAGTAATTCTGTAAGCATTACCGAAGCTACAAAACATCATGAATCCAAGATCGTGATTACCGGTATAATGCTTTTCCTTTTCCAAAATAGCTAAGCGTTTTTGAGCTTCTGCCAGGGTTTCAGGATCTTTAGTGTATTCGTAAATATAGAGGAGCGAGCCTGGATAAAATCCACTACACCACCACTGGGTGTCGCTACTTTCTAGTTTCTTTGAATTAGGATAATAGGTTTTTGGCATCCGGTTGGCCGGTGTATTTTTAGCCAACAGCTGATATTGTTTTTGAGCGAGTTTAAACTGTTTATCAATGAGGCTTCCCATGGGTTCTTTTTCTCCATTCGCCTTTTGCCCACCAGCTATTCCGGCAGCTACCAGAAAGCATACGGTAAACAATAATTTCTTCATATTCTTATGGGTTTTGTGGTTTTAAATTTTGAATGAGTGAATTTTGAATGATGGAATAACTGCGTATCGAATGACTGAGTTTTGAATGAAGGAATTTTAAATCGTGCACATTCCATTCATTCACTCACTCGATCATTCACTCATTCACTCATTCTATAATTCTATAATTCGTCTATCGTAGCAAAACTGTGCTTTTACCTGCCGAAAAAAGATGATAATCTTAAACGAAAAGTTAGAAAATCTGTGTTTTTCGTCACTTATCCATTACATCTTGGCATCCATTAGCCTGGCCGATTTAGATTTGGGAGTACCCAATTTCATTTTTAGCACGAAAGCACGATCAGACACAAAACCCTTGGGAAGTATTACATCATAATAAGTGTTCTTGTCTAAGTCCAGTCCAATGTCTGCTGGTTTCAAATTCAGCTTTTCTCCACCCACTAAAAGCTCGGCAGTAGTTGGCACTTGCTGTGCATTTTTAGGTGCGGCAATCCGCACTATATTGTTTACAGGCCTGTTGAAAACAGTTAAATACAGTTGATCACCTTTTTGAGTGAAGTAACCGAGTTTTGAGGGAGTCAATGCTGCGTGGCGAACATTATAAATGGCTTCAGCATTTTGCTTTACCCATTCTCCAATTTCCTTTGCAATTTTATCTTCTTCAGGGTGCATATTTCCGTTTCCATCAGGGCCAAAGTTTAGAACGAAATTGCCATTCATAGATCTGGAACGCATCAGCATATCGAGCAAATCATCGGTAGTTTTGGTGTAAATTCCAGACCAGTCTTTCATATACCCCCAACCATTTGGTGGAATCGTCATTACGGCATCCCAATCATGCCCTTCCAGCCATTCAAATTCGACTGGCAGTTTACGTTCCCAGCCTTGTTCATAATCGCCCAGCATATTGCCGTTCGAATCAAAATGGCGGGAGCCATGCTCGTCATTGCGAAAACGTGAGCCAATAATTAATCCAGGGTGTTTCTCCCGCAGTTCTTTTTCCAGGTTATAGGTAAACTCATAGGCACTCTTCCATGAAGCATCCCAGGTTCCATCAAACCAAAAGCCCTTTATTTGAGGGTAATTTTTTAATTGCTCTAATAACTGGTTGCGTGTATAATGTAAAAATTTATCGAATTTCCTTTTTTCCTCATCGGTTTGAGGTGCCTTACCCATGTAGTTTGGGTTGTTCCACTCCAGAATAGAAAAATATAAATACACATCAATTCCCTCGGCAGTATAGGCATCTACCACTTGTTTTACGATATCCTTTTTATAAGGAGATTTAGAAATGTTATAGTCAGAGTATTTGGTTGGCCAAAGGGCAAACCCATCGTGGTGTTTAGTGGTAAAGATGACGTACTTTGCGCCCATATCTTTGGCTTGCTTAGCCCAGCGTTTAGCATCAAAATCTTTCGGATTAAATTGCTTATAAAGGTTATCATAGGTGTTTTTCCAATCTTTTGGTGCTGTTGGTCCCGACCAGGAGCGGATCCATTCGGATGCCGCTGCACCTCCACGGGCACTAACCCCTTCCCATTCATTACCTGCTAAAGAATAAACTCCCCAATGAATAAACTGGCCCAAACCATAATTCCTGAAGGCCTCCATTGTTGCATCTGTACGGTTAGCTGGCGTTAAAGAGCCATATTTCACCTCGATGGGTTTCTCTGGCTTGCGTTTAGGGCCCGACCACTGTTGGGCATCCGCATCATTTGCTGTAAAGAGTATACAAAATGCAGGTAGTACGTATTTTAATATATTTTTCATCATGTAATTGTTCCTTTGGTGTGCTGGATTTAATTTAAGTTTCTGAGTGCTTAGTTTAATTTTTCTTCTACCAAAAGAATGGTAATCATCAATTTCATTGGTATTAATTAACTTTTAATGCTTTGCCAACTACCCAGTCGAGTTGGCAAAGCCTGAATATTTTATAGTGCAATCACTTTTATTGACGATGCTTTATCGTTAAAAGTAGAGGTGTAAGAACTCGATGAAGTTAGCGTAATGCTGGTTCCGGTAAAGTTATCGCCATCATACATAATTACTTTTACCCCCAGGCCTACGTTAACGGATGATACATCATTATTGCTTATCCCTAAGCTAACTAAATCGGCTGTAGTATATTCGCCTACAGGTAAAGATACGCCATAGCCGCCATAGCTTGCATTTTGGAAGAATTTGGCTGAACCATTTGCACCAATTTGTGGTACGCCATTTAAAAAGGAGAAAGTATAGGTTTGCGTAATTACATTTCCATTTTTAAGCAATAGCTTCGCTTTTAACTCGTAAGGCTCATTAGTTTTATAATAAAGCTCAGTCAATGGAATGGTTCCGGAAATGGTATTTCCAGTTCCCGGGGTAAATCTCCAGGTTACAGCATTGTAATCTTTGTTCGCGCCTGTTCCCTCATTATTAACATTGGGATCCATGTAAACTAAGATATCGGTAACCTCTTTATTGCTGGTAAAGCTGCCCGATAAATTAAAGGCCTGCGTAGTACTGTTATAAGTGGCATTTGCATTAATGGTTGTAGTTGCACTTTCGTAAGGTATTTCTGTTGGCAATGGATTTTGAAAAATCTCGTTGCGGTTCAAAATCGCAGCATCAACCTCTGTTAAAAAAGTAGGCTGGCCCTTACTGAAGGTAACATTTCCCGAGCCCATTAGTGAGGTGCCTAATGTGGGTTGCTCTGATGCATATTTGGCATGATCGTGTGGAAGATTTAAGCCATGACCAAGTTCGTGCAGCATTCCACCTAAATAATTTGAGTTCGGATTCGGGATTTTATCTACTGCCATATTCGCGTTATCCAGTGCAAAACAGTTTTTGCCCCAGCCGTAAAATGGCTGGTCGCCACCATCGGTTCTCTGTGGCAATAAAATCAGCATGTGCGATGAGTTGGAAAACGCTGATGCATGTGTAGCTTTGTATGCATTAATTTCATTCAGAATTTTAGCTGCCGATACACTGGATGAATAGGGATAATCTGCCTGTGGACCTGCGGCAGGTATTTCAATAAACCTAACCAGACTGGTCGAATCAACCTTGGCTAATCCCATGTACTTATCATAACCATATCTCAGCATCTCGGTGTGCAACCAGGTCTGAAAATGTGTAAATAAAGCGGTTAACCGTGTTTTATAATCGGGCAATGCCGGATTATCTGTCGGCACAAACATCACGATATTTAGATTTTTACTGTTGGTTACAAATGATGGGGGCGTACTTCCAGCAAGGTCTAAGGTATTTAGCTTGGTGCTAAAGGTTTCCGCTTCGGTTGCTGGTGCCTTTTTACAGGCATTAATGATCAATGTGCCTGTAATCATAAAGAGCAGGCTGAGGCGAAGCTGGTTTTTTCTTCTGTTTTTCATACTTAATTTATTGTTTAAGGTTAGCTGGGTAAACGTTTAAAATTTGATTTTAATAATAATGGGGTGTTCGTTACCGAGCACCTCATTTACAGATTTAGGAACCACTACTTTTAGTCCTTTTAAATCTTGTTTCCACGCCAACCTCTCGCCATTCTCCAATAAAGTCACCTCCTCCACCTGCATCATTTTCTTCGAAAGCGACTTAATAATCAACTCACCTCTATCCAACTCACCTAAATGAATGTGTAATTCATCACTCTTCCCAGAATAAAATATAATGGGCTCCAGTGTTCTAATATCAACCGACTGTCTCAGTTCAGTTAATGCAGATTTAGGTTTATGCGTGGCAGACATATTAATATAATCTAATGGGTACTTTGATGATGATTTCGTTTGCATTGCAGTTACCAAGCGTCGACTGCCTATCCAGACAGTCAACGTGGTAACATTACAAACTAATCAAACTAAATATTTTTACCATCCGGGATTTTGGATGAGCGTTGCTGATTTATTGATTTCATCCTGTGGAATTGGCGCAAAATAAGCTCTGGGTTGCCAGTTTACTGCTAATGCCGAAACTTCTTTATAGGTGAAAGTACCGTTCAGTTCTTTGGTGATATAATTCCCCATCAAATTTTGTGCTTCTGTAACTTCAGCTGTTTTCCACCTTCTGGTATCATACCAAAAGTGTCCTTCCTGGAAAAACTCTGCCACAGATTCGTTCTGAATAATTTTTCTAAGCGCTTCTTTTGTGATGCCTACTGCTATGCCATATCTCAACTCGGCACCAACATCGATTCCTGCACGTTTCCTGATTTTATTTAACCAGGTTACACTTTGCTCTGTTTGGCCTAACTCATTCAATGCTTCAGCATAACCCAAATAAAGTTCTGCCAAGCGAAGCACCGGGTAAGCCCTGCTTATTGATGCAGATGTTGCAGTTGAATCGTTAGCCATCTTGCGAGAATAATAACCTGTTTTGGTATAATAAGTTTGCAGCCCATCGGCTGTGAGGGAGTTGGTTGCCTTATTAAAAAAGATATCGATTGGAACTAGTGTAGTACCCGATCCGCTTTTCCACATTGGTGCCTGATTGTATAAAATGGAATAGTTAAACCGCGGATCTCGATTTGCATAAGGATTGTTAGCATCGTAACCAGAGGCCGGATCAGTGATTGCTTTACCGTTCTTCATTCCAAAAAACTTAACGGCATTTTCAGTAGGATTACTGTACCCCCCGGCTGCACCAACACGTCCTCTGGGAAACCGGCTTGACTCTAAGGCTGTACCATTGGCTACAATGTATGGAATAATGTATTCCGTATTTCGTCTCCCTTTTACAAACATTTTCCAAAAACCATGACCTGGTCTTGTTGCATTATCCTCTACCAAAGCATAATCTGGTAAATCGATTACAGCCTTACAGGCATCCGCAGCTTTTTGCCAAAGGGCCTGATTATAGGTTGAAGAATAAGCGATATAGGGTAAAATAGCAGGATCAGTAGTGAAAGAACTCCCATTAAATAAAGGACTTGCAGCAGTAAGCAGAATTCTGGCTTTTAAGGCAAGGGCAGCTCCTTTGGTTGCATGTCCATATTCGGAAGCATCTTGTGAAATAGCTGATGGCAGCTGGGCTGCAGCAGCATCTAATTCTGCCACTACATAATCTACACATTCTTTGTACGTATTGCGCTTTGAAACCAGAATGTCTTCTGCGTTTAAGGGAATATCTGGCATGATTTGAACACCACCATAAAATCTAATCAGGGAGACGTAAAAAAACGCTCTAAGATACCTGGCCTCGGCATTTAATCTTGCTTTACGGGCCGCAGAAATAGGTGAGTTGCCTGATTTTTGCATAAATAAACTGGCAAGCCTTATCTTCTTGTAATAGGTTGTCCAGTAATTATTTAGCGAATAATTGGCAGCACTGTATGTGCCCCCCATAACGCCCGTTTGTGGTGTGCTGTAGTAGCTAATAGATAGCGTGGTTTGATCGTCAAAGCAGGCATAATCATTACTCCCCGGACTGGTGATCATGCTGTAGCGGTAAGGAACAATATCCTGCCCCGTGTAGGCATACATATCATTAATAAAGCCCGTTGTTAATGCACTATCTGCAAAAACTTTATCTTCAGTAAGTGTTTCCGTTTTGCGGTCGAGGAAACTATCATTTTTACAAGAAGTATAGATAAAAGCTATTAAAGCGAATAAACTGATTGTATAAAATTTCTTTTTCATGTTGAACTGATTTAATTATAAGCCGAACTGAATACCAAAATTGTAAATGCGTTGTTGCGGATATTCATTTATATCCCCAATATTGGTTGTTGAGGAAGATCCGGTAACGGACTCAGGATCAATAAATACCGGAAGTGCAGTATATAGTAATCCCAGGTTATATCCATTAGCATATAACCTGATGTTGTTTACATGCAGTTTCTTTGCAAAAGAATCAGGCAAGCGGTACCCTATCTCTACATTCTTCCATCTGATATAATCGCCCCGCTTAGTCCAGTAGGTAGAGTAAACGCTATTCTGGCTACCACTTCCTGCCAAAACAGGGAAGCTTGCATCGTTACCTGTAATAGGAGTCCAGCGGCCTAAGTTGTATGGAACCGATTGATTTTCTGGGCGGCTATAACTGATGATACCGCGGTTAATGTTGATAAAGTATTTGAATGAGCTTTGAAAAAGTGTGCTAAAATCAAAACCTTTATAAGAGAACCCCAAACTCAACCCGGCAATAAACTCGGGCTGATTGGTGCCCAGATACCCCATATCATATTGATCAATTACGTTGTCGCCATTAAGATCTACGAGTTTTACACCGCCCAGGTTCAGATTGTTTAACGGAGTTGCCGTAAGCAGTTTCGGGCTATTGTACACATCATATAGCGATTGATATAAGCCTGCGTCCTGATAACCAAACAAGGCCCCAACCGGCTTCCCTGTTAAACCTAACCATGGGTATTTGGCCAGCCCCTCATCTCTGAAAACGACTTTGTTCTCGCTATGACTGATTTGGGCATTGATAAAATAAGAGAGCTTGTTGGAGAAGGCATTATCACGATAGGTTAATTCAAATTCATATCCTTTATTTTCTACAATTCCAAGATTTACGAATGGAAGAGAAGCGCCGAAAGCGGCTGCTACTGAAGATCTTTGGGTTAAAATATCTTCTCTTCTTTTCTTGTAAAAATCGGCTGTAAAGGAAACCTTACCCTTAAACATCTTCAGATCCAAACCTATATTACCATCTGTCTGCGTTTCCCAGGTAATTTCCGTATTTGATAATGTTGGCTCAATTATTCCTGATTGCGCAGTATTGGAAGTTTCGCCAAATACATATCCTTTTCCACTTCCAGAAGAGTAAGTTTTTTCATAAGTATACACAGAACTTCCAATACCATCATTACCCACAATTCCATAAGATGCTCTTATCTTTAAGTTGTCTACAAACGTTATGTTTTTCTTAAAAAAAGATTCTTCGCTGATATTGTACCCAACACTAACTGCTGGAAATAAGGCGTAACGCTTGTTGGCATTTTGAAATTTATCGGAACCATTGTACGCCCCTTTAATATCAAGCAAATAGCGCTGTTTAAAATTATAGCTGATGGAACCTGTTATCCCTCTAACATTGTAAGGTTCTGTAGCCGCTGAGGCTGTCTCGTCGGTTTTGGTAGTTTGGTTAAGAAGTACAAATGCATTTAAGTCGTGATTACCAAAAGATTTATCATACTTTACTGAGGCTTGCAAATTGGTTACCCGGTTGGATCCTGTGTATCCCCCTGTACGACTTAAATTTCCAAGGCGATAAAGGTTGTTCACTACTGGTAAGTAACTCTTCGTGTTTGGATCCCAATAATAGGTCGGAATCTCAGCAGCATTTCGTTTTAATGAGCGATTAAAACTGTAGTCGCTGGCGTAAGACAATAATGCATTGGCAGATAAACCATCTGTAATAAAATTCAATTTCTGATTTACCTGAGTTACAAAGCCAAGATTGTTCGTATAATCTCTGCTGTATCCCGAATATCTTAAATTGGCAATCGGATTTATCTTTGTGGCACTACTGGTAGAACCACCGTAAGTTCCATTTGCGTTAAAAGCAGGGTAACCAAATGCAGAGAGTTGCCCGTTCCACAGATATTGTAAGGTTGGGGCACCATTATTTCCAGGGCTATCATTTGGTGAGTTGGTTACCCCAAACCGGCCTGATAAATCGAACCGGATGTGTAAATCTTTGGTTGGATCAATATCCACGTTCGAGCGGAAGTTATACCTGTCAAAATTATAGTTGCCATTATATCCTTCGTCCTTCGTGAAGTTTTTATACATCCCACCCTGGTTGAAATATCCTAAGGAAACAAAGTATTTTGTTTTTTGGGTACCACCACTAATATCAAAGTTAGTTCTGCTTTGTAAGCTGTTTTTAAGCGTTAGCTCATCCCACCAATCTACGAAAGGGAAATTGTAGGGATCATCTTGCAGTCGATAGCGCTCCAAATTATTTCCTGCAAAATACTTGGGATATTGAATAGCGGGATCCAAATACTGCTGGGTTGTCCACTCGTTGAGTAAGGCAAGTGTAGTGTACCCATCATTGGTATCAAAGTTCATAGTCGAACTATTTAAACCTACCTCCTGCCTGAAGGTAAGTTGTGGTTTCCCTGCTTCACCCCGCCTGGTTCTGATTACCACTACGCCATTAGCCCCCCTTACCCCATAAACGGCTGTTGTAGATGCATCTTTCAGTATAGTTAAGCTTTCAATTTCGTTTTGATCGATCATGCTAATTTGATCTGCAGTAACTTCAATATCATCGACAATGATTAATGGGCGGGTTGTTCCCTGATAGGTACTGATTCCGCGGATATTAAATTCTGCTCCATCTTTACCCGGTTGCCCACCCCGTTGCTGAGAGAAAAATCCGGGTAAGCGTCCTGCCAATGAATTTTGAATACTGGATGTAGGGCTTTGTCTGATTTCCTTTCCAGAAATAGAACTCACCGCACCTGTGCTGGTAATTTTCTTAGCTTTTTCACCAAATCCGAGTACTACAACCTCTTCCAATCCTTTTGCATCCTCTTGCAAGGTGATGTTTACAGTCGTTTTTCCGGTTGTACTTATTTCCCTCGTAAGGTATCCGATAGATTTGATTACCAGCGTACCGGCATTCCCCTTTAACTTTAAGCTAAACTTTCCGTTCTGATCAGTAACTGCGCCATTAGCAGTTAGTTCCTTTTCGTAAACCGTGGCTCCCGGGATTGGTCCCCTGTTATCGGAAACTACACCCGAGATAATTTTACCGGCCTGGCCATATACCATTTGGGTAATAAAGGCAGATAAAACAATTATGTATATTAAAATTCTTTTCATAACAATTATTAAATAGTCTACCAGTTAGGATTTTGAACCATTTTATTATTTGAGGTAATCTCTTTATATGGAATAGGGTAGAGGTACATTTTACTGGCACTGAATCTTGAAGGTGCAGCATCTACAATACCATAACTTACAGCAGTTCCGTTTAAGGTGCCTTGTATACCATGGAGTGTTCCATTCAAAACATTTTCAGCTATTTTCCATCTTCTGATGTCCCAAAAGCGTTGTTCTTCGAAAGCCATCTCCACTCTACGTTCGTGCCTGATCCTGTTACGCATTTCGGCCTGGGTTAATCCTGTAGGCAAAGCCGGCATATTAACCCTTGCCCTGATGTCGTTTATGGCTTTATATACCGTTGCATCTGGCCCTGCAACTTCATTCTGGGCTTCCGCATAATTCAATAAAATCTCGGCATATCTAAAAATCGGGAAGTTATGATTGGCGGCTGTGTAAGCACTTTCGCTGGTTGTTGGCGTCATAAACTTACGGAGGTAATAGCCTGTTCTTGTTTCACCAGAATTTGTTCGGCCAAAGCCCTGTGGCCTGTCCTTCCCACCATCATAAGTTTGTACATTTCGCGTAAGCCAATACAACCCGTTAAAAGAAACGGTTCCGGCCAGCCTCGGATCTCTGTTGTAATATGGTGACGTAAGGGTGTAACCAGAACCAGCCTCTGTGATTTGTTTACCTGCGAAGGTTTCAAATTCATCTACCAGCTCCTGTGTTGGATTGGTTTTCCCCAGGCCGGCCCTTGTATATCCAATTGGCTCATTGTTAGATTCTACATCCGTTGTAGTACCTCTTAAGTAAGGCAAAATCAGCTCGGTATTATACCTCGTAGAAAAAATATTCAGAAACCTGTTTACTCCGGTTACATAGCTGGTTAGCGTTGTACCTGCCGGGACCAGGTTGGCCACATTGGTGCTGCTGTAATGCGCCGTGGTGGTTAAAGTTGATAATGCGTATACAAATTTTCCCGCAGCAACACTATCCATAATGGCCTTTGAAGCCTTTGCCGCAGCATCCCACCTGGCCAAATCGTTTGCCGTATTATTTAAGGGACTTGCTGCATACAACAATAAGCGCGATTTAAGCGCCATGGCCACTCCCCGGTTAAACCTTCCAAAATAGATAGTGGTATAACCACTTGTACCATTGGGCGATAAAAGACTTGGCATAATCGCATCCAATTCAGCAACAATGTAACCAAGCGTTTCCTGATAGCTGCTTCGGGGGATAGCAATATTTTCTCCCAGTTCAAAAACCTTGTCCCCGATTAATGGAACTCCGCCCCAGCGCTTTAATAACTCGAAATAAAACATGGCACGCAAGCCCCGCGCCTCTGCTTTCCAGCGTTGTTTAAAACCTGCTGTTTTTAGTGGAACCCTATCTATATTGGCTAAAAAGATATTCACTTTTCTAATGCCGGCATAATTGGCATCCCAGGGATTATCGGGAAGGTTGACAGAATTGAAAGCGCCGTTCGAAAAAAACTGAACTGCATCTGAAGTAGATGATGGGAGCGCATCGTCTGAACCTGCATCCAACATATTATTACCAATCTTATTAAAGCCATTGGGTAAACTTGAATAGGTATTATTGAGGTAATCTTCGGCATATTTCCCCAGTGAATCCGTTGCATCAAATACCAAATCAATTTCAGCATTTTCCAAAGGTTCATCTTCAATCATTTTCTTACATCCGAAAGTGGATATGACTAAAATCAGTAATCCTAGAATGGAGAATCTTCTCATATTTTTCATCTTTCTTACTTTTTAGTGTTATAGTTGGAGCGAAATGCCCCCGTTTAATATTCTGTAGTTAGCAAAGCCAGATAAGCCTGTTTCGGGGTCTAAATAGTCTAGTTTAGTCCAGGTAAGTGGATTGTATGCATTTACAAATATCCTCACCTTACTTATTTTGGCTTTCTTTAAAAACTTGCCAGGAAAGCTATAACCGATTTCTATATTCTTTAACCTGATATAATCTGCACGTTTTACCCAAAATGATGAGGTTTGCTCGTTATTGGTGTTTGCGCCTAATGTTAACCTTGGCAAGGTGGCCTGAGTAGCATTTTGTGGTGTCCATCTGTTTTCGGTTGTATAATCTAATACGTAACCGTAACCATTATTAAATGCGAGCATTTGAGATGCACTGTAGTAAATTTCCCGGTTTAACCTACCTTCCAGTAAGGCACTGAAATCAAAACCCTTATAGTTAAACCCGGCATTTAATCCGAAAAAAAATAGCGGTTTTGTTCCGGCAATTGCCTTTCGATCCAGAAAATTAATTAATCCATCACCGTTTAAATCTGCATATTTCAAATCGCCTGGCTGAGGAATAAAGCCGGGAATGTTGGCCGTTTTGCTAACATCTTCTCCCACCTGGTAAAAACCAATCGCTTCATAACCATAGGTTCCGGTAGACTCGCCAGCACTATATAACCATGGATAGGGATAGTTTCCTTCCTGACGGGAAATAATCTTATTTTGCGCAATCGTAAAATTCCCCTTAATGAAATAGCCGAAGTTCTGCTTGTTATTATTAAAGCTAATGTTCCCTTCAAAACCGCTAAACCGTGATTTACCTGCATTAACCGTTGGATAGCTTTGCCCAATTATACCCGATGCATAACCATTAGCAGGACTTATCAACTCATCATAATATTTGTTGGTGTACCAATTTAACTCAACACCCAATTTATTTTGAAATAACTGTGTTTCCACACCGAGATCAATTTTGAGCGCCTTTTCCCAGGTAATGCCTGGATTCTTTAAGGTACTTTCGGCAACTCCCGATACTGCACTTGCCGTTGCACCGAAGTTGTAACCAGTAGCGCCCAGTGTATATCTTTGCATGTAGCTGTAGTAATTGGTTGGATCGGCCCATGCCGTTTGCCCTACACTACCTCTCAATTTTAAGAAGTTAAAAGTATTTTTGTTATACCAAGCCTCGTTAGAGATAACCCAGCCAAGCCCCACCGATGGCAGAAAGCCCCATCTTTTGCCTGGTGCATACCGGTTGTAGCTACCATACACCAATCCTAACTCGGCCAAATAGGTTTTGTTAAAATCGTATGTAGCAGTAAGCCCTGCATTGTTGTACAACTGGTTTAGCTGTGTGTAGGAATCAATCAGGTTGGTTAAGTTATAGCTAGCTAAAACATTAATATTATGCTTCCCAAAAGACCGGTCATAGCCCAATAATCCATTGAAAAAGGTCTGTTTATTTTGCGTAACAATAGCCGGATCACCTTTTCCCGCCTCTATTGTTCCATCACTACCTACTTTAGTATAAGTAGTTGCGGTAGGAGATACTGTTGGATAGAATATAGCAAAGGTCTTTGTTCGCGATATAGATTGGAGGTAATAGTTATTGATAGAAAGGAGCCCTTTTGCCCAAAGTCCTTTGGTCACATCATCTAACTTAAATTTTAAGCCCACATCTGCGCTCAGGGTTCGTTCATTGTAATTGATATAACCAGAGTTTACTGCACTTGCCAGAATATTGTTGGTGTATAAAATACTTCCGCTATAAGTTCCATCCGGATTTCTTGGCGAATACCCTAAAGGAGAAGTTTCAAAAATCCTGCTCATGATGGAGGAACTTGTAGCACCGGGCTCGTTGCTGTTTTCAATGGATCCAAAGATGTTCAGACTGAGCTGTATATCTTCATTGAAATCAATCTGTGCATTAGTTCGAAGGTTATACCGCTTATAAAAATTATTGGTTTGGTATGGATTATCTGCAGAGGTTAAAAAATTACCATCCTGACTCAAATGTTCAACAGAAGTAAAATAGCGATAGCTTTTTCCGTTTCCCGCGGCATTAATGGCATAACGCTTTTGCAAGGCATTATTTTTATAAATGGTATTGTACCAATCATTATTGGGTTGCAGGTAAGGGTCGTTAGTACCGTTTCTATAAGCTGCAATGGTAGCGGCTGAAAAAGCCGGAGTCGCATTTGGAAAGGTATTTTTCTGAGCCTCATTATACAGTTCGGCATAATTGGCCCCATTAATGAAATTTGGGCGTCTGAATTGATTTAATACCCCTACCTGAACATTAAAGTTAAGTTCAAAAGGCTGATCCAGTGACTTATCTTTTGTAGTGATGTAAACCACACCATTAGCCGAACGCAACCCATACATACTGGTAGATACCGCATCTTTCAAAACAGTTATGCTTTTAATATCATCTACATTAAAACTTGTAAATGAACGGATTACACCATCCACAACAATCAGTGGCGATTGGCCCCTTAAGGTAAAGGAAGAAGCATCGAACATGGGCCCAGTTCTACCAGACGATCTGTTAGAATAGAGACCGCTAATACGCCCTGAAATTACATTCGTAATATCGGATACCGGGGTAGTGTTTACATCTTCACTGTAAATGGTTGCAGATCCGGTAACATTTCTAAGTTTAGAAATTGTCCTGTTCCAGAGATCGACGTGCCTGTTTTGTGGATTAGATCCCTTTCGCATGGAATCTAATACCAAAGAATCAGTAAGGTTAGCTTGCGGTTGCTGAGCCACTGCCTGGCCACCAATGGCAGTAAAAAGGCAGATTACAAAGCTCCGTTTAGCCCAAAACAACTTTTGTTGCTGAGTAAATATTTTTATCATAATACGATCAATTCTTTAGTATGAAAACTGATTAGTTAAGCTGTCCTCTTACTATTCCGGCTGGTTGCTGTGTAGAGGAAATTTGGAGATACATTTTTTCTGTCAACAGTTTATTTACTGTAGCGGCATCTACGCTTACTTTACCATTGGTTTCTCCCTGTGCGTTAAAGGCCGGGGTTTTCAAATCGATAAAAAGATTGCCAACAACTCCATCGGCTCCCAGATATAACTTACCTGGTCCGGGCGTATCATTATTCTCTATTGCCTTATCAAAATATATATCATAATGCAACTCTTGATTGTCCATGAGGTAAATCATAGCGACTGCATGATCAGACCTGCCTGTTATTGACGGTAAAACTTTTGATGCCAATAACTCTACTTTCCATTGCTTCTTGATGAAAATATCTGACTCGATAAATTTCTTTTTACAGGATGTAATAAAGATTAACAGGTATACGCCCAGGAGCATACACCACTTTTTAAAGTGATTAAACTTCATTTTAGATTATTTAGGTTAGGGTTGATTAAATTGAGGCGTGGCATTGCAGCCGTTAACTGGCGTGATCAGTTGCAGTAGTTTCTTTCTGTTTGTTCATTGTTTAAGTTTGGTTACGGTTAGTTTTTTTTTTTTGCTGATGGCTTTATCTGCTCAAAATACAAGAGGTAAATCAGCACATTTGGTTATATCAAAACTGAGACATTATCCCTGAAAAAAAGATGAAAATCTAAACAGAAAAGGTAGAAAATCTATTAACATAGCTGTTAAATGAAGCTTTCTGTTCAAACAAACGAACAATATTTCTATATTTATTGAAAAGCAACAAACTAACGATTTCCGAATATAATATGAGATGTGATAAGCTTACCAAGCTATTTCTTTGCCTGTTAATATCACTTGCCCTAAGCCCAGCCAGGGCCCAACTTTCCTTTACCAACCTCACTGTTGAAAATGGCTTATCTCAAAATTCTGTTGTTGCTATTGCACAAGACAGTACCGGGTTGATGTGGTTTGGAACCAGACAGGGACTAAACAGATACGATGGGTATCGATTTAAAATCTATAAAAGCGATCTCAAAAAACCACAGTATATTTTAGGAAATGAAATTACAGCACTTGTTACTGCTGCTGACGGGAAACTTTGGGTAGGTACTACAGCCGGACTAAGTCTATATGATGAAAAAACCGATCAATTTTTAAGTGTGCCGCACTTAAGCAGCACTAATGTAGAAGTCATCTATCAAGATCATACCAAAGATATTTGGGTGGGCACCTTAAACGGTTTAAACCTGTTAACCGATAAAACGAACAACCAATTCCAGTTGTTTCGCTTTAGCCAGAAAGCCAATGACCCCGTTAACAGCATTTACGCTATTTTAAAAGATAAACGGTCGAATGTTTGGGTAGGTACGGGGAATGGTTTATTTGTGATTAATCGCAAAAACGGAGCCTATCAATACAAAAAGGTAAACCTGCCAGCAACCATGCCCTCCAGTTATATTACCGCACTTAACGAAGACCGCCATGGCCATATTTGGATAGGTACAGCCAACGGGCTCTGCAAGTACGATCCGATAACCACGAACCTGAAAATTTTTCAGCACGACAATAAAAATCCAGGCTCTTTAATCCACAATGATATTCGCGAATTGATGAATGATGGTAAAGGGCAATTGTGGATTGGCACACAAGATGGCCTGAGTGTACTGAACCTGGACTGGGAAACATTCTCCAATTATCAACATGATCCTGAAATCGGCAATACCATAAGCCACAACTCTATACACCATATTTTTAAAGATCGTAACCGCAATATCTGGATTGGCACCTACTTTGGCGGCGTAAATATGGTGTATCCTGTGGCGACAAAATTTAAGGTGTATCGCAACAGCAGATTTGTACCCAGCATTAGTGGCAACGTGCTCAGCTCTATTATAGAGGATGCACAACACAATTTATGGATAGGAACAGAGGGAGGAGGGCTCAATTACTACAACAGGAAAAACAATAGCTTTAAAGCCTATAAAACAAACTCCAACGACTCGTCTACGATCAGTTCTAATTTGATCAAAATAATGGTCAAAGAAGGGCTAAACAGCGATAAACTTATTATTGGAACCCATAGAGGGGGCTTAAACATCTTTGATCCGGCAACGGGAAAATTCCAAAGGATTAAAAATGTAAAAGATTCTACAGGAGCGGTAGGTTCTGCAGAAATTTTAGCGCTGGAGGTAGATAGACGAGGAACGATTTGGATCGGCTCCCTAAATGGCTTATCTATTCTCCAAAAAAAGAACGGATATTATCCTAACCATACCACTAAGAGCATTTTAAATCGCTACATCCTTAAAAAGAATATTCAGAAAATTTTTGAAGATAGCCGTGGCGACCTCTGGATAGCTACCAGCGCAGGACTTTATCGGTATAATCCAAATAATAAGCGGCTTACTCAATTTCGCAAAAATGAAGCAAATAAAACGAAACTACAGTCAGATTACATTAATTGCATTGTAGAAAACCGCAGCGGAGAGCTTCTTATTGGCACTTATTTCGGTGGGTTGAGTATTTACAATCCTAAAACTAACCGCTTTAAAACCTATCAGGAGGGCGATGGACTCATCAACAATAACGTTTTGGGCATCGTAGAAGATAAAAGCCAAAACTTATGGATCAGTACTGCAAATGGTTTATCTGAATTAAATCCGGCATCGGGCAGGTTTAGAAATTATACCAAAAGTGATGGACTTGCCGGGAATGAGTTTAATGCTCGTTCTTATTTTATCGACAGCAGGGGGGAGATATTTTTAGGGGGCATTAATGGTCTTACCGCCTTTTACCCTAAAGATATTGAACTCAATCCATACCACTCTCCGCTGGTATTTACCGATTTAAAATTGTTCAATCAAACGGTAGAGGTAAATGGCGATGATGACCTGTTAACATCAACGGTGAATCATGCTCAAAAGCTCGTATTCCAACATGATCAAAACCATTTCACCATTGAGTTTGCTTTGCTCAACTTTGTAAAACCAGATAAAAACAAATACGCTTATTTATTATCAGGTTATGATCGTGACTGGAATTATAGCTCAACCCCCAGCGCCACCTATACCAATATCCCTGCAGGGAAGTATAAGTTTTTAGTTAAGGGGATTAACAACGATGGCATTCCGGGAAAAACAATAGCCGCTGCCGAAATCCGCATCCGCCCTGCGCTATGGGCCAGTTGGTGGGCTTACACCTTATATATCCTTTTATTCTCAGGCATACTGTTCCTTTTTGTTCGCTATCTATTTGTTAAGGCACTTTTAAGGCGTAATGAAGATGTGCAACAAATGAAGCTACGTTTCTTTACCAATGTGTCACATGAAATCAGAACTCCCCTCACCCTTATATTGGGTCCATTGGAAAACCTGTTAAAAAGCAGTAAAAATCTACCGGAAATTAACCAACAGGTAATTCCGATCAAGCAGAATGCCGATCGGTTGATGCGTCTGGTTACCGAGCTTATGGATTTTAGAAAGCTCGAAACCGGAAACCTAAAGCTCCACCCGGTAAAGCAAGATATGGTTTATTTCTTACAGGAAATTTTTCAGTCTTTTTCTCAACTGGCAGAAAGTAGAAATATTACCTATAGTTTCAAGTTTGAAACGCAACCTGTTGAAATCTGGTTTGATAAAATACAGATGGAAAAGGTCTTTTTTAACCTCCTTTCTAATGCCTTTAAATTCACTAAAAACGAGGGAACAATCACCATTTTACTTCGGGAAGAGATGTCGGAAATCCACATCGAAGTGAGAGACAATGGTATCGGGATTCCGGAAAATGAAAAGGATAAATTATTCAGCGAATTTTTCCAGGTAAACAGTCCAGGAATTGTGCATATCGGCTCGGGTATCGGATTAGCCCTATCTAAGAGTATTGTTGTTGCCCACGGAGGCGAACTATTAATGAAAAGCCGCCCAGAAAGTGAGCAGGAAGCAGGAGATACCAGCTTTACGGTAAGTTTAAAAAGGGGAGAACACGAGCTGGTTAAAGTTGACCCGAATGATCCGATAGCAGATGAAAATGAATTATATGCCACAACATTGGCCACACCAAGCCATGAGTATCAAACCACACCACGCTCCAACCCCATTGCTAAAGAAACGGTTCTGTTGGTAGAAGATAATCAGGAAATAAGACAATTATTAAGAAATACATTGAGCATTCATTACCAGGTGCTCGAAAGCGAAAATGGACAGATTGGCTGGGAAGTTGCCACAGCACAGCTGCCCGACCTCATTATCTGCGATGTAATGATGCCGATTATGAATGGCCTCGATTTATGTAAACAACTTAAAACAGATGAGCGTACAGCGCATATCCCTGTTATTCTTTTAACCGCGAGGGCCACGCACCCACAACAGGTAGACGGCTTAGAAACCGGTGCAGACAGCTATATTACCAAACCTTTCAGTCTGGAACTGCTTCTACTCAACGTAAAGAACCTGCTCCAATCCAGGGCCATTATGAGAAAGAAGTTTAGCGAACAGGTTAACCTTCAACCTCAGGATATTACCATTAATACGGTAGACCACAAGTTTATGATTAAGACCGTTCAATGCATTGAAGAACGCATTACCGATCAGGATTTCGGGGTACTGGAACTAGCAAAGGATGTGGGGATGAGCCAGCCTGTGCTTTACAAGAAAATAAGGGCTATAACAGATCTTTCCGTGAACGATTTTATTAAATCTATCCGCCTTAAAAAAGCGGCTATGCTATTAGAGGGAAGAATTCACAATGTTTCTGAAGTAGCCTATCTGGTGGGCTTCAATGATCCGAAATACTTTAGCAGGGAGTTTAAGAAGCAATATGGTTATACGCCTAAGGTGTATTTGGCCAATAAGGAGGGGAAAGGAGAGTGATGGAGTGATTGATGGAAACTGTTGATTGGACTCCATAATTCAGCACAACTCTGAGCCCAAAATTGGATATTAAAGTCTAGAATCCATTCACTTATTTTTATTTATCTTAATTTCCGCTATCTCTTTACCGCCTTCGAACAGTCGTTTAAACTCTAAATCTCCTGTTACGCTATAATATCTCCATTCACCAAAATAAAACCAATGCAGTTTTTCTGGGTTACTTCTATCTGTTCTGGATTTACCCTTTGATAGAATCTTACCGTTATTATAAAAATTCTTCACAAAACTCACGTCTCCCTTATATTTTTCGGACAGGACTAATGTATCATTTCGATAAGTTTTCCATGTTTTCTTTGCGTGGCC
This sequence comes from Pedobacter rhizosphaerae, assembly GCF_900111155.1. Classification (GTDB taxonomy): domain Bacteria; phylum Bacteroidota; class Bacteroidia; order Sphingobacteriales; family Sphingobacteriaceae; genus Pedobacter; species Pedobacter rhizosphaerae. Next base: position 86,656 of record NZ_FOGG01000017.1, on the reverse strand, counting down.
GCCTTTATTATAATAACCCACAAATTTATAGCTAATACCATCTTCAACTTGCTCTTCTACCCACTTACCAACCTTTCTATTGTTCTTATATTGGTTAATCTTACATGCAGAAATACATAGCACTATTGGAAGAAAATATTTTATGTAAGTCTTCATTTTTAATACATTGGTATATTAAGTATAAGAAATATTTTTATCTGTTTGAAACAATCCCACAAAATTATACAAAGCATCCCCTAATGGTGGATAAAGGAGAGCGATGGAAATCATAAGTATTATCCTCGTATAAAACACGAGAGAATTTGGGCTCGAGAGATTAATCATATGAGCGATATCAGAAATATAAGCTATAGGCAAGATTTGCTGTTAATTCGATTGAATTGGGAAACTTTTCCAACGTAACCTTTATCGCTCCAGTTGCATAAAAAGCAAAAAAGCCTCCAGAAATAATCTGAAGGCTTTTCGCGGAATGGACGGGACTCGAACCCGCGACCTCCTGCGTGACAGGCAGGCATTCTAACCAGCTGAACTACCACTCCGTTTCCTTAAAGTTAAATTGCTTTATCCTTAAGAGGTCGCAAATATAGGGAAGTTTTTTGAATATAGTAATAAAATTATATTATTTTTTTCTAACCCTAAACAAAACGCATTAAAAACAAAAAAGCCTCAACTTTTTCAAGTTAAGGCTTTCTGCGGAATGGACGGGACTCGAACCCGCGACCTCCTGCGTGACAGGCAGGCATTCTAACCAGCTGAACTACCACTCCGTTTCTCTAAAGTTTCAATCGCTTGTCCCTTTCGAGGTTGCAAATATAGGGAGGATATCCGGATTTGCAAACTTTTTTTCCAAAAAAACCTAAGTCCCTATGGCTCAGGCTACATTTTATTCTACAGCACCCTCTTTCATCTTTTCTGCATTCTCTGCAAATTGAAGTGCATCAATAATTTCCTGAATATCTCCATCCATAATGTTTGGAAGGTTATACATCGTTAAACCGATACGGTGCTCCGTAACCCTACCTTGTGGGTAGTTATAAGTTCTGATCTTCGCAGAACGGTCGCCGGTAGATACCATCGTTTTACGCTTAGCGGCAATATCACCATGTTTCTTTTGCACCTCTAAATCGTATAGTTTAGAACGAAGCATTTCCATAGCCAACTCGCGGTTAGCCAACTGCGAACGCTCTACCTGGCAAACTACCACAATACCCGAAGGCCTGTGGGTAAGCTGAACCTTAGTTTCTACCTTATTTACATTCTGACCACCAGCACCACCTGAGCGTGAAGTCTGTAAATCAACATCTCCAGGATTGATGTAAACATCAATATCTTCGGCTTCTGGCAAAACTGCTACCGATGCTGCAGAGGTATGTACACGTCCTTGTGTTTCTGTATCTGGAACACGTTGCACACGGTGTACACCACTTTCATATTTTAAAGTTCCGTAAACGTCTTCGCCGCTCACTTTCAATACAACCTCTTTATAACCACCAGCAGTACCTTCGGTAACATCCATTACCTCCACGCGCCAGCCTTTAGTTTCAAAGTAACGGGTGTACATGCGGTATAAATCGCCGGCAAAAAGCGCTGCTTCATCGCCACCGGTACCGCCACGAATTTCGAATACGGCATTTTTCGCATCTTCAGGCTCTTTAGGAATTAACATCAAGCGAATGCGTTCTTCCATTTCCTGTTGCTGAGCCAACATCAGGTCCAATTCTTCCTTAGCCATCTCACGCATCTCCTGATCTTTCTCTGTAGCCAGAATATCGCGGTTAGCATCAATATTACTCATTACATTTTTGTAGACTTTATATTCTTCTACAATCTTGGTGAGGTCTTTATATTCCTTATTCAGAGCCGCAAAACGCTTCATATCCTGAATTACATCCGGATTACTCAACTGTTCTTCTACATCTTCCCAGCGCAGTTTAATGGCTTCTAATTTATCTAACATATTATCTTGTATTGTAATTGCTTTAATCGACGAGCAGAATAGCCCTACGTTAAAGAAATGCAAAAGTACAATTTTATAAATAAAGCTGAAAGTGTTTATATGGATGGGAAGTTGTTCGGGCAAGTGATGCGGCTCGGCAATGAGCTACCAGGCATAAACAACACCAGACTACACCATGCTGTTGCGTGTACCACGGGACCTAAAGCGATAAAAAACAAGCTATTTGCTGCTGTTCCTTGCGCCAGGGACCAAAGTGGTAAAAAACAAGCTATACGACGCTGGTCCGTGTGCGACGGACCAGGGGGCACTTGCGGTTAAAAATTAGCCACGGAAACACAGAAATCACGGAAAAGAAAAAATACATGGAAATAAATTGGATGAAGAGCTTAGATGCCTAAGGTGGTTAAAAGCTTCTGAATTACTTGCCTGCGTACCCTAACTAAAATATTCCAGTTTCAATTCCTCCCCATCAAACACCGCATAAGAATCATAATTAAGCCATTCACCAATATTAACATAACGGCTTCCATTACCCAAATCAATATCTAGCGGTAAATGGCGGTGGCCGAACACGAAATAATCAAAATGCTCCTTCTGCAATTTTTCTTTGGCGTAAATGGCTAACCACTCTTTATCCTCGCCTAAAAACACTTCCTTTTCGGTTTGGGCGGCTCTGCTGCCTTTGCTCCAGGCATCGGCAATGCCTATACCTAAATTGGGATGCAGGCGGGCAAACAACCACTGGCAGAGTTTACTTCTGAAAATCTTCCGCAGGAACTTATACTTCCGATCACCTGGTCCTAAACCATCTCCATGATGCAGAAAAAATTTCTTGCCCCCACGTTCCAGGATATATTCATCACTGATGATTTCCATACCGATTTCCTGAGTAAAATAATCGCGAACCCACATGTCATGGTTCCCCTTAAAAAAGTAAATCTTAATCCCTGCATCAGCCATAGCTGCTAACTTTCCCTGTAAACGGATAAAACCTTTGGGAATCACTTTGGCATATTCAAACCAAAAATCAAAAATATCGCCCATTAAGAAAAGTTCGCTACAATTGGGCTCAATAAAGTTTAGCCAGCTTACAATCCGCGCCTCGCGTTTGCGGCTTTCGGCATAGCTTGGGGTACCCAAATGGAAATCAGAAGCGAAATAAATATTCTTGGCCATGTGCAATTTCAAAGGTAATGCAAAAAGGTTAAAGCAGAAAAGGCCGCACGAAAAAACATATATTGGTAAATAAATCTACTCCGGCATGAAAAAACAATTTGTAATGGGCTTATTTGTATTGAGCCTTTTCGCTTGTAAGCAAAGTAAACAACCAGCAGCAAAAATTACCTTAATGAAATATCCAGTAACCCAAAAAGACAGCACAACAGACAATTATTTTGGCACCATCATAGCCGATCCTTACCGTTGGCTGGAAAACGATACTTCAGCAGAAACCAAAGTTTGGGTAGATGCAGAGAATAAAGTAACCCAGCATTATCTCTCTCAAATTCCTTTTCGGGATGATATTAAAAAGCGATTAACCGAAATCTGGAATTACCCCAAAGCATCGGCTCCCTTTAAAGTAGGAGAATACTATTTCCTGACCAAAAATGACGGTTTACAAAATCAAAGCATCTGGTATATTAAAAAAGGTTTAGATGCAAAAGAAGAGCTTTTTCTCGATCCCAATAAACTAACCGCCGATGGAACCGCATCCGTTTCGCTATTGGGCTTTTCTAACGATAAGAAATACATCGCCTACTCTGTTGCCCAATCTGGATCTGACTGGAGCAATATTTATGTGATGGAGGTAGCTACCAAGAAAAAACTTGCAGACGAACTGAAATGGACTAAGTTTTCTGGTGCCGCCTGGAAAGGTGATGGATTCTACTACAGCAAGTTTGATGAGCCAGCTAAAGGGACCGATCTTTCTGCCGCTAACAAGCATCAAAAGGTTTATTTCCACAAATTGGGTGATCCTCAAACAGCCGATCAGCTAATTTTTGAAGACAAGAGCAATCCCAATTTATACTTTGGTGCCAGTGTTACCGAAGATGAGCGGTTTTTAATTATTTACGCCAGTGCCGGCACCTCAGGGAACGCTTTATTTTATCAGGATCTGAAAGCCCCCGACAGCAAAATAGCACTGCTGGTAAAAGGCTATGAGCACAACCATAGTATTGTAGATAATGTAGGGGATAAGCTCCTGCTCAACACCGACCTTAATGCAGAAAACAAGCAAGTGGTATTGGTAGACCCCAAGCACCCTGATCCTGAAAACTGGCAGAAGGTTATTCCAGAATCCCAACTGGCTTTAGAAGGAATTTCTACTGGTGGTGGTTTTTTATGGGCATCTTACCTGAAGGATGCAAGCACCAACATTATTCAGTTCGATTTAACCGGAAAGCAAATCAGAGCAGTACAATTGCCAGATATTGGCACCGTTGCCGGGTTTGGCGGCTATAAATCTGACCAGGAATTTTTCTACACTTTTACCAATTTTACTACGCCAGGTACCATATACCGGTATGATATTGCCCAGGCTTCATCTACCCTGTATAAAAAATCAGAGCTGAAGGCCAACACTGAAAATTTCGAAACTAAACAGGTGTTCTTTACCTCAAAAGACGGAACCAAAGTACCCATGTTTATTGTGCATAAAAAAGGCATCAAGCTGGATGGCAATAACCCCGTTTATCTTTATGCCTACGGCGGATTTCAAATCAGTTTGACACCGGCATTCAGCTTATCCAGAATGCTTTTCCTGGAGAAGGGAGGAATTTATGTACAACCCAGCTTACGTGGTGGGAGCGAGTACGGGGAAGCCTGGCATAAAGCCGGAATGCTCGAAAAGAAACAAAATGTTTTTGATGATTTTATCGCTGCCGCAGAATATCTGATTAAGGAAAAATATACCAATCCCGGTAAAATAGCCATCTCTGGCGGCTCTAACGGGGGGCTTTTGGTTGGTGCCTGCATGACCCAAAGACCTGAACTTTTTAAAGTTGCATTACCTGCCGTTGGAGTTTTGGATATGCTGCGCTACCATAAATTTACCGTTGGATGGGGTTGGGTGGTAGAATATGGCAGTAGCGAAAAGGAAACTGATTTCAACTACCTGATCAAATACTCTCCATTACACCAAATTAAGTCGGGTGTTAACTACCCTGCAACCTTAATTACTACCGCCGATCATGATGACCGTGTAGTACCGGCACACTCTTTCAAATTTGCAGCTACTTTACAGGAGAAGTATAAGGGAGAAAATCCGATGCTTATTAGAATTGAAACTAAAGCAGGGCATGGGGCTGGTAAACCAACTGCAAAACTGATTGAAGAGGCGACAGATGTTTGGAGTTTTGTATTTCAAAACTTGGGAATGAACTGGTAAAAAAGTAATTTCCCACTAAACCTATAGACCAATTATAATTTGCTATAGTTCGCTAAAAACCGTTAACTTTTGTTTTTAGCGAACTCAAAGCATATAAAATACTGAATACAATAAGATTACAGAATTATCTAGAATATTTCTAAATAGCGTAATTAATAATAGTTTATTTCGTAACTTTGCGACAAATTTTTTTGAATGATCTCTACTGATATAGCCGTAATAGGTGCTGGTCCGGTTGGTTTATTTGCCATTTTCGAAGCCGGTTTGTTAAAAATGCGTTGTCATTTAATTGATTACCTTCCACAGGTTGGTGGTCAGCTTTCTGAAATTTACCCCAAAAAACCGATATATGATATCCCGGGTTATCCATCTGTTTTGGCCCAGGAGCTTATCGATAATCTGATGGAACAGGCGAAGCCTTTTCATCCAACCTTTACTTTGGGTGAGCGTATTGAAGGTTTAGAAAAGCGTGGCGAAGCAGATTTTGTTTTAACCACGAACATGGGTACTATTATCGAAGCTAAGGTTGTGGTAATTGCTGGTGGTTTGGGTTGTTTTGAGCCCCGTAAACCTGCGGTAGAAAACCTGGAGAACTTTGAGAATGGTAAAGGTGTAAACTACATGATTCTTGATCCGGAGAAATACCGCGATCAAAGAATGGTGATTGCCGGTGGTGGTGATTCTGCCCTCGACTGGACCATTTACTTAGCTGAGGTTTGTTCTGAATTAACTTTAGTGCACAGAAGCGAGAGCTTCCGTGGTGCGCCAGATTCGGTAAACAAAGTGATGAAGCTTGCCGAAAGCGGAAAAATTAACCTGATTCTAAACAGTAACTTAAACGCTGTTCATGGTACTGATAAATTAGAGCAGGTAGAAATTATCCAAAACCGCAGCATGGAGAAAACCATTGTGGAGGCCGATCATTTAATTCCTTTATTCGGTTTAAGTCCTAAGTTAGGCCCAATTGAAGAATGGAACCTGAACATCAGTAAAAGTGCCATTGAAGTAAATACTGACGATTATTCGACTAACATCCCTGGTATTTATGCCATTGGCGATATTAACACCTATACAAACAAGTTGAAACTAATTCTTTGTGGTTTCCACGAGGCAGCATTGATGAGCCACAGTGCTTACCAATACATGAACCCTGGTGTTAAATATACCATGAAATACACAACTGTAAACGGAGTTTCAGAATTTTAAGTGCTTTCTCTTATATTTGCCCCGTAAAAAAGGTAAACAATGGAAAATAACATCACAATATACATGCAAGAACCGGATGGTTCGGTTACATCTCACGAAGCACCAACAGATATGGGCTTAAGTTTGATGGAATTTTTAAAGGCTTCTGAATATGATATTTTAGCCACTTGTGGCGGAATGGCATTATGCGCAACCTGCTGTGTTGATGTTTTGGAAGGAGAGGAAAAACTAAACGAAATGACAGATGATGAGTATGCCATGCTGGATACTTTGCCTGACTTATTACCGAACTCTCGTTTAGCTTGTCAGTTGCAATTAAACAACAACATGGACGGCCTTAAAGTTAAATTACATGGCGTAAGCTAAGCTGAAAAAAAAGCTATAAAATATAAAGGCGATACTGAAAAGTGTCGCCTTTTTTGTTGCTTATGGTTTAAAAATTACTTGCATTCAGCCACGGAAACCCAGAACACACGGAAAAATCCTCCAGGAGGTTTAGGCGGTCGCAACTCCCCTCCTTTTTTCAAGGAGGGGGTGCGGATGGAATGTGAGTAGGCAGGGGTGGTTACTACAATGAACTTACATGCCTTACATGGTAAAAAAGGATTGAACCATATAAGCCATAGAAGAACATGATAGCCTCTCGCTATCAGCCAATAATAAGGCAAATGCAAAGTCGTAGCGAGACGCTACAACTAGGGAAAGTAAAAGAAAAATTATTCCGGCCGGTGAGACACCAACCGGTAGGTTAAAATCACTTGCATTCAGCCACGGAAACCCAGAACACACGGAAAAATCCTCGAAGAATTTTAGGCGGTCGCAACTCCCCTCCTTTTTTCAAGGAGGGGGTGCGGATGGAATGTGAGTAGGCAGGGGTGGTTATTACAATGAACTTACATGCCTTACATGGTAAAAAAGGATTCAACCATATAAGCCATAGAAGAACATGAGTGCCTCTCCCTATCAAAACCAATAATAAGGCAAATGCAAAGTTGTAGCGAGACGCTACAACTAGGGAAAAGTGGTTAATAAGTCGAAAACTAAAATAGATTGCCCTTCGACAGGCTCAGGATGACAATCCATTTTAGTTTTCTCCTTAAGTTAACAGCATTGGAGACGCCACAAATAGGGAAAAGTAAAAGAAAAATTATTCCGGCCGGTGAGACACCAACCGGTAGGTTAATTTCGCAGGATACGACAGCAGAATAACTACCGAACCTCTACAACCTCTTTAGCTACATTCCAACCATAAACCTCAACAGCCAGGTTGCGCTCTGTTCCTGGGTATTCTACTGTAATCGTTCTGCTTTCACCAGGTAAAATGCTCACATAATTATCATCATAGAATGCAGGTAAAATACGTTCGCCGGTTTGCTTATTAATCAAGGCTATACGATTAAAGAATGCTACAGGATTTCCATTCGCATTGCTCAACGTAACTGCAACCTGATGCTTATCTTTTTGAAGGGCTGTAATTGTGGGCTTAGTTTGTTTAATACTTTGCAAACCCTTGTAATTACCGTCATGATCAGCCATCCAATAAATATTCTCACTTAAAGCCTGCTGTTGTTCATTCATCAGTTTCAGCGAAACAAATACACCTTCCTTCTTGTCCAATTTGGTTAAAAACTCATTTAATGGGAAGAACTTTCTAACCGAAGAGGGGCCAATAGAATTGAATACCTGCGAATAGAAGTATTCTTTTCCATCCATATCATAAGCTTTAGCCTGAATCATTAAACTATTGTGCGTACTGAAACCATTATTCACAACAGACACCATACTATCGAGCGGATTGAGCATAATATGGAGCGGCTCACTGCCTTTTCTCAATCCGTAAAGGCAAGCGTTAGGATCAAGGTAATAATCGTACATCTGGCCTCTTAAAGCCGTCCATGGGTTTTGTGTTTTCCAGATAATAGATCCGGTATACCAATCCCACATGTGTGAAGAAAAACCTTCCATTAGCGCCCTATACTGATCGTAGTTAACCAATTGTGCTTTCATGGCAAAATCTTCTGCACTTTTGGCTTTCCCATATGGGTCGATATGCCCATCATAACCAATGTATTTATGGTATTCCCAAACCGAATCGGCTTTGTTTTTATTTTGTGGAGCAATCAGGTTTTCTTTAGGGATAAAACGCTGCAAGGAAACATAATCGCCAACACCAACCGATCCTACTTCCGAATTGTAAGGAAAAGTTCGGGTGCCCCAAAAGCTTTTCGGATGCTGAATGCCATAAGGGCCATCACCATTACCACCTAAACTGTTAAACGACATCTCATCACTGTTAGAGAAATCGAAAAACTGGCGGGTACCATCTAACCTGGGTAACAAATCGTTTTTAAGCGGTTGAAGAATATCTTCAGGAGGCGTAATTTCATTACCACCACACCAGAAAGCCAGTGAAGCGTGATTTCTAATGAGTTTAATTCCATCTTCCATGGCGGCTAGAACCAATGGATGGTTGTCAGGATATTTACGCCTGGTCCATTGATCTTCCTTTTTCAGCGGATCTACCCAACGTCCATTACAATCGCCACTGAACCAAAAGTCCTGGAAAACCAGCAAGCCGTACTTATCACAGGCATTATAAAATTCAGGCCTTTCTAACAATGCTCCACCCCAAATCCTGATCAAGTTAAGATTCATGTCTTTGTGGTAACGTACTTCAGCATCGTAACGTGCATCGGTAAAGCGAAGCATGGCATCAGAAATGATCCAGTTTCCACCTTTTACAAAAATTTTCTGGCCGTTCACGTAAGCTCCCATGCTTTGGGTATGTGCATTCCAAATGTTATCAATCTGACGAACGCCCACATTTAAGCGTTCTTGATCTAAAGTTTGCTGGTTACTCATAAATTTAACCTCAACAGGATATAAATTTTGTGCACCGTAGCCACTAGGCCACCAAAGCTTAGGGTTCTCGAGGGTAAAGTCGGGAAATTTAATTTCGCTGTTGCTATTAGCGGCAATAGTTACTGCTTTCTGGATGGTTTTTCCCGCAATTTGGTACTGTAGTGTTCCGGAAACGGGTTTAGCCGTCGGATTTTCTACTTCTACACTAAATTTTATTATTGCGGGAGCTTGCTTTCCATCAGGATTACGTTTTCCGGGCACTAAGGTAACTACATGAGGATTCTGGATGTTTATAGATTTAGTTTTCTCTATGGTTACCTTATCCCAAATCCCTGTATTGCGATCTCTGGTGGGCTGAATCCAATCCCAGCCAGCGGTATATTGTGTGGTTAGGCCCTTTGCTATGGTACCATCTCCTCCCTGACCTCCATTTGGATTGCCAACTACATCTGGTGGGTATACAATGACCGCCAAACGGTTCTTACCTGTAGCAGAGAGCAGCCTGGTAATGTTGTATTGTGCCCTCAGGTGCATCCCTTCGTGTGGAGTGGTATTTACTTTTTTTCCATTAAGAAAGATGGATGCTTTATAGTTGATTCCCCTAAACTGGAGCCACACCTGTTCGTTTCCAATTGCTTTTTCATTAAAATCCTTCACAAACCAATAAGTATAGTGGTCGTTACCTGTTTTATAGATATCGGCAATTTTCTCATTGTTCATTCCATAAAATGGATCGGGAACTTTTTGATTATTTAAAAGGGTAGTAAGTACCGTTCCAGGAACCGTGGCTGGCATCCAGCCATTTAGCGAGAACCCAGGATTTGAAAGTGCTGAACCATCGGCCTTAACCTGCTTCACATTTTCACAAACCCAACCCTGGTTCAGTTCGTACTTGTTTTGCGCCTGAGCCTCATAGCCTAGGCTTAATAGTAAAAGGAAGTATAGTTTTTTCATATTTTTTAGTATCAAGAGACAAGGAATTAGTATCGAGAGACAAGAAACAAGTATCAAGAGAAAAGTAGCAAGTATCAAGAAACAGGTAACAAGTATCGAGTTGCAAGATTAGTCGATAAACCAACGTCTGCTACTCGATACTATATACTTGATACTAATTTAAAGGTCTGTCGGCTTTCGCTACACCCCATGTTGCCGAAGGCTTGCTGCCCATATAGATCTGCATTGTTCCGCCATTCATAATAGTTTGATGTAGCAGGTAAGATTTAGTGTAAGCTTTGTCATTAATTACCACCTTTTGGATGTATTTATTTGCTGCACTATTATCAATTACCTTAATACTGAATTTCTTATTGCCCTTAAGCGCGATAGTGGCCTCATTTACCAATGGTGTACCGAAAACATAGGTGCCGTTTGCAGGATTTACCGGATAAAAGCCCATGGCCGTGTATACATACCAGGCACTCATCTGGCCAACATCTTCGTTACCGCATATACCATCAGGTTTTGAGGTATAAAATTCATTGTCTATTCTACGGATTAAATCTGCCGTTTTCCATGGCTGACCCGCATAGGCATAAAGATATGGGATGTGGTGACCTGGTTCATTCCCTTGAGCATAGTTGCCAATTAAACCAGAAATATCTGGAGAACTGGCTTCAGTTAACGCAGAAGGAGTAGTAAACAAAGAATCTAACTTAGTAGTGAAAGATTGATCGCTACCAAACAAATTGATCAGTCCTTTTACATCCTGAGGTACCAACCAGGTATATTGCCACGCATTACCTTCGGTATAATCATCACCACGGTGTAACGATCTAAGCGGATCGAAAGGCAAATGCCATGAGCCATCGGTTAAACGGCCACGCATAAAACGTGTTTGCGGGTCGAAATACTTTTTGTACAACTGAGCACGTTTGCTGAAATACTCGTAATCTTTAGTGTTGCCCATAGCCTTGGCCATTTGTGCAATGCAGTAATCATCAATAGCATATTCTAACGCTTTCGCTACAGACTCACCAACCTTTTCTGCCGGAATAAATTCTAAGTTCTGGATATATTCGATACCATTTGTTTTCTGCATGGCAGATTGTTTAACTGCTTCGTAAGCTAATTTGACATCAAAGCCTCTGTATCCCTTCAAATAAGCATCTACCACTACCGGAACAGCATGATAGCCCACCATGGTATTGGTTTCATTACCCATTAAATGCCAAACCGGAAGCTTTCCTTGCTGCTGGTAAATGGCCAACATCGTATTAACGATATCGTTTACACGATCCTGATGTAAAATGGTATACAACGGATTAGCTGCGCGGTAAGTATCCCATAAGGAGAAGGTAGTGTAGTTAGTAAAGTTGCCTTTTTTATAAATCTTCTGATCTGATCCTCTGTAATCCTTATTTACATCATTATAAAGAGACGGCGCTACCATGGTGTGATAAAGCGCAGTGTAAAATATTTTCTTGGTGGTATTAGAAGCATTGATTTTTACCTTCGCCAGCTCTTTTTCCCACTGCATATCTGCCTTCTTCACGGTAGATTTAAAATCCCATCCCGGTAATTCTGTATTTAAGTTAAGGATTGCATTTTCGATGCTCACCGGCGATAAAGCCACTTTAATTTGCAATATGTTGTTATTGATATTTTTGAAACCAACAACCGCAGTCAGTTTTTTTGCTTTAACATCGGTACCTTTTTGTGCCTTACCTTCATCGTAAATGGTGAAATTATTGATGGGCTGAGAAAGCTTAATCACAAAAGATAAGCGCTGATCGTCTGCCCATCCTTTTGAATTTCTGTGTCCTACAATTGTAGTTGCATCAATTTGCTTTAACGATACTGAGGTAGGAGCATCCCAACCAATTCCCTCTACCAGATCGAGCATAATGTGCGGATTTTCTGCATTGGGCTTAAAAGTATATTGATGAAAACCTACACGTGGGGTTGCCGATAATTCGGCTTTAATACCGTATTTTTCCAATAAAACACTGTAATATCCTGCCTTTGCTACCTCATTTTCATGGGTAAACTTAGAAAGGTATCCTTTATCTTCTTCACCTTTTTTGCCTTTTTCGAGGATTAATTGTCCTGTGGCAGGCATAATAGAAAGATCGCCCAAATCGCCAATTCCCGTTCCACTTAAATGGGTATGTGAAAAGCCGGTAATGGTATTGCTTACATAGTTGTATCCACTACACCAATCCCAACCTTCCATAATGTTGTTGGGGCCTAACTGTACTGCACCAAAAGGTACATTTGCACCTACAAAAACGTGCCCGTGCTTTGCAGAGCCAATTAATGGGTCTACGTACTGCGTGAGACTACTTTTTCGCTGTGCCTGGGCACTGGTGAAGAGAAAGGCGCTAATGATGAAGGTAAACTTCGATGCTCTGATTTTCATTGTGTTGGTTTAATATTTATGCGTTACGTCCCAGAGGGATTTAATTTTAATGTTATTGGTGGCTGCTGTACCCGATAAAGTGATGGTCTTTTCCTTGTTGGCTTCGAGATCAAAATAGTTATCGCTCAATTTGCCATTGTAGCCCTCAATATCTACAAATACATATTTGGCAAAGGCCGAAGCTTTAAGTTTAATGGTGTTTCCTTTTACTTCGTAAGTAATTTTCGGATCGCTAAGGTTTAAATCCTTTGGTTTTACAGTATCTCTTTTAATGCGGATATCGTCGCGATAAGCTTCTTTAACGGCATACCAGGCGGCTTTTGGTGCCCGGTTATAGTAATCGGTGATGCTCCAGCTCTCCACTGGCCAGCAATCGTTCAATTGCCAGAGGAGTGTTCCCATATTATACGGAGCCTTACTGCGATGAATGAGGATCATATTTTTGAATCCATAATATTGTACGCATTGAGTAAGATAAGTATAATCTTCGAGCGAAAGTTTCTTCAGCTGTGCCGAATCTACCATATACGATTTTAAATAAACCGCCAGCTTATCGTAACCATTTCCGGCTCTTTGGTGGTTTTGCAAAACATCAGAGAAAAGGTATCGATCCTGAGGTTCGGTAATTTTTAAAAGACTTTGATAATTGGGCATGGCCTGCATGCCGTATTCGCTCACAAAACGACCTGTTTTATTTTCAAAGACCTCAAAATCTTCTCCACCCCACCAAACGCCCCAATAATGGCTATCGCCTTCGGTAAAGCTATTTTTCACGCCCCAGCCATATTTTGGCGAAGTGCTGATATAAGGTCGGCTACCGTCAACCTCCTTAACCCATTTCGGGATACTATCTCTAAATAAGCGGGTGTAATCATTCCAGAGTTTAGCCGAATCGGCAGGGGAGATGCGAAAGGATTTCTGCCAGCCCCAACGGTTAAAGGCTTCATCTACTTCATTGTTTCCACACCAAAGCACGATGCTCTTGTGATGTCTGAGTCTTTTAACCTGGTATTTCACTTCTTCCCTTACATTATCGAAAAAGGCTTTATCGCCTGGCACCATGGCACCGGCAAACATAAAATCCTGCCAAACATAAATCCCCAGCGAGTCGCAAAGGTCGTAAAAATCGTCGCTCTCATATATTCCGCCGCCCCAAACCCTGAGCATATTCATGTTGGCATCTTTAGCCATCGACAATACTTTTCGGTAGTCGTTTTTAGTCATTCTGCTTACAAAAGCATCTGAAGGGATATAGTTTGCGCCCTTTACATAAATCGTTTTACTTTGGATCTTAAAATAAAAGCTTTTTCCATCTTTATCGGGCTGCTGCACCAATTCTACCTTTACAGGCGGAACAAATGCTTTTTCCTTAGGTTTAACATCATAGGCCTCCAGCCTTACTTCTTTCCAAATGCCAGCGGTAGTTAATTTAGGTCCCCAATCCCAGCCAAAGTGAAATTGTGCCTTGCGCACATAAGCTCTCGGGTTATCTGGAATTACGTAAGGCAGATCGGCCTTAGCCATAGAATCAACTGTGTTTTGTGCCGATTTAAAGCGTATAAAAAGCTGATTGGAAGCTTTTAAAAGGGCTTTTACATCTACTTTCCACTGGCGAAACATATTATTGGCCTGAAGGATTCTTTTTCCATTCAAATAAACATCTGCATAAGTATCCAGACCATCAAAAACGAGTTCAACATTTTTCTTATTTAAGGTTGCTGATGGCACTTCAAACTTCACTTTATAGTCCCAGTTTTCCCTTTCTATCCATTGCAGCTTCTTCTCATTGTCTCTGTAAAAAGGATCGGGAATTTGCTTATTGGCCAGAAGATCAAGGTGCACTTCGCCAGGCACCTTAGCTGGAAGCCACTGTGCAGCATCCTGTTCCTGAAACTGCCAGCCATCAGTAATCTTTTGAACCTGCGCCCGAGCGGTAAGCGATCCAAACAAAAATAAACAGCCGATTATTTTAACTTTCACGTTCATTTCTATTTGATTTCTAATACAATTACCTGATCAGGGCTTTGGCCTGCTACGTTAGCGTTGATGTTGAATACTCCTTTATTCAGTGTATATTTCAGGCTCTTTTTATCCTGGAGGAAATAAGCAGATTTAATTTTTTTGTATGGGAAATTGCTCAGCTTAATTTCAGGTGTTGCTTTAAAAACGTGTAAATACATTTTTCCTTCCTTCTCGGTGATGCAACCCCAATCTTGTGGCTTGGTATAGCCTGCATGGGTACCGTAGATACTTTCGCCATTTACCTTTAACCACTCGCCAACCGCTGCTAAACGTTCCTGAAATTCTGGTTGAACTTTTCCGCTAGGCATTGGGCCAATGTTTAACAACAGGTTTGTACCCAAACCAGCAGCTTTAGCAAGCATTTGCACCAATTCTGCGGTAGATTTATAGTGGTTATCAGACAAATTGTATCCCCATGAGCTGGAAATGGTTTCGCAGGTTTCTACCGGCAATTTGTTCGATGCAGTTTGAAAACTGAGTCCTGATTTATTTTCTCCCGGTAAGTCACGTTCAAACATCTGGAAATCTTCTCCATCAAAAGGGCTCATGTGGTGGTTGTTGCCAATCATACACTGTGGCTGAAGTTTGTGGATTAAGCCATAAATTTCGTCATACTTCCAGTCAATGCGCGAACTTCTGTCTTTTTCACCCTCTGGAGCAGTCTGATCCCAATGTCCATCAAACCAGATTCCGGATATTTCACCATAATTGGTTAATAATTCGGTTAGCTGATTTTTCATAAACTGCAGGTAACTGGCGTAATCGCCTTTTCCCGTTCTTCCCGAATTTTGGCCAGTTCTACCTGTTTCGTGCGGATAATCTTCTCTGCGCCAATCTAACAAAGAGTAGTACAGATAAAGCTTAATGCCTTGTTTATGGCATTCATCGGCCATCATTTTAACAATATCCTTTTTGTAAGGCGTGTTCATGATGTTGAAGTCAGAATATTTGGTATCCCACATGCTAAAACCATCATGGTGACGGGTAATGAGGGTAATGTATTTCATGCCTGCATTTTTAGCCATGGAAACCCATTGGGCCGCATTAAAATCGATGGGATTAAAGAAATCTTTAAGGTTGGTGTAATTATGAACGTTTAATTTTCTTTCATTCATTACCCATTCTCCACTTCCGGGGATACTAAATGGCCCCCAGTGAATGAAAAGCCCAAAGCGGGCATCTGCAAACCATTTTCTATTTTCGAGGTTGGTTGCTGAAGGACTGTAATTTTGCGCCAAAAGCTTAGTGCTGAGCAAAACCAGTGCAATAAGTAGAACTTTTTTCATGTGCCTTAGTTGAGAAATTCAAGCAAAACAAGGGTGGTTAGCCCAGGTATTTTCAAGCTTAATTATAATTTCAACGCAACTTAATAAAAAATTTAAAAAGTTTTAACGAATTGGGCGAAATGAAAGATTATTGTTACGGCTTTAATCAATTGAGGCTACTGCTTTTCCGGGTTTTCCGATTACTTTGTAGTTACCGTCTCCTTTTAAAATGGCTAAAATTTGTGGCTGGTTATTGAAGAGTGATTTCGCTGCTACAAGCTCCTTATCATATTGAAAACTTTGCTCAATACGGCCTTTTTCATAAAAATACCGGCTTACAATCTGTGTTTCCAACACGCGTTTAATCTCCGATTTATGGTGCTCCAAATCTGTTTTCTTGGCTGAGGTAAGTTTATATTTCAGGTTTTCGAGATCTGTTTTAACTTCTGCCGATTTATTTTCCCTTTCGGCCTCTGCTCTTAAATCAGAAAGCAAACGTTCGGTTCTGCTTTGATAGGTAAGATCTTTATCTGCCAGGCTATTGGTAAATGCAGCGTATTCTGCATCGGTAATTTGAAATGTTTTAGCTGAACTTAGGGTTGGCTTATTCTTTTTATACTGATTGGCGTAGTTAAAAAACAGACTTTTATTAATCATATTGATCGTTATGGGGCTTAAACGCATTGCATCCACTACTACATCCGGGTAAACGCCATTACCGCTATAAACGTTTCTACCTGCCTTAGTTTGATACATGGTAACGGTAGAATCGGCAAACTGTGTTGCTCTTCCGTCTGCATTTTTATGTGCATAATCTAGCTTTTGAATGCATCGGCCAGATGGCGTATAATATTTAGCTACGGTTACCTTTACCAGGCTGTTATAGGGAAGATTGAAGGTTTGTTGCACCAGGCCTTTTCCGTAGCTTCTTTGTCCGATAACTACTGCACGATCTAAATCTTGCAAAGAACCCGCCACAATTTCTGAAGCGGAGGCCGAGTTTCCATTTACCAACACTACGACAGGTAAATTGGCGGCATAAGGTGCCTGAAGTGTTTTATAAGCTATGGTTTTTTCTACATTTTTTCCCTTTTGGGTAACCACCAGCTGATCTTTATCTACAAACAGGTTAACAATTTTAACTGCTTCCTGCAAAATCCCACCACCGTTGTTTCTTAAATCGAGAATGATTCCCTTTGGATTTTCTTTTTGAATCGCTACCAGGGCATCTTTCACCTCCTGGCCTGAGTTTTCCAGGAATTTATCTAATTTGATGTAACCAACACCATCACCAACCATACCTGAGTAAGAAACATTGGGTTGTTTTATTTCTTCCCTGATTAGTTTTTTGGCTATTTCTTTTCCTTCTCTGTTGAAGATTAAATCAACTGCCGTTCCTTTTGGGCCTCGTAGCAACTGACTAATTTCTGCTCTTTCTTTTCCTTTAACTTCTATGCCATTAATCTTCAATAATTGATCGCCGGGTTTAACTTCCGATTTAAATGCGGGATAGCCTTCACTCACTTCATTTACATACAGTTTTCCATCAATAAATACCGTGCTAGCCCCAATGCCGCCATACTGAGTACTTACATATTTTAGTTTGTAATCTTCTATTTCGGATTCAGGAACATATTCTGTGTAAGGATCCAGACTGTCGAGCATGGCATCAATACCGGTTTTCATCAACGCTGGTGCATTGGTTTCATCCACGTAGTTGATATTGATTTCTTTATAAAGTGTGGCGAAAATATCTAAGTTTTTAGATACCAGAAACAAATCTTCCTTGAAGGAGAAAGATAGAATGGCGATACCAGATGCGGCAGCCAATAATCCAAACCTAAGCTTTTTCATGCCCTTATTTTTTATAACCGAACACAAGCATTAATTAGATATTCTTGCGGGTAGATGTATGAATAGAAATTGTACAATGGTAAATGTACGAAAACACCCAAAGATTAAAAATAGCTCAGGAAGCTTAAAAAGGTAATTTAAGCGTTACTTCTGCTGTATTTACCTACAGTCTGTTGCCTTTTGTATCCGCCAGGGCCTTTTGAATAGTAAATTCCACGTAAGTACGATCGCGCTTAACCAAACGCATTAAATCTTCAACCAGCTTATCTTCGTTGCCTGGTGTAAAATCAAGTGGTTCGTTGGCGAGGTCACGGTACTTTCTTAAAAACTTGGTTTTTACCTTAAATGCAGTCTCAGATGTTAATTGAAAATTAGCCATAGCAAAATTTATTTAGGGCAAAAGTAAAAAATATTTGTGGCAGGTTAATGGCTTTATTCAAGCAAAAGTAAAAAAGCTGTAATCTACAGATCATTTTAGCATGATAATTGTGTTAAACAGCCGTTGTAAAATCTAATGTAGGTTAATATCTCATGATTTAACCTTAAATCAGGTGCAGAATAATGAATGATAACCTGTGTTATTAGTTAAACACCGAAAACATTACAAAAACAAAAATAAATTATGAAAAAGATCATCTTTTCTGTTGTTTTCCTAACCCTAGGTTGGGCAACATCCCAGGCACAAAGTTTTAACCTAGGGGTTAAGGCGGGCGTAAATTTGGCCAAAATCAATGCTGATTTTGCCAAAGAAGAAAATCGTTTGGGTTATCAAATTGGTGCATGGGCACGGATAGGTAACAGCGTTTACTTACAGCCAGAGGCCTATATTGGCAGCAAGGGCAATAAGTTCATTAGCATTACACAAGATAATGGAAATGAAGTTTCTGCAGAAGGCAAGGTAAAATTTACCACGCTGGATATTCCTTTATTATTGGGAACTAAATTCGGAAGCAAAAATCTGAATTTCCGTGTAATGGCCGGGCCGGTACTTTCATTGGTTTTGGATGAGAATACGACTTTTAGCTCTGCTTTTAACCAGGCTACAGATTTTGGCGACTACAAAAATCAGGCATTCGGTATTCAGGCGGGCGCAGGTGTAGATGTAGGTAGCATCTCTGTTGATTTACGTTACGAAGCAGGTGTTTCTAACATCAGTAAAAGCGAAAAATACAAGCAAACACCAAACTTATTCCAATTGAGTTTAGGCTTTAAAATTCTTTAATCTGCCCAACCCAATCAAAAAAATAAAGGGGCTGTATCATAAATGTAACTTCGATTATCCTTCGAAAACTTGTCCCGATTTTACATCGGCAAGCTCAGGATGACAATCGATATTTATGACACAGCCCTTTATCGTTTCACATAGTCAAACCTACCAACCGGTGGTTTGAGTGAGTTTATATCCCTTATCCTGGTATTGAATAATCTGTGCCTGTCCAACAGGAGCTAAGTAAGCCCTATCTGTAAAGGCATTTCTGTTGGTGGCATTCGTAACCATCCAATAGCCCACCATTGCGGCAGCATTGGTACCATCGTAAGTGACTACTGTACCATCAGCCTTTTTCACCTTTACATTTTTAGCGGTTGCGTTTGCCGGGGTTAAGTATACAGATGCCTCTGTTTGAACATTTACCCAAGGACCGAGAAAGTAATCAGGATTGGTACTGAAATTCATATAATTGAGTTTTTTCCAGCGTTTTAAATCTAACAGCCGGCTGTATTCAAATACAAATTCCATACGTCTCTCTCTGCGAATCTCCCAGATGAGCTCCGGAACATCACTATCGCGGGCAGGATCAACCGGTAAAATACCCAAGTTTAAAGGTGCTGTTTTAACTACACCTTTAGCAATTGCAGCAGCATCCAGCGGGCGATTGCGTATCGCATTGATGGATTTATCAATATCAGCCTGTGTTACTGCAGGACCAGAGAAATATTGAGCTAAAACGGCTTTGGCTTCGATCCAGTTGAGTACCACCTCTCCTAAGCGTATAATAGGCGCATCGCTGGTATTGGTATTGCTTCCCCAGGCTGCCGGATAAGTTTTTCCGATAAAGGTTAAAGCTTCTCTAGAAGCATATTTAAAGCCATAAAGCAAAGTTGCCGAAGCGGGCAATGCCTTATCATAAAATGAAGCTTCAAAACGCGGATCTCTGGTTTTCACCATATCGGCAATGGTAAATGAATTGGCACCTGCTACACCAGAATTTTGCCACACCTTACCATCATTAATGATAAATGATTTCATCAACACCAGATTGGCATCAACACCTACTACTTCTGTTCCGTTTTGATAAGAGCCAATGCTGTGGGTTACACCCAATGCTGCATCATAGGTTCTGTACAATAAAACTTCCGGATGACCAGCCAAATTATCGCTGGAGAAAATAGATTTAAAATCGCGGCTGAAGTTGTATCTGTTGCTGGCGATGACATAGTTTGCAGCTTCTACTGCAAGTTCAAGATATTTTTTTGCTCTGGCGGCATCAATGCCATGATAATGCTCATATGTTCCTTCAAAAAGCATTAATCTGGAAATAAATGCCGCAGCAATATACCTGTTAAGCACCTGAACACCATCATTTTCGCGCATGTTGGCCATAACGAATTTAAAATCGTCATATACCTTATCCATAACCACCCCTCTGCTGTCTCTGTCTTTAAACAAATAGGGTAAATCAGTATCCAAAGGTACTTTATCAAAATAAGGAACATCGCCAAAAACACTCACCAAGCGACTGTATTCAAAGCCTCTGTAAAAACGGGCAACAGCCGACCAATGGTTGTAAGCCTCGGTGGTCATTTTGGGCTTCACTACATTATCTAAACGATCGATCATCACATTCGACTTACGGATCCAGGCAAAAGTCCAGGTTGGGCCAGCATAAGTTCCCATCCAATCTGCCGCTTCCGCAACCGATCCTCTTGAAGTTGGGATACTGCTTTCAAAGTTGATCTGAACATTTTTGCCAGTTAAATCATCTGAAAATGTGTAACCCCTTACTGGTGTATAATCTACCCCAAAACCTGAATTGTAGCCGGTGAAAAAATTAGTGTAATAGGCATTGGCATACATACGCACATCATCTTCACCCCGCCAAAATTCACCATCGATAATTGATGTCAAAGGTGGCCGATCAAGCACTTCTTTATTACAGGACACCAGCAATACGCAGGCTAGCGCCAAACCATTTATATATTTGAAATATTTCGTTTTCATAATCTTAAAAATTCAACTGTACACCAAATGAAACACTCTTGAAAGCTGGAATACCTGTACCGGTACGCCCGCTGTTATAGTTGTTCTGATCCCAAACCGAATAACCACTCACACTTTCCGGATCGATAGGCAAATCGCCTAAATGATCCCAGGTAAAGAAGTTTTCTAAAGCGGTATATACCCTTAAGGAACTGATTCCTGCCTTTTTAACCAGTGTTGAAGGAAAAGTATAGCCAACAGTTAGGTTTTTCAACCTTAAGTAAGCCATATTTAATAAGTAACGATCCTGAACCTGCATGTTATTAGTGGTATTGCTTGCAGCATTATTATAAGCTGCAGGATAAAAAGCATCTGGTGTTTGTGGTGTCCAATAGTTACTTGCAATGGCTTCCGGCATGGCACCGTCTGCAGAGTTGAAACCCGGAATAGCTAAGAATCCCGCTCCCCAGATTTTACGGCTACCAACGCCCTGGAAGAAAGCACTGATATCTACGCCTTTAAAATCTGCTCCTAAACGGAAACCATACTCATACCGTGGATTAGAATTACCGATAACTTCTAAATCGCCAGGGTTGGCTAAGGTTCCATCGCCGTTGCTAATCTCCCCATCGCCGTTTACATCTTTGAACTTCACATCACCCGGGCCAAAACGGAAATTAGCTGAGTTTTGCACGAAAGGTTGATATACTGGTTTTTCGCCATTTGGACCTGGCTTTAACTTATAAGCCTGCTTGCCAGCGTTCAACTTACTTTCTGCAGCGGTGAGGGTAAATAATATTGGTTTTCCTGATCCGTCAAGCTCAAAATCGTCCATTTGATATAACCTATCTGTACGATATCCCCAGATTTCACCTATATCTTTTCCATTATAGTTAGAAGTAATTTGTGTTCCAGAACCATACGCTGTTAGGGTAGTTTTAGCATTGGATAAATTTCCTTTAAAATTTAAGCCCAAACCATTTTGAAAACGATGATTAAAATCGATAGTAAGCTCCCAACCTTTGGTATTTAATGCGCCATAGTTGCCCTGTGGAGAAGCAATACCAAAGGTAAGCGGGATACCTTCTGTTGGCACAATCATATTCTCTGTTTTTCGCTGGAATATATCAAATGAGGCCGTGAGTTTATTTTTGAGTAGCGTAGCATCTACACCAAAGTTAGTTGTTACGATATCCTGCCATTGAATATCTGCGGCAATTGCTCTTGGTGTTCCCACGTAATTCGCTCTCGCACCGTTTAAAATCCAGGATACCTGCCCATTCGGCATTATCGGGAGATACAAATCATTGGGCACAGATTGATCTCCGATGGATCCCCAGGAAGCCCTGAATTTTAACTGATCCAATACTGGTTTTGTCCAGGCCATAAATTTCTCTTCACTGGCTACCCAGCCTGCAGAAAAGGAAGGATACCATCTCCACCATAAAAATTCTGGAAATTTAGAAGAGCCATCATAACGGATATTACCCTCTAAAAGATATTTGTTTTTATAGGCATAATTAATACGGCCAAAATAACCCAATTGAGATTCCCATATTTTATCTGGTGCAAAAATCCGGATCCCTCCCGGAATTAACCCAAGGGAAACCGCTGTTGGAAGAACGGTTTGCAAACCAGTTCCAAAACTAAATTGAGGGTTATTGATATCCGAGAGATTTGTAATCTGACCAAATTGAGCTTCTGCTGTGCTGGTTACACGGTTTAAACCTGCAATAAATTTAAAATCGTGGTCTTCTTTCAATTTTAAATTGTAGGTGGTAAGTGCATTGATGGTATGGCTGTAGAAACTTGTAGCGGTCCGGGCAAAATGATCAGGACTGGACCCTGGAGTAGTATACATATCCATAGACAAATCGTATGCAGCAATTGCTCCAGGGGAGGTACTTGAAACTACCTGCCCCATATCATTCACGTAAATTGGTGCGCCACTTGAATTGAGCCTTGCTTTTGGCGCAACCCATGAATTCCTTGCCGTGAAACGCGTTCCAGGCCTTCTCCAATCTTCATTTTGATTGGTAAAAGTATAATCTAAATCCACTTTCCAATTTTTGAGGATATTTACGGTTGTCCCTAAATTCACATTGGCATAATTTAAAAGAATATTAGCGGTGTTTGCCGAAGCAATTTCGCTTTCCGGACTGCGTATAGGGTCGCCGTTTTCATCTTTACCCAATGGATAAATTGAGCTCCATCTGTACAGGTATAACCATGGATCGGCCGTTGTAGAACTGGTGGTATACGCATACTGCTTATTTCTTCTTGAGTAGATTGCCCCTCCTCTAATGGTGAGGTATTTATTAATCTCACTGGTAATTTTAAACGAGGCGTTGTAACGTGTAAAACGATCTTCTTTTGCCGGCTTTAACATACCCGATTGATCTAGTAAACCCAAACCTATGTTATAAGACGTTTTACCAGATGTACCGCCTATAGACAGGTTGTGTTGCTGCGTTGGTGCCCACTCTCTTACCATGTAATCGTAAGGGTTATAGGTACGCACCCCCATTTTTTGGTTTGCCCCCTGCACATACCAATCCCTACCAAATACAGTAGGATCATCTGGACCTATAGTACTGCCATATTTCTCCTTCCAGGCAGCTGCCTTTTCGTAACTGGCCCTATCTACGTAATAAAAGGCACCTGTTGGTGTGGTTACACCTATTCGTTCGGCTGCATCAACTGTATATTTCAAGCCATTTACATCAGCCATTTTAAGGTCTTTCCACACGTTTTGATATGAAAAGTTATTAGAGTAGGTTATAGATGGTTTATCTGTTGCAGAGCCGGTTTTAGTAGTAATTAAAACTACCCCGAAAGCTGCCTTTGCACCATAAATAGATGAAGCAGCAGCATCTTTCAAGATGGTAATGCTGGCAATATCGTTAGGATTAACCAATTGCAAACTTGGAATCTCCACGTTATCTACCAATACCAGGGGTTGGGCACTTCCGTTAAAAGATGCCAGCTGACCCCTGATGCGGATTACCGGATCAGAGCCGATCTCTGCGCTGGGTACGGTAATACTCAAACCTGAAGCTGCACCTTGCAATGCCCTTCCAACATCTGAGATAGGTCGGCCTTCTAAAGTTTTTTTAACGTCGATAGTAGAAACTGCGCCGGTAACATTGCCTTTTCTCTGGGTTCCATAACCTACAACCACCACATCATCTAAACCTTTTGAATCGGTTTTAAGACTTACATTAATGGTTGTATTACCTGCAACAGGTCTTTCGGCGGTAAGATATCCGATGAAAGTAAAAACCAAAACATCTGTTTTGGATGCTTTGATCGTATACAGCCCATCGCTATTGGTTTGTGCCACCATATTGCTTCCCTTCACCCGAACGGAAACACCTGGCACTGGCCCGTCTTCCGACGTGACCTTACCGGTAACTGTAATTTGCTGGGCAATAGCATTTGCAAACAGCAAAAAGGTACCAATAAAAATTAGTAGTAGCTTTTTTTTCATAAACTGACTAGGGATAAGTTAATAATTAGTTTTGTTGATTATTTGTAGTTTATCAAACACGCATAAAAACGCATTTTAAGTTTAGTTTAGTAAATATATAAAATGTTTTTGGTTATAAATGCAAATAATATTCTTCATTTACTTGTTTAAAAAGACAAACTTGCACAAACAAGCAAAAAAACGCAGTTTTATATTTTTTCAAAATCTTTTTATACATTCGCTTCTAAACCAAACCACTATGCTCAAAAAAGAACGCCATGATTTCATTATGCGCCAGATTAACCTTCATAATCGGGTACTTACATCAGATCTGGTACAATTACTCAATGTATCAGAAGATACGATCAGAAGAGACTTGCAGGAGCTGGTAGACGAAGGCTTACTTTATAAAGTTCATGGTGGGGCATTATCCAAATCGTACCACAGTTCGTTTGATGACAGTACGGTTTATGCGAGAGACAGCAAAATTGCCATTGCTAAAAAAGCGACCAACCTGATCAAAGATGGAATGGTGATATTAACAGGGGGAGGAACGACCATTTTAGAACTGGTTAAACAACTTCCTCAGGGCCTTACGGCTACCTTTTTTACTATTAGTCCGTTGGTTGCGGTGGAGCTAGCGAAATACAACAATATTGAAGTCATCTTAATTGGTGGATTATTCTCCAAAAATTCGCAGGTTACCTATGGCGGGCATGTGATTACTCAACTGGCTGAAATAAAAGCAGATTTATGTTTGATGGGTACTAGTGCACTTCATCCTGAAGAAGGTTTAACAGATACTTACTGGGAAATTAATCAACTCAAAAAGGCGATGCTGGCCTGCTCTAAAAGAACTGCCGTGCTTTGCATCTCCGAGAAACTGGATATTGCATTACGCCTAAAAGTTTGCCCGATAGAAAGCATAAGCTATCTGATTACGGAGCTGGATGTAAACGACGATCTGCTGGCAAACTATCGAACAAAGGAATTAAATATATTGTAGAAGGCAGTTCTCCTCCACAGATCCTTAGATAAGCTCAGGATCGACAACCCGAAAAGAATCCTTTTCTGTCTAATCCTCTTATATCTGCGGGAGGTATAAGAATACTTTCTCCCGCAGATTAGAATGGATTTTCGCAGATTGGTTTTCTGTTTATTTAGCGATGTTCCGCTGCACAGATCCTTCGACAAGACTGATAATTGAATTTTATGATACAATTTTTGTCTTAAAACGTTGGATCGGCTGGGGTATTGGTGTTATTATCTCGCTCTGCAAAAGGGTAAGGAAAGAAATTCCTTTTCCGATCGGTTAGAGGTTGATTAAATCTCCTCATATCTTCTAACTTAAGCCCTGACATAAATAATTCTATGCACCGGTGTTTGTAGATCAAATCTAAAAGCGTTTGAGCAGTGGGCGAACCCGTAATGGCAGGTAATCCAGCTCCTACACCAAAAGGGTCTTGAGCAGGCGTTTTGGTCACTAATTTATTCAACTCTGTTAAAGCGCTGGCCAAATTAGGTGTGGCCTGACGAACATAAGCTTCCGCTTTGATTAGTGTCATTTCTCCAGGCAGGTAAAGTGGAATTTGTGCAAAAGTAGATACCCCAAACCCATTTATCCTCACTGTGGTATTAATTACAGTATAGAATGGAATGCGCAAATCGCCTGCATCGGGAACATTAACCCCTGTTTGACCTAAATTTATATTTTTAGGTTGCACTACATTATTTGTAGAAGTAGCAATTTCAAAAATTGGATTCAGATTAAGTGCATCATAAGTAAAGGTAGACCTCTTTGTTAAATCTACTGCATTTGCCGCCGTTAGCGCCAGCGCATAATTACCAGCAAACAGCGCATATCTGGCCTTCAAAGCATTAAGTGTATTGGGAATGTCTACTCCCGTAGGAATATTCCCTAAAAAGGTTGTGCTGATGGCATTGGCGGCAATAACAGCCTGTGCATTCTCGATTGTAGCTATAGCCTTATTGAAACCATCCAACCGATTAATGAAACCTACATTTAGCCCGATTCCTGCAGGAATTTTCTCCCAAAACTCAGACAAATTCCCCAATGCAATGGCTTTAAAAATACTGGCATGAGCAATTAGTCCTGCTGCATAGTTCTTGTCGGCCAAATTAACTGCATTGTTAATAACATTGTCAGCATCATAAATAATCTTATTTGAAGCTGTCCAAACCCCTAACACAATAGTGTTGTTACCATCAACCTGAACTCCACCCGCCATCAGGCGCTCTTCGTTTGTATTTCCGGTATTGATAGAGATTAACTCATTTGTGGTAATCCCATTTAATGACAGAGAGGCATACAAAAGGCCAGCCCTGGATGTAGAGTAAGCTTTCTGTAAACCTACAGTTACCCCCGTAAGCCCTTTGGCAGAAGACAATACATCAGTGGCGCTGGCTCCGTTAGGATTTAAATATTCCTTCTTACAGGCACCTAAAAGTACAGATGCACACAACAGGAATGTCCAGATCGTATATTTTGATTTTAAATTTTTCATAACAAATAGTTTTAAGTTAGAACGTTGCTTTTAAACCTATAGAAAAGGTACGGGGAATAGGAACTGAGCCAAAATCGATATTTCTCAAAAGGGTTGATTGCCCTCCTGAATTTAATTCTGGGTCATACCCCTTGTAATTATCCCAGGAAATGAGGTTTCTTCCACTTAAATTAACTGTCAAATCTTTAACAAATTTCACTTTACCAATATTATAGCTTAATGAAATCTCTCTTAGCTTCACAAACGAACCATCGTCTATACGCCATTCTTCTATATTATAAACACCGGCTACATAACCCCTTGGTAATTGTCCTAAATCTTCTGCCTCTGTTATTTTGCCATTACCTACCCCCTGACGGGTTCTCCAATCTGCATTCCAAACATCGCCACCCTGAACTGCATCTAGCTGAATATGAAGACTCAATTTTTTATAGGTAAAATCATTAACTAAAGAGCCCGTGTAGTCTGGATTGGGGTCACCAATCACTTTTTGTACAGGAGTTCCACTAGGTACACCATTTACTCTCGGAGCTTCTGCCAGTGGAATGCCCAGGGCATTTGTTAACAAAGTTCCGTCATCATTTCTAGCAAAATAGCTACCCCAAAAAACCCCTGCAGGATATCCATCTATTATAGAAACGGGTGCCCCGGCATTTGTAGCAAGTGTTCTTCTTGCACCAGACCCGATAACCTTATTCCGGTTCCGGTTGTATATCAGGGTAGTCGTCCAGCTAAAATCAGTTGTTTTTACCGGCACACCAGTTAACATGAGTTCAACTCCTCTATTCCTTAATGTACCACCAATGTTATCTAGCAAACTAGAAAAACCCGTTGATGGTGCAACAACAACCGGAAGTAATAAGTCGCTTACATTCTTATTGTACCAGCTAAATGTTACGCCCAACCGATTATTAAAGAAAGACATATCGGTTCCAACTTCTAATTCCTTTTGACGCTCAGGCTTTACAGAGGTGTTAGCTAATATACCGCTCGACACTAATGAAGTTCTGCTATTAAGTGACCCTGGCGAATAGACATTGAAACGGTCATAAGGTTGAATTCCGGTAAGATTTCCTGATTCTCCATATGCAGCCCTCAATTTAAACGAATTCCACCAGGAACTTATACCCAATTTTTTCCAATAATCGGCAGATGAAAGCACATAACTCACATTGCCTTTTAGATAATATTGAGTGCGGTTATCTTCACCAAATACCGTCGATTGATCTACGCGCAATGCGCCAGTTACGAATAGGTGGTCTTTATATTTGAAATTCTGTTGCAAATATGCTCCACTGATCGAAAACTCAGACCTCGAGTCATTATTAACCAGAATTGTACTCGCCGAATTTACGACCTGTGTAAAAGGAGCAAGTCCACGTCCGTTTAATAAACTAAACAGATCTTTTTGGTATTGATAAGAACCTCCTAATTGTGTTGTAGAACTTAATAAATTAGATAATTTAGCATCGTAGGTAAGATTCAGTTCATTATTAAACAAGGTAGTAGTGGCATTTGCAGTACTCGCATATCCATTCAAAGATGGATCTAATGTTGGGCCACCCCCAAAAAAACCTGTACTCACATTATAAGCAAAGGGAGGGATGTAGGTTGTTCCATTCTGAATGCTGTTATCTACACCCATAGAATAGTCTACGGTTAGGTTTTTCACGGGATTTAACTTTAATCCTGCATTGGCAATAACCCGGTTAACAAATTGGCGTTGTTTGATATCTTCAATAACTGATACCGGATTAACCCGACCACGCTCGCCAACAGCTTTAAGATTACCCAATACGTCTCTGGTAAACAAATCATGAAAATTACCAATAATCGTAACGGAGTTCATTGGTGAAAAGAACGAATTTCCATCTGGTTTTTCATTGGCATCACTATGGACATAATTAAAACCAGCTGTCATGCGTACCCAATTATTAATCTTTTGATCTAAATTGGCCCTGAAGTTCATTCTTCTGAAGTCAGTGTTTTTAATAATCCCCTGATTAGAGAAATATCCTGCAGAGGTGTAAAACTTAGTATTATCATTACCTCCGGAAACCGACACCGAATTATCTGTACCAATACCTGTTCTAAAAATGTAATCCTGATAGTTATATCTGGTTACCGGAGTGGTATTGGTTAAGGTTGGGGTCAAGATATCTTGTGTTTGTGCATCTACTGATCCTCCAAATTTGATAGGTGCCTGGTTAACCTCTATCTGCTTACGAAGTTCGCTGATGACCAAACTGGTATTGAAACTTACCTGTGGCTCTCCGGTTTTACCTCTTTTGGTAAAAATCTGGATTACCCCTGCATTGGCCCTCGATCCATAAATTGCGGCAGCCGCAGCACCATTTAATACCTCTATGTGATCAATATCCGCTGGATTGATATCTACCATTCTATTTTGGCCAATACTTCCAACAAAGTTTCCTCCATCATAATTACCTGAAGTATTGGTTACCCTTGTGGTTGAGTTATTTACAATTACGCCATCAATAATATAAAGTGGTTCTGATGAGGAGTTAACCGAGCTGATCCCCCTTAACCGAACAGATATACCACCCGCAGGGTCTCCGGAGTTTTGACTAATTTGAGCGCCAGGAGTTTTTCCCTGAAGGGAAGCTAAAGCATTCCCGCTTGGTGCCTTATTCAAATCATCGCCCTTAACGGTACTTACATAACTTCCCAGTTGCTTCCTGGTGGTACCCTGAGAAGTACCCGTTACAATAACTTCGTCCAAACCAACAGCATCCCCTGAAAGACTGGCGTTTAATTGAACAGTATTACCAGTACCCAAGTCAACTGATTGGGTAACTGACTTATAACCGACATAAGAAAACTGGATCTGATATTTGCCAGGTGCCAGATCTACTGCAAAAGTATAATTCCCTGCGGAAGAGGTACTCGTTACTAATGTGGTGTTTAAAATTTTGACTACTGCTCCGGGAATGGCGGCGTTTCCTGAAGCATCTGTTACTTTTCCACTGATAGTGTAGCGCTTGTTTTGCGCCTGGGCCATTTCTGAAAATAAGAGCAGCAGAAATGGGATCATCAAAATTGCAAGAAACTTTGGTGACCAATTTGGGTAACTTTTTTCCATAAAATTTGGTTTGGTTAATTAATTAGATTCGCATGATAACAAATTTAATAAATTAACTGACAATCAAAAGTTTATAGTTGTACAATTAAGTATACAAAATACGGAGAGAATGAATGAATTAGTGAATGATTGAATTAGTGAATGACTGAGTGAGTGAATGAATGAATGACTTAATGATTGAATTAGTGAATGGGTATATTATCGTGGGTTCAATTCTTCCATCATGCTAAACTCAATCATTCCAATTACGCTGGGAGGCTAATTTTCCCCATGCAAACCGAAGGCACGCCCTGTCTGTTTCCAAAATTGATCGGTTCTCCACATAGGGTTTCATTGGC
Source organism: Pedobacter rhizosphaerae (assembly GCF_900111155.1). Classification (GTDB taxonomy): domain Bacteria; phylum Bacteroidota; class Bacteroidia; order Sphingobacteriales; family Sphingobacteriaceae; genus Pedobacter; species Pedobacter rhizosphaerae. The sequence continues at coordinate 56,110 of NZ_FOGG01000017.1, read as the reverse complement.
TAAAATGGCGAACAGAACAGCTTCTTTTGCGTCTGGATTAATTTCCAGATCGTCTGTAGTTAGGAAAGTAGCCTGAGGAAGCTTTATCTTTAATAGTTCGATTAACAGCGGGTTATGCATGCCTCCACCGCTCGTAAAAATATGCGGTTTAGCCTCTTCTCCAAAGCATTTATGTATAGCATCGGCAATCCCGGAAGCAGAAAAATGGCACAAAGTAGCCATTACATCTTCAGGTTTTAAATCGCTTGTTTCGGATACTTGCTGTGCATTTTCCAGATAGCTGAGATTAAATAACTCTGGTCCTGTTGTTTTAGGAAAATCCAAATCGAAGAAATCACAATCTAACAAAGCTTTTAATAATTGCTGATTACAATCCCCTTGTTTGGCCACTGAAGCATTTTTATCGTAGAACCGGTTAAAGTGCTTTTGCATGTATTGATCCATTAAGGTATTTCCCGGACCAACATCAGTCGAAAAAATTTGAGCAGCATCCAGCACGCCTGGCAAATAAGTGAAATTGGCTATCCCGCCAATATTTAGCATAATGCGGTCTTCCCCTTTTTTAGAGAAAATAAGATAATCTCCATAAACCGCTAATGGCGCGCCTTCTCCACCCGCAGCGAGGTGTTTTTGTCGAAAATCAGATAAGGTGATAATCCCTGTTTTAACGGCTAAATGATCTCCATCACCAATTTGCAAAGTTCCATTTGGATAGTTTTCAAGTTGGTGCAATGATTTTGGCGCATGGAAAATAGTTTGTCCATGACTGGCAATAAAATCTATCTGTTGGCTTTCATAACCCCATTCTTGTAAGGCTTCATTAATCAGCGCTGCATGAACATTAGCAATGTATTCATTCATTAGGCAAACCAACTGTAAATCTACCTCCCGTTTAGAGAAAATAGCTTTGATCTGCTCTCTGAAATCTACTGTATAATCACCGGTTTTAAAATGAAGAATTTTAATCTCGGTATCCAAACCGCTCCCTTCAACAGCGCAAAGTGCGATGTCCAACCCGTCCATAGAGGTGCCGCTCATCAACCCAATAATTAAACGCTCAGCCTTTGCTGCTTTATTATACAGGCTTTGTATTTGGTTATTCATAAGAACAGTTTTAAAAGTAAAAAAGATCAAACGTTTGTTTTAATCATTAATAGAATACTTGCAATAAAAGTAGCTATCCTTTACTAAAAATTAACTATAAGTCTCTATATTTACTGCTCCGTACATTAAAATCCATAACAAAAAAATGGCTAGATTAAATCTACTGGAGGAGACACGTTTCGAGAAATTACCCGTAAGCGTGTTCGAAAATCCAAAAATTGCTTCGGTTAATGTGGCGCACAGAATTGCCAACCTCATTAAAACCAAACAAGCAAACAACGCACCTGCAGTACTGGGCTTAGCAACAGGTGTTACCCCAATCGCAGTTTACGCCGAACTGGTAAGACTGCACAAAGAAGAGGGTTTAAGTTTCAAAAATGTGATCACCTTTAACCTGGATGAGTATTATCCGATGCAGCCAACGGCGGCACAGAGTTATGTGACCTTTATGAATGAAAACCTTTTCGACCACATCGACATCGAAAAGCACAATGTTCACATTCCTGATGGGACGTTGGCGCTGGAAGACATTCCGGCATTCTGCTTAGATTACGAAAAGAAAATTGGTGATCTAGGTGGTTTAGACATCCAGATTCTGGGTATCGGTCGTACCGGTCACATTGGTTTCAATGAGCCGGGTTCTGCACCAAACTCTGGAACACGTTTAGTAACGCTAGACGATTTAACCAGACGTGATGCTGCACGAGATTTCGGTGGTAAATCTTTCGTACCTACAAAGGCGATTACCATGGGTATTGGTACCATCTTTAGAGCGAGAGAAATCATTTTGATGGCCTGGAGCCGTAAAAAAGCATCTATTATTAAAAAAGCGGTAGAAGGAGAAATCTCTGGAGATGTTCCGGCAACCTATCTTCAGCTTTCTGAAAACGTAGAGTTCATTTTAGATGCACCTGCAGCCTCAGAACTGACCCGTTTCAACACCCCTTGGTTGGTTAAAGATTGTGTATGGACTGAAGTATTGATCCGCAAAGCGGTGATTTGGTTAGCCAACACCTTGAAAAAACCGATCTTAAAATTAACAGAAGACGATTATAACAATAACGGTATGGCGCAACTGGCCACAGAAAGAGGTCCGGTTTATAACATCAACATCCATATCTTCAATAAATTACAGCACACCATTACCGGATGGCCGGGAGGTAAGCCCAATGCAGATGATTCTCAACGTCCGGAAAGGGCCGAGCCTGCGAAAAAAAGGGTTATTATTTTCTCCCCACACCCCGATGATGATGTGATCTCTATGGGCGGAACATTCATCCGTTTGGTAGATCAGAAACACGATGTTCACGTGGCTTATCAAACTTCAGGTAACACTGCTGTTTGGGACGATGACGCATTACGTTTTGTAGAATTCAACGTAGATTTTACCGAGAAAATGGGCATGGACAATTCAGAACTGAAAAGTTTATACCAAAACATGCGTACTTTCATCGACAATAAAAAACCAAACCAGATAGATACCCCTGAAATACAAACTGTGAAAGGTTTGATTAGAAAAGGTGAGGCTATTGCCGGTGCACGTTACTGCGGATTGGAAGATGATCATATCCACTTCCAGGCGCTTCCTTTCTATGAAAGCGGAAAAAGCCAGAAAAATCCGGTTACCGATAAGGATATCGAATTAACAATGGAGCTTCTTCAAAAAGTAAAACCTCAGCAAGTATATGCGGCAGGCGATTTTGAGGATCCACATGGCACACACATTGTATGTTTCAACATTATCTTAGCGGCCTTAAAACGTCTTCGTTTAACCGAAGAATGGGCTAAAGACTGCTGGTTATGGATGTACCGTGGTGCTTGGCATGAGTTTGAAACTTATGAAATCGAGATGGCTGTTCCAATTTCTCCACAGGAGCTTGAGCGCAAGAAATATGCAATCTTCAAACACCAGAGCCAAAAAGACAGAGCTGTTTTCCCTGGGGATGACGCAAGAGAATTCTGGCAACGTGCTGAAGACCGCAACCGCGATACTGCAAAAGCTTATGATGAGCTTGGTCTTGCAGAATACGAGGCGATGGAAGCTTTTGTAAGATGGAAATTTGAAGATTAATCAATCTTCTTCATAAAGAAAAACCTGCTACTGTTTATTCAGAGCAGGTTTTTTTATGCCCTTGATGGGGTTAAATATTTAAACCACCGGTAGGTATGCCACCGACCGGAATAATTTTTCTTTTACTTTTTCCTAGTTGTAGCGTCTCCAATGCTATTAACTTAAGGAGAAAACTAAAATGTATTGTCATCCTGAGCCTGTCGAAGGGCAATTCATTTCAGTTTTATCCTTATTAAGAAGGCCTTCGATTACTTGTCCCGATTTCATATCGGGAAGCTCAGACACCATTTTGCTTAACTTAATAGCATTGGTAGCGTCTCGCTACGACTTTGCATTTGCCTTATTATTGACTGATAGGGAGAGGCTATCATGTTCTTCTATAGCTTATATGGTTCGATCCTTTTTTACCATTTAAGGCATGTAAGTTCATTGTAATAACCACCCCCGCCTGTTCACACACCTTCCGCACCCCCTCCTTGAAAAAAGAGGGGAGTTGCCATCGACTAAACCTCTTGGAGGATTTTTGCGTGTGTTCTGTGTTTCCGTGGCTGAATGCAGGTGATTTTAACCTACCGGTAGGTGTCTCACCGGCCGGAATAATTCCTTTTCTCGTTATGACATAATATTTTTTTTCCTCGCCGCCGGAAGGGCTCGTACCTTTTTCTTGGCAAAAAGGTACCGAAAAGCCAAGGCTTGCACCCTTTCTTGGCTATGAGCATCCGAATGCAGATGGCGGTAATAAGAGGCTTAGGCATTTACACTTCTGGCCAGCCCTCGCTGCTTATTCCCTTGGGCAGTACGTAACCGATTGAAACTGCAAGCATTCGGCTGTCCTATCCGGCGAAATGCTGCTAGGCCGGAGGGCGTGCTTCGGGAAGGACTGTAAATTATTTTCGGCAGTTAGCATGATGCCTAACCCCTCAACCGTCGTCATTTCCTCGCAGGAGGGAATCTTAACATTTATTATTGGCTGATATGGAGAGGTACTCATGTTGGCTTATATGGTTCGATCCTTTTTTACCATGTAAGGCATTTAAGTTCATTGTAATAACCACCCCTGCCTACACACATTCCATCCGCACCCCCTCCTTGAAAAAAGGAGGGGAGTTGCGACCGCCTAAACCTCCTGGAAGATGTTGCTCAGCCCGGTTATGTGATGACGTGTTTTCTATGAACGGCTACGGTTCCTTAATGCTTGATTGTCTTGCGATGAGGCTTGGATCTAACACAATATGTGCTATTTCCTCAAAAGGATCTTCTTGCTTAACCATTTTTAGGAACATTTTGGCGCACTCTTTCCCTATCTGTGGTGCATGCTGATCTATGGTAGACAGGTTAGGCGTGATATAGGCAGAAAATGCTTCATTGGCAAAACCGATTACACCCACTTCTGGCGGCGTTTCATCAATCTCTTTGAGCTTCTTAATCACGCCCAATGCAGTAAAATCATCTCCGGCAATAATGGCATCGGGCTTATTCTTACTGCGCATGAGTTTGCCTGATCCAAATCGGCCATCCTTAATGGATAAACCTCCAAAAACTATGTGTTCTTCTAAAACAGGTAGACCGTTATCTTGTAAAGCGGCCTTATACCCTTTTAGCCTATCGTTAAAGATTTTAATTTGATGAATGGTGGTAATAAAGGCGATTCTTTCATACCCTTGATCAATCAGGTGCTGCGTGGCCATATAGCCTGCTTTAAAATCATTCAAGGTAATGGTAGGAACCTTTAGATCCTGATGTACCCTATCAAATAGAATAAGGGGCTTGTTTTGCTTAATGATTTCTGCAAAGTGATCTACATTTTCCGTTTCTAAAGACATGGAAGCCATAATGCCATCTACCTGTGCCTCCAGTAGCGTTTTTACACCATTAATTTCGTTTTCTACAGATTCGTTAGATTGATAAATAATAACCCGATAGCCACTATCCTTTAGCCCATCTTCGATACAATGAATAATAGAAGCAAAAAAATGCGCCTGAACACTTGGAACAATTACACCAATAATATGCGTTTTACCAGATTTAAGTGCCGAGGCCAACTTGTTGGGACTGTAATTGAGCTTTTGTGCCGTTTCCAGCACAGCTGTGCGTGTGGCATCACTTATAGCAGGAAAACCACTTAATGCTCTCGATACTGTAGATACCGTGATGTTAAGTGCCTTGGCGATGTCATATATAGTAGTTTTCTTTTTCAATGATTAGAATAAGCAAAATGTAATTGCAGGAAATAAATTTACAAAAAATCAGCTGTACTGACTCAATTAAACCTTAATGATTATATTCTTTTTGTACATCCAATACAATAGCACATAGAAGCCGAGCACATAACTAATGGCCCAAACTAAGGATGCATTTATAGGAGAAAAGAATGGCTGGTAACAGGTATTGTAGAAATATACCAATAAAGGCGTTTTAGTCCCGTCAGCTTGAGTAATCGAAATCAGGTTTAATACCCTTGGCATCAGCCCGGCCAAAAAGAAAACGGTAATGGCGTTAACGCCATATACAACAAATGGCGTGGTAAATCTCTTATATCCCTGCACATCAATAATCCAATAACACAAGGCAAGACTTATAGAAGCCAAACCTCCGGCGTAAAGGACGTATGAGCTTGTCCACAACGCTTTATTAATTGGGAATTGCAAATCCCACAATAAGCCCAAGGCAACCGCAGCAGTTCCTGTTGTAAATAACCAGGCCACTTTTGAGGCATTGTCTACGTCTTTTCTGCGCATCCAAACGCCCACCAAAATACCAAACAAACAAGTTCCGATGGCTGGTAGCGTACTTAAAATCCCTTCGGGATCCCAGGTTTTAGATGATGCCCAGGTATGTGCTTCTGTTAAAACTCCCCGATCTATCCAGGCGGCCAAATTCGTTTCTTTCTCCATATTGGCATAACCTACCCCAGGAACTGGAACAAAGGTCATTAGCGCCCAATAAACTGCTAAAATCACAATTAAGGCTTTAAAAATAGCTTTGTTGGATACTTTCAGGAAAATAATGCTGCTGATGATAAAAACAATTCCGATACGTTGCAATACACCCAGTAAGCGCACCGTTCTAAAAGCTTCCCAAATGGAGGTATCCTGGATAATGGCCGAGATAATCTTTCCAAAAATGGCTAAAAAGAAGCCTAAGCCATATAAAATTAAACCCCTTTTAATGGCCTTTAAAATGGTTTTGCCATGAAGTTCTGGATTTGCTTTGCTGCTACTCATAGCAAAAGCGATAGAAACGCCTACAATCCACAGAAAAAAAGGAAAAATCAAATCTGTAGGTGTACAGCCATTCCATTCTGCGTGTTCTAAAGGGGCGTAAATATGTCCCCAGCTGCCCGGATTGTTAACCAAAATCATTGCTGCTACAGTTAATCCCCTAAAAAAATCTAATGAAAGCAGACGTGGTTTGGGTTCACTCATTGGTGTAGTATAGTTTGGTTAAGCAACCTAATTTAGATTATTGTTTTTATAATTCGAAATATCCCTGCATCATTATTTTAAATGCTTTTGGGAATATCCCTTTCCATTAATAAACTTTTGCTTAATTTTTACACAATGCTGCTTAGTTTTATCTAAGTTTGCATAAATACACTTGACAAAATGAAAGAAATATCGGTACAAGAACTAAAAGAGAAAATCGATAATAACGAAGATTTTCAGCTAATAGATGTTCGTGAAACATTTGAATATGAGGTTTCTAATCTTAATGGAGAAAATATCCCTTTGGGAGGTATTTTAATTGAAGCAGACAAAGTAGCTAAAGACAAGCCTGTAATTATTCAGTGCCGCAGTGGCAAAAGAAGTGCTGCAGCAGTAATGCAATTGGAGCAACAGTATGGCTACGACAACTTATACAATTTAAAAGGCGGGATTTTAGCCTGGCAAGAAGCTTTTGACCCGAATATGCCTGTTTACTAAATATTAATGCGTGAATGATTGAATTTTGAATGCGAGGAATGTAGCGATCAACCTCATCATTCGCTCATTCAAAATTCAATTACTCAAAACTCAATCATTCTCTAATTCAACAATTAACTTGATGGGTAAGAAATTTGCTTTAAATATCTTTTACAACCTCGCTATTATTTTATCTATATGTGGCGTGGTTTGGTGTTATCAGAACCATAAATACCTGCCTTCCGCTTTTTTGGTAGGCGTAGCCGCTTGTCTCTTCTATTTCAAATATCAGCTTACTAAAGAGCTCCGCAAATCTTTTAAAGAAAAAAAGTAGCGAAATAATTTAATGAGTGAATGAGTGGATTTAGAATGATAGAATCTAGCCATTGCCTCTAATCATCTTGTCATTCTCTCATCCTGTCATTCCATCATTCTATAATTCTATAATTTAATGAGTGGATTTAGAATGATAGAATCTAGCGATTGCCTCTAATCATCTTGTCATTCTCTCATCCTGTCATTCCATCATTCTCTCATTCTATAATTCAATAATTAAATACCACCAAAAAAACCAGGATCAATGCCCGTTAACCCTAAACCCGGTAGTTGCTGCAATTGATATTTTCCATTTTCAAAAGCTGGGTTGGTAAATGGATTATTGGTTGTTAACCAAGGTCCATCCAAATCGGCCCAATTGCAGAGGGGGGCTAGGGCTGCTGCTGCTAAGGTGGCGCAACTGGTTTCGCTCATGCAGCCAATTAGTACTTTCATACCAAAGGAGCGTGCTTTTAAAATCATTTGATGACCTTCGTACATGCCACAACTCTTCATCAATTTAATATTGATGCCATGATAAACGCCTCTTAATTGATCCATATCGGCCAGGCGCTGCATGGCTTCGTCGGCTAATAACGGAATCGGGCTTCGTTCTGTTAACCAGGCATTCCCTTCCATATCGTATTTATCCATAGGCTGTTCTATGAGCACAACCCCCTTGCTATGGAGCCAATAAATGAGGTCGATAGATTTTATTCTATCTGTCCAGCCCTGATTAGCATCTACATACAAGGGCACATCCGTCATGCTCCTAATGGTTTCGATAATTTCCTGATCGTTATCCCTTCCCAGTTTAACCTTAATAACATTAAATGCTGCGGCATCTTTTAACTTCTCTCTGATTACCTCTGGCGTATCAATTCCCACGGTATAAGAAGTGACAGGCATTTTGGCTGGGTCTGCGCCATAAATCTCATAGCAGGGTTTCCCCAATACTTTGCCGTTTATGTCATTCAATGCAATATCCACGGCCGCCTTAATGGCTGGCTGACCGGGGGCTAAACGATCCAGATAAGCAATAATCTTCTGAAAATTAAATGGATACTGAATCCGGCTCCAATCTATTAAGTTTAGAAAAGCCTGTGCACTTTCATAGCTTTCGCCCATGTAGGGCACCATAGAAGCTTCTCCATACCCGATTACATCTTCATACTGAACCTGGAGTAGCATTAAGGGGGTACTGGTTCGGGTAAATTTTGAAATCGAGAATGGATGCTTTAATTCTAATTCAAACGGCTTGCAACTTATTTTCATCATCAATCGTCATCTAATTAAGTAGGCTATTTTTCGCCTAACAAAAGTATATTTGTTCATTAACACAAAAAAGCGCTGTCATGAAAAACATCTCAAGATTACGGTATTTTATTTATTTATCCTTAATAATTATAGGAGGATGTACCACTGGCAAAAAAGCACTTCAAAAAGGCGATTATGACGCATCTGTGCTGAAAGCAGTAGGTCGCTTGCAAAATTCACCTAAAAATACAGAAGCACAGGAAGTTTTAAAAACTGCCTATAGCTTTGCCTTACAAGATCATTTAAGAAAAATTGAAGATGCCAAACTCAGCAATGATCCTTTCCGTTGGGAATCTATCTTATATGATTATCAAAAGCTCAATCAACTGGCTGATGAAATTAACAGCTGTCCGGCTTGTTTAGTAATTGTTCCCAATGCAGGGAAATACATTAAAGCGGTTGAGGAAAGTAAATACAATGCAGCTACTGCCCGATACAATTCGGGATTAAGCTATCTTGAAGTAAACACCCGTCAATCGGCTAAGAAAGCCTACTATGAATTTGAGAAGGTACAAAACCTGCAGGCTAACTATAAGGATATCAAAATTAAACTGGAAGATGCCTATTGGGCCGCCGTAACACGAGTAGTTATTCAACCGATTAGGGTAAATAGCCCGACTTATAAGTTAAGTGCCGACTATTTTCAACAGCAGATTGATCAGTTTATTGCCGATTATGCCAGAAATAAGTTCGTTGTTTTTTATACCGAACAACAGGCAACTAATCAGAAAATAGCTCCAGATCAGGTGTTAAGCCTGGATTTTGATGATTTCATTGTTGGACAAACTTACGTGAAAGAAAGGGTAGAAAAGCTTAAACGCGATAGTGTAGAAATTGGGCAAACCCGTGATGGAAAGCCTATCTATGGAACGGTTAAGGCTACTTTAAGCATATTTGAGAAAAACATATCTTCATCAGGCTTATTGGACATGACCATTACCGACTGGCAAAGCAGAAAAATAGTAAACCAACAAAAGTTTCCCGGCACTTATGTTTGGAGAGACAGATGGGCTAGTTTTAAGGGAGATGAACGTGCTTTGAGCAAGCAACAATTGGCTTTAACGAGGAGAAAACAAATTGTACCTCCGCCACCGAGCACTTTATTTGTAGAATTTACCAAACCAATATATAACCAGCTGGTTGATCAGGTGGGGGCCTTTTACAATAATTATTGAAAGAGTGAGTTTTGAATGAGTGAGTTTAGTAACGCTGTCCATCATGCGCCCTTCAAAATTCTCTCATTCTCTCATTCAATAATTCTCTCATTCAAAATTCAGTCATTTATTCCTGCCGGTACAATGGCCTAAAAATATAATGGTTAATATTGTAGCGATGAATAACGGCTTATACAATCCATTCCAAAATTTCGATTTTCTATACAAAACCTGCTTCTTAAGTGGCAAAACCTTTAATTCTCCTGTAGTCCAGGTTCCGCTTTTACCACAGTGGCTATTAAACCTTGCGCGATTAACAGGTGAGGAGCAAATTCAATTTTTGGATGAGAGTATCCGTTCTTATCAGGATTTATTTATCCCTGTTAATACAGAGATTAACGAGCAATTTCTAAATCCTTTGGAAGCTAAAATCAGTGATGCTTTTAAGCAAGGTTACGCCGGGGTTTCTGCATTATCAGAATTAGACCTTTTTAATTGGATAGGCAAATTCCTTTATGGCTTTATCTACATTGAGATGCATTCGGCCTTGCGCAAAGAAATGACTGCTGACGGTTTAAATATGTCGCAGTCTTTGATGATGAAATTTGCTAACCTTAATTTCATGATGCAGAATCTTTATACGCAGATTGAATTTGAGGATTTTACTCCCTGGTCTATCACCGTGGTTAAGCTTGCTGACGAAGCCACTCCTTTCAGTTTCCGCGACGAGATTAATACGCTCACTTTTTCTTTAAAAATGAAGGATTTTGGCATCATTGCCTGCCTTCAGGATAACGGAACCAACAAGCGTTACCATCAGGATATTATTAATGAAATACAGGGTAAAGCCCTCACAGCAGAGCAATTTGAAGAGCTAAGCGCGAGGTTCTATTATTCAGCCTACCTTTTTAATCGCCTGCCCGAATATACATTTATGCCTGTAGAGGGGATCACTTATATTGAGGCTATGCCATTAAGGGGAAACATGAGCAAACCCCTGTTTGATGCCTGGCAACATAAAACTTATGGTCAGGTTTTAGAAAATTTCTGGAAACCCTGGGGCTATGTCTTGTTCGAGATTATTAAAAACCCTGAAGAGCCTATGAGCTTTTTTGAAAAGCCTTGTTTGCCGAATGCAGGGTAGTGGATGGGAATCGCTGAAAAAATATTAAACATTAAGGAGTTAAATCGTTAATCAAGACTGAAGACTGATACTCCAAACTACCTTCCAGTAAGTGCTTCAAAGAAATGCATAATAATACCTGGTTTAAAGATAATGGTGAAAATCAATCCTGTAAGTGCCCCAAAAAAGTGTGCATCATGGTTAATATGATCTCTGGAATTGCGGGATGCATAAACACAGTAAATCAGATATAAAACGCCAAAAACCACAGCAGGAATTCCAATCGGAATAAACATGATATATATTTTAGACATCGGATTAAAAAGTATAAAGCTAAACAGCAATCCGCTTACGGCTCCAGAGGCCCCTAAACTGTGGTAATTGTAGTTGTCTTTGTATTTAAAAACGGTTGGCAAATCACTTAAAACCAGCGACAAAAGATAGAGTAAACCAAACTGCCAGCTCCCAAGCAAGCCTTCTAAGGCAAAACCAAAGGCATAATAGGTAAACATGTTAAAAAACAAATGCATCCAATCGGCATGAATTAATCCGCTGGTAACTAAGGTATAAACCTGATGGCCTTTAGATACGCTGTATGGGTGGAGCATAAACTTACCGTAAATACTGTGATCGTAAAAGGCATATAAACTCGTAATGAGGGTAAAAACGAAGATGAGTGAAGCTACGGGTGCAGCGTTTAAATATTCCATAAAATTATTTTAAATCGAGCTCCTGAGCAGAAATTAAGCGCCCAATAGGATATCGATTATGTGTTTTCTCGTAATAATCAGAATTTTTATAGACAAAATCAAGCTGAGCAGCAGGATTTTTAGCAAATGTACTGTCTGTAGCCTTCTTTGTTTCCAACGCCGCTTTCAGTTTTGGGTTTTTCTTTAAGAGTTCTGCCGCGGTGTCTTCAAACACATAAGCAGAAAAATGTTCTTTCCTATCCAAAATCGAATCGAAGAAATTCCAGTTAAAGAAAGAGTCTGTAGCCTGAGGTTCGAGCGTTTCTACAATGTACCGGTTAGTAGGCTGGTTTACGTAGACCACGTAATCACCGGCATAATACTGTAGATCCTGAAAAACAGGTTCAACCTTCAAGCCCGAATGCAGGTAATGCCCTTCGTACGGCCGGGTAGTGGTTTTAAAATCAGCAATGTAATAGCTTTCAACAGTTATTCTGGTATCTGCCTTAAGCTGTTTTAGTTTTACATTATTGAGTTTTAGCAGTTCGATTACCCTATCCCAGGCTTTTGGAATAATATAGGCTATAGGTTTTTCTACTGTAACTGCGGGCTCAAATTTATTCCATTCCTTTATATTCCTGGTGTAGGGTTTACTCCGATCATAATATAGCCGATCAGCTCCGCTTACGGCACTGGTTTTCTTGCCGGCTTCATATCCCTTAAAGCGCAAATCTGTATATTCAGCTTGATTTAACTTCCAGGCTAAAGGAAAGATCTTTTGTACCGCTACCGCTTCATCTGCCTTGCGTTTATTCTCCCCAATTATTTTTGCATCTCTTTGCGTGATGTGTATATACTGCTCCAATAGTTTATAGGTAGCATCTACCCGAAGATGATAATCTTTAAGCATATGCGTTTCGGGCATAAAGCCGATGGTATTGTGCAGTGTGGTATAGCCTGTAGAGTACCTGGGCGACTCGATAAAACCCGTGATTCCGCTTTCTGGAGTTTCGCCAATAGCATTAACATAGGGAACCATTGGATAGCCCTGTTTCTCCATACCCTGATAGAGATCCGGGACAAGCACCTGCGTTAAATAATTAGAAAGCAATGGGTTGAGCTTATCCTTTTGAGTAGGAATTAGCGTCATTACATATTGATAATCGGCTCCATTACTGGTATGCGTGTCTACAAAAATCTCTGGTTGCCAGCTATTAAATATCTGTTGAAAGGCTGCTGAGTTTTTAGAATCGGTTTTGATAAAATCGCGGTTAAGATCCAGATTTTTACTATTTCCTCTAAAACCATAGGCGGCAGGCCCGTTTTGATTGGCCCTTGAGGTACTTGTCCGGTTAAAGCTCCCATCAATATTATAAATGGGAATGATACAAATCACCACATCCTTGGGCAGTTGATGCTTTTGCAATAAATCTCTGGCGAGCATCATTGAAGCATCTATACCTTCGGGTTCTCCCGGATGAATACCGTTATTAATTAATAAGACACGCTTGTTACTGCGTTTGATGGCTACTGGATCAAAAATCTTATCCTTTGACAAAACCAGGAGGTGCAAAGGCTTCCCGAAATCTGTTAAACCATAAGTGAGTAGTTTGGCCTCATTATATTCCTTCGCCAAATGCTCATAATAGGAGATAGCCGCGGTATAGGTTGTCGTTTCCTTTTTCCCGCTTTGTTCGTAGGGTGTTTTTTGTACCATCGTACTTAAAGAGAAAAGAACTGATGCCCATAGGAGAAATTTCCTCATTGCAATTAACGGTAAACAGGGGGGCTTTAAAGTGTTTTACGGTAAACCTTGATATTGCCAAACATATAACGGAAACCTATAGTGTAGGTATTATAAATATCTGGCGAATAATTTTCAAAATTGCGGCTCGGGTCATCATAACCATCTAAACCTTCACCGTAAGTGATATTCGATTGAACATTAAAATTAATGATGTATCTCATATATCCATAACCATCATTGATGAAATAGTTAAAGCCTAAATTAACGGGTGTAACGAGGTTTAAACTTTTATCTTTACCAGGAAAGGGTCCAAAGCCTGGGTCATAAGCGGCCCAAGATGGCTTATAGCGCACTATGTCATCCATTTTATTGTTAATCACCCCAACGCCAATTCCAACATATAAACCGCGAATATTGTATAAAAAGTCGCTTCTTTCATAGCGAAGCACCTCCCCCAGCATAAACTTAACGTTAGCACTAACAGCAGTATATTTATTAATAAACTGTCTGTTATGCGGATCTGTAACAATATCTCCTCCCTGAACCATACCATATTGAGCTTCCAATCCTGCAGTAACAAACGGGGTAACATGCACATCAAAAACACCGTATGCAGTGTAGCCTGTTCCGCCCTTAACTACGTCAGTATATGAGCGGTTAGCACCCACACCAAAACCATACGAAAGCTTAAAATAATTTGATTGCGCAAAAATAGAACCCGTAATCAAAACGAAGAAAAGTGATACAGAGATAGTTTTCAATAAGTTAGGGATCATATCGTTTTTTTTTCAAAAATAATATGTTTATTGAATATCCATAACTTTTTACCTTTGAATTATGAGTAAATACAACAATTCCAATGGTTCGTTACAGAACAGATTTATAAAATATGCCAAGATTGACACGCAATCAGACCCTGGTTCACCCACCTGCCCCTCTACAGAAAAGCAGAAAAATTTGGGAAGAGCATTGGTGGCCGAGTTGTTAGAAATGGGTATTTCTGATGCAGAAATAGATATTAACGGCTATGTTTATGGTACCATTCCAAGCAATACCACGAAACAAGTTCCCGTAATTTGTTTCTGCTCACACATGGATACTTCACCTGATAGCAGTGGTGAAAATGTTAAACCAATTATTCATGATAATTATCAAGGTGAGGACCTGATTCTGCCAGATGATAATAAAGTGATCATAAAAATGGCTGAACACCCCGACCTTCAACATCAGATTGGCAACAGCATTATTACTGCTAGCGGAACAACCCTGCTCGGAGCAGACAATAAGGCTGGCCTGGCAGAAATTATGGAAGCGGCTGCTTTTTTAATGCAAAATCCGGATGTAAAGCACGGAACGATTAAAATTTTCTTTACCCCCGATGAAGAAATTGGAAGAGGCGTAGACAAGGCCGACCTTAAAAAGCTTGCTGCAGATTTTGCGTATACCATTGATGGAGAAACCTTAGGTTCTATTGAGGATGAAACATTTTCGGCCGATGGTGCAAAACTAACGGTTACAGGTGTGAGTGCACATCCCGGATTTGCCAAAGGAAAAATGGAAAGTGCAATCAGAATAATCACCGAAATCTTAAATGCGCTTCCAACAGATACCCTAACCCCAGAAACTACTCAATTAAAAGAAGGATTTATTCATCCTGTGGCCTTTAAAGGTCAGGTAGAGGAAGCAGAAGCACAATTCATTATCCGCGATTTTGATAATGCCAAACTTCAGTCGCACGGAGAGTTGCTGGAAGAGACGATAAAAAAGGTGATGGTAAACTATCCTAATTCTAGTTATAACCTTCAAATTAAAGCTCAATACCGCAACATGAAAGAAGTTCTAGACCAACACCCACAAATTGTGGCCTATGGGGTAGAAGCGATTACACGCGCAGGTGTTGTTGTTAAAAAACAAAGCATTAGAGGCGGAACAGATGGCTCAAGACTATCGTTTATGGGATTACCTTGCCCTAACATCTTTGCTGGTGAGCATGCTTTTCACAGCAAACAGGAATGGGTAAGCATTCAGGATATGGAGAAAGCAGTACAAACCATCATCAATATTGCCTGTATTTGGGAAGAAAAAGCAAAATAAACTGATGAATATTGAATGAGTGAGGGATTGAATGTGTGGATGATTGATTGATTGAATGAATGAATGAGTGAATGATGGAATGATGGAATGGGTGAATGATAGGCAGTCGCTGCTAAAATTCACTCATTCTCTAATTCAAAATTCAATCCTTTATAATTAATAAGCCGCCTGGCCAACATCAAGTCGCCATATTTTACCGCTCTTGTTGAGTTGAAACTTAAAATAAGTTTTAAAGTCGCCCCATTGATCGGAATGAAAGCTCCCGTAAATATCCAGGCCATTGTTTTCTACACGATCAATGCTGGTAAAATGCTCATGACCGAATGATTTTCTGAAAAAACCTTTAAACGAGGTCTGATAGCCGTCATAGCAAAATATTACATTGGGGGTAAATAATGAAAACCAGGTGCGCGCATCATTATTTTGAAGTGCAGTAATAGCCGTTTTAATCTGTAAGTTAGATACTTTCGTCAGATCGAGTTGTACGCCTTTGGTAACTGGTTTTTGAGCAGATGCGGTAATGCCTATCAACAGGCAAAGTAATATCATCGTATTTCTCATAAGCCTAATTCCAATTTACTTGAAAGGGCCTGTGTGCCACCTTCCAAAATCATGCTTATCGAATACTTATTATCAGTTATACTTGTGCTCCTTTCCATCTGGGGAAGAAGACTAAGGGCTGATTTTTTTTGCTTATCTGCCATTCTCTCTATTTCTACTTAAAATAAAATATAAAACAACAGGGATGATCGCATCAAAAATAAATAAAATAAGACATAACGCCAATTTTTCGCTACGAAGTAAAATGAATGAGTGGACGAATCAATGAGTGGATGACAGAATGAATGAAGGAGAGAATGAATGAATGAGAGAATGACAAAATAAAAGGCAATCGCTATTCAAAATTCACTCCTTCTCTACCCCGAAATTCGATCATTAAATAAAATGTATTATTTTTTATTAAAAAAATTCTATACCACAGGGAAATTGCTATTTTTAAAATGTGATGATAACCTTAGAAAATCAATATTTAAAAGTTAAGCTGGCCGACAAAGGAGCAGAGCTTCAAAGCCTATATAGTAAAGAAACAGCATTGGAATACCTGTGGAACGCTGACCCAAAATTTTGGGCAAAACATAGCCCTGTACTATTTCCAATTGTAGGCTCGCTCAAAGATAACAGCTATATTTTTCAAGGTAAAAATTACAGCCTACCCAGACATGGATTTGCCCGCGATCATGTTTTTACTGCAATGCAAAATAGCGATTCAGAAGTTGTTTTCAGCTTGAAACAAACTGATGACACTTTAAAGGTTTATCCGTTCTATTTTGATTTAAAACTCAAATACGAATTAATAGACAGAAAACTGAACCTGACGTACGAGGTAAAGAATACAGGCAAATCGGCCATGTACTTTTCTTTAGGAGCACATCCGGCATTTGCCGTACCTAATACTCCTGATACGGTTTATGAAGATTACTATTTAGCCTTCAACGATGATGAAAAACTCACCTATTGGAAATTAGCCGATGGCTTAGTAGACAATGAAACAGAAAACATCGATTTGAACGGGCATAAACTAAACCTCAAAGCCTCACTTTTTGATAATGATGCACTGGTTTTTAAAACCCTTCAAAGTAGTTGCATCAGCCTTTTAAATACCAAAAACGACTACGGATTACATTTCCATTTCGAAGAGTTTCCCTTCTTTGGTATCTGGGCAGCGCCCCAGGCACCATTTGTTTGCTTAGAACCCTGGTGTGGTGTTGCCGATGGCATAAATCATAATCAAGATCTGACCAGGAAAGAAGGCATTATTAAACTGCCTAAGGGGGAAAGCTGGACCAGATTTTGGGAAGTAGAATGTTTTTAACGATTAATTTAGCGAAACACCCTATTACATATTGCAAATAAGCAGTTTAGCAAAATACTGCCATTGTAAAATTACTTTGATGGAGAGGAAATTTGCAATCCGAAAACTACGGCGGCAAAACAACTTGTCGCCCTTTGTCTCTAATTTGTCACCTGCAACATTTGTGCATGCCATAAGATTTCTGTAATCTTGACCCCCGATTCTATTGGCTATACTTTTCATGATGACATTTAACACCACTGACCCTACGCTCTTAAAAACGAAACAACATTTTGAAATTCTTGATGGATTAAGAGGTGTAGCGGCACTTTGTGTAGTGATCTTCCACTTTATGGAGATGGTATATCTACCCGATAAAAACTTTATTGCCCATGGCTTTCTGGCTGTAGATTTCTTCTTCTGCTTATCTGGATTTGTAATTGCCTATGCTTATGATGACCGTATGGGCAGGATGGGAATTACCGAATTTTTCAAATCCCGAATGATCAGGCTACATCCATTAGTAATCTTGGGATCGGTGTTGGGCTTAATTACTTTTCTGTTCGATCCCTTTGGCGGACAAGCAGATGCCTATAGTATTGGTAAAGTCGTGCTCATCTTTTTAGCTTCGGTTTTTTTAATTCCCTTTCCGATGATGGAAGAGAGAGCTTTTAATAATTTCGGTTTAAATGCACCCTCATGGTCGTTATTCTGGGAATATGTTGCCAACATTGTTTATGCATTTATATTATACAGAACTCCCCGTCGTATTTTATGGGTTTTATTTTGTATTTCCGCAATAACTTTGGCTGTTGTTAGCTATCGCGAGGGCGGTTTACTTGGCGGCTGGAACAAAGATTCTTTTTGGGATGGAGGCGCGCGTATTTTATTCTCATTTTTGGCGGGGATTTTAATTTATCGTGCAAACCTGATCCTTAAAACCAAAATCGGCTTTATTGGCTTGGCTGTTTTGTTGATATTACCCTTCATCATGCCAGACAGTAAGCTCAACTGGCTAACTCAACTTTTGGTTGTATTGCTTTACTTCCCGCTACTGGTTTCATTAGGCGCAGGTGCTAAACTTTCCAAAGGTTTGAAAAAACTCTGCAACTTTTCGGGGAAGATCTCCTACCCGCTATACATGACCCACTATGCCTTTATCTGGATGTTTGGAAATTATTATCAGGCTTACAAACCCAATACACAACAGCTTACATTAGTGATTATTGCAGGAACAATTCTATTGCTTGGATTTGGTTATCTGGCGATGGTTATTTTTGATACACCGGTAAGAAAATTCCTCAAAAGGAAAAGAAAGACTGAGCAGTTCAGGTCTTGATAGGGTAAAGTGATTATATTTCTTTTATGGCTTATATGTTTCGATACTTTTTTACCATTTAAGGCATGTAAGTTCATTGTAATAACCATCCACGCCACTTCACACGCCATCCGCAGCCCCTCCTTGAAAAGTAGGGGAGTTGGGAACTTCGATTTGTTTTTCTGAATGCTTTGCGTTTTTTAGCCACGGAGACACGGAAGGCACGGAATTTTTGTTTACTACCCAATGCACCCTGCTTCTTTTTTATGAGCTTTTACCAATAGCGAAGCTATCTCTGTGTGCTCTGTGAAATCCTCTTTATCTCTGTGGTTAATGCTTTGCGTGAAACTTTGCGGGCTTGGCGGTTAGTAGGATCAAAGCTTATTTCTTCTTATATGGCTTATATGGTGAAAAAAACATTAAGGAGTTAAGGGAAGTTAAGTTATTAGCCACGGAATACACGGAATTTTTGTTTACCGCTCAACGCACCCTGCTTCTCTTTTTATGAGCTTTTACCAATAACGAAGCTATCTCTGTGGTTAATGCTTTGCGTTAAACTTTGCGCGCTTTGCGGTTTAAATTGAAACTTATTTTTTCTTATTTGGCTTATATGGTTCGATACTTTTTTACCATTTAAGGCATGTAAGTGCATTGTAATAACCACCCCGCCACTACACAATCATCCGCAGCCCCTCCTTGAAAAGTAGGGGAGTTGGGAACTTCGATTTGTTTTTCTGAATGCTTTGCGTTTTTTAGCCACGGAGACACGGAAGGCACGGAATTTTTGTTTACTACCCAAGGCACCCTGCTTCTCTTTTTATGAGCTTTTACCAATAACGGAGCTATCTCTGTGTGCTCTGTGAAATCCTCTTTATCTCTGTGGTTAATGCTTTGCGTTAAACTTTGCGGGCTTTGCGGTTTAAATTGAAACTTATTTTTTCTTATTTGGCTTATATGGTTCGATACTTTTTTACCATTTAAGACATGTAAGTTCATTGTAATAACCACCCACGCCACTTCACACTTCCTCTACACCCCCTCCTTGAAAAAAATAGGGAGTTGGGATCTCGATGTTTTCTGAATGCATTATGTTTTTTTAGCCATGGAAACACGGAATGCACGGAATTTTTGTTTACCACTCAAGGCACCCTGCTTCTCTTTTTATGAGCTTTTACCAATAGCGAAGCTTTCTCTGTGTGCTCTGTGAAATCCTCTTTATCTCTGTGGTTAATGCTTTGCGTTAAACTTTGCGGTTTAAATTGAAACTTATTTTTTCTTGTTTGGCTTATATGGTTAGATACTTTTTTACCATTTAAGGCATGTAAGTTCATTGTAATAACCACCCCCGCCACTTCACACGCCATCCACACCCTTTGTTTATCTTACAGGTTGTGAATTGCCTGTTATGGGTAAAAAACTCAGCGTGGCTATGCGCCCAGACTCGTAACCCACAACCCGCAACTCGTAACCCATTTATTCTGTTTGATATCCCATCAGTTTTCTAAACTGATAAAAGAACCGCTCAATTAACCTTAAATCTTCCGTTACAATTTCTGCATTGCCTTTAAGCTCTGTATCAAAGGGTAAAATCTTAGTATAAGAGGTCTTGAGTCCTTTAGGCAACGTTACATCCACATAGTAATTGCCTTTGTCATCTGGCGTGAAAGAGATATTTTGAACCCGTCCTTCTACAATACCATATTCCTGGTAACGGTAATTGTCCAGTTTGATTAAAACCTTTTCTCCTTTGGCAATTTTCCCTGAATTAACCGCAGGAACAAACATCCTGCCAATGAGTGCCTTTTTATGGTCGGGCAGAATAGATAAAACAGCATCTCCACGCTTTACGAATTGGTTTTCGCCCCAAAACTGCTGAAAACTGGCTATACCATCGGTAGAAGAAATAACCAGATAATTTTGTTCCCATGACCTTAACGAACGCCTTAATTGCTCCAGCAACTGGGTGGTTTGCGAAGCATAATTGATTTTGTCTTTCTCGGCATTGATGTTTGCCCCACTTTTGGTTTTATGGAGATTAGAAATCGCTTCCTCAGTTTGCGACAAGGTAAGGTCTATATTTTCCAGGCTTTGCTGCGCTTGCAAAAACTTCATTTTTTCAGTTTCAAATTCAAAGCTTGAAATTACCTTCTGGTTAAATAGTTGCTGGGCACGCAGATAATTTTTCTTCACCAGTTCAAATTTCGAAAGCTCAAAGGTTTTCTGCCGCTTCAGGGTAACGATTCTACTTTTATTTGCCAATATATTTTCTGCGGTAGCTACATTTTCAGGAGCATAAGGTTTAAGCCTGGTAAATAACTTTTCATCTTGCAGTGCTTTTGCAAAATTATTGTAATCGCCTTGTAGCTCGCCTAATTTAAAAGCCGAAACTTGGTTCAGTGGAAAGGATACCAGCTCATCAGCGGAAAGGCCATCCACTATTTTACGCAGCTGCAAAACATCTTTATAATTAGCAGTAGATTGTAAAACCATTAAAATTTCGCCCGCTTTTACCTTTTGGTGATCGGTAATAAATATTTTTTCGATTTTAGAGTCTGCCCTGATCTGGAGTTTTTCTGGTGGATTTTGCGAGGTAACAATGATTGTGGCAGGCACAAATTCAGGATATTTAATGAAATAGCTCATTAACAGAATCATTAAAAGAATAGCCAAAATCACCACATTGCCCCAACGGAACATCCAGTGCGGTGGCTCTGCTAAAACATCCTGTACACTCTCTGAGCGAAGATTGATCTCTTCTAATTTATCTTTTCTAGTTTCCAAGTTCGAGCTGGTTTTTAATTAATCTGTAATATTCTCCTTTTTTTGCCACCAATTCCTGGTGATTGCCCTCTTCGATAACCTTCCCCTTATCCAGCACAATAATTTTATCGGCATGTTTAACAGTAGATAATCTATGGGCAATAACGATAGCCGTTTTTCCTTTAAAAAACTGCTCCAGATTTTCGATAATAATCTTTTCGTTATTGGCATCCAGTGCACTCGTAGCCTCATCGAAAAATATATATTCAGGCGATTTATAAACTGCTCTGGCAATAAACAATCGCTGCTTTTGCCCGCCACTTACGCCAATACCTTCATTACCAATTTTGGTATTGTAGCTTAAGGGCAAACTTTCTATAAAGCCTTGTATATTGGCAATTTCGATGGCTTTTCTCAGTTTTTGCTTATCAATGGTGTCTTCGCCAATGGCGATGTTGTTGGCAATAGTATCGTTAAATACATAGCTTTCCTGCATCACTACGCCGCAGTGATCGCGCCAAAATCTGGGCGAGATATTTTTCATATCTGTACTGCCAATTTTGATATCGCCCTGGTTAGGTTCGTAAAACTTAGTGATGAGCTTAAGCAGGGTAGTTTTGCCACTTCCGCTGGCCCCAACTATAGCCGTAGTTTTCTGATAGGGAATCACCAGGTTCAAATCCTGAAAAACAAACGCATCAGACCCGGTATACCTAAAAGAAACATTATTTAGTTCGATATCTTTTTGTGGAATTTCAGTTGCATACTGTTCTTCATTACTTTCTTCGTCTTCTTTATCGTGTATTTCGCCTAAGCGTTCGAGCGATATTTTGGCATCCTGCGTTTGTTTAATAAAATCAATCAGTTGTAGTAAGGGGCTGTTGAGCTGGCCGATAATATATTGCACAGAAAGCATCATCCCCAGGGTGAGGTTGCCGCTTAGCACCAGTTTTGCCGCCAGAAAGCTCACCAGAATATCTTTGATCTGGTTTATGAAGCCTCCACCAACCGATTGCCATTGTTCAAGAGAAAGTGCTTTAATTTTGATTTTGAATAGCCTTACCTGTAAAAACTCCCAGCCCCAGCGCTTCTGCTTTTCGGCATTATGCATTTTTATTTCCTGCATGCCGTTAATCAGTTCAATCACGGTACTCTGCTCTTGCGAAACCTGAGAAAACATTTTGTAATCCAGCTCTTTTCTCCTTTTCAGGAAGAAAGTAATCCAGCCTACATATACCGCAGCACCCAGTAAATACACCACAAACAAACGGTAATCATAAAGCAGCAATACAATACTAAAAATGAAGAGGTTAACCATAGAAAAGAGGGTATTGAGCGAAGAATTGGTAAGCAATTGCTCTATCCTATGGTGATCATTTATTCGTTGCATAATATCACCGGTCATCCGGGTATCGAAAAAACTGATGGGTAATTTCATCAGTTTGATAAAAAAATCGGAGATAATGGAGATGTTAATTCGTGTAGAAAGATGAAGTAAAATCCAGCTGCGGATAATGTCGATGCCCATTTTGCCCATGAAAAGCATCACCTGGGCCAGCAGCACCAGGTAAATGAAGTTAATGTCTTGATTTTGGATCCCTACATCAACAATGCTTTGGGTAAGAAATGGAAAAATAAGTGATAGTAAACTGCCCGCCAGCAGGCCAACAGCTAACTGGATAACCAGCGATTTGTATTTAAATAAGTACCGGTACAAAAAGGAGAAGCTGGTTTTTCGCTCCTCCTCTTCAAACTCAGTTTTATAAAATGAAGGGCTTGTTTCTAAAATAAGGGCAATACCCTCTTCCGTATTTTCGTTGGCATTTTCGCCAATCCAGTATTTAATAAATTCCTCCCTGCTGTAAGTAATCAGGCCATAACTCGGATCTGACACATATACCCTGTTGGCTTTATCAATTTTATACACCACCACATAGTGATTTTTGTTCCAATGTACAATGCAAGGCAGGGGAGCATCGGCAACCAGCGTATTAAAATCGATTTTAACCCCCAATGTTCTAAAGCCCAAACGCTCTGCCGCATTACTCAATCCGAGTAAGCCACTTCCTTCTCTGGTGGTTTCAGAAAGCGTTCTGATGGGCTGTAAGGCAATACTCCGTTTATAGTGTTTAGCTATAATACGCAAACAGGTAGGGCCACAATCTTTGGCATCTGGTTGTTTATAAAAGGGGAATTTTTTCATTCTATTCTGACCAGATTTTATTAAAGGTTTCTGACAATTGATCTTTATTTATGGTACAGCCTGATGCTGAAACGGTGATTCCGGATGCTTTTAAATTAAGATAACCTTCTTCATTGTTCCATTTAGAAATATAAGGGTTATACACGCATTCAGCATGATGAAACCAGTGTTCAGCTTCCTTTTCGGGCACGCGTGTATCGGTACACATATATCTGAATTCGCAATGCTGGCAAACCAGGGTTTTTTGCTTGCTAATGTTGCCAAGCGCTAAAAATAGCTCACTATTGATGGTTTGATGAAATTCATCATCGCTCATTGAATTAATGTTGCCGAAAATTTGTGTGTTATTGAGTCCGTTTTTAATATTACCACTAGGGTCTATATATATTTTGCCGTTATAATAGGAGTGTTTGTTGTATGCTTCCAGAAAAAAATCCTGATTTACATACAACTTATCTACGGTTAGCAGCTGTTTATAGTCTCCAAAACCTTCAGTGAAAAAATTATAGTAGATGTTAGCTTCCAGTTTCGTATGCGGCTTATCGGCCTTAAAAAAATTAACAGAGAACACAGCTGGCAGCCGGGCTAATTCCCGCTCATAGAGAGAAAGGCTGTGTGGATCAAATTTTTCAATATAGAGATATATACCATCAATTTCCAGATGTGCAAATGAGTTAATTACACGGATAACCTCATCGTTCATTTGCGCTGAAATGATACTCAAGTTCTGGAGGTGGTTCTGACTGATAAAATCGATAAAATTGCGGCTGATATTGGTATGTACTACAGCATGGCTGAGCGGGTTAGTATGATGTAAAGCTGTTGATATTTTCGGAAATCTTTCCGCTTCGTGTGCAGATGCAACCTCAAAAACAATCTCTAAATCTAAAAGAAAATCGATCAGTTCGCTACGCTCAGATTCGTCTGAAATCCCATCAAAATTAATAAGTCCATCGGTGTTTAGCATATGGTAATGCGCTTCTGAAATAAAGTGATAGTCTTTGCGCCCCAAATCGTAAATAATAGCCCGGTTAAATCCCATTACCGGAATGCACAATTGGTTTCGAAGGTATAATCTGGTCATATCGGTGATTTAAAGAATAGGTCGAGCTGTAAACTGTTGGTATGGTAAATTTTAGAAACCCTCGTTTTAATAAGGTAGGTAGGCTTGGGCTTTTTTACCAATGATTTGATGTGCAAAGGTGCTTCCCCGCTATCTATCAGATCTTTTATCTTTTTCATAGGTAGTATGGATGTGGGTTAATTTATTGATGTGTTTGGCCTGCTTAGTATTCAAACCTGAGGGGTTAAAATTAAAGTGCCAACGCCACCTCTTTCTCCAGATTGTAATTACAAGGGCTTGATACCATCCCAAACTGGCCAACGGGATTTAAGTCTAAAAAATAATATTGAGCATCATCACTTGAATAAATCACATCGAATGAGGCGCAGTTGAGGCCATATGCATCGAGCATTTTTTTAAGTTTTTTTTCATAGCTTTCTTCCAGTGTGTAGGGTACAACCCGATTGGGTTTATCTCTATCATAATTTCTGAAATCTACATTTGTATTGCTATTGTTTTGGGAGAATATAGCCATGGCGTAAAATTTGCCGTTGAGGTAAAACACCCTGATCTCATAAGCTTTCGCAATGGCCTGCTGAAAAAAAGTGGGCACAAATTGCTCAGGCAGGGCATCAATGTCTTCCCGATTAACCATGGAGGTATAAGCCATGTGCGAGAAATCTTCCTCATCCTGTAACGAAAAAGGTGAGCTAATGGGCTTTGAAATAATATGCTTTTCTTGCTCAAAAAAGCTGGCAACTTCGTTTTTGCAGCCAGTAACCAGGTATTTAGGGGCTAAAATATCGTGTTGCTGACAAAGGTCCATTAAATATAATTTGTTGATATCGCTATTTTTAAATTTGTTCACCGACGGAATTTTATCCAGTCTATGATAAAAATAGGCTATCAGTGCAGTATGCTCAGTACGCAGATAGTCTTTAATTAAAGTATGCTTAAATTTTGCGAACAGATCCAATGCCCCCCGGCGGTACCACATTTTGGTAATTTGGCTGCCCAAAACTGTTTTACCATTGATGTTAATGGCAAAGTCTGAAGAATTAAGCCAAAGCAGTTCCAGTAAGGTATCTTCATTTATTCTGATAAACGGCTTTTTCAGCTGTATAAGCCAGTTAATTACTGCACTGGTAGAATAATCGCTGTTAATGGAGAATATTAATATCACGTCACTCGATGTTATAATTTTATAGCTTATTCAGTCGGCTGTTGTGCCTATTGTTATTTATTTGCGTAAGAATGATGTCCAGGTTATAGCATTGCTTTAATTTAACCATCGGGCTTATTCTCGCCCGATGATTAATTGACCTAATTATTTAAACTTGCCATGCTGAACTCACAGGGTAGCCAAGTGTGTTGCCCTGATCGTCGTAAATTGTGGTTGTTTTATCCTCACAATGATCACCATAGGTAAATTTGCTGCAAGTAGCAAGACTTCCCATAGCAAGGCCTCCGTTAACCCGGCAGCTATCTAGTGCTATTTTTTTTTCTAATAATTTTTTGCTGTTTTTCATATTTAATAATTTAAATTTTTTAATAGATGGTTATTATGGGCAATGCGAGAAATAGCATTCTTCAACCAGTTGGTTTTTATCTGTGAGTACTTGTGATAAAGTGCTGGTGCAGCCCTTGTCATTTTTAGGATATACTTTTGTTTCGGTTTTATAGGTTACATCCGAAGAAAGTCCACCACTGATTTGGCTGTTCTTGAGTTCGATTTTTTTCTCGAACAATTTGTTGCTGTTTTTCATAACTTAGAAATTATTTTTTTTAATAGATGGTTATTATGGGCAGTTTGTGAAAAAACATTCTTCAACCAGTACGTTGCCATCTGTGCGTACTTCTGACACGGTTACTGTACAACCATGTTGATTGGTGTAAGTACGGTTTACATTTTTATAACTCTCCCCTGAAGCACGTCCACCGCTAATCTGGCTATTCTTGAGTTCGATTTGTTTCTCGAACAATTTGTTGCTGTTTTTCATTTTCCTTTGGTTAAGTTTTCTACTTCAATATTTTTTCGATTGATAACTTTTAAAAGTTTACCCTTGCAGGTATTACTTACCAATTATAAAGTAGTGTCGAAACCTATTGGTAAGCCAGTTCCTGGTTGGTCAAAGCCAATGTCTGTGCATGAATCAGGGTTGTCTCTTGTTCCTGTTTCTGCAACTGATAACTGGTTGCTAATACCAAGTTTTCCACCATTAATCTGGCAATCTTTTAATTCGATTTTCTTTTCGAATAAGCTTTTGTTTGTTTTCATAATAAATTAAAATTTAAAATAGATAGGTAAATTTCGCCATCTCACCCTGGCGTTTGGGTTTTGTTGATTAATCAATCTAAAATTCGATACAAACGGGAGGGATTACAAGGGACAGTTGATATGTGAGCGGTTTGAGCATCTTTTCGTGAATGCTGCATTAATATTCGTAAAAATGGTGTGGCTGAGTTGTATGGTGATGCTGGGTGATTAACTGCGCTTCTTATTTCAAGGAGGGGGGGTAAGGCAGTGAAGGGGTAGGGGTGGTTTGTATTCACAATCCATGTAGGTTTTATTTGCTGGTCCGTGGGTCACGGACTCGGGGCTTCTCAACTCCCCTCCTTTTTTCAAGGAGGGGGTGGGCAAGGCTGTGAAGTGGCAGGGGCGGTTTGTATTCACAATCCATATAGGTTTTATTTGCTGGTCCGTGGGTCACGGACTCGGGGCTTCTCAACTCCCCTCCTTTTTTCAAGGAGGGGGTGGGCAAGGTTGTGAAGGGGTAGGGGTGGTTTGTATTCACAACCCATGTAGGTTTTATTTGCTGGTCCGTGGGTCACGGACCAGGGGGGTTACGCACTTTTGGGTCAACCCGATACCACGTAGCCACAACAAACTTTCCGGTTCAGATAAACACTCAATCCTTACAGATATAAAATGAAACCCAACAGATATTGACCAGTAGTTTTTTTTAGACATTACTATTTATACTTTTAAGCTGTAATTATGATTAGCTAATTTTTTGTGAATGAACGTCAGCCTCAAACCCATATTTGTCTTTTGTACTATTTTATGTTTTCTAATCATCTCTTCATGCAGAGATAAAGAAAGGCGTCCTGAAGTGAAGGAACAACCCGGCAACAAGCCTACTATGCAAAAAGACTATCTGGCTGTTTTTATGTCTTTTGATACCTTATCCTCTGCTGCGGTAAAGAAAAAAATATATCTGGAAGACAGCCTGTTCAATCAAATGGACAATAAGGATTCTAATCCCTTTTACTATTATTTTAAGGGTAGAAAGTACAGTTATGAAAAGAAAGGCGACAGCGCACTAATTACCTACCAAAAGATGAAAGGCTTAAAGCCCCACGATGATGTAGAGCTTTTAAAAACCTATGCCATTTTGCTTCGGAAAATGGTTAATGGTTCGGCTGTTGAATCGGCTTTGATGAGTCAGATTTATGCTGCCCTGGAAACCGCAGAGCAAAAGCATAGCCGGATCACTTATTATTTTTATGATTTACTTGCACAGGCTTATTTTCAGAACCATAACGAAAAAAAATCAATTGAATATGCTGCAATTTATTTTAAACACCATCCTTTCAATTATCATCCGGTAATTAAACAGCGTTATTTTGATATTTCATTTCTGCTGGCTTACCGGTTAAACGATTTCAAAAAGATGGCCTTCTACAACAGCCAGGCCAGAAAGTTAGCACTACAATTTGACGATAGTTTGGCTATAGCGCGTACCTACGACAATGAAGCGCAGATTTATAGTCAGCAGAAGCAATCGGCCAAGGCTTTAGCTTGCAGTAAAATCTATTTTAACTACCTTAAAAAGTCTAATACCCTAAATGATGTGGCTTTCAACAACCTTGCTACAGCTTTTAGCGAAGATCATCAACCAGACTCTGCCATTAAGTATTTTAGGGCAGGTATTGCTTTCGAAAAACGCGTTACGCCAGGTAAACAGAAGGATATGTACTACAATGGCTTAGTAGATGCCTATAAGATGAAAGGCGATTTTAAAAATGCGCTCGAAGCCGCAGATTCTGCCTACACTATTGAGCTGCGTAATTATCAGGCAATAGAAGCTGTTAAAGTTGCAGAAATGAGTGAGAAGTATGAAACGGAAAAAAAAGATCAGAATATTGCTCAATTAAATAGCCGCAACAGACTTAACGAAACTATTATTAAACAGCAACGCTGGACAATCTTTTTAACATTGCTCGTTTTTGTAGGGGTGGTCTCTTTCTCCTATATCTTCTATCGCCAGCAACGACTGAGAGAAAAAAACAAACTCTTGTTGTCAGAAAATCAAAGGTTAAATGTAGAGCAGAAAATGCTTCAAGCACAGTTAAACCCACATTTTATCTTCAATGCCATTGCCAATTTACAAAGCCTTGTAGCTTCGGGGCATATTGAAGAATCTGTACGTTACCTCAAATCTTTTTCTGGCTTATTGCGTGGTATTCTGGAACAAAACAGAAAGGACTTTATCGAAATCGAAGAGGAAATGTGTTCCCTCAACAATTATCTGCAGTTGCAGCAAATGCGCTATGCCGATGCTTTCGAATATAAAATTACGGTTGACGAGCAATTGAATATCAACGAAACCCTTATTCCGCCGATGCTGATTCAGCCCTTCGTTGAAAATGCCATTGAACATGGTTTTAGAAACATTGCTTATAAGGGATTGTTATCCATATCTTTCCGCATCAAAGACGAAATGTTGCTCATTGAAATTGATGACAACGGAAGTGGACTAAGCAAAAAGCCGACACAAAATCCGAAGAAACAATCGCTTGCGCAGATAATTCTAAAAGAGCGAATAGATTTGCTTTTTACAGCCAAAGGACAGCAGGCGCAATTTAAAGTAAATGATAAAGGCGGAAACGCCAATACGGGGGTATTTGTTGAAATACAGATTCCAATAATTAATGATTAATCAAAAGCCTATGAAGCTTTATATTTTAGAAGACGAAATCCGGATTTTACAACATATCTTACAGATTGTAAAAAAAATAGAATATCTGGAAATAGTAGGCTCTGCCGCTGAAATTGTAGTGGCTAAGCAGGAAATACCGGCCCTAAAACCAGATATTATTTTGGCCGATATCCGGCTGAAGGATGGCGATAGTTTCCAGCTGTTTGATCAGATCGGGGCTACTGACTTTCAGGTTATTTTTCTGACAGCGTATGATCAATACGCTATTCAGGCACTTAATCTAGGTGCCTTTGGCTATTTACTTAAGCCTATTGATGAGGTATCACTAACGGCCCATTTAAATAAATGCTACCATCACCGCGAACAGGAAATTTTAGGGCAGCAACAACTCGCCATTGCTAAAGAACACTATCTTGCTCAGGGTGTAGCGGCAGCTAAAAGGATTGCTTTAAAGAGCCTGGAATATATAGAAGTGGTAGCAATTGAAGATATCCTGTACTGCAAAAGTGATAAGGGCTATACCACGTTTTACTTAAATAATGGAAGTGAAATTCTGGTTTCTAAAGGCTTGAAAGAGTACGAAAGTTTGCTTACACCCTTTGGTTTCCTCAGGTGTCATCAGTCTTTTTTGGTCAATTTTAAATACGTGAAAAAGTATTACCGGGAAGGTTACCTGCAAATGGAAAACAAAGAAAGTATTCTCGTATCCAGCAGAAAAAAAGAAGAGGTACTACGGTATTTAGAGAATATTGCGTAGTTGATTTCCTCCTGTTCCCTGCGTTACAACTGTTCCGTTCGCCAAGGACCGGGGGAGGGTTATGGGTTGTGTGTCGCGTGTTATAGGTTAAAGTGCCTAAGCTCTTTGGATTTTATAACTGTTCCGTATGTCACCAATGTTATTAACTTAAGCTAAACCCTGTCTGTCTGAGCCTCCCGATGTGAAATCGGGACAAGTAGTCGAAGACCTTCTTAATAAGGACAAAACTAAAATGGATTACCCTTCGACAGGCTCAGGATGACAATCCATTTTTGTTTTCTCCTTAAGTTCATAGCATTCCGTGCGCCACGGACCGGGGAATAGACAACTGGCTTTGTGTCCTCTGCGCCTTCCCTCTGCGTACTTTGTGGTTAAATGGGTTGTGGGTTACGGGGGCAATGTGACTAAATTCATTTGCGGTTAAAAACACACAAACTGTTCCGTGTGTCACGGACCAGGGGAATAGACAACTGGCTTTGTGTCCTCTGCGCCTTTCCCTCTGCGTACTTTGTGGTTAAATGGGTGTGGGTTACCGGGGCAATATGCCTAAATTCATTTGGAGTTAAAAACACACAAACTGTTCCATGTGTCACGGACCAGGGGGGGACGTAAAAAAGGGTGCCCAAACTCGGACACCCTCACCAAACTAACAAACTAACTTATGTTTTTCAATAACCCGGGTTTTGCGTTAGCTTCGGGTTATTTTTAATTTCTGGGGTAGGAATTGGAAAAAGCAGGTTTTTAGATTGCAGGGGCTGATTTACACTCTTATTGATGTGCCCAACAAAATTATCGAACCCATTGGTGCTTTCATTGTAAACTTTGCGCAAGCGAACCATATCAAACCAGATAATACCTTCGTAACACAGCTCATGCCAGCGTTCTCTCCAAACCGCTTCTTCAAACTGTGTTTGATTCAGGCCGGCAAGCTCTAAAAGTTGTGCCCTTTTTCTAACCGCGTTTACCGCAGCATATGCTGCTGTATTTGCTGCCCCGTCCGCCCGGTTCTGAGCCTCAGCATAAATGAGCAAGGTTTCTGCAAAGCGGATTTGTGGAATATTCAGATCGCTGCGGCTGGTACCTTCAACACCTAATGTACCGTTGGCAATCAAATCGAAATGTTTAAAAATATAAGGTTTACCGCGATTAACCAGTGGCATTTTAAATCCGTCAGTATAATAATCGGTAAAGAAATAACCTTCTCTGTTTTTTGCCCTCAAATCATTCGCCTCGTATGAAGCATAAAAATCTCCTGTTGGAATAGCTGTTCCAATTCCATCAATTTTAGATACTAAAGGTTGGTGTAAGGGTAGGTAGGTTGATTGCAAAGGGTTTCCCGCTCCTGCGGCATCATTATACTGAATACCAAACAGGTGCTCTACCTTATTGTCGTTTTTGGCATCATGCAATGCCGCATACGAAGGGAATAATCCAAGTGTAGCAGGGTTTGCTGTCGAATAGTCGATTACTTCTTTCGCTTTGTCGGCAGCTAATTTATAGTAAGCGGCACCTTTGTTAAGTGGCTGTCCTGCCATGGTAAGGTATACTTTAGCCAATTCTGATTTGATGGCCGCAGTAGAAACCCTGCCACTCGCATCCATAAAAGGTAGGCCTGCGGCTTCAGCAGCAGTAAGGTCAGCAACAATCTGGTTATATACATCCGCCTGTGGTGTTCTTGCAGGAGCAAAATTAGGATCGTTAGCACTCGTAATCGGCTTTACAATTAAGGGCACATCGCCCCACAAGCGTACCAGATAAAAATAGGCCCAGGCCCTCACAAAAGCAGCCTCACCCAGAATGCGCTTTTTCTGTGCATTATCCATCGGGCTGATGCCCGGAGTTTTATCCAATACCAGATTGGCTTGTGCAATGACCTTGTAAAATCCGCTCCAGTTCTGGTTCACATGCAAATTGGTGCCGTCATAAATCAGCGAATAAAGGTTATTCAAATCGGAGTTTTGTGCCGTTTCAGTAGATTGTATACCGGTTGGCGCATCCAGCATCTGCCAGTTATTGGAGTAAATACCTGCTCCGTTGCCAATAAATCGGATTTCAGCATAAACAGCAGCAATACCAGCTTCGGCATGTTCGGGTAAGGTATAAAAGCTGCTTGGCGATAGGTTGGTTGGATCTGTCTCTTCCAAAAATTTCTTACATCCCGAGTTTCCTATTATGGTTCCGCCCAATAAAAGCAGTGCAACGAGATTTTTTATATTGATTTTCATATGATATCCTTTCTAGTTAATGTTTATAATCCAATATTTAAGCCTACCGTAAAAGTTGTTGGCTTTGGATAATCGAAAAATGTTTGGCCCTGTGCAAATGCATTGCCGTAAGTGGTTACTTCCGGATCATTACCTGTGTACTTGGTAGCCAGGAAAAAGTTCTGCACGGAGGCATACAAACGAAGCCTGTTTAAGCGTAATTTTTCAACAAGGGTTTTATTGAAGTTATAGCCCAACAAGAGGTTTTTACCCCGAATAAATGAGCCATCCTCTACCCAATGGGTATCCACATTGGTTACATATCCGGCAGATTGATCTCTGATTGCAGCTACCGGTGTATCCTGGTTTTGAGGTGTCCAGGCATTGAGCACACTGGCAAAGCTATTGGCCTGTACTTGTCTGTCCTCACCCGAGTGATGCGTCATGTTTAGCACATCATTTCCATAAGAATATTGTAGTTCTACAATTAAGTCTAGGTTTTTATAACGGAAGGAGTTGGAAAATGACCCCCAGCCTTTAGGTGTTCCGTTTCCGATAATCTGGCGGTCGGCATCGGTAATGGCCTTATCGCCATTCACATCCAGGTACTTAATATCACCAGGAAGCAAGGTTTTACCCCCGCGGTAGCTCACGTATTTAGCTGCTTCTGCGCGTTCAGCTTCACTCCAGGTACCCAAGCGCACAAGGCCCCAGAAAGATCCTACTGGTTCGCCAACCCTAATGATACCGGTTTGGTTGGTAAAGTTCGGATTACCTACCCCGAAAATATCATCAGGCGTAGCCAGGGCTAATACCTTGTTTCGGTTCAGTGAGATATTGAATGCGGTTTTCCAGGTGAAATTATCCGTTTGGATATTCACCGTGTTGATACCGAGGTCGATACCTTTGTTTTGCATAGAACCAATGTTTTTTCTGATCACAGCATATCCTGTTGTGCGCGGTACTGGTGCATCCAGGAGCATATCGGTTGTTTTTCTGTAATATAAATCGGCTTCCAAGTTGATGCGGTTATTAAACAAGCCCAGTTCCAGCCCGGCATCGTACTGTGCAGTCTTTTCCCAAACGAGATCAGGGTTAGCGAGCCTGCCTATACCTATACCCGTTACCCGGCTATCGTTGATAATGGCCGAATTATTAACCAGTGTAGAAAGCGACTGGTAAGCAGGAAGCTCTGAATTTCCACTCAAGCCATAACTGGTTCTGAACTTTAAATTGGAGATGGTTTTATTACCTTTTAAGAATTCCTCATCAGATGCTTTCCAGGCCAGGGCGGCAGAAGGGAAAAAGGCAAATTTATGGTTCTCCCCAAATTTAGACGAGCCGTCTACCCTTCCCGTAAAGGTTACCAGGTATTTGTCTTTAAAGGCATAGTTTAACCTGCCGAAATAAGAATTAAATGCCGAACGGTTTCTGCTCGAGCCTGTGGTAATAGACTTACTGCCCGATCCCATGTTGTTGTTGCCATAAAAATCGGTCACAAAGTTCTCTGCATGACTGGTGTTGCTGAAAAAATTGGTTGCCTGCCAGGAAATACCGAGTAAGGCATTAATGGCGTGAGATTCGGCAAAACGTTTGTTATAGGTCAGGTAGTTCTCCAGCGACCAGAACGTTTCCCTGTCGTTGGTTACATTGGCCGTTCCATTTTGTCCATCAGAAATTCCGTATA
Source organism: Pedobacter rhizosphaerae (assembly GCF_900111155.1). Classification (GTDB taxonomy): domain Bacteria; phylum Bacteroidota; class Bacteroidia; order Sphingobacteriales; family Sphingobacteriaceae; genus Pedobacter; species Pedobacter rhizosphaerae. The sequence goes on along the minus strand of NZ_FOGG01000017.1, from coordinate 21,807 downwards.
GTTGCTTCGCATTATATTCGTTGATATTGCGACTCACAATGTTGGCACCTAACTGTGTGCGGAATTCAAGGTCTTTGCTAAAGGTTATGGTAGAATAAATGCTTCCAAGGGAAGTTTGGGTAATCATGCCATACTTTTGATCGGTTAGGATATGAACCGGATTGGAGCCGCCTTCTGCCCAGGGAATCAGCTTGTTATCGCCCCATTTCCCGTCAGCCATTTTGATTGGAAGAAAGGGAAAAGCCTCTGTGATCATCCTAACAGAATTAAGTCCGCCAGTACCCTGATCTACAATATTCTCTTCCTGGTTGTTATAGCTTAGATTTCCTCCCACTTTTAACCAGGGTTTAATTTTACTGTCAAAATTGAACCTGCCAGAATAGCGTTTTAAATAAGAGTTCAATAAGAGCCCCTGGTCATCGCGATAGCCGGCAAATACACCATAGGTACTATTTTCATTGCCGCCCGTAAAACCAAGCTGGTGATTTTGCGAGAGCTTATTTTGGGTTGATTCCTTTAGCCAGTCGGTATTATAAAGAGGATTTCCACTTGCGTCGAAAAATTGAGGTAAGGCAATTCTGGCGGCTTTAGGTACAGGTGTAGAAGCGTAATTTCCTGCTGCCCAGCCTACCGGATCATATACCTTAATGTTTTCATAGGCCAGATCCTGAACCTTTACATATTCATAGGCATCGAGCATTTTAACATGATGCGCCGCAAGCGTATTTACCCCAAAATCAGCGTCATAGCTGATGCGCTGAGCATTCGCAGTTCCTTTTTTAGTGGTGATGAGAATTACCCCATTAGCACCCCTTGCACCGTATATGGCTGTAGATGAAGCGTCTTTTAAAACCTCTACAGAAGCAATGTCGCTGGGATTGATATAATCTATGGCATTACTATTCTGGGTTTGAGAACCTACAGGTAGAGCCACACCGTCTACTACATACAGCGGATTGTTACTGGTGTTGATGGAACTGAAGCCCCTGATTTTGATATTGGTTTGACCACCCGGCCGACCTGAATTGGTGTTCACCTGAACTCCGGAAATTCTACCCGCCAATGCCTGGTTGAGTGATGAAGAAGGCCGTTCCTGAAGTTCGCTGGCCTTTACCACACCTACAGAACCCGTCAGGTCGCTTTTCTTAACACTTCCGTATCCAATTACAACCACCTCTTCCAGTTTGTTGGCTTCTGCTGGAACCATTTTAACGCTGATATTGTTGTCATTGCCAACGGTAATGTCTTTGTTTTGGTAACCGATATAAGAGAAACGGATAACCTGGTTTGCATCGGCTTCAATGCTAAATTTTCCGGACTCGTTGCTTACAGTCGTTTTGCCCGAACTTAGGTTTTTTATCCCGACACCGGGGATGGGCATGTTTTTTTCATCGAGCACTGTTCCGGTAACTGTTTTTCGGCTTTTGACCTGCACAGCTTGTGGCTCAATGAATGAAAATCCGCTTGGATTTTCGGCTCGAAGGTGCTTTGAAAAGGCAGGGTGGCTGAGCAAAAAAAGCGCAGAGAGCCCTGAAATCTTGAGTAGATTGATTTTCATAGGTTTAGGTTTAGTAAATGGTTAGTTAATGGTGTTTAATGGATAAGGCGCTGTAGGCAATATTCAAACACAATGATTGAGGGGATGTTAATTTTTGCGGAAAGGAGCTGCCCCCTATACACATGTAATTAAATTCAGTACAACTTATATCAATTACACAGACAGATCAAAACGCAAAAACACTCAGGATAACCTGGCTCAATATTTATATTTGGTTATTGATAAAACGATTTATCAATTCAATGTTACGTATTTATTGTAATAACAACAAGAATAAATTTTTAAGCGTTATTTTACGTTTAAGTATTAATTTAAATACAGTATGATTCCTTTTACAACGTTCATTTTTTTTGAACATGAAATTGATGGTGAAGCTCTTCTTTAACTGGTAAAACGATTTGCTAACCAGCGATTTAGCATTTACCTACCTGGGTTTGGATTTATTTTTAAAAAAACTGTCAATTAAAAATGATATGAGGTTATGAAGAAGGTTTTTTAGATCCTAATCATATCTATTTGTATAAAAATAAGGCTGCGGTTGAAGCGATGAAACCAATCAATAAGATAGTTTTAATTACCTTTTTACCCCAGCGGGATGATGAAAATATTAAAATCAACAGGGCAATTATTCCAATAGGGTAAGAGATAAACAGTGCTGCATTGTAAGTCCATACCCAAGCGGTAAGCAGAAACCAAATACTAAAGATAATTCCAAGAAAATTTAATGCTTTTTCCATCAATAAAAATTTGCAATAGCGGGATTTTGGCGAATGTACCAGGTTATTTCAATAAGGCATTGAGGACATTTTTTAACTCCTCGCTTCTAAGATCCAGTTTAACAATGCGCCCGTCTGGGGCAATCAGAAAAGAACTTGGATAAGAAAAGATGTTGTATCCCTTGGAAAATGTGGTTTGTTTATTGGAAATCAAAGTTGGCCATGTAATTTTGTGTCTGCTCAATAACTCAGATACTTTTCCATTTTGCCGCTCATCTGCCATGCCAATAAACTCTATCTTATTTTTATCGTAACTGTTGTAAAGTTTAACCAGATTTGGGAAATCTGCAATACATGGCCCACAACTTGTACTCCAAAAATCAATAAATACATATTTTCCTTTCAAGCCATTTAGGCTAATATCCTTTCCATCAATCAAGTTTAGCCCCTTGATTTCGGGAGCAAAGTATCCGGCCTGTGAAGACGGATTTTCGGAAGTATCATGCATTGACTTCTCATTTTTCGCCCTTTTCTTAAAGATTACACGCTGTCCGTTGTCTTCTGCTCTTTCATACTGGAAGTCGTCATTGCCTAATTTAATAAACTGGTTTAGGTTAACCCTGGCCTCTTTTGGTGCCGGACTAAACGAGGGTAGATCTGGCAATAGGAAAACAGATTTTGTGGGAGCCAACATATCGGAACAGATGAGATATTGATTGCCTTTATAGCTAAACCGCGCATAACGAAATTCGGGAAATGCGAAAGATATAAGAGGCATTTTATCGGTACTGCTTCTACTGAACCTGATTAGTGACAAAACATCTTCCTGCTTTATCTTATTGTTGGAAAAAGATTCTATGGAGATCTTAGTGGCAAGCTCCATAATATTAGAAATATAGCCATCATCAGGAAGTGTTCTTATCACATCGTCAGAGAGATCATAATTATGATTGGCATCAACCATAAATACCTTTTTGCCTGTGGAGTCTTTTGCACTCACAACAGAAATTCCCGTATTCATGCTATTTTTTGATAGGAGTAATGTGTCTGATAAGGTTAAGTTATCTCTTTTATACCATTCTAATAACAAATCTTTGCTCAGTTTTCCAGCTATATAATTCTGATAATAATGCTGGGGCTTGTTGTAAATGAAAAAAAAGATTTGTACATCTTTTAGAGCTGGAATATTAGTGAGAACAGGATAGAGTGCTATTTCCTCCTTACTGTTATTATGAGTTGCGCCTATGGCAGAACTCACCTGCCCCGATGGGCCAAAACCTACATTTTTATTTAACGATATCACTATTGATGAATCTGGTAAACAATGAAGAGGTGATTGAGAATAACTGTAGAAAACAAAAAGATTAAGAAGTAATAAAAATAAAATCTTTTTCATGCTTGAGGGCTAATTAGATGGTTAGAATTAGGTTAAATATAAGTAATTCAATTTAACTAGCCTACACTTTTGCGGAAAACTGAAACGATGATGGGAAAGATAAAGTTTAGTTACTGGAAGATAACTCTGTGATTGTGTTAGCGGGGGTGGGTCTTTTTTATGAGCTTCATGTCTTATATGGTAAAGGTTTATTACATTTTTTTTCAACATGTAACACACAAAAGAAATATAAGCGATGTAAGTTTAGGCCTCCAGCTTGTAATACGCAACTCATAACCCGTAACCATTTTAACCACCTAAGGCACCTAATCCATCTAGTTGGCGGATCGCCACTCCCCTGCTTTTTTAAGGAGGGGGACGTAAGGTTGTGTGTTAGCGGGGGTGTTTTTTGGCTCATCTTCCATTAAAACATCTTCCATGTAAGAAACTATAAGCGATGGTAGTTTAGGCCTCCAGGCCCGTAACCTGTAACTCATAACCCACAACCCATTTAATACGACCCTAATCGCCTCTGCTACTTCGATTGTTAAATCTGATTCTAAAATCTCTGCACCGAGTTTAAAGGTATCACGGCAATGATTGGCACGTTCTTGGGGAGTTCCCTTTTAAGGATAAGCGTACTCAGGGTAGCAATGCGTCTATACATCCAGCCCAATGAACTCATGCCTAATGAACCAATCACTAATAACGAGCTTTACAACAAACCAACTTTGAGCTTTACAGCAAAGCTAGGGGCTGTTCCATACCATAACTTTGTATTGTAATTATTAAAGATAAGACAATGAAAAAAGTATGGTTTATAACAGGCAGTGCCCGTGGTTTAGGACGTAGCCTTACACAAGCAGTGTTAGCAAACGGCGATCAGGTAGCCGCAACAGCACGCAATATTAGTCAGTTAGATGATTTAGTTCAGCAATATCCCGATCAAATATTTCCAATAGCTTTAGATGTAACCGACTATGAGCAGGTATACCAGGCGGTAGCCGAAACGGTAAAGCATTTCGGACAAATTGATGTATTGGTTAACAATGCAGGTTTCGGAATTACTGGCGCAGCCGAAGCTTACACAGAGGAGCAGGTACGCCGTCAGCTGGAAACCAATTTATATGCCCCCATAGAGATTACCCGGGCGGTATTGCCCTATATGCGCAAACAAGGCGGTGGGCGTATTTTACAGATCAGTTCGGTAGGTGGACGTGTAGGCAATCCGGGTTTAACCATGTACCAGGCAGCAAAATTTGGGTTGAGCGGCTTTACTGAATCCCTGGCAAAAGAGGTTGCGCCTTTGGGTATTTATATTACAAGTGTAGAGCCGGGCGGCTTCCGTACTGATTGGGCGGGCGATTCTATGAGTTATGCCAGAGAAATGGAAGAGTATGAGCAGGTAAACCAGCGCGTAAACTTTTTCAAAGGTGGTAACTTCGTGCCTGTTGGCGATCCCGATAAAGCGGCAAAAGTAATGGTCGATTTGGCCAATCATCCCAGCCCCCCAGTTCATTTGGTATTGGGAAGTGAGGCCATTGGGATATTAAAAAATGCCAATGAAATGCGCAATGCGGAGATGGAAGCATGGCTGAACGTTTCTTTATCTACCGATCATGAAGAATCAACAGACTTTTTAAATAGTGAAGATGGGAAGTGGTATACCAAAGGTATTTCCAGAAAAGTTTAATTCAATTATCGTTTACACCAGGTGGCTAGTCTTTTACCAGTATAGCTGCCTGCTTTTTTTTAACTTTGTATATGGCCGAATCTAAAATAGATCATCCCGTTCCCGTTATTGCATATTCTTGTTATTTTTCACGTAACCGCGAAGGAGAACAGTTTGCCAGTGAGCATGTTTTTAGCTATCAGATAGAAGGAATGTTAACCATTAATACAGGCGACAGGGAGAATGTTTTTAAGGAAGGAGATTTTCGTTTTATCAAACGTAATCAACTCATTAAATTTAATAAAGAACCTGCGCCAGGGGGTTCGTTTAAGGCCATCTCCATTTACCTGGACCAGGCTGCTTTAAGGAGTTTTGCTATGGAATATGGCTATCAGTCAGATCATGTTAATGGTTTAGTGTCTGATGCTGTAACCCCTTTAGCGCCCAATCCGCTCTTTACAGGGTTTATGGATTCGCTTTGGCCTTATATTCAGGGCGACCAGGCAATTAATGGCCCACTTCAGAATTTGAAGCAAAGGGAAGCCATTATGCTTTTGTTGCGGCTTAGGCCCGAATTAAAGGATGTTTTATTCGATTTCAGTGAGCCCGGTAAGATCGATCTGGAAGCTTTTATGAATAAAAATTTTCACTTCAATGTACAACTTAAGCGCTTTGCCTACCTTACCGGAAGGAGTTTGGCGACTTTTAAGCGAGACTTTGATCACATTTTTCACACTTCGCCAAGCAAATGGCTGCAGCAAAGAAGGCTTCAAGAAGCTCATTACTTAATTAGCGAAAAAGGGCGAACAGCATCTGATATATATCTGGAACTGGGCTTTGAAGACCTTTCCCACTTCTCCTTTGTGTTTAAAAAGCAGTATGGAATGCCGCCTTCGAAGCTGCTTAGTTTTACTTAATCGCTACTTTACACACGTTCTTTAGAAAAGTATCGTTATAGCTGTAATGAATAAATTGTGCATATTGCAAAACACAATTGAACCTAAAAACAGTTTAAAATGAACATTACTAAAAAACTTTTCTTTACAGCGCTTATCGGATTATCTACATTAACCATGTATTCTTGCAAAACCAAGAAGCTTGCAGCAAAACCTGCACCGGCCCCTGTAGCACCTCCACCACCGCCAGTAGAAGAGAAAAAGCCTGAGCCTGCACCACAGCCTGCCGCAGAAAAGCCCGTACCAGAAGAAAAACCGAATTTTAATATTGGTAACATCCAATTTGAGTTTAACTCGGCCGTTTTAAAAACAGCTTCTTTTGCTATTTTAGATAAGGCCGTAGCTGAAATTAAGAAAGCTCCTAACACTAAATTTGTATTAAATGGCCACTCATCTGCCGAAGGTACACCAGAGCATAATATGTCTTTATCTATAGATCGCGCCAATTCGGTTAAATCTTATTTTGTAAATGCAGGAATTAATGCGGCAAATTTCTCTATCGTAGGCCACGGAGAGAAAGAACCCATTACCAGCAACGCAACCGAAGAGGGAAGAATGTTAAACAGAAGAACAGAAATCAAAGTTCAGAATTAATTTAAATCCTTATCACCATTGGAAAGGCCTCAATTTATTTTGAAGGCCTTTTTTAGTTTACTGCTTTTTCTAAGCATTTCAATACACGAGACTGGGTAAGTTTAAGTTCAAATCGTACTAAAAAATAAAAGGCAATCGAAAAAGCAAGAATGAAAATACTGAACGCTGTTTCGGTTCTGCCATTAAATACGCTTTTGATGATCACCAATATACAGAAAGCTAAAAACAAACTAATAATTAAAGGTATGCCTCCCAACCGTATGCGGTAAGCAGTTGCTGACTGATCTAAGGGCAAGCTTATGATTAGTTTGGGTAGCATGAATACAAAAGAAGTTTTGATTCGGCTAAACTGAAGATCTGTTTTACGCTCAAAGCCCATAAAAACCTTGTCTGTCCCGATATTTATCGTCGTGCTTTGAAAGTCTAACGGAGAAGTCTTTTTCAACGCATATTTTCTTAAGGCCGATTCAACTTGCGGTTGCTTAACTCCAACAGGGAAAAGTACATTCTTAAAATAGAGCATTAATACACATGATTTAGTAACCAATTATAATCATAATTTTCTAAATCAACTTTTTAAAAACGAGAAAGCCCCATACTATGATGGGGCCATATAGAATGTTTTATGAGTATCCACTGATAAAACTAAACCAAACAAACTATAGCTAAAACGCCTAACTTTTCGATTTGTTTCAAGAAAAATATATTTTTTGAATTGATGAGATTTCTATTACATTTTTAGTGGATCATCTTTTAGAATCCATTTGGAGGTTACTATTTTTCACCAAGATTCTTCAAAAGCATAAAACAAAAGGAATTATTCCGGTCGGTGGGACACCAACCAGTAGTTTAAAATCACTTGCATTCAGCCACGGAAACACAGAACACACGGAAAAATCCTACAGAAGGTTTAGGCGGTCGCAACTCCACTCCTTTCAAGGAGGGGGGGCGGGATGGAATGTGCGTAGACGGGGTGGTTATTGCAATGGACTTACATGCGTTAGATGGTAAAACGATTGAACCATGTAAGCCATAAAAGAAACCATAAGTACCACTCCCTATCCGCCAACAATAAGGCAAATGCAAAGTCGTAGCGAGACGCTACCAATGCTGTTAACTTTAAGGAGAAAACTAAAATAGATTGTCAACCTGAGCCTGTCGAAGGGTAATCCATTTTAGTTTTCGACTTATTAAGAAGGTCTTCGACTACTTGTCCCGATTTCACATCGAGAAGCTCAGCCTGACAGCATTTAGCTTAAGTTAATAGCGTTGGGTGGGACACCAACCGGTAGTTTAAAAGCCTTGATTTTTGGTTACCCATTCAATAACACTCTTTACTCCATTCCAAACAAACCCCTATTGATGAAAACCTTCTTTTTTCAAATAGAGGAGTAATTCGGTAGGCCTGTCTGTTTGTAGAATAGCTGGTTTCTTATCTATTAGCCAGCCCCAGCTTTCCACCTTTTTATTTTCATCTACAGCAAGATCATCATCATGACCGCCATTTAAAGATGGCCATAAGCTATTGAGCCAAAGCACCTGTTTTTTAGCCACTTCAGGAAGTAAATTCAGATTTTGTATAGTGTCAGTATCAAAAATAGGCTGGATGATACTTTTCAGATTAGGCTGATAGCTGTTCATAATGGGCATGGCATCTGCTCTTTTCATGTTGACCACGACCATTAGATAAGCCTGCTCAGGAATAGCCTCCTGACGCTTCAAAAGTTCGTAATTTATATTATCGCCAACATTAACTATGGCTTCATTCAAAGTACCCGTTTCCTGTAGAATCTGGAATACTTCCTTCAGGTGGTCGTTACCTTTATCTACATTGATAATGATTTTGCCTTTAGCAGCAATCATCATTTCTTTTAAGGTTGGGATGCCATGATGAGTTGCTCTGCCCAGACCGTTTTTTAATCGGAATTTCTGAAGATCTGCCAAAGCATAATCGCTTACCTTTCCTTTTCCGTTAGTGCTGCGATCGATGGTATTATCGTGCATCACTACCATTTGACTATCTCTGGTCATTTTCACATCAAGTTCCATAATGTCGAAGCCTTTTTCGATGCTGTTTAAAAGGGCTTGCATAGAGTTCTCCGGAGCATTTCTCCAATCACCGCGGTGTGCAGCAACTAAAATCTCTTTTTTGTTTTTCTGGAATATTGAAGCAAGCTTTTGGTCTGGTTGCTGCGCAAAAGCGCCTATGGCTGTACAAATCAATGCGCCCAGCAAAAGAAAGCTAAAGGGACTGTTTTTAATCATAAATAACGTTTTAATTTAAAAGTATATATGAAAATGGTGGCCAAAGCTCAGCCACCATTTCAATTGAAGAATTTACCCAATAATTAATAGCCTGGGTTTTGATACATTCTAACCGGATCAAGCTTAACCTCATCGAAAGGAATCGGGAAATACCTGTCTTTAGTGGTTACATTGGCAAGCTTGGCAATACCGAATGCAGATTGAGGCTTAGCCTTTAAATAAGTTACCAGTTCAGTTGCGGTAAAATTTCTGATCAGATCAAACCAGCGTTGGTGTTCAAAAGCAAACTCTACTCTGCGCTCGTGTAAAATGGCCAGCTTTAAGGTTGGGAAAGCGGCTGCATAAGCGGCATTTGTTCTCGAAACCGCATAGCCTGGCATTCCGGCACGCGTTCTCACCATATCCAAGTACTGAATAGCCAGGGCATCATTTCCCTGAAGCATGTTTACTTCGGCAAGCATCAGAATAACATCTGCATAGCGCATCAAAATCCAGTCGTTACCACCGTATCCGTTCAACGTTGCGCCTGTGCTCGCATCTCTAAATTTAGTAATGAACCAATCCTTCACAATAGGATCATTGGCATACTTCACCGAGAAATCCTTTCTGCTATCAGCAGCTTCATATTCGTTAATTAAATCCAAGGTAACGTTACCGCCAATACCGGTGGCTACCTTTAATGAGTTAATGGTTTCGCCTTTGGCCTGGTTGTTTGCGGCAATGCTTGAGCTGTAGTTAACATCGCCCTGCTTGTAAGAAATTTGGAAAATGAGTTCTTTACAAGTAGTCTTTTTTGCCACATCAAATACATCTGCATAAGGAATTTCAGCTAAATTTCCGAAAGCTTTCATGTTATAAGCAGCCAAAAGATAGGTATTGGCATTGCTTAGGTTTTCGGCTTTATTATTCGGAAGTGTAGCAGCCATGGTAAGGTATACTTTACCCAAATAGGCATTGAGAGCCGCTTTAGATACCCTGCCAATTCCGGCAGTAGGCTGAAAGTTTGGCAAAGAGCTATTTAAGCCATCCTTTAAGTCTGCAACGATCTGGTTATAAACATCCACTTCAGGTACGCGGAAAGTAGCAGCGGTAACCTCATCAGTTGTAACCAATTGCCTGGTAACCAAGGGCACCGGCCCCCATTTGCGTACCAACTGGAAGTACATTAAGGCCCTTAAAAACTTGGCCTCTGCAATGTAATTGGTTTTGGTTGCCGGATTAGCGAAAGCAACTTTATCAATATTAGATAGAATCACATTACTTCTCGTAATCGAGTTATACAGCGCAAGCCAATGTGACTTTAAGTAAGAGTTACTTGGCAAAAGTGAGAAATCGTTAAACTGAAAGGGTTCTCCGGCATTACTCTGATTGTCATTTCTTCCCGTATCATCAGAACGCTCGTCGGTAAATAAGCCACTGTTCTCACCTAGGGTATTGCTACTTCTTAAAGCCTGGTAAGCACCATTAACCGCAAGAAGCACATCATTCTCTGTTTTAAAATAATTCTCAATCGTTACTGCATTGGGGTTATTTTGCTGCAAGAATTCCTTTTTACAAGCACTTAAACAAACTGTTGTGCCTATTGCAGCCATTACAATATATTTTTTCATTTTTTTAGATTCTAAAAGGTCAGTTTAACACCAAGGTTATAGTTTCTTGCCAAAGGATAATTTCCGTAATCTACCCCAGGCGTTAAGTTAGCGCCGTTATTGTAGTCAACCTCAGGGTTATAACCTTTATAATCGGTAATGGTAAAGGCGTTATCTACACTCGCATAAATGCGGATATTGCTTACTTTAAGCGTGTTGGCAATTGATTTCGGGAAGCTATAGCCCAGGGTAATGTTGGTACACCTGAAATAAGATCCATCCTGAAGATAGAAAGAAGATAAACGGGTGTTATTACTTTGCGTTCCAGCACGCGATGCCCTGTAATTTAAGCCACTGCCCGGATTAGCCTCATTGCGGTAACGGTCTGCAACTTCTGCATATTGATTACCAGAACCCTCAAAGTTGTATAAATAATAATCTTGCCCATCCAATACCTGGTTGCCATGCGAGCCATTAAACGAAGCCCTGAAATCGATCGTTTTATAAGAAGCATTTATTGCAAATCCGTAAGTGAACTTAGGATATGGCGTTCCAATAACCGTTTTATCTGCATCGTTCACAATTCCATCACCATTGGTATCCTGAAAGTACAAATCGCCAATTTTAGCCGGATTGGTAGTAGAAGCCGATGGAGCAACTTTACCGAGGTTTTCTGCTGTAATTCTGCCTAAAACCTTAAACCCATAGAACATACCTACTGGCTGGCCTTGTTGGGTAACGTGGGTAATGTAAGACCGTTCTGCACCGTTGGTAAAGATGGTACTTGCACCCCCCATATCCAATACCTTGTTGCGATTTAGGGCAATGTTTCCGCTAAGTCCTAAAGTAAAATCCTGGTTTTGTATAATCCTGCCATCTAACTGAAGATCAAAACCCGTATTGCGAACCTTGCTATCGGCCAGGTTGGTCAATATAGAAGCGCTACCAGAAACACCCGATATAGGCTGATTAAACAAAAGGTTATAAGAATTACTGAGGTAGTAATTGGCAATGATAAAAAGGCGGTTTCTGAACAAGCCAATATCAGTACCAATGTTATACTGAGAGGTAGATTCCCAGCCTAAACCTGGGTCCTGAATAGAATTAGGCCAAATGGCAGTAGAAATGGTGTTTCCAAATACTACCCCTCCCGGAGCATTCATTTCCTGTTGTGTTCTGTAATCCGGAATGTTATTATTCCCGCTTAAGCCCCAGCTCGCTCTGATTTTTACGGTAGAATGCTCACCCAGTAAATTATTGTAAAAATCTTCATCAGAAAGATTCCATCCTGCCGAAATAGACGGGAAATTACCATACTGGTTTAAGGGACCAAATCTGGAAGAACCATCGCGACGGAAAGTTCCAGACAAGAAATATTTACCCGCATAGTTGTAACTCACGCGGCCAAAATAAGAAAGTAGCGTATTGGTAGATTTTGCTGCATTATCCAGCGCAAAGAAACTTGGATCTGCACCTTTATCAGAAATCTCGCCGATATAATCATTCTGGAAACCTTTAGCAGAAACACGGATCACATCGCTGGTAGTTTTTTGTGCAGAATAACCGCCTAAAACATCCAATTTATGTTTACCAAATTCCTTGCTGTAATTTAATGTAAACTCCGCCAACCGATCTAGCTGGCTCAGCGTTCTTGCAATGGCATTGGCTGCCGTAATAGAGGCCGTAGAGTAAGGTGGGTTATTGCCACTACTTAAACTGGTTGGCAAATAATAATCGTACTTTTCATTGTATGTTTGTGTACCCAAATTGGCTTTAAAATCTAAGCCATTAAGAATTTTATAGGTTGCATTGGCATTATAAGTACTTCTGCTTCCTTTGCGGGTTATTTTTAACTGCTCTACGGTAGCCAAAGGGTTCTCGGGGTTTTGAATACCAAACTGAGATGCCAGAGCGGCCATGCCAAACTGAATCGGGTTGCCATTTGCATCCCTTGCCGGGAGATAAGGCAGATAAAGCAAGGCAGACATCATCGGGCTTAAATTGTAACGCCCTTCCTGCACCTCGCGATTGTCGTTTTGCGTATAAGATACATTCGCACCCACATGCAAGCGTTCGCTCACGTTGCCATCAATATTTGCCCTAAAGTTGAGTACTTTTTGATTGGTATTGGTTACAATACCATCGTTATTCTGGTAGCCACCACTTATAAAATACTTCACATCCTTATTGCCTCCATTAAAAGAGAGATTATGGCGCTGAAAGGCCGCATTTCTATACAATTCATCCTGCCAATCGGTATTGTATTTTGCAGGAATGGCCTGTTGAGTAGAGAAGTTATAAAGGTCTGTAGGGATACTCACGCTACTACCGTTACCCACATTGGCGATACGGGTAGCATTAGCATCGCCAAACATCGAATCGTTCCAGGTCTTGCCAGAGTTTACCCATAAATCTTTATAAGCGTTGTTACGGCCATCAATAAGCAATTGGATAAATTGGTTGGCATCTAACAGATCAATCTTTTTGGCCAGTTGAGAAACACCTCCCTGCACATCGTATTCAAAGCGGCCTTTGCCATCTTTTCCTCTTTTGGTGGTAATCAATACCACACCTCCAGAAGCTCTTGAACCATAAATAGCTGCCGATGCCGCATCCTTTAAGATATCTATCGTTTCAATATCTTCGGGGTTAATAGATACATTATTTCCTGCCGGATAACCATCAATTACATACAATGGATCAGAACTGGCATTAATAGAACCTACACCACGAACCCTGATCTTGGTACCTGCATAGGGTGCACCACTGGTTTGCGAAACCTGTACACCAGCCACTTTACCCACCAAAGCCTGGCCTATAGTTGGCGAGGTAAGGTTCATTTCTGAAGCCTTTACGCTACTAATTGCACCTGTAAGATCAGATTTTCGTACTTTTTGGTAACCAATAGCCACAACCTCATCTAAGGTATTGGTGCTTTCGCGTAAAATAACGTTCAAGGTGCGCGATCCGCTTACCGCAACTTCCTGTGTAGTGTATCCCACAAAAGCAAAAACCAAAGTAGTTTGCTCCTGCACAGCAAGGATGTACTTACCATTTGAATCAGTTACAGTGGTTTTCTTATTTTTCTTATCGTAAATGCTCACACCTGGTAAAGGCTGGTGCTGCTCGTCGGTTACTGTACCGCTAATGGTAAAAGCTGCTTTGCGGCTAAAATCAGATAGCTTGTTTTTATAGCCATAGGAGGCCATGATAGGCGAATTGCAAATGGCCAGTAATCCTATAGGCAAAAGCAATTTCCTGCAGGTAGGCTTTAAACCCGCAATAAAAGAAAATGATGTCATCTCTTAGTTGTTAGTAATGTTTGATTAATTTGTTTTTGATATGGTGTTAAAAAGGCATGTCGAAGTAAGATTCACATAGGCATTGTGTTAATTCATAACCAGGATATTTCGAGTGCTTTAATTGCGCCAAAACTAGGTGTGTACTTTTAACACTATGTATACTCAATATTAAGTCTGCAAGAATATTTCAGCGGTAAAAAATCGAATTCCCGCCTGGGGATGCTTTTTCTAAAAAAATCCCTCGTGCGAATTAATACAGCATTAATACTGGCTTAATGAACATTGTATAGCTTGCAAAAATTTTTTATGAGGTTACCAATCGCCCTATTTTTGCTGCTGCTGACTTTGTTTAGGGCAGGGGCACAACAGCATACCGCTGTACAAGCCTACCAACTGGTTGTGGGCAAAACTTCTGCCTACAATCCCTTCGTACAGCACAAAAACTATTATTTACTTACGCTGATGCAAGAGTTGCCAGATTTGAGAAAGGCTGTAGCAGCAGATCAGGTTTTAAAGCAACTGCTGCGAAGTAAATTAAGCAAGGGTAATTCGGCCTTAAAGACCTGCAAAAATGATATCGGCTGTTTAGCCAATAGTATTAAGTTTACCGATGCCGAAATTACCCAAGTAAGTGAAAGGCTTTCTGCATTGTATCAAACCGACAATATTTTCGGAACCACCATCAAAAACCATTTATTACCCTCGGGCTGTTATGGTTTATACCAGCAGCTGCCAGAAAAAACGGTGCTAACCAAAGCCTGGGAACAGGATGCCAAGGCCGTTAATTATGCAATTGGTGTTTATGTTGAGGGACAGAAGCCCAATTATCCTAAAATAGACTCCATTTCCTTTCAGCCTGGCGATAAAGCGTTCGCATCACTTATTCAATCAAATCTCTTGCTCAATACCTCCGAAAAAGAAACACTATTCTTTGAGCCGACGATGAATTTCGCACTCGGGGCACTGGAGCTAAATGGCAGGTTGGATGCGGCCGATTACGAACCCCTTATTAGTGGCCCCAATGCAAATGCGATAGCCCAGATTAAGAAAACGAACTTCAACAAATATCTCTATAGCGTAATACTGGTTCCTGGTGCAGGGCCCGAAGACCGGGATACGGAACTAAGCGCTGGTGGAATGATCCGTTGCCGCATTGCAGCTGCCCAATACCATAAAGGTGTAGCACCATTTGTGGTGGTTTCTGGCGGGCGGGTGCATCCCTATAAAACCAAGTATAGCGAAGCTTATGAAATGAAGAAATTCATGATCAACACGCTGCATATTCCCGAAAATGCGATTATAATGGAGCCACAGGCCAGGCATACCACTACCAATATGCGCAATTGTGTTCGCCTGATGTTCCGCTATGGCATGCCGCTAAACAAGCCCGGCTTGGTGAGTACCACGGCATCTACCATTCCTTACATTGCCGGCATCCTGGCCGAACGCTGTAGAAAGGAGTTGGGTTATGATCCCTACCAGATAGGCAAAACACTGAGCGCTACCGAAGTGGAATTTTTCCCCAACAGTCTTTCCCTACAAATTGATTTTGACGAACCTTTAGATCCTTAAGCCCATGAAACTTTTCGGTATAGCGGCTATTGTAAGCTGTTTGGCTATAAGTACATTTAGCCAGAAACCCTTATCTGCAACAATAAGCAAAACCTTTACCCTCGATTCGCTCGGGGCATGTCAGGGCATATCTTTTCAAAATGGAAAGTACTTCTTATATGGCGACCGCGAAGTGGGGGTGATGCGCGCCTATAGCCTTATAAAAGACTCCTTGATTTATGAAAACACAGAATACCGTTTTACCATCAATGGCGAAAATATCATCAAACATCCTACCGGCATTGCTTACCGAAAGCGGCTACCCACTTTTGTAGGCAACTCTGTTCGGCAAAATGCTTCGGGTACTGCCTGGAAAGCCTTTATTTATGCCATAAACTGGGATGGATTTTTGAAAAGCAAAACCCTGGATGGAAATTTAATTAAAACCATTGAAGATGATGCCTGCATTCAAGGTGCCAGACCTGAGTATGTAAGGTACAAAGGTAAATGGTTTATGGCAACCGCCGATTATGGCAATAAGGCCAATGAAGTGCGCTTATATGATCCAACATTGCTGGCCAAGGCTAACAAAACCAGTGAAAAGGGACTTTTATTTAAGAAATTTACCTGCGCTGCATGGGTGCAAAATTTGCATTTCATAGAGCAGGAAGGCATTTTAGTACTCATTCAAAATCAAATTGAAGGACGTAAATGGAGACTCACCTTTCTTGATTTAGCCAAATCTATAGCCAATGGACAGGAAGAAGTGATTAAAGTAATTGACCTCGATAAAGCAGATGAGCTTGAAGGTTTTACCTTAACGGCTGATGTTACAAAGGGGATTGCCGTGAGTTCGGCCAGAAAAAACAATGTGAGTATGGTAGAATTGTCTTACGGGAGGTAAGGGAGTTTGGTTTACTAGTTCAATGGTTTCAATGGTTCAATAGGGCAGTAGCCATTAGGAAAATAACCCGACGTTACGAAGTTGTATAGCGCGAGATACACAGAACACACGGAAAAACTCCAGAAGGCTTAGGCGGTCGCAACTTCCCTTACTTTTTAAAGGAGGGGGTGTAGATGGAGTGTAAAGTGGCGGGGGTGGTTATTGCAATGAGCTTACATGCCTTAAATGGTAAAAAAGGATCGAACCATAGAAGAAAATGTAACTACCTTAGCCAATCAAAACCTGTATTAAGGCAAAGCAAATAACAATTCCTCTCACTTGCATTTTGCCACGGAAACACAGAACACACGGAAAAATCCTCGATGAGGCTTAGGCGGTCGCAATTCCCCTTACTTTTTCAAGGAGGGGCTGTAGATGGAGAGTGAAGTGGCGGGGTGGTTATTACAATGAACTTATATGCCTTAAATGGTAAAAAAAGGATCGAACCATAGAAGCCAATAATATGCAAGGCAAATGCAATCACTCTCACTTGCATTCAGCCACGGAAACACAGAACACACGGAAAAATCCTCGATGAGGCTTAGGCGGTCGCAATTCCCCTACTTTTCAAGGAGGGGGTGTAGATGGAGAGTGAAGTGGCGGGGGTGGTTATTACATTGAACTTATATGCCTTAAATGGTAAAAAAAGGATCGAACCATAGAAGCCAATAATATGCAAGGCAAATGCAATCACTCTCACTTGCATTCAGCCACGGAAACACAGAACACACGGAAAAATCCTCGATGAGGCTTAGGCGGTCGCAATTCCCCTACTTTTCAAGGAGGGGGTGTAGATGGAGAGTGAAGTGGCGGGGGTGGTTATTGCATTGAGCTTATATGCCTTAAATGGTAAAAAAAGGATCGAACCATAGAAGCCAATAATATGCAAGGCAAATGCAATCACTCTCACTTGCATTCAGCCACGGAAACACAGAACACATGGAAAAATATCCAGAAGGTTTAGGCGGTCGCAACTCCCCTACTTTTCAAGGAGGGGGTGTAGATGGAGTGTGAAGTGGCGGGGTGGTTATTACAATGAACTTATATGCCTTAAATGGTAAAAAAGGATTAAAATATAACCTCAGTCAGCTTCACTACTGTATATGTTTCGGTTTTAGCCCTTGAGCCGCAAGCTCCACAATCTCCTTAATCCTTTTCTGCCGGGTTTCTGGCCTTTTTGCCAGCACCAGCCATTGAAGCATGGCCTTTTTGGAAGATTTACTCAACGTTTCAAAGAAATCGCCAGCTGCGGGTTGATTTTTAAACCCCTCTTTTAAATCATCAGGTATAATCAGTTGTTCTACCTCATCTAAAATGGTCCAGGAACCATTTTGCTTGGCCACTTCAATGCTTTTTAATCCGGCATCTGTCATTAGACCCCTTTCAATTAATTGCACAACTTTGTCTTTATTAATTTTAGACCAGGTGCCAGTAGCTTTTCTTCTGCTAAAAAACTGATGGGAGGTTTGCTCATCAATTTTTATTTTCTTGCTGTCTATCCAGCCAAAGCATAAAGCAGTTTCAACAGATTCAGCCCAGGTGATCGATTTTTTATCTGAACTTTTATTGTAGCAAACCAGCCATACCGATTGCTTGGAAAGGTGGTTATCCTGCAGCCACTTTCGCCAGTCTGCAACGCTTTTGGCATAAAATGTTTCTGTTTCTTTTTCCTGCATTTTGAGTTGTCAAGCCAGTTTTAAACCGAACAAATGATGTTGTAAAATACAAGAATTAATTTTACGAATCAACATGATAGATCACCAAAATCATTAACTATCTGCTACGGAAACACAGAACACACGGAAAATATCCAGAAGGTTTAGGCGGTCGCAATTCACCTACTTTTCAAGGAGGGGGTGTAGATGGAGTGTGAAGTGGCGGAGTGGTTATTGCAATGAGCTTATATGCCTTAAATGGTAAAAAAGGATTTAACCATAGAAGAAAATTTAATGACCTTAGCCAATCAAACCTGTATCAAGGCAAAGCAAATAACAATTCCTATCACTTGCATTTTGCCTCGGAAACACAGAACACACGGAAAAACTCCAGAAACTTTAGGCGGTCGCAACTCCCCTACTTCTCAAGGAGGGGCTGTAGATGGAGTGTGAAGTGGCGGGGTGGTTATTACAATGAACTTATATGCCTTAAATGGTAAAAAGGGATTTAACCATAGAAGAAAATGTAACGACCTTAGCCAATCAAAACCTGTACTAAGGCAAAGCAAATAACAATTCCTATCACTTGCATTTTGCCTCGGAAACACAGAACACACGGAAAAATATCCAGAAGGTTTAGGCGGTCGCAATTCCCCTACTTCTCAAGGAGGGGGTGTAGATGGAGAGTGAAGTGGCGGGGGTGGTTATTACAATGAATTTACATGCCTTAAATGGTAAAAAAGGATCGAACCATATAAGCCATAGAAGAAAATATAAGCACAGCTTATTTTGTCCTAACCCTATCAAAGCAAATGAAATCCCACACCTGAAGGAGAAGGCATGAAAAGGCAATAAGTAAAAACAATATCTTTTCATACCCTAAAAACCGCTTTAAGATTCCCTCTTGCGAGAGAATGAGGGCCGTTCATGTAAACTCCATCATTGTGAAGCCGGGGTGAATGAGCTGAAGCAATCTGATTGAATATCCTTATTTTACTTCCCGCAGCATTATTAAGAACCGACAAAGCCAGAACAAGCTTTACTTAAACAACCTCTTGACTAACAATTACTTGCAAAACACAATTACTATTCACTAACGATCCAAAATGACTGTTATTGGGCTCCAATGTTATCACTCAAATTTACGAAATGAATTCGTTTACACTAGAAAATCATGTAAATACAACCAGCTACAAAATATCAAGAAAATTACTAAATGATTTTCGCGAACATTTCAGTTACAACAACACATCCATTTACCCTAATTCTATTACAATTATTAATTATATTTACCCTAATTCTGTGACAGAAAAGCAACTAATTAACCCTAATTCTGTGACGAAATATTGATTAATTAACCCTAATTTTGTAACAACAAGTAGTTTTGGAATTGAAGTTTGTCAAATGGTATCAGGCATCTCAAATCGAGAATTACCTAACCTGGTTCAAAACACAAAATCTAGATTAGCATATCAGGTTTTGTGGATTATGTAGAGGAACTGGCCAGGCAATGGGACAGAGATGATTGATACACGGGAGAGATAAATAATAATTTACCTTTGCATCTCAAATGACAAAAGCAACCCATCGTAAAATACAGTTATTCCTTTTTGCCCTATGCGTGTTGGTATGTGGATTTTATTACCATTACTATAAAAGGAACAGGGAACTCGATGCTTACAGGATACAACATTGGGCGGAATTGCAAAGCCACTTGATCACTAAGCAAGAATATTGGAGGCTATGGGATTCGAAAATAAAAGAATGGAAAGAATCGTTGAGCAAATGTGAATTACTGGAAACACTTCAGGTTCTTCTGTTTTTACTCAGCGCTGCGAACCTTATTGTGTATTGGCAGTTTAAGAAAAAAGGTTTAAGGGTAAAAGCAGGATAGTTAGAGCATTAGCTTCTGTATCTATAAATAGGGTGCTGATTGTTGATATGCTTCGATAATCATCTTTTTTACCTCATGCCTGCTATCAAATATCAGTTTATCTGATCGGCAAAAACCACAGCTCCAAACCAGGCATTTAAAGGGCTTTCTCAATTGGTATTTGATTTTGGTTACTGGCGTGTTTAATTGCTTACACCGCTCACAATAACATTTGTCACGCTCCCCGCAGGGGATCATTAAGCGTTCCATTTCAACGAAGATCTTAAATTCCTCTAAAATAAATTCTTTTGAATTTTCAGCTGTCAGCCCAGAGGTTATCCAAATTGAATTATCATATCTTATGTAATCCAGGTCTTCATTAATATAAAAAAAAGGTAGGTAGCGGTGTTCATAATCAGAAGCATAAACGATTTTAAGCATCTGGCTGAAAGCATAATCAATACCGATTTCTTTTTTGATGGCCTTATCTGCAATCATCAATGCATAACAATAGATCAGTTCGTCTTCGGTTCTTGCTACCTCAATATCGAGGTCTTGCACTGATTTCCAGAAATATTTTTCCCGTTCCTCAGTGGCCTCATCATCCAGGCCTGCCAGAATAAAAAGATTTTCACTTTCACAGCCGAGCTTTAAAGCACTTACTGCCCATTCAACAAACTTTTTGCTGTCGAACTGGGCGAGTAACCTTTCTCCTAAAATTTCAAGTGTTAATTCGGCTACTGACATTTATCTAAGATATAGATTTTGGTAATAAAAAGCCTTGGACTTAGTGGAAACCTAAGCATATTTTAGCGAGGTAGTTATTTGCCCCAATGAAAATAATCAATAACCTTTTCTCTGTCTCGTCCTGAAATAGCTTGTCATTAAAAATTGAAAAATGGCAACAAAAAACAAAGACAAAACAAAAATTTCGACCAGGAAACCTTGGGGTCGGTTAAGTGAGGATGTTAAGGAAAAAATCCTCTGTGAGATAAATTCAGGGATGCTAAGCAAGAGTGCCGCAAGTCGAAAATACAGTTTACCCAGGAGTACCATAGGACTTTGGTTTGAGAAGCGTAATTTAACTATCTTGGCACAAGTCAACCCTTTAAACGTACTTTCAGCAATGGACGAAAACCAGGAAACAAGACTTCTTAAGAAAAAGATTGATGAACTGACCAAGGCCCTCGCCGATGCTCAACTGAAAAATGCTGGACTAGAAACCATGATTGAAGTTGCGGAAAGCGAACTTAAGATCAACATCAGAAAAAAGCGTGGTACCAAACGGTCTTAAGAATGCGGCAAAAACGACCAGATAAGCCTCTGGAAGAACTTTGTGCACTGTTTGGTGTAAGCCGCCAGGCGTATTATCTGGCACAGAAAATGGCGCTGAAGACCGATATCTCCCACATGGTGGTATTGGCCCTGGTGTCCGAATTCCGTTCGGAGGTCCCACTTTTAGGAACACGCAAAATCCTTCATATGCTATCTCCGGAGATGGAAAAGCACAATATAAAAATGGGGCGGGACCAACTTTATGATCTTTTGAGGTTTCATGGGCTATTAATACGTAGAAGGAAGCGCTCTATCAGGACTACTGACTCCAATCATGCCTTAAAAAGGTATCCTAACCTGATAAAACACATGTTGCTTTCAGCCCCTGAACAACTATGGGTAAGCGATATTACCTACATCCGGACCCAGTTGGGCTTTAGTTATTTAAGTCTGATTACTGATGCTTATTCCAGAAAGATTGTA
>NZ_FOGG01000025.1 GCF_900111155.1 Pedobacter rhizosphaerae | reverse complement strand
CAAGCCTTAAACCAACACCAGCAAACATTTCAGTAAATCTGGTGTTGCAGAATAGAATACCTTGATCAATTATCACTATGCAAAAACATAACGCAACATCCAGCCTTTCTGGTAAAACAGTAGTCATTACCGGAGCATCCAGTGGGGTAGGACTGGCCACCGCCGAAGCCTTCGCCATATCTGGTTGTAACCTCGTGCTTGCTTCAAGGGGAGAGCATGCTTTGAACGAGGCGGTAGCCTACTGCAAAAGCCTGGGCGCGAATGCCGTTGGTATCAGCACAGACGTTTCAGATGAAACCCAGGTGGCAACGCTCGCTAGGCAAGCACTGGCCTTAAGCGGAAAGATCGATTACTGGATAAACAATGCCGGGGTAATGGCCAGTGGCAAATTCGAAGAAATACCCATCGAAGTGAGTCACCAGGTAGTAAAGACCAATTTACTGGGTTATCTCAACTGTGCGCACACGATTCTCCCTATATTTAAACAGCAAGGCTACGGGATACTGATCAACAATGTCTCCATTGGCGGATTTATGCCAGCTCCATACAGCGCCGTCTATTCAGCCACTAAATTCGGCATCAAGGGCATGATGGAATGCCTGCAGGGTGAATTGTCCAACGAGCCTAACATCCATATCTGCAACCTTTACCCGCAGATCCAGCGGTCCACAGGTAATATGCATTCGGCCAAATATTCCGGACTGGATTTCAAGATCCCGCCATTCGCAGCAGATCCCCGTGATACCGCCAAGCAACTGCTTAAACTCGCCATCCACCCTAAAAAAGATAAATTCCCTGATTTTGCTTCCTGGGCACTCAAGACCATGCATGGCATTTTGCCAAAGCTGCTCGTCAATACCGCCTCATCCGGGATGCGGATGCTGATGGAGATCAAGGATGGAGAACCCACAAGCGGCAATGTACTAAAAGCCTCCGCACCACCGCATCAGATCTATGGAGAAACCCTCATACCTTTGCCCTCAGGGAAAACAAAACTTGCACTGGGCATCGGAATAGCAGTAGGTTTAGGTCTGCTTTTGTTCTCTGGGAACAAACGTTAAAAAAACAGCTGTGATTTAAATAAATTCCGCAAAACCAAGCAGCCTGCTGGTTATTGTTTTTTGAAAAAGTATTTCAATCACGCAAATGACGCTTGGATTATCTTAAAAATGGTCACTTATTCCTATCTAAATATTAGGATATACTCCACCACAATACCCCAAAATATTCGATCATCAGGGAAAGTCTATTATGAAGAGGTAATTGCTGACCCGATAGCGGCAGTTTTTATTGGTATTCTCGGTTCTTAAAACGATTGACCCTTAGCTGATTTGCCGGCACCTCAGGGAAGCCCTGTTGAGCGATGCGCTGAGAAGTAGTTCTTGGTTATTTTAACACAACATGAAAGCAATTTGTTTAAATGCCTATAGCTAAAAATATTACATGGATGTGGGGCAACTTTAGTTCATGATCCGGGTCAAAAGAAATATTCTCCAAATCACTCAATTAAGTGACGTGCGGATGGCGTAATTCCATCTGTTTAGCGAGCCAGACCCAAAACATCCTGCTTAATATTAGCTGGCTTCTGACGGCTGAATTTTGGGCTGATAATACCTTTATATTTTTTATAAGATTTTTTGTTTTTTTGAAGCATAACAACCTCTCCGGTGTCAACAAATTCAGGCAATACTCGTCTCTCCCAGAACCATTTACAAGAAATATTGTTGAATAAAAAAAAGGAATCAATGGAAACCATCAAAGACCAAAACCAAGCCAAAATACCCTCAGGGGAACAAAAAGTACTGCTGGATCCCGCGATAACCGCTGAAACCGACGAACTCGATCCTAAATTCGAGGCAGAGCAAAGCGCTCCCATAAAAAATGAAACTAAAGCAAATCTACAAGATAGTAAACCATGGAACAGTTCAGAATAGAAGTAGCCATAGAAGGCCGGGGCAGATTCTACGAAATCAAACCCCTTGGCAATGCCCGGTATGAAATTTCAGAAAACGCCGAAGTGATCGGAACGATACAACTCGACGAAAAAGACCACGCCCACTGCGAAAGCCAGGGCTGCGAACTCGATCTCCCGGCCTTGCACGCCATACGCCAGGGCATACAGGCACATGAAGGCTGGAATGATACCTTTGGGCACCTGTAAAGCAAAAATCCAAACCATTTTCGGATTTCATCGGTTATTAAAAGACCTTATCAAAAACATCAAACCCATGAAAAACGAGAAAAACAAAGCAGAAAACCCTGCAGATAAGTACCCGCAGCCACCTTTCCCCAAACAGGACCAGCAGCCTCCCGGAACTGAAGGCCAACTGATCCCACAAGCAGACCATGGCGAAAAATCCTATAAAGGAAGCGGTAAATTAAAGGGCAAAAAAGCCATCATCACCGGAGGCGATTCCGGTATCGGCCGGGCAGTAGCCATTGCCTTCGCAAGGGAAGGGGCCGATGTACTCATCAGCTACCTCGATGATTCAGAAGACCAAGACGCAAAACTCACGGCAGATTATGTAAAAGCTGCTGGTGGGAAAGCCGTTCTGCTTAAAGGCGATATCCGCAAAGAATCCCACTGCCGCGAAATTATAGATACTGCCATCCGCGAATTGGGAGGTCTGGACATTCTGGTCAACAAAGCAGCCTTTCAAATGGCCAGAAAAAACATCCAGGAGATATCTCAGGAGGAATGGGACCGTACCTTTCAGACCAATATCACTGCAATGTTTTACCTCTGTAAAGCAGCCGAACCACACCTAAAACCAGGAAGCAGCATTATCAATACCACATCGGTCAATGCCTATTCTCCCAACGAACAGCTCCTGCCATACGCCGCAACAAAAGGGGCAATCCAAAACTTCTCCGCCAACCTAAGCCAAATTTTGCTGATGGACGGTAAGGGGATCAGGGTAAATGCGGTGGCACCAGGCCCGATCTGGACACCGCTAATCCCCTCAACCATACCCCAACATGAAGAATTTGGAAAAGACACGCCGATGGGAAGGGCTGGACAGCCTGCTGAAGTTGCCCCGGCCTACGTATTTCTGGCATCAGACCAGGCCAGCTACATCGCAGGGGCAACCATCCCGGTAAGCGGTGGACGCATCACCATTTAAACCTTTTAAACAATAATATTATGGCAAAGTATTCAGAAAAAGCTGGCGAAAAAGTCGAACAAGCCATGCACGAAAGAAAAGAAGGAACGCTGAAAACCGGAACAGGCAAAAAAGTAACTTCCAAAAAACAGGCAATCGCTATCGGGCTTTCCGAAGCTAAAAAAGAAGGAGCAAAGGTTCCCAAAAAGAAATAAGCTCCCAAATAACCCCAAAAACGAAGCCGTAATCTATTGAACAGAATTACGGCTTCAATGCTAAGCCGCAGGTACAATGCCTCCCAGTTTTCATTTTTTTGGCTTATTATTACCTTATCCATCTCACCGGGATAGCCTAATAGATCCCAACAAAGGCAAGGATTTGGGTGAAAATTTTGTTGCAAAGCATAAAGTCTTGATCAAGCACCACTTAAAATAAAGTGCAACATCCGCTGCGGTGAGATTGTTGAATGCCGGAGTATTTATCCCTGAAAATGTAACGTAGTGCTTGCCGTTAAAATCGGTGTGCTGCATGAAATGTGGATAATTACCAGCATTCAAAAAACAAAAAGTGCTTTTAAGTGGTTCAGGATTAAAAAAATATACCTATGGATAAAACAGCACAGACTAAAGACCTCGAAAAATTCATTGAAAAGTTTGAACCATCTAAATTCAAAATGCTCCAGCGGGGAATTGAAATCCGTGGCATGAAGGATCTCAACAGGAGCATTGCTTTTGCAAAGGAACTTATCGATCAGTTAAAATTAAAGCTGAATGTTTCTCACAGCGCCGAAATGGCTATGTATGGAAGCTTTGAAGTGGTGTACCAATAATAGGCACCCTGCCAAGAAAGGGTATTGAACCAGCTTCCATAGCTAATATGCATCGAGATCAAAAAGGATTGATAAACAAGGCCTGGTACAATTCCAGGCCTTGTTGCTTATACGGGTTCATATAAACCAATATGTTTTAAAGGTCGATACCTTCTCTAATAATAGATGGCTGAGTCAAGCCTATTCTTATTGTTCCCATAAAGCGGCCGAAAAATCTGATTTTCTATTCAAAGCCATTCCACTGATTTCCAAAGCCTCGGGTCAGCACATACAGTACTGAAAGGGAACTGGATTAAGACCAGCCTGAAGACCATCGCTATTTACTCAACACATCTTCAATCTTTTAATAACCGGAAAATCAGTGGGCCCAAAGCTGTTATATCTCGACAGTAGCTGCAACCATCATGTGCGGGCTTAAGGATAAAAGGCTGCTGTCCTGTTCTGTCAGCGCAATCAGCTCAAGCAATCTTGCTTTTTTAACCGGATCCGCCCAGCTTTGGAAAAAATTGCTATCCATCCAGGCCAGACCCTCAACTGCATGTGAACCAATAACGCTAAAATGACTACAAGCAAACTCATCCCTCAGCTCATCAGGCGTGTGGTAGTATGCCTGTGAGAGGATACCCTGCATTCCTTCCGGTGCAGTATGGTTTCCACTATTTAGCGCGGAAATACACATTTGAAATATTCTGGGATCGTGAATCAAACCGGTATTTAGGGCTGCAAGTGTAGAAGCGGCACGCGTAATGGCAAAACCGAGGACCGTTCCGCCTGGACGCAGGATCCTTCGGCTTTCCCTAATCGCCTGCAATCGATTAGCCTGCTGCTGCAAATGATAAAGTGGTCCGTGCAGGATGACCAGATCAAAACTGCCGTTTTCAAATGGAAGCCTGCGGGCCTCACCAATCTCGCAGCTAAAAGCATTTTTTCCTTTTGCTTTTTTTCTTGCTTTCCGGACATGTTCCGGTACAGGATCAATTAAATAAACATAATGACCTAAAGAAGAGAGCCAAGCGGAATAATGGCCTGTTCCCCCTCCAATATCGGCAATATGCATCGGTGCCTGGTGCAGGTAAGCAGTTATGAGCAATTTGTTTCTTTCAAATTCAAGCGGCCCAAGGCCGGTCTGTAAGCGAGAATCTTCGCAGGATTGGTTATAAAAATCAGCTATCGCTGGATCAATAAGATTCATAAAGTAAGTAGAGCAAAGTAAACATAAAAAACCTTTCCGGAGGTGCAGATGACCACCGGCGAATTTGAACTTTAAGTTCATGGATGATATGTTTAGCAAACTTTAATGGCACTAAATTATATAATCGGCACTTATTCTCAAATAGCTGGACGCTAATTTTTATTGATCGGACCCCGCTGAAAGGTCCGATAGTCCGCCGGAACCTAAATGGAAATTATCCATCAAACGTTATCTGCCTCAGTTCGCGCTAATACAGCCCCGCTTAGAAGCTAAAATTATTCTGTTTCATTTTCAGTTGCTTAGCATCCTGCACTTGCAAAAATCGAGGCCGATAATATATTTGCATCATGACCATCACCGTTTTAGCTATACTGGAGACTGATTTTAAACCTGAGAAGGCATTAGCCAAAGTAATGAATGACCGGCTGCAAAAGGCCGCGAGGGATCTACAGACCACTCACCTGAAATCCCTTTCCGGCAGGGGCTTTTCCAGCGAGGATCTGGTAATTTACATCAGCTACAACCCCAAATATAAAATTCGTTACCGAATTGTAAATGACGTGCCTGCTGACATAGAATACTTTGTGGCAGAAACCTGTGGGAGGCTTGGCTACATGCTCTGGAGAAGTTCTTTCGTAGAAATTCCGGAGAAAGATGATGATCGCTATAGATTTTAAGACTTTATCTATCGCAGGGCCGAGCTTAAATCACTGTCAATTGTAGAAGTTCAAAAGCAAAAATTTTCACTTAAATGAACCCCATTATTGCAACTTGATTTTCCAGTTAATCCCTCAGCTCCTGCATATCGATTGATTATTTTTATCATTACCCGAAATGAGACCTTTACCAAATCCAAAGCAAACGTTTGGAGATATCGACATTTATCTCTTTGATCAGATCCTCAAAGGAACTTATACCAACTGCAGCACCATTTTAGATGCCGGATGTGGTATAGGCAGAAATCTTACCTATTTCTTAAACAATGATCGGGAGGTTTTTGGCGTGGATAGGAGCG
Source organism: Pedobacter rhizosphaerae (assembly GCF_900111155.1). Taxonomy (GTDB): domain Bacteria; phylum Bacteroidota; class Bacteroidia; order Sphingobacteriales; family Sphingobacteriaceae; genus Pedobacter; species Pedobacter rhizosphaerae. The sequence continues at coordinate 58,652 of NZ_FOGG01000025.1, read as the reverse complement.
AGGAAGCTATATTGGCCTTGAGAAAAGCTACCGCTGGCTATCCGCTAATCAACCCAGAGAAAAACTTCCTGGTATCAACGGTAGAAAACCTGCCATTTGAAAATGATAAATTTGATTTAGTCATAAGCAGCGCAGTGCTTCACTTTGCAGAAAGCCTGGCGCATTTTGAGCTCATGCTGAATGCGATGTGGCGGGTATTAAAACCAGGGGGCCATTTCTTCTGCCGCCTCGCCTCAGAAATCGGCATAGAATCCGCAGTCCATTTTATCGGCAATGGCAGGTATGTATTGCCCGATGGGACAGAACGGTTTTTAGTAAACCAGGAAATGCTACTGCGGTTGACAAAAAAACTCGGTGGCCAGCTACATGAACCGATCAAAAGCACAAACGTGCAAAGCATGCGCTCCATGACCACCTGGTGCATCAGGAAATAATAAGACCAAAAATATTCCAGGCTATAACTTTGTAAGCAGCATTCCAGTTGATGCCCTTTTTTTATAATCAGGATCAAAATGGACAAACCTGATCTTTCCTGAGCGGTCTATAATGTAGGTCGCAGGTACCGGAAGCGTATGGCGCGTGTTACCATTATTTGCTTCCAAATCAATCCCATAACCTTTATATTTTGAAAAGGTCGCCTCGTCCATCATAAAATTAACGCCATAGGCTTTCATGATTTCATCATCCTTATCTTGTATAATAGAGAAACCTGCCTTGGTTTTCTTGATGGTCCTGGAAATATTTTCACTGGTTTCCGGTGTAACGCCGATAACATAGGCACCTTTAGCAGTGAGCAATTGCAGGGAATCCTGTAGTTCTTTAATGTGCTTATTGCAATATGGGCACCACTGGCCACGGTAGAAAAAAAGCACAACCGATTGATGTTCTTTTAACAAAGTTTGCAAACTAATTTTCTTTCCATTCTGGTCTACCCCGCTAAAAGTTGGGGCATTTGCGCCTGCTGACAATCCTTTCTGAGCATTTGCAGTTGAAATCACTGCAATAAACGGTGCAATAAATAGTATAACTCTTCTCATAAACTTAAATAAATTTAGGCAGGGGATTGAAAAACCCCTGCCTGTTTTTTACATTTTGCTTTTCGACATTTTGTCTTTTGCCATTTTAGATTTCTCCATTTTGACTTTTTTGGCGGAATCTGCCTTCATTTTCGACATTTTGCTTTTCTCCATCTTATCCATTTTCTTTTTGCCCATTTTATCCTGTTGAGGACTGTTTGCAAAAGTTGATGCAGAAAGGCTTAAAGTAACTAAGGCCGTCAGCACAAGTTTAGCTGCCGATTTTAAGAATTGATTTTTCATGTTATGGTGTTTTTGTTTCCCTCTTTGTCGCGGCCTGTTTAAAATCCTTACAATTAAAATCAATTTTTATTCATTTCTTTTTCAATTCTTTGTTTTAAGCTCGATTTGAAGTCATCATCAAGCTTTAACTCTTCAGTTTTAAAACCGGTAAATAAGCGGTTAATCAGTATGCTTTGTTGCTGAAAAGTTCTGCAAATCGAGCAACCGGCAAGGTGTATCTGTAGTTGCAAGGTTTCTGCGGCTGTAATCTTCCCCAATGTTTTTTTCTCAATTAGAAAAGTTGCCTGCCTGCAATTGTATATTATCTTCTTTAAAGCTCCGGTCATATCAGTTCCAATGTTTTTGAAGGCAAGCCCTCAGGTTTAGTTTTGTGCGGTGCATAATTACCCAAAAATTAGCATCAGTAAGTTTTAGCTCAAGGCAAATTTTTTCCGAGGTATAATCGTCTATGTGTTTCATCGAAAATACGGAAAACCATAGCGGAGGCAGTTTTTTCAGGCAGCCTGACAAAATGTTGCCCAATTCTTTAATCAGCAGCGGATTATCTGTTTCCAAACCAAATGATTGCGGGGCATGTGGGGTGTTCCAATGCCCGTTTTCTGCATCGAAAAAATCCACCTGTTCGGATTCCGATTGCCGGACTTCCTCTAATCCTCTTGATGCCTGGTTTCGGTAAAAATCAGCAATCTTATTTCTAAGTATTGCAGTAAGCCAGGTTTTCTCACTGCTGTTTCCTTCGAACCGGGCTAATTGTTGTAATGCAGCTAAAAAAGTATCCTGCACTAAATCTCTTGCCACTTCCTCATCTCTTAATCTGGAAATGGCAAAACGATAAAGGTAATCCGCATATTTTTCAACCCAGGTTACCGGATCGCTATGAAGTTGATTGGTTGCCGCTAAACCTTGCTTTTCTTCATTCATGTTTTTACGTACATTGTATAAATATAGTGCTTAACCTTTTAGTCGGCAGCAAATTAAATTCCTTACAGATTATTTTATTTTTTTGTAAGGAATAATTAAAACCAGCGACTAAGCCTTAAAATGATTGTCATGGTTGGAAAAATAGCATTTATAGTTATTGCATTTTCTGCAATAAGCCTGGCCTTTACTTTAAAACAAGATAGACCTGCAGCGCAAGGTTTTGCGGTTATCGAACTATTTACTTCTGAAGGTTGTTCAAGTTGCCCGCCTGCCGATGCACTGATCGCAAGGATAGAAAAAGAGAATAAGGAAAAACCTGTCTACATTCTCGCTTACCATGTAGATTACTGGGACAGACTGGGCTGGAAAGATAGCTTCAGCAGTGCCCAAAGCTCAAAAAGGCAGAATCAATATGCAAACTGGCTAAGGCTTAGCAACGTGTATACGCCCCAAATTGTGGTAAACGGTAGCCAACAATTTGTTGGCTCCGAGGAAAAGACCCTTCGCAACGCGCTTCAACATAGCTTATCGCAAACGGGCCAAAACCGCTTAGCAATTACCCTTGAAAAACAGACTGTCACAAATATTACTTTAAGTTATCTAACCATCAGGCAAGTAAAGGATGATCACCTTATCCTAGCCATTGTCAATCCAAACGCAACAAATAAAATTGAACGGGGTGAAAACAAAGGCAGAACACTCCATCATGTACAAATTGTAAATCACTTCGAAACCTTTAGCCTTAACGGCAGGGAAAAAGGCCTGGTCAATCTAGCTTTAGGGAACATCAAAAATGATTTTGAGGTTATTGCTTTCCTGCAAAATGCGAAAAGCGGAGAAATAACCGCGGCCACAAAGCTGCAACTCAAAACGCATGGTTAAATAAATCCTGAACCAACAAAATTCCGTTAATGTTATAAAAAAGCCCAATGAAAGAGATAGAAGAAAAACACGCCTTTTTAATGCGCTGGACGCATTGGGTAAATTTTCCGGTGCTTGCCGTTATGATTTGGAGCGGCATGTTTATTTATTGGGCAAATGATGCCTATGGAATCTCCATATTTGGCGTTACCTACATTAAATTCTTTCCGGAGTGGTTTTACAACTACTTCCACATACCCCAACGCCTTGCCGAAGGCATGGCCTATCACTTTTTATTCATGTGGTTCTTTTTTCTCAATGGATTGCTTTATATCATTTACACTATTTTTTCGGGTGCCTGGCGAGAACTTATGCCCCAGAAAAATTCATTCAAAGAAGCCTGGCTGGTTTTACTTCATGATCTACACATCAGAAAAACCATCCCCCCACATAAAAAATATAACGCTGCCCAGCGAATAGCCTACTCAGCAATCATATTAATGGGTTTAGGTTCCGTAATCACCGGACTTGCCATTTATAAACCCGTTCAATTTTATTGGCTTTGCTGGCTTTGTGGTGGTTATCATTTTGCCCGGATCATCCATTTCGCACTCACTATTGGCTACGTTTTTTTCTTTTTGATACATATCCTTCAGGTTGCGCTCGCTGGATGGAATAACTTCAGGTCTGTTGTATCGGGTTTTGAGGTCATAGGAAATACAGAGAAAGATAAGGACGAAAAATTAACAGCACATGGAACAGCAGAAAAAAAGGAAAGTTAAAGCCCCGCTGAGTATCGAGCAGAAAATAAAACGCCGCAATTTTATTTCCTTCGGAGTTTTTTTTGCACTGGGCGGTAGTGCGATTGCCGGTTGGAAATGGTTACTCCATGCACCAGAGGAAACGCCCGGAATTACAGGTGGTGCGAAAGCACCTTTGAGAAGGGCCTTAAATAAAACTGAACTTTTCTTCCGCAATTTCTTCAGCAACAACCACCTGGTTAAAACCTATCCGAAAGAACGTGCAGCAAAAACCGTTCGGGTCAACAGCCTGATTGGTATTGAAGATGATGGGGATTTTGATATCGGCAAATGGAAGCTGGAAGTAAAGATCAACAGCAGGGAATCATTGAAAATCGGTATTGAAGACATTAAGGCACTACCCAAAACGGAAATTGTATTCGATTTTAAATGCGTAGAAGGCTGGGACCAGATCCAGCATTGGGCTGGTGTAAAACTGAGCGATTTCCTGTCCCACTACAAACTCGATGCGCTCGCCCAAAAAAACTACATGGGCCTGGAAACCCCCAACGGCGAATATTATGTCGGCCTGGAAAGGGACAGTGTCCTCCATCCCCAAACCATTCTAGCCTACCAGATGAACGGAAAGCCGATAAGCAAGGAACACGGTGCCCCACTCAGATTGATCATCCCCGTCAAATACGGGATCAAAAACCTTAAACGGATCGGAACAATGTCCTTCAGCGACACCCGCCCCAGGGATTATTGGGCAGAACAGGGTTACGATTACTATTCAGGCCTGTAAACGCAGGAGAAAATAATGCCTTGTCAATCAAAATATTCTGCTTTATTTCTAACCGGAGTTCGAATAAAGTATCCAGTATTCTTTTCAAAGGCGACAAGCAAGCAGGCGAATGGTTAAGGAACGTATTTCATTCCCCGACAGGCACATCTTTTTTCAGCAGCCTCAGGTAAAGAAAGCCCAATACCCCTGAAACCAGCGAGGCGAGCAGTATGCCATATTTGGCCTGGGTCACCAGTAGCGGATCTTCAAAAGCGAGGCCACTGATAAATAGCGACATGGTAAAACCTACACCGGCCAACAGGGAAATGCCGGCCATGTGTTTCCAGCCAGCGCCCTGGGGCAGCGCGCCCAAGCCTGTTTTGACCATCAGAAAAGAAAAAAGCAGCACCCCGGTAAACTTCCCCACCACCAGGCCAAGCGTTACTCCGATCGATACCGGATTCAGGATAGCCGTGAAAATGTCAGCCCCGATGACAATGCCCGAATTGGCCAGTGCAAAAAGCGGCATAATCAGGAAAGCCACATAAGGATGGAGGCTATGTTCAATCTTTTGCAGCGGTGTTTCTGCAGCAAGACTTAGTTTTTTCACCTTCTGGATGGTATGGTGTTGGGCTGGAGTGGTCAAAGTACTGTTGTTGGGAATTTCCTCTTCAAAGTCAAAGGAAAGCTTTCTGAGCTTTTCGGCATAGACCTTTTCTTCAACCCTGGTCACCGCCGGAATGGTAATAGCAACCAAAACGCCCGCAATGGTGGCATGTACGCCCGAAAGCAGGAACCCGATCCAGACACAGATCCCAAAAATTAGGTAGAAAGCACTGCTGCGCACGCCAAGCCTGTTTCCAATAAGGAGCACCAATAGAAAAAGTCCTGCAATCCCGAGCGCCATAAAGTTTACCTGTGCCGTATAAAAAAAAGCGATTACCAGTACTGCGCCAAGGTCATCCGCTACGGCAAGAGCCGAAAGAAAAACTTTAACAGCAGGAGGAATGTGTTTACCGGCCATGGATAAAAGCGCCAGGGCAAAGGCAATGTCTGTCGCCATGGGTATTCCCCAGCCATGTGTACCGCCGCTATTGATGTTGATGAGATAATAAAGCCCCGCCGGAATAAGCATTCCGCCCAAAGCCGCCGCCATGGGCATCGCCGCTTTTTTGACCGTCGAGAGTTCCCCATTCATAAACTCCCTTTTCAACTCCAGTCCGATCACAAAGAAAAACAGCGCCATCAACCCGTCGTTGATCCAGATGTGCAAGGGTTTGTTTAAGGTATGGGTGTCAAAGGCGATGGAAAGGTGCTTCTCCCACAAATGGTGATAGCTTTCGCCAAAAGATGAATTGGCCCAGATAATCGCGATCACCACTCCCAGCAGCAGCACAATCCCACTGGTATACTCCAGATGGATGAAACGGTTTACCGGTGCAATGATTTTCTCTATCGGGGTCTGTATTTTTTCTTTCATGGGATCGGGGGATAAAAGCAACCAAAGGCTTATAAGGGCCGCCGCTAATTTACATTGGATAAAACAGAAAGGGCAAAGATATGTTTATCCAGCATAAAGATAAACCCCAAACCGTTTTGAGTACACCAGAAAACAAAGAAGAACTTCCAAGGGCATTCCGTTCCTTTTTTTCCAAAAGGTTCAACCTGCAGATGGACAAGGCCGATGAGGCTGGGATCGTAAGCTCGATTTCCAAAAACTCCATATTTGTGGGCAGCAACCTCTGGACACTGATATTTGCCATCATTATCGCCTCCATCGGACTCAACGTCAATTCCACTGCCGTGATCATCGGAGCCATGCTCATCTCGCCACTCATGGGGCCAATTATGGGTATCGGGCTGGGTATCGCTACCAACGACTTTAACCTGGTCAAAACAGGAGGGAGGAACCTGCTCATTGCCACCATATTCAGTATTGTAACCTCTACGCTCTATTTTTACATCACCCCGCTACACGATGCGCAGAGCGAACTCCTTGCCCGTACCACCCCTTCCATCTGGGATGTGTTTATCGCTTTTGCGGGCGGACTGGCCGGCATTATTGCCGTAACCAGGACCGAAAAAAGCAACGTCATCCCGGGCGTAGCCATTGCCACAGCGCTCATGCCGCCCCTTTGCACCGCAGGTTATGGCATTGCCAATGGTAACTGGCTGTATTTTCTGGGGGCTATTTACCTGTTTTTCATCAATTGCCTTTTTATCTGCATATCCACCTACCTGATCATCCGCTTCCTGCGCTTTGATAAAAAACATTTCGAGGACAGGAATACCGAAAAAAAAGTATCCAGATACATCCTGATTTCTGTGCTCATTACTATCCTGCCCAGCATCTATCTGGCTTATGGCATCGTTCAGAAAAGCATCTTTGAAAACAATGCACAGGCATTTACAGCCGGTGAATTCAATTTCAAAAATACCCAGGTGGTCAGCAAATCCTTCCGCTATAGCACCAGGACTAAAGAAATTGATCTGCTGCTGATCGGCCAAGAACTGTCCGGGGAAGAGATAAAAAAAATAGAAAGTCATTTAAAGGATTACCGGCTCGAGGGCAGCCGGCTGCGCATCCGCCAGGGCCTTAGCGCAAGGCAGCAGGTGGATTTCTCACAGATCCGCGCCAGTATCTTAGAAGATGTATTCAAGGGGCAGACAAAAGAAAAGGCCGTAACGCTAAAGAGAACAACGCAGGCTTTTCCAGATGTATCGGCTGAGCTCAAGGTATTGTTCCCAAAAGTAAAATCCTATAGCCTGTCCAATGTGGTCTACCTAAGGGTAGATTCATCCAAAAAGGATACCATTACTCTTTTTTCAGCAGCCTTATCTGCCAAAATGGATATTGCAGAGCGGGGAAAGATGGACAAGTGGATACGTTCACGGGTAAAGACCGATTCACTGAAGGTTATAGTGGAATGAGGCGGGACCTAATGTTCCGGAAAGATTATTTTACATCAAAAACCATACGAAGGTTTAAAATGGCCTGGCGGATGGCAGTCTTAACGCTACCCAGGGGCATCTCCAGCAGTTCTGCGATTTCACTATGGGTATAGCCTTTATAATAAAACAGATCGATCATCTGCTTATGTTTAGGCAAAAGCCCTTCCAAAAGTTTTTTAACCCCCACCGTATCGGTATTAAAAGAATGGCTATGGTTATCAAGCTCTTTTTCGACATCCTCAAAAAGCAGGTTGGAGCGCATTTGCCTGGAAGATTTTAACCTAAGGTGGTCGATGGCAGTATTCCGTGAGATATTCAGCATCCAGGTAAACAGACGTGATTTCTTTTCATCATAACTTCCAATGTAACGCCTGATTTTTAGAAAGGCCTCCTGTAGCAGGTCCTCTGCGGTCTCCTGCTGGTTGACAACCTTCATGATCACCCCAAACAGCGTGGCCGAATACATCTTGTAAAGCTGGGTAAATGCAGAGAGCTCATTATTTCTAAGGCCTGCTATCAGCTGTTTTTCGAGATCGGCGGTAGCTGGTGCCGGATTCTCGGATTTGATCTGGGTGAGTATAAATGCAATCATAAGCGGCAAATTATGTATTATAACAGGCTGCAGGCCAATAAGTTTAGGGTATTCCGGTAAGCTATAGCAATTGGTGCAGAAATGAAAAAAGCCGCTGGAAATTCCGGCGGCCGTAATATCTTGAATAGGCTATTTTGGCATCAGTACGGTATCCACTACATGGATCACGCCATTTTTCTGGTGAACATCAGCGATGGTCACTGTAGACATGCCACCTTTTTCATCTTTCAACATCAGCTTACTGCCTTTCATCCAGGCCCAAAGCTTGCCGCCCTCAACAGTAGTGAATTCCGCTTTCCCGTTTCCTTTTTTGATCGCAGCCGCAATAGCCTTGCTGTCCATATGACCCGCAACCACATGATAGGTCAGCACCTTGGTCAGCATGGCCTTGTTTTCTGGTTTAAGCAAAGTTTCTACCGTACCTTTTGGCAGTTTGTCAAAAGCACTGTTAGTCGGCGCGAAAACGGTGAAAGGACCTTTGCCCTTCAAAGTTTCCACAAGGCCTGCAGCTTTCACTGCAGCAACCAAAGTCGTGTGGTCCTTGGAGTTTACCGCATTATCGATAATATCCTTTGATGGATACATTTTGGCACCACCAACCATTTTTGTTTTTTCCATGGACTGCGCCTGAAGGGAAGTATTTGTTGCAAAAGCAATCGCTACTATAGCCACTGCAGATAAAAGAATTTTTTTCATGTCTTGAGTTTATATTACCTGCATTTACGAAAGGGACATAGCATACGGATTCCCAAAAGATAAAAGTTGGGAAAAAAACTTGAGCTAAGAGACTTTTTATTGAAAAAAATAAGGCTTTACAAAATAATTTTTTTACTATTGTAATAGGTTGAAATAGTCTGTAAAATGCTGTTTCGTATTTGTATCTTTTCTAGTTTAATCTATTGATTTATAGGTATTTCTACTTTCTGTATCGGAAAAATAACCTCCTTAAGTCATAACAATTTTTGATCACCTAATAATACGCTTTTCTTACATTTATTATCAGATATTGTAGCCCGCATTGGGAAATCCCTTTAAGCTTTGTAATTGGCAAGCACAAAAAAATCGGATATCTGTAGCGAGCATGCTTCCATGAACGTTTACTTAGCAAATGAGTAAATATATCCAGAACGCTGTACTGATTATCCTATTGTTAATGAACCTTTCTTGCAGAAAAAATGTCTCTGTTATTGAAGAAAGGGAACTAGATCAGAAGAATTTAACGCCTTGCTCAACAGGCGACTGCTCTTATCGATACACCCGCTGGAATGACCTGGATTCTTTAGTGCATCCTATCACGGGCAGTTTCAGGGTATTTGTGTTTGAGGTTAACTTTGGGGAAGGGGATATGAAAATCTTTCTCAAAGCTCCGATGGAGGGTGTAGCCTTTAGCATAGACCAGCAAGATTTTAAAAATGGTAAAGTTATCTTTCAGCGCAACTGCCCAAGTTGCAGGATAGCGGCCTTAAGTCCTCAAACAGGACGTATACGTGGTTTGCGTATTGCCAGAGACGACCCTTTTGCTCCCGAAACCTGGATCGTTGAGGCAAATCTGGTATTGACTGATAGCGGAAAAACACTTAGCAGGCAGATATATTTCAAGCAAAGATTTTACCCCGATTCAATAAGTCCAAAGGAGAATAAATCTCAGGTTGCAGATTAACTAAGTCTACACCAGAATATGTATTAAAGCTTCAGCTGTACTACTTTTGCGGAAACATTTTCCTAAAAGCATTGAAAACGGCTTGATGGGTTACTGTTGCGTGATTTTCCTGTTTTAAAAAATCAAACCAGAGGGCAGGCTTTCCGCTGCCTAACTTATTGAGCTTTACTGCCAGGCGTTTGGCATCTTTTTCCATAATGTGCTGCTTTGATCCATCGATAGAACCTTCTTTACCAACGCCGATATAAACCGAAGTGCTGCTAAAATTGTAATCTTCGAACACTTTTGGATCGGCCTTGAGTAGATAACCGTCACGCCACCAAAGACTAGGACTAATGATCACATATCGGTTGAAAAGTTGTGGCTTGGTAAGGAGGATTTCCGTAGCCAGTAGTCCGCCAAGTGATTGGCCAATAATCATGTTGTTTCCATCGGTTGCGAATTTTTTATTGATGAAGGGTTGCAGTTCTTCCGCTATAAAAGAAATAAAAGCAGTAGAACCGCCGTTTTCAGGGATCAGTTTCAGATCTGAAGGACGGTTGCTCGGGCTGGTGAAATTAAGCTTTCTCCGCGTATTCGCAATACCCACCACAATAGATTTGGGGATGCGGTTTATCCATGGAAAGGTGTTGAACTGAACCAAACCTGCAACGTGGATGAAGTCTTCATCAGCAGATCCATCCAATAGATAAATCACCGGATACTTTAGCGTACTGTCATATCCCTCAGGCAGGTAGATGTTAAGTATGCGCTCTTCTGAAAGGATTCTGGACTGCAGGGAAAAGATTTTTCCCAGTATAAAATTGCCCTTTTCTTCCCCTTTAAAATCCTGGGCTCTTAACCAGCCGTTCAACAGCAGAAATAAAAATAAAAATGTAGCTCTCATATCAATTCGCCGGTAAAGATACTTTATTAGCTTCATCGCTGAGAAAATTTTACGCTTCCGAAAAATACTAACTAGTCCTATTCACCTCCAGAAATTAAATATTAGGCATGTCTTTTATAGTTTCATGCTCCTAAAATATAGAATTAGCTAAAGGAATAATTCCATCTTTCAACTTGTTCGTCAGTACGGCTGCGGCTCAAAAGCAACGCCGTAAAAAGGGGCATAACAAAAGTTTATAAAGAAAATTTTCTTGTTGAATTTTATTAAATTCGTGCTTTCTATGAAAGACCTGCTCAGAGCCCATTTCGAAAAAATAATTACCCTTACGGATAGTGAGTTTGAATATATAAGCAGTCATTTTACGCATAAGAAACTCATAAAGCATCAATTTCTTATTCAGGAAGGGGAGACGGTAAAAAATGAATTTTTTGTGCTGAAGGGCTGTCTGAAATCATATATGATAGACAGCGATAATAAGATGCATGTGCTTCAGTTTGCCCTTCCAGATTGGTGGATTTCAGACTATCATGCGCTTTACAAGCAAGTCCCTTCGTCGCTATATATTGATCCCGTGGAATCGGCTGAGGTACTTGTAATTTCTTTAGAGGACAAGGAAAAGCTGTGCAACGAACTGCATAAGGTTGAGCATTTTTTTCGGAAGAAAACTAATTTAGGTTATGTTGGCCTTCAGCAGCGTGTATTGGGATTGATTAATACTGATGCCCGCGATAGATATGAGCAATTGATAAAACAATATCCGGCCTTATTTCAAATGGTGCCGAAGCAACTCATTGCATCTTATCTTGGCGTTACCCGCGAAACCCTTAGCCGCCTGTACAAAAACCCAAAATAATTTGATGTATGTCACACTATTTTTTTGACATATGTCCTGTGTGAAAGCCTGAAATCTTGAAACCTTTGTATTAAATAAAATTCAAAGGAAATGAAAATTAAAACAAGTGCAATATTGTTAGGTTTACTTTCAATAGTAAGTTTAGGGGGCTTTTCCCAAAATCAATCTTCGGAACCGGTAAATTCGAAAACTAAGAAAATACTCTTCGTTGTTACTTCTCACGATCAATTAGGTAACACCGGTAAAAAAACAGGATTATGGATAGAGGAGTTTGCTGCGCCATATTTTTACTTTATCGCTCAGGGAGCGGAAATTACCATCGCCTCTCCAAAAGGCGGTCAGGCACCGATAGATCCTAAAAGTAACGATCCGGAATTTCAAACAGAAGCAACGCGAAGATACTTCGCCGATGCAGCTACACAAGAAAAACTGTCGCATACGGTTTTACTATCAAAGGTAAATCAAAAAGATTATGATGCCGTTTATTACCCTGGAGGGCATGGACCAATGTGGGATTTATCTGCCGATAAAAACTCTGCACGCCTAATCGAGTCATTCATCAAAAATCAAAAACCGGTAGGCTTAGTGTGTCATGCACCTGCTGCATTGAAAAATGTTAAAGCCGCCAACGGAGAACCGTTTATAAAAGGCAAAAAAGTATCGGCTTTCACCAATAGCGAAGAAACTGCCGTACAACTGGAAAAAGTTGTGCCTTTTTTACTGGAAGACATGTTAAAATCTAAGGGAGCTGACTATCAAAAGGGAGCAGACTGGCATCCGTTTGCCGTTCAGGACGGGTTATTATTTACCGGACAAAATCCGCAATCTTCTTTGCTGGTAGCAGAAAAACTAATGACTTATTTATCATCTTCTGCCAATTAAAGGGTCAGAATAAATCTTTAAGTCAAATGACTGAAAAAACTCTATGAGTAGAAAAGCGGCTATTTTCAATATCGAAAATAGCCGCTTTGACTTTGGAATATTGGGAATAAAGTACTGGAAAATATAGCTTGGCTGGAAAGTGATAAAACGTTCGTTTCTTTCTCAAGCGTATAAAGAGACTTTTAAAGTCGCGCTCTGGTAGATTTAAACTAGAAGACGACTAAATTCATGATTTACCAGCTACTATCTTAACCTGGTTGCATTTTGCATTAGCAAGAGTGTGCAATTAGCGATACTTTATGCCAACTGATTAGCGGCCCCAATTTACCGGGATATTGTTTGCGGCGGCGTAAGCTTTGCCCTTTTCCATGAGCTCGGTATACTGCTGTTCGAAAGTTGCAGCGTATTTCTGATCTATATCTTTTATTATAGCGTCTTTGGCTTCCTGGCTGCCTTTTTGGTCACATAAGTTGGCATAAGCCAGATATTCGTTCTTGTAAACAGGTATGGCCATTTCATAAAGCGCTGTTGATAATGCCTTTATTTCCTTTTCCTCATCACCAGAGGCCGAAATTTTTTTCACTTTTTCTAATGCCTGCTCCAGGTATAAAATCTTATTCTTAACTGTGGTAACAGCCTCATCACCCTTCTTTTTGCTTGAGGGTATATTGGGATATTCTTTGGCCTCGTCATCAATGTGGCGGGCGAGATCCGGACTGGCGAAATCATTAATTACATTGGTATTGAGGACGGTGATATCAAAGAATTTTTCTGGTGTTTCAGTGCATGACGATAATAAAAAAATACTAAGGACTGAAAAAATGGAAAGGATTTTTTTTACTGAAAAGTGTAACTTGCTCATGATCTAAATGGGATTTTACTAAAAATTTTGCTGGGAGCTGAACAAAGACTAAGCCATTTTTTGCCAAACTCAGGTCTTATAAAAAGAGTGGGTGGCAAGTAATTTTGCTTCAGCTATTTAAAATAATGCGGCCTTTTCTCCGAGTTGTATTGATGCGGATGCAGGCGATTAGCAAGACCTCTAAGTGAGAGTTTGCGTTTACTCCAGAAGACTATTTTGTTTGTTAAATTAAATGTTTGCTATCATACGGCCTATTCGATTTTAATTTTCCCCGCCATTTTACGAATATCCATTCAGAATTAACGAAAAGTTACTCAAAGCGGTCACATATCAACTGTCGCTTGTAATCCCTTTAGTTTGTGTCGAAATTTAAATGAATAAAGCCCAAACGCCAGGGTATGTTGGCGAGTTTACCTAATCGATAAAAATTAATAAAATGAAAAATTTAAAAGGAACGAAAAAGGATTTCTCCTTACTGGAAAACCAAAAACTGACAGATTTATCGTCAATCAATGGCGGAAGGGCATTGGGAGGCTATATGGAGATACAATCTAATGTATTTGTTGGGGAAGGATGTATCGAATATGACCACTATTCGGGCGCAAATGGTACGGGCGAATATCTTTACAGGGAAATCCGTCGTTTAGCACCTGGAGAACCTATTCATAATTACTAGTAGCGGTACAAATGTAATTTTCCCGATCAATTCGGGCTAAATTCCATTTAATCATGCTCATTTAAAAAGGCTATGGGTTGCTTTCTTTACTAGTTGGCACCCATATCCAAAATATCCAGGGATTAAGCGAGTAAAGATGATTTTAATTATATCCAGGAAGCAAGAGACTACCACCAATGAAGTTATCAAATGGCTTTTGGCATTGGTTAAAAAATTTATTCGGGTGGATGAAGACGAAGAGTTTGAGATAAGAGCGAAGGAAAAACGCATCTATATAGAAAGCCATCGAAATTGTTTTTATATCGATGACATCAGCAGTGTTTGGTACAGAAGAGGAGGGATAAGATTTAAAAAAATCCAGTATGATAACCCGGCTGTAGATGTTCACATGCAGGAGCACCAGCATTGGTTGCAGGATTATGTAATCAAAAAACTTGAATCAAAAAAACACGTCAACAAGCAAAGCACCAGCGCTGTAAATAAGCTAATGGTGTTAGAACAGGCCAAAAAGGTGGGACTTGATGTTCCTGAGTTTTATTTAGCTGAAGATACGGCTGAAGTGGTTTTGGATAAGACCATTACGAAGCCCTTAACCGGAAACATAACCATCAATAATTATCAGGATTATGCGGAAAGTATTATGTACACCAACATAGTGGAGCATAAAGAAAAAGATAGCTTTTTTATCACATTTTTTCAGGAAAAGATTGAAAAGGATTTCGAGATCAGGAGCTTTTATTTGAACGGAGATTTCTATTCTACAGCAATAATGTCTCAAAATGATGAGCAAACCAAAACCGATTTCAGAAAGTACAACCTTCAAAAGCCTAACCGAAATGTGCGATATCGACTTCCCGCAAAAATCGAGAAAAAGACCCATCAATTAATGCTGTTACTGGATGTAAACTGTGGCTCAATAGATTTTATCAAGAGCGGAGATAAATTTTATTTTTTAGAGGTAAATACAGTTGGCCAATTCTTAGGGGTTTCGGCCATGTGTAATTATACTGCAGAGAAAGCTATAGCCGAATATTTATGAGATACCAAATCGAAGAAAAAAATAAGTTGCCGCTTACTTTCAAGTTTGTGGATGAATACAGAGGTGAAAAAATTAACCCGAAAAGTACTGATGTAATTTATGGCACATGCAGTCGCTATAAAACCGACTTTCTGATGCTGGTAAAACCATGTAAGCCAATTAGCAGATTGTTATGAAGTACTTTAATTTATTTAGCGATATTTTAATCACCAAGGGGATAAACAGGATCCTGATTTCTGATTTACAGCGAAACAATTCCGAGTTGCAGTCTCTAGAGTTGTACAATATTATTGAAGAGTTCAAATCACACGCTATTGAGGAAGTACTTACCTTTTATGATGAAGAATCACAAGAAATAGTACAAGAATATCTGAATTTTCTGTTAGAAAAAGAATATGGTTTTATTACCGAGAAGGATTGGGATAAAAATTTTGCTCCGCTAGCCCCCGAGTTTAGAGAGGCAAGTAAAATTTCGAATATCTTTATGGAGAGGGCCGATTTATTATTGTCGCCACAGCTGCTGCAATCTATCGCCAATTTAGGGATCAAACATTTGGTCATCTATTGTGATGCTGCGCTTCCTTTAACCTCTTTTGTAGATTTAGAATCTTCATTTAGCAACTCATGCGTAGAAAGCATCGAGATTTTCTCGCACTATCACCCGGAAGTTGATCAGGATTTTATAAAGGCACTGCATGAGAAATCTGCCAGAATTTACAGTTTGATATTTTATAATTGTGAAAATCCTCCTGTTGAACCTTCTGATATTTTTAAATTTAACCTGGTTTTTAGCGATCAAAGTTTAAGGCTGAATTCTTGCGGAAAAGTAGATTTCAAGTATTTTGATACGAACCTGATGAAGGTTTTAGAAGCCCTTAATCATAATTCTTGCCTGAATAAAAAAATAGGTATCGATAAAGATGGCAATATCAAAAACTGTCCGGCAATGCCTCAACGTTTTGGGAACATAAATGACATTGCTTTAGAAGATGCCATCAAGCATGAGGAATTTAAGGCTTACTGGAACCTTACCAAAAATGATATCCTGGTTTGCAGGGATTGTGAGTTTAGAAATGTTTGCACAGATTGCAGGGCATTTACAGAACGCACACACACCAATCAGTCAGGTTTAGATATCTCCAAACCCTTAAAATGTGGTTACGATCCCTCAACCAATGTGTGGGAAGATTGGAGCACAAATCCACTTAAACAAAAAGCGATTGAATATTACGGTCTGAAATAACTCTACAGTTAATGTTAAAACAAAGCCCCGGCTTTTAAGGCGCGAGGCTACGTTTTTATACTTCTGCGAGTAGTTTTTCCGATGATTCTGAAGGGGCAGTATCAGGTTGCTTTGCCAAGCTTTTCTTTGGCTTCTTACTCTTCTTCTTAAACTTCCGGCCATACCATACAAGGAATCCTGTAATCGGCAAACTGGCACCAATGAGTGAAGCCAGAAAAGCCATCACCTTACCCGGAAATCCCAGGATGCTGCCAACATGGATATCGTAATTCATTTTTCGCAGTTTCTGGCCAAACGAGGCTTGCGCATAGTTTACTGAATAGGCATCCTGCCGCTTTAACTCCTTCAGGGAATGTTGGTCAAAAGTGTAGCCCTGGCTATTATAAAACTGTCCTTTATTGGGATACACGGTGATGTTGATAGCCGCCTTGGCCTCTGCCGTATCGGCAAAACTATAATAAAAACCCATCGATTTAGGGTGGCGTGCAATAATCTGATCCCAGGCCATATCCATGGCTTTTGCCGGCGCATAGCCTTTTCCTTTTAGGGTGGAGTCAGAATCCAGCCGCTTGTATGACTCCAGCTTATCGCCACCCGATGTAACCCAGTACAGGCCTTCACTATACCATTTGATACCATAAACCATTCCAGTAAGGGCTATAGCTGCCAGAAACAATAAGGCGTAAAAGCCAAGTACGTTGTGCAGGTCGAGGTTTACCCTTTTAAAGGATGCGCCCCATTTGATCTTGAAACTCTTATCACGGGTTGATTTATTCCATTTTTTCGGGTACCACCAGATCAGGCCGGTGATGAGTAAAACCACAAAGATCATGGTGCCGTAGTTAACAATTGGCCGCCCTATTTCATAAGGCATCCAGAGGAAACGGTGCCCGTTCAATATAAACCTGAAGAAATCTGACTCCCCCGGTTTATGCTCTTCGGTACTAATCACTTCGCCGGTGTAAGGATTTACTTTGAGGATGGTATTCCCCGTACGACGATCCCGCGGACCGGCATTAGCCGCCCGTAAATTTAAGTTGATGGCCCTGCCTTGTTGATAATTCGCATATGAGGGCACTTTGTCAGGGTACAGGTTCGCTGCTATCCGCATCAGCTCGGAGGGCTTAACTACAGGCTTATCCTGCCAGGCTACCTTTGTTTCAGGTTCCAGCAAACCGGTAATTTCTTCGTTAAATACCCAGATACAACCCGTTAGGCATACAATGAGCACAATGATGCCCGATACTAAACCTAGCCACAAGTGCAGCCAATTGTTGATGCGCTTAAAAAGCGTGTCCTTTTGCTTCTTCTTTCCCGGGTTTTGATGGTTAGTCATTGTGCCTTTTTTTTATTGATCAGATATACTTATTTAAAGCGGTAGGTGATACTCAATCGCGCATTGCGTGGAACCTCATAGATATAGGTATAGTAGGAAACAGATGTTGCAGTTTCATTGGCGAGCTTGGTATAAGATCCTTGCGTGAGTAGCCTGCGATCTAAAAGGTTATTCACTACCGCGGCAATAGTGATCTTCCCTTTTTCATAGGAAGCACCTGCATCAAAACGATAATAAGCTGGTAATGTCAATGGAACGGAGGTTGATCCTGCATAACGATCCAGTTGGATCTGATAGCCAGCACTCAAT
The DNA here is from genome assembly GCF_900111155.1 of Pedobacter rhizosphaerae. Classification (GTDB taxonomy): domain Bacteria; phylum Bacteroidota; class Bacteroidia; order Sphingobacteriales; family Sphingobacteriaceae; genus Pedobacter; species Pedobacter rhizosphaerae. Next base: position 40,737 of record NZ_FOGG01000025.1, on the reverse strand, counting down.
CCAAAGCCATTCAACAAAGACCCTTGCTTCTGGTAGCGGTAAGATAACCAGCCATTGGTAATGTGTTTAGCGGAGTTAGGAGTGTGTCTGCCCACCAATTCTGGTTTAGCGTCTTCACTTATCGTGGCATCTGTCAGTGCATAATTCAGGACAAGGTTCAATCCCGGGGTAACTTCCCCGTTTATATCCAGTTCAATTCCTTTTGAGATGACACCTCCCAACTGGATCTGTGCATTTGGATTCACAGCCAGGTGTGCCGGATCAAGGTCGGCAGTCAGTACATTTTTTTTCTTAATACGGAATGCGGCAGCGGTTAGGTTCCATTTACCGTCAAAGAAATCCTTTTTCAGGCCCAGTTCAATGTTGTTGCCTCGGATAGGCTTGAAAGGGTCTCCGGCGTAATCCTGGCCAGCAACAGGCAGGAAGCTCTGATCATAGAGGGTATAGGCACTGAAATCTTTCGCCAGGGTTACGCTTAAACCAGCCCTTGGACTGAACACATTATCAGATATTTGCGTAAGGTTTGTCTTACCCACGGTTACCGCATGTGTGAAGCGGCCGGCTAAGGTTAAACGCACACGTCCATCCAGCATGCGAATCTCATCTTGCAAGTATGCTCCGGTATAGGTCAGGTTAGTAGCGTATACATTCGACCCTGAACGGTTCTGGATGCTGCGCGAACGATCAAAATAAGGGATATTGGTGAAAGGAATGCCGTAAACCGGGTTATAAATATTAAATGTAGCATTGTTTGCCAACTGAAGATCAGGATGCTGCTTGCTGGAGAAATCGCCCCAGGTTTTCAGGTTACCCATATCAAGCCCGCCTAAAATGCGGTGCACCACAGAACCCGTAGTCAGGTCGCCCATCAGGCTAACCTGGATATTTTTATTAATAGCCAATTCCTCGCTGATGTTCAGGTAACGTTTCATATCGCCATTTGAGGCGATGGTTGAAGGCCATGGGGTTCCGCCATCTAAACCATAACGGAGATAAGCTGCCTGGGCGTTGATCTTCCAGTCACTATTTAAACGGTGGCTCAGATAAACGGTGGCATTGTGGTCATACAGCTTTGCCGGGTCTAGTGCCGGATCGCCCAGAAAGAAAGTCGGATCAGTATCGCCGAAGCCTTTTGGCGAAAAACCGTAAGAACCCAGTGCCTGTGCTTCTACATGTTGAGTAGTATATTCAGCAGTGATTAAAGTGTTGCTATCAATCTGGTAGCTAATTACGGGTGCAATAATGTATTTATCCGTGTAATTGTATTTGTTGTAACTGTCTTTGGTTTGTGCGGCCACATTCAGTCGAAACAGTAATTTGCCATCGCGACTTAATTTACCATCCAGGTCAACAGCGGCGCGGCCCAGGTTGTAACCACCACCGGCTACACTTACCGAACTGCGGTTTTGACCGGTAGGCTTCTTGGTTACCACATTGTAAATCCCGCCAGGTTCACCGTTGGCCATCATAAAGCCAGAAGGACCTTTTACGAATTCAATGCGGTCAATAGTTGCCGCATCGTCAGCTAATGGCCCCCAGGGCATTTTTTGGTTCATACCGTTCCGGAAGGCAGGAATACTGGTGCCACGCATAAAAATATTGGCATATTGCGCATCCCAATGGCCTACGCGCAACGTACCGCTCACATTTCTGGTTACACCATCAACAATATCAAACACCTGCTGATCTGCCATTACCTTGCTGGTTATCACCTGGATGTTCTGCGGAACCTCGATCAGGGGAGATTGTAAACGCAATGAAGCGGATACTTTATCAACCTTATATTTTTTCTTGTTGGTACTCACCTGCACCTCGTCTAACTCTGAACGGTTTTCTTTCAAAGAAAAATCTGCAATTACGGTACCGCGCGATGAAACATGGATCTGTTTTTCCTTTGGATAAAGGCCAACCCCTGAAACTACAAGTGTATAATCGCCAACGGGAACACGCCTGATCTGGTATAAGCCATCCTCGTCGGTTATGGAGCCAAAGCGGGTGCCTTTCAGGACTACAGTTACATGAGCAGCCACGCTACCATCAGCAGTGGTGATCCTTCCTTTCACTACCCCGGTTTGTTCATCATTACGGGTTTGAAGAAGGCTATCGGTAGGATTGGTATCATTTCCTATCGGAGAAATACTAAAATTGGCATGAGCTGTAAACATTCCGCTGCAGCACACACCAAAGAGTAAAATTTTCTTAAATTGCATTACTTTTAATTAGACGTTAAAGGTATCCGGGCTTAGTCCCGGTAACGCCACACGGGGTCGGATCCGTGTGGCATTTTTTTGCAAAGTTAAGTTTATTAAGAATAAATCCAAATAGATAAATCGAGCTGAAATAAAATCTCATGAATAAAGTGTGTATGAATGCCGGTTCGCAAGATTCATAATCAGCTCAAATACCATTAATAGCTTCCGGAGATTAAAGTGATTTTGCAAAACAATTAATCTGTGTTGATCTTCTTTTATCTGCGGGATAACTTATAAATAAATTTCAATGTGATCCCATTTTTACATCCCATCTTGCTATACTTTTTTTAGCATCTTTGAGGTAAGGCTAATCTAGTTGTATCGCTCACTAAGACTTATTCTCATTCAGGGTGAAAATCATATTCAAAATCTATTGAGAGATCTTATAAAAAATCTCGTCTTGCTGAACTCGTTTCAGCATCTTTAGGATAGACCCTGAAATGAATTTACTTTATAGCTTTATTAAGCTGCTACAATTTTAAAATATACTTTTTGGTAAAAACAATTCAAATATATTTGTGAATGTTCAATAGCGACATCCTTTTGCCCATTATCATAATTTCTGGTATTGCTTACAGTATCCTGGCTAAGAAACTGACCGTTCTTGCAGCTCTTACAGGTGGGGTATTGGCATCGCTCATTTTTATCGGTGCTGGTTACACAGGCGTTGCCATGATGACTACATTCTTTATCTTGGGGTCTGCGGCTACTTCCTGGAAACAGCAGGATAAACAGGGTTTTACTGTGGGAGAAGAGACCAAAAATGGTCGCAGCGCTTTGCAGGTGCTGGCGAATGCCGGAGCTGCTGCTATGGGCTGTGTGGTGATTATTTTTTATCCCGAACTGGGCCATTTCATGTTGCCGGCAATGGCAGCTGCTTTTGCCTCGGCTACAGCGGATACGCTGTCTTCTGAACTGGGAACGGTTTATGGGAAAAGGTTTCTAAATATTGTAACTTTCAAGCCTGACCGTTGTGGACAGGATGGCGTGGTCAGCCTAGAGGGTACATTGATTGGTATTGCTGGAAGCAGCATTCTGGCCATAATTTATGTCTTAGGTTACGGCTGGAACATCAACTTCTTCCTTATCATCATTGCAGGTACGCTGGGTAATCTTACTGATTCGTTGTTAGGGGCATTTTTGGAAAGGAAGGGTATAATCGGAAATAACCTGGTTAATTTTTTAAGTACAGTGGCAGCATCACTGGTAGCGTTGCTGTTGGATGCTCTTTTTTAAAGACAGCTATCTTGCCAGGACAAAAATAATTCAAAACTAGTTGTAGCTTCTCCAATGCTATTAAGTTAAGGAGAAAACTAAAATGGATTGTCAATCCTGAGCCTGTCGAATTCGGGCCGGAGAAAGACTGTGCAGGAGAGAAAAAATGTCAATCATATTGATTTATATGAAATAAATTTATCCTCAGACTGGCGAGCTCATGAATACCATTACAGTTTTTTACCTTCAACACCATGTTGAGCGATCATTTCAAGTTTATCACATCATTCGGTTTGGTTGTAAAAAGAAGGTGTAACTATTTTAGATCAAATAGAACGCTATGATAGGACAAATTTGTTTGTATTTTAGATATAGAAAAGAAAGGAAGACGCTAAAATTGTTTGAGCCAAAGGAGATAGGATAGGGATTCCTCAGTTTAATCTATTTAGCATTAAAGCTTTTTTATATTAAAAACGATCAAATGAAAATACCAATTACAAAATTTGTAAGCGCTACAGTTTTATTGGCAATTTTTGTGGTCAATATGATTTGGTGGTTTAGGGTTACTGACCGCTACAGCTCATTCGAAGACAGTAGAACAGCCTATTTATCTGCATTCCCTACTTTTTTACAACATCCTTTATTGTTAACTATAATTGCATTTATTGTTTTAATGATTTCGGGAACACTATTTTTGCAGACCAGAAAAGTAAAGCAGCTTAAAATTTTATCTATTGTAGGGTATTGCATCAGTTTCAGCTTTGCTTTTTGGCAATTGTTTTCCTTGATGTAAAAGGGGTTTTGTAGTGTATTAAATCAGTCAGTTATTCTTTAGAATTCTTAATTGATAGGGACTATTAAATAAATATGAATTAATCACTAAATTAGGTCCGAACCAAATGATTTGTATGAAAAAGATTAACCTGCTTTTTTTATGTTATGCTTCCATCTTCTGTGCCTGCAAACAGGAGCGCCCTAAAACAGAAGACCTATCGGAAAAATTAAAGGGAAGCTGGCAACTGCTATCTGCTACAACAACCGAGAAGGGAAAGCAAACCATTACCGACTTTACCAAAGATCAAAGTATGATCAAGATTATCAATGATAGCCATTTTTCATTTCTGAGGCATAGCTTATCTAAGCAGGCAGGAACGGGCGAAGGCTTTGATGCTGGTGGTGGGCGTTACAGCATTAAAGGAGATGCCTATACCGAATTTCTTGATTTTTACAAAGACAAAAACTGGGAGGGAAAAACCTTTGCGTTTAAAGTTAGCTTTGCCGGTGATACATTGATTCAGACCGGTATTGAAAAAGTTCCCGAAGCCGGAGTAGATCATGTAATTACCGAGAAGTATTTGAGGATTAGGGAAAAGTAGGGGGAGGTGATGTTAATTTTTAACCACCTTAGGCACCTTAGTTTCCAATTACAAAACCAGCTGAGATTAGGTAGTTATAAAATAACGAAAATGGTAGCCGATGTAAAATCGGGACAAGTTGTCGAAGACCTTCTTGATAAGTTGAAAACAAAAATGTATTGCCCTTCGACAGGCTCAGGATGACAATACATTTTAGTTTTCTCCTTAAGTAAATAGCAATGGTATTTTTTTGAAGAAGTTGACCGTTAAAAAGTTAGGCATCCAGCCCCATAACCCACAACCCGCAACTAAAAAAAGATTATTTTATCTTCAAAATATACCCCAAACCATACACGTTTTCTATACTAACCTGGGCCGATGCCTTAAAAAGTCTGCGGAGCCTGGAGATGAAAACTTCAAGGCTTTTGCCATTAAAATAATCATCATTTCCCCACAGGGCCAATAGGATGTCTTTTTTCTTTACTACCTGATTGATGTTGCCTGCAAGTTGATCCAATACCTCGGCCTCTCTAACCGTTAACGATATTTCTCTGCCATCAGGCATCAATACAAACAACTGATCTTTTTGGTACTTTAAATCTCCGATAGGAACAAAACCGGCACCAGGGCTTACCAAAGCTTTTGCATGGTTAGAAAACTTATGGATAATATTTCCTATCCTCAAAACCAGTTCCTCAATTTCGAACGGTTTAGCAATATAATCTATAGCGCCAATTTTAAGTCCGCGGAGCCGATCCTGCTTTTCATTATGTGCTGTTAAGAAGAAAAAGGGCTGGTTCGGGTTAACCTTAACCATTGCCGAAGCCAGGTCAAAGCCATTCATATCAGGCAATTGAACATCCACAATTACGAGTTTATTCTCCTGCTGGTTTTCACGGTAATATTCCAGGGCCTCTGTTGCGGTTTTAAACCATAGTACACTAAAGCCCCTTAATTTAAGGTATTCAGAGATGACATTGCCCAAGTCGAGTTCATCTTCAATTATTACAATATCATACGGCATACTCAAGCATTTAGTTTAATGATTTATAGTCTCAGATTCGATTTGTTTACCCGGAATATGCACCAGAAACTCGGTTCCCTTACCCAATTCTGTTTTTACCGTAATTGTCCAGCCATGAATATCCAAACATTGTTTAACATAATATAAGCCCAGTCCAAGACCGGGAACGTTAGTATCTTTGCTGGCACGAAAGAATTTATCGAATATTTTTTCCTTAACCGCATTATCCATACCCTTACCATTATCTTGAATGTGGAGGCAATAATTGCCCTGATGTTCGGTAATAAAAAGCACCGTTTTTTTAATTTCACGCTGGTTGTGTTTAAAGGAATTATCCAGCATATTCTGCAACATGGTGGTAAACACAAAAGGATCAATCATCATCAGTATTTCTGTACCGTGCGGGTCGAAAGTTAGGCTATGAGGTTCCTGAACCTTAATTCTATAATCGTTCACCAGGGTAAGTACAGCATAATTAAGATCTGTTTCTTCCAGATTGATATTCTTGTTAATTTCCGAAATTTCCAGCATTTGGTTAATGTGAGAATGAAGCCTTCTGGCCTGTCTTTCTACAATATGCACGAGGGTTTCTACGCGTGTTCTATCGTTAAGTACCTCTTCTTCGTGCAGGCTTTTGCTGGCCACCAATATGGTGGTTATGGGGGTGTTAAATTCGTGCTTAATACTGTTCAGGAAATCAGATTTAACATCGGTTTCCTTTTTTTGTCGCATCCAGCTGATGTAGGTATAATAATTAATACCCACAATAATGATAATGCACAGGGCAACCAGCAAAAAGGTGGGCAACATTTGATAGGCGACCTTTAACGTACGGCCTGGAGGGTCGACAAAAAGATTAAAGGTAATTCTATAATCGTAAACCAGCTTACCACTAACCGAAAGATTGGTAACCCTGTTTTGCGTATTCGGATCCCTTAACGTTCCACTAATTATAATCCCGTGAGGACTTTTCTGATTAGCCTTAAACAGCGTATCCGTTTTACTGTCGAAAATGGTAATGTTGCCAATAAGGGGATCAAAATTTACCTCAATAGATTGGAAGGTGAGCAGGTATTGCAGGTTGGAATCCAGACCGTTTCTTTTAACAATGGAGCGGAAAACACTGTCCATAGTGCTTTGCTGTTGCAGGTCTCTTAACAAGGTATCGCTTACACGCTGAGACAGTTTCTCAAATTCTTTTCTGTTAGTGAGGTATGTTCGCCGGAGTGCGGGCATATTTCTGGATAGTATGGAATCAATGATTCTTCCTCCACCTTTGTAAACTTTATCATCAGAAATACTGCGTCCATATTCATCATTAATCAGCGTTTTTTCCTTTAAACTGTAGTCTCTGTCTCTTAATACGTAAGAATTATACGTTAATCGGAGTTGTACCAAAAGTAAGATCAGAAAACTAACCAGTACTACAGACTTATATATGCGATCTTTCATGTTTATCCCTTAAAAATAGCTGTAATATTTAATAAATGCCATAACGTTAAGCTTTTGTTAGGTTTCTGTTACGTTTTCGTTCGATAAATTCTTTGGTTGTTGACTGTAGCTTTGAATAATGAAAATTTGGTGGCGCTCCAAAACCAAATCATGATTAATCATGGGGCGCTGTATCATATTTCAGTAAGTGCCTGGATTAGAGGTGCCCATACCAGCAAACAACACACAATAATAAACTACCAAAAAAAAGAAAAATGACCATTAGAAGGATTGTAGCATTACTACTTATCGTTTCAGGGACAGCATCCCTGTGCCCGGCACATGCCCAGCAGAAAGCAGCCACCAAACCATTACCAGAACTTCAACAAGAATTTGTAGATCTGGGCTTAGGCATGTTTATCCATTATGGTATGCCTACTTTTATGGATCAGGACTGGTCTGATCCAGATGCAGCGTTATCGCTTTTCCAATCGCCAAAGTTAGATGCAGATCAATGGGCAAAGGCAGCCAAATCTGCTAACATGACTTATGGTTGTTTAACCACCAAGCACCACAGCGGTTTTCCTATCTGGGATACCAAAACTACCGATTACAATGTTATGAACACGCCGTTAAAACGCGATGTGGTAAAAGAATATGCAAATGCTTTCCGTAAGAACGGTTTAAAGGTAATGTTGTACTATTCTATATTGGATACCCATCACGGTATCCGTCCGAACCAGATTACCCCGGCCAGTATTAAAATGATTAAAGAGCAGATTACAGAGCTATTAACCAATTACGGCGAAATTACGGCCTTAATTATTGACGGTTGGGATGCGCCATGGTCGAGGATTTCTTATGATGAAGTTCCTTTTGAAGATATTTATTACCTAATTAAATCGTTGCAGCCAAACTGTTTGGTGATGGATTTAAATGCCGCTAAATATCCAACAGAAGCACTCTTTTATACTGATATCAAATCTTACGAGCAGGGTGCAGGGCAGTTTATCTCTAAAGAACACAACAAGCTTCCGGCACTTGCCTGCCTGCCTTTGCAAGAAAACTGGTTCTGGAAAACCTCTTTCCCAACTACTCCGGTAAAAAATGTAACTGAATTGGTAAATAAATTTATTGTTCCCTACAACAGTGCATACTGCAATTTCATACTCAACGTAGCCCCGGGTAAAAATGGTTTGATAGATGACAACGCTGTGCAGGCACTTAAAGAAATGGGTAAGATCTATAAAAAGGCCGCAGATCTTCCACGCATACCTGCTTATGCAGCGCCCATCATCTCAAGTAATGTGGCCAAAAATGTTAAGAGCAACAGTAGCTGGAGCGACGATATGAATATTATGGATTTTGCTAACGATGATAATTTCAGGTCTAGCTGGTCTTCTAATTCAACGGTAAAATCGCCATGGTATGAGTTGAATTTCGAAAAAGCCATTCCCTGTAACATGGTGGTGTTAACCGCAGGAAACAACAGGAAGGCAAGCTATAGCTTACAGTATTATGCCAATGGAAAATGGAATCCACTCGAAGTAAAGAATGAAGGTGGGAAGAAGGTGAGCGTTTACAGGTTCGAGCGCATTTGGTGCGAGAAGATAAAAGTTACCATTAGTGATTTCGACAGCGCACCAGCCATTGCAGAATTGGGCGTATTTAACGAGCGTAGATAAGCGCATCGGGCAAGCCAGATCAGGTAATTGATCTGGCTGCTTTTATGGGTTATGGCATTGCCATTAACCTCAGCAAAAACCAAAATCTATTGTTACCAGGAACTTGTCGAAGGGCAATTCATTTTAGTTTAGACTTATCAAAATAGGTCTTCGACTTAAGCTTGTCAATCCTGAGCTTGTCGAAGGCTTTACTAAAAGTGTACTTAAACCGCTTCGACAAGCTCAACGTGACAGTTTTGATACCTCAGGCAGCAAACGTACTCCATAAAATAATCCATTTAAAAACCATAATGACCACAAATGAAGAAATAATATACTTTTTGAAGATCAATTAAACCCTAAACTACAAACCAAACTTTATGAACCAAATTTTTACAACTAAGTTAAGGCATATGCCTTATCTGGGGAATCTGTGGGTACTGCTGGCAGTATTTGGTACCTGCCTGCTGCTGATTGGCAGCCCCAGCTATGCGCAACAGGACGCAACCATCAAAATTTCCGGAACCGTTAAAGATAGCCTCGGTTTGGGCATACCCGGAGTAAGTCTTCAGGTAAAAGGAAAAACAGGCATGGGAACCATAACCGATGGCGACGGTAAGTATGTTTTAAATGTTACTGCCGGATCTACAGTTGTAGTCTCCTCGATAGGTTTCAAAGCCACATCCTTCATGGCCAGTGCCCAAAAAATCAGGGTAGATCTGGTACTGAGCTCAGATGACAATACGCTTTCTGATGTGGTGGTTACCGCCTTCGGAAAGAAGGAGCGCAAGGAAGCAATGGTAGGGTCAGTTACCAGCATTACGCCTTCCAAACTTAAAATTCCTTCCAGTAACCTCACCAATGCCCTGGCCGGGCAAATTGCCGGGGTGGTGGCTTACCAAAGGAGCGGACAGCCCGGACTTGATAACTCTACCTTTTTTATCAGGGGGGTAACGACGTTTGGTTACAAGCAAGATCCATTGATTTTAGTCGATAACGTAGAGCTTACCCCAACCGATTTAGCCCGTTTGCAGGTAGACGATATTGCCAGCTTCTCTATTTTAAAAGATGCCAGTGCAACGGCCTTGTATGGCGCCAGAGGTGCTAATGGGGTAATTTTGGTCACCACAAAAGAAGGAACAGAGGGGAATGCAAAAGTAAATGTGCGATTTGAAAATTCTATTTCACAGGCTACCCAAAACCTTAAAATTGCCGATCCAATTACCTTTATGAAAATGTACAATGAGGCGATTACCACGAGAAATCCCTTAGGAGTACCGAGATTTAGTCAGAACGACATTTACAACCGGGAGCAAACCTTAATGGGCGCACGGGGAAGCAATCCTTACGTTTACCCTGCAGTAAATTGGATTGATGAGCTTTTTAAGGAAAGCACCAACAACCAGCGACTAAATGGGAGCGTAAGCGGTGGTGGCAAGATTGCCAGATATTACATCGGTACTTCTTACAACCGCGATAACGGGATCTTAAAGGTGAGTCCGGTAAACAATTTCAATAATAACGTGAAGCTGGAAAACTATCAGCTCCGTTCCAACATCAATATCAATGTAACGCCAAGTACAGAAGTGGTATTAAGGCTTTCGGGTACTTTTGATGAGTATAACGGGCCTATCACCGACGACGGTTCTTTTTCTGCCGATCTTTACAGAAAGGCACTACATACCAGTCCGGTATTGTTTCCAGCCTTTTATCCGGCCAATCCCTCGTTAGGGATAGATTCGCATATCCTGTTTGGTAACAGTTCAACAGAGGGAACAGGAAATACGGTTGGTTTCTCCAATCCCTATGCAGATATGATGAAGGGATATAAATCATTTTCCAGATCGAGAATGTCTGCACAGCTGGAGCTGAACCAGGATCTTTCTTTCCTAACCAAGGGGTTAACCTTTAAAGGACTTTTTAACACCAACAGATATTCTTACTTCGACCTGACCAGACAGTATTCGCCGTTTTTTTACAATGTATCGTCTTATGACAGGATCAGCAATCAATATAGTTTAAACTGGATTAACAACCAGCCGGGTCAGGCCTCAGAATACCTGAGCTTTGAACCTGGATTTAAGGATATTAATACCTTTTTGTATATGCAGGCAGTGGTAGATTATGCAAAGCAGCTGGGTAGTAAGCATAACATCAGCAGTACCTTAATTGCCACCAGACAACAACGTTTGTATGCCAATGCGATAGATCCGGCAACAGGACTATCCAGCCTTCAATATTCGCTGCCTTACCGGAATGTAGGTTTATCGGGAAGGGTAGGCTACAATTATGATAACCGCTATTTTGCAGAATTTAATTTTGGATATAACGGATCAGAGCGTTTTGCCGAGAAGAACAGGTTTGGTTTCTTTCCAACCATCGGCGGTTCATGGGTAGTTTCTAATGAAGCTTTCTGGAATGGAGGTCTTAGATATGCGATTAATAAGCTAAAGGTACGCGCAAGCTATGGCCTGGTTGGAAATGATGCTATTGGTGCACAACGTTTCTTCTATCTTTCTAATGTTAACCTGAATGGCGGAAATCCGGCCTATTTCGGGCAAACTAATGGTGTAACACGCCCGGGGGTGAGTATTACCAACTATGCCAATGATGAGGTTACCTGGGAAACTTCCAGACAAACGAATATTGGTTTGGAGCTCACATTATTTAAAAGCCTCAATATTATTGCTGAAGTATACCAACAACACCGCTATAATATTTTAATGCAACGCGCTTCTATCCCTTCCAGTATGGGATTAGAATCTACCGTAAGTGCAAATTTAGGTACGGCAGATTCGAGGGGAATTGACTTATCGGCAGATTACAGTAAAACATTTAGAGGTGGATTTTGGATGTCGGGAAGGTTTAATTTTACCTTTTCTCAAAATAAATACGGGCAGTACGAACAGCCGGCGTATCGTGAGCCCTGGCGCCTTCTTTCCGGTCAGAAAATTGGGGTAAGATGGGGTTATATTGCCGAACGTCTCTTTGTTGATGACCAGGAGGCAGCAGCTTCGCCAAGCCAGCTGTTTGGAGCAGGCGCATCGGCACCTAAGGGTGGAGATATTAAGTATACCGATGTTAACAACGATGGAAAGATTACGGAAGCCGATCAGGTTTTTATTGGCCTGCCTTCGACACCCGAAATAGTGTATGGTGCAGGTTTGTCTATGGGATTTAAAAAGATCGATCTTTCCCTGTTTTTTCAGGGGGTAGGCCGTACCAGTTTCTTTATAGATCCATCGCAGGTTAGTCCTTTCTTATCCAACAGGCAAGTATTACAGCCTTTTGCCGATAGCCATTGGACAGAAGAGAACCAAAATTTATATGCGAAGTACCCGCGCTTGGGAACCACCTCTTCAGAGATCAGCAACAATCTTCAAACCAGCTCCTGGTGGATGAGAGACGGTGCCTTCATCAGATTGAAGTCGGTAGAACTGGGGTATACTTTTCCTGATAAATTGTCGAAAAGGGCATTCCTGTCTAACTGCAGAATCTATTTCAATGCGCTAAATCCCTTTACCTGGAGCAGGTTTAAGGATTGGGATCCTGAACTGGCCTCTAATGGCTTCAGCTATCCGATTCAGAAAGTATATAACATTGGAATCAACGTAAACTTATAAGGAGACCAGTAATGAAATCTAATTTTAAATTTATCATACTCATTGCGGTGATCTCGGGGATGGCCCTGTCCTGCAAGAAATACCTGGATGTAACGCCAGACAATGTAGCGACCATAGATTATGCTTTCAGAAACAGAAATGAGGCAGAGAACTATTTATTTACCTGTTATTCTACTTTACAGAATATGGGCCCATCGAATAGTGATGCCGCTTTTACCACTTCCGGAGAGATCTATTTTCCCAATACGCTAACCGAGGCAACCCTTGGCAGCAGGGAGGCAGAACAGGGGTTTCACCTCATCAGGGGTTTGCAAACTACCGATAATCCATCATTGAACTATTGGGATGGTGAACAACTTGGTCAACCCATATTTAAAGCAATCAGAAGGTGTAATATTTTTCTGGAGAATATCGATCGCCCGAAGGATTTGCCCCAATTTGAACGAAACCGCTGGATAGCCGAGGTAAAATTTCTAAAGGCCTACTATCATTTTTATCTGTTACGGATGTATGGCCCGATTCCTTTAATTAAACAAAACCTGGCCATAGATGCGGGTACAGAGGAGGTAAGGATAAAGCGCGAACCTGTAGATGCAGGTTTCGATTACATTGTATCGCTATTGGATGAAGCTACGCCCGATTTGCCACGTACCATTCAGGACCCGGCACAGAGCCTGGGCAGAATTACCCAAAATATTGCGTTATCGGTTAAGGCTGAGGTATTGACCACACAAGCCAGTCCGTTTTTTAACGGAAACCCTGATTACAAAGGCTTTAAAGATAAAGATGGGGTTAACCTATTTTCGAGTGCTTTTAATGCCGATAAATGGTCGAAGGCCATGCTGGCCTGTAAAGCTGCAATTAAATCATGTGAGGAAAGTAACCTGGGGCTTTATCGTTTTGTTTCACCAGGGAATTTACCAGCTATACCTGCACCTTTACAAACGGTAATGGACATCAGGCAGAGCATTACCGAAAACTGGGAAAAAAATTCGGAAGTGATCTGGGCGCTTAATCCAGTATTCGGTTTACAATCTATGGCCATGCCGAGGCTTACCAATGCCATGGTACAGAACATGGGCGGTGCACCGGGTAATTTTGCGGTGCCTATTGGTATGGCCGAACTCTTTTATTCTAAAAATGGTGTGCCAATTAATGAAGATCTTGGCTACGATTACAGAGGACGTTACACGGTTGCCGCTGTGGGTAGCGAAAGCAAATATTACCTCAAAAATGGCTATCAAACCATCAAAATGCACATGGATAGGGAAACCCGGTTTTATGCCGATCTATCATTCGATGGAAGCTGCTTTTTTGGTAACGGACAAACCGATCCGGAAAATATGCTTTTTGTACAGGCACGCGGCGGATCTTCGCTGGCGGGTCCGAAAGATAATATCAGGGTAAACGTATCTGGATACTGGCCAAGCAAACTGGTTAACTATCAGTCGGTTTTTGGAACTGAAGTTACCCAGGCAGGTTTCAGAATGCCGCTCATCCGTTTGGCAGGACTTTACTTGTTGTATGCAGAAACGCTTAACGAGGTAAACGGCCCTACAGATGAAGTTTACAGCTATATAGACAAGGTACGTGCCCGTGCAGGGTTAAAAGGGGTTAAGGAATCCTGGTCAACTTATTCATCCAATCCGGGAAAAGTTTCCAGTAAAGATGGCCTGAGGTCAATTATTCAGCAGGAAAGACGTATTGAACTGTGCTTTGAAGGAAGGATAGGCTGGGATCTCAGACGCTGGAAGATTATACAGGAGGTGCTGAGCAAGCCCTTACAAGGCTGGAATATTCAGGATACCACTCCTGAAGGTTATTACAGACAGCGGAATCTGGTTATTCCGGCATTCGGTTTAAAAGATTATTTATGGCCAATAAAGTATAATGACCTGATTGTGAATCCTAATCTGGTTCAAAATCCTTACTGGTAAATCCTTAAAAAGACAATTATGAAAAAGAGATTAAGACTATATAACAGTTTCTGCACCATGCAGCTCCTGGTAATGTTGTTGCTGGCCTGTTCGCTATACTCCTGCAAGGAAAGTGAGGGCTTTAACGAGGTTGTGTCTACAGATATGGCTAAGCCCGGTATATTGACCGGGGTAAAAGTGCAGAATCTTGCAGGTGCTGCTATTATTTCTTACGCACTCCCTAATTCGGAAAATTTGCTTTATGTACAGGCAGAGTACAGGATAAATTCGCGTACTGTGAGGCAATCCAAATCTTCGTACTATAGCGACACCATCAGGGTGGAAGGATTTGAAAAAAGCGGCGATTATGAAGTTACCCTTTATGCGGTATCTCGTGCAAATGTGAAAAGCGATCCGGTACAGGTACGTGTAACACCAGCCACACCATCTTATTTATCCGTATATCCAACAGTACAAATTCAGCCCGATTTTGGTGGGGTGAATGTGATAGCCAGTAACCCTGCTAAAAAACCAATTGGGGTGATTGTAATCTCCAATGATAAAACTACAGGGAAAATGTTGCCCATAGAACAGTTTTACACCGAGGCTGAAAATATCAACTTCAGCGTAAGGGGATTTGATACCTTGAAAAGAGATTTTGGAGTGTACGTAACCGATAGGTGGGGAAATATATCCGATACCTTATATAAATCTATCAGTCCGATTTTTGAGATTATGGTGCCAAAAACGCGATTTAGCGAATACAGATTGCCTTCCGATTCTCCATTGGGTGCTACCGGACTTGGCTGGAATACTTCCAGACTTTGGGATAACAACACTTCCGATCCTGGATGGCATACCGAAGCGGGCTTTGGTAAGGCACTTCAGCTTTGTACTTTCGACATGGGCGTACTCACCAAACTGAGCCGCTATAAACTGTGGGAAAGGGGAGAAGCTTATGGTAACGATTATTCTTATAACCATGGCAATCCAAAGGCATGGACACTCTGGGGCTCAGCCAAAACCGCTCCCGCAGATGCCGATTTGCCAGTAAACTCGGCCAAGGGTACCATGGTAGGCGACTGGACCAATCTGGGTAATTTTACTTGTCCACCACCCCCATCGGGCAATTCGCCAGGGCAAACCACACCTTTAGATCTGGCTGCGGTTAAGGCTGGATTTGAATTTAACATTGCGTTAGATGTGCCGAAGGTCAGATTTATCAGGCTTGCGGTGAACTCTACCTGGGGAAATGCAGATTTTGCCCACGTTATGGAATTATCTTTCTGGGGAAATACCAACTAAAATTTGATAGAAGATGACAACTAAAAATATAAACATTATTGTGATGGTTTTTATGGCCATAGCAGTATTATTCGGCTGTAGCAAGGATGCCCTTGATTACAGAAAATATCTGGATGGAAAAGAAAGAGTTTACCCGGGTTTTCCCGGCAAGGTTGGTGCAGCACCGGGAAATTACAGGGTGAGGTTAAACTGGAAGGCCAGTCCCGATCCGAGTGTAACCCATTACCGTATCTTCTGGAACAATTCGGCAGATTCACTGGAAATGAAAGCCCCGGATAGAAGTATTACTGATGTTTCGGTGATTATCCCCAACCTGGTAGAATACAATTACTCCTTTACCATCTATTCTTATGATAAGGCAGGCAACAAATCGGTTCCGGTGCAGGTTAACAATGTAAAGGTTTATGGCGATAGTTATAAAACGAGTTTAACGAATCGGTTTTTAGTGGCCGCAGATCCATATCAGCTGGACGACACTGGAATAACCTTAAACTTTGAAAAGCCCGATACCATAAATATTGCAACAGAAATACGATATACCTACAAGGATGGCAGTATTCAAAAGCGTTCGCTAGGCCCCGATGAGCATTCTATCAGGCTTGCCGATTACAAGGTAGGTACGAAGGTTTATTTTAGATCGGCCTACGTACCGGTAAGATCGGCGATAGATACTTTTTATACAGCAGATTTCGACTCCCTGAGCAATATCATGGTTCCTGTAGATAAGTCGTTGTTTAAGCCCTTAAAGCTAACTAATGATGTGGGTACTTATTCTGGCGAAACTTCACTTTCCAAGCTTTGGAATGGAAATAAGGCCCCTACAGGGTACCCGGATATTTTCCACAGCGATGACAAGACCCCAATTCCACATCATTTTACCTTTGATATGGGCAAAACGATATCCAACCTGGCACAATTTGAAATTATTGGTCGCGACTGCTGTAATAATCCAACCAAATTTGAGATCTGGGGAATTGCAGACCTGACAGGTGCCGAAACACAATCGCCTGGAAATTCTCCGGGATGGACAGCAGAATCAAGAGGACGGGGATGGACACTACTCAAAACCGTTGAACGGACCGATGATGGATCGGCACCCTTTAAAGTGATACTTCCAGCTGGATTGCCTGCCATGAGGTATATCCGTATTCGGGTATTGCAAGTGGCCAGTGGTGATGCTTATTACAGTAATATCAGTGAAATATCATTCTGGAACAGATAAACATTCTCTCTTAAAGATAAAGTAGGGAACTAATATAATTATGAAGAAAACAATTGCTAAAACGCTTATTTACACACTTATTCCTTGCTTTATTGGTGGTTTTGTTTCCAAATCTACAGCACAGGGAAATAGTCAATCCACTATTCCAAAAAGTACAATGCCACCAGACTCCATTTGGAAGGAGCATTGGTTTGAACATCAGGAGGAATTAAAACTGGTAGGAAGCAATCAACATGTGGCCGTTTTTTATGATAAAAATATGTCGCAGAAGGTTAAATGGCCAATTGCTGTAATGGCCGATTGCTGGTCTTATGTTAAGCGCAACTATGGCGATTTCGGAGCAGATCCGAAGCTTTACGTTATCCTGCACCGTTCTACCGGAAAGGACTATGCAGGCGGGCACCCATCGCCATTTTTTGATGCAAGCCATGATTATAGAAATGTAATTGATTGCGGATTAACCCACTGGGACAGCCCTACCGGAGAGCAGATTGGTATGCCGGTTCATGAGATGGGGCATATTGTAACCAGTGCCAGTCATGGAACCAAAGGTTCGCCTTCTGATGTATTGTGGGGAGACAGTAAATTTATGGAGATCTTCAATTATGATGTGCTCCTAAATATTGGAATGACTGAGGAAGCGCAAAAGGTATTTACACAGATGCAAACGCAGTATGATGATTTTCCGAGATCGGGCACGCAGTGGTTTAAAAATTGGTTTTTCCCCATTTACAGCAAATATGGAGAAGGGAAGGTGCTGAACAATTATTTCTTGTTGCTGGCACAAAACTTTCCGAAGCGCAGGGATGGGCGTTACAGCCGAAACCTCAACTTCGGTGAGTTTATTCACTTTTGGAGCGGGGCATCGGGGGTAAACCTACAGGAAGTAGCTGAAAAGGCGTTTGGATGGCCTCCAGAATATGATCTTCAATTTAAACAGGCCCAAAAGGATTTTCCCAGGTTGCCGTATAAAATTGGAAGTGCTACGAGATAATTTCAGGAGGCTTCCATAGTTAAAGTTTTTCCGTTTTGCTTTTCATTCAAGTAAAACAGAATCTATGAAGGGGGTAGAAATACCTGCGGTTAGAGGACCGCTCATAGTTCAATTAAAGAGAGGTTTTGTTTTCTCATTTAATTGATAGTTAGTTGGTTTAAACAAGGTTGCGGCGGATGCCCAACCTTGTTTTGCAAACAGGAATATTCCCTATCCTCTTAGGGGTCGTCATTTCTTTCCTCACCGCTTTTCTAGTTGTAGCGTCTCCAATGCTATTAAGTTAAGCTTATTTATATGTTTGTTGCAACCTGCTCTTATTTTGCCGAACTTTAATTCTGGGAAAGCTCCTCCTTGGCTTTACCGCAACTACAGTTTCTGAAATCTGCTTGACTAGCCCTTTAGTTATTGTTTTTATTTTTAATCCCATCAGCAACTCAATTAGGCTGTTTCTAACAAATCTGAATGCATTTTGCCAGTTGAAGATATAATTGTATCTTCTTTTATTCATGTTTTTTTCAATCGTATCCTGTACGGTAATCCCCAGTAATGCAACAAGGTTCATCATAAAAATATGGGCCTTAAATTCCTGGTTTATACCTTCTGGCTTACGACTACCAAACTGCTCGAGCTCCATTTGGGGCTTAAAACCCTCTTCAATCCCCCATCTTAGAGCATACAGCTTGTCAATATCTGCTAAGCTGATGTCCTTAGGCTTAAGTGAGGATATCAATAGTTCAATCTCTCCAGTTTTGAGTTTGATTTTTGAAACTCTTACTTTTATGGGTTCGCAATCCTGTCCGTGCTCGGCACATGTTCTTTTTTCCCTTTCACTTGGTTGCCACTCAGTAATGAAATCCTCACATGGATTACTCATTACCTGTTTGGCAAATGTAGAATTCGATGAGCTAACCCTAATGCAAAAGTCCCTTTTCTGTATAATAAGCCTCTTGAATATATTGAAGTAACCAAATCCCCTGTCTAATACAAAAATGGCCTTGTCGACCGCCAGGTTATTTAGGCAATCCTTGAAAAGAGTTCTCTCTGAGTTCTTCATCTCGCTTATCCTACTCGCCAATACCGTCTTTGTGTTGATATCAAAAAGCATAAACAATTGGGCAAGACAGCTCTTGGCTCCATTTTCATTCTCAGAATAAACGCCAAAGTATTTTTTTATGGCTGGTGATGCGGGCAGGGAGACCGTTGAGCCATCGCCAGCGATCAACTGAAATCCTTTCCAGCGTTTGACATAGTGTCGCTGATGAAAGTCCACAAGTATGCTGTTCAGATCCTGAAAAAATGAAATTTCAACCTTATAACGTGCCAGCGAGAAAGCTGCCCCAGTAACTGTTTTGACTTTGAATTTGGGCAATAGAGTTGAAATATTGTACTCAACAGATTCCTTGAATAGATTTAAAATTGAGGTAACAACGATCGGAAAGGTGAGCGAGCGATCTCTGATGAAAAACTTTGCTTTGGTAATATATTTCTCAGGAGTAGGATTTTTTTGAATAAAATCACATGTTTTTTTTAAGAGAAACGAGATGTTTCTCCTTTGAAATATTGCTGGAAATTATACTCATGTATTTTTTAATGATTGTACATAAATATACGGAAAATTATCGAAAAAAGCTCCAAAAGTCCTTAACTTAATAGCATTGGTAGCGTCTCGCTACGACCTAATGGTTTCTTTTTCCTCGCCGCCGGAAGGGCTCGTACCTTTTTCTTTGCAAAAAGGTAACCAAACCGAGCCTTGGCGAGCTCATGAATGCCATTAAAAACAATAAATACTAATGAATAAACCCAAGGCTTGCATCCTTTCTTGACTAGGATCATCCGAATGCTACTTGCGGTAATGTTTGTGTTACAGGTTGTGAGTTGCCTGTTATGGGTATGAAAAACTCAGCATGGCTATGCCCCCAGACTCGTAACTCATAGCACGCAACCCGTAACCCATTGATTTCCTATCCTGCGAAATGCTGCTAGGCCGGATCCGCATTTAGGAAAGGTGGTGTGAACTGATGAACTTTAGTTAGCATAGTGCAGAAACCTTGTGGGATACTGTATTATTGGTTGATTAGCTTCGCTTATATTTTTCTTCTATGGCTTATATGGTTAAAAAGTGTTATGGGTTGCGTGTTATGTGTTACGGGCTGCTGCACTAAGCCTCTTTTTCTCTGTGAAAACTTGGTGTTCTTCGTGGTTAAAAATGTTATGGGTTATGTGTTGCGTGTTATGAGTCAATGCGCAGAAACCACCCCCGCCACAACACAGGCTTACACACCCCCTCCTTGAAAATAAGTAGGGGAGTTGCATGGTTCAGAGCCAGGCATGGTGGTTAAGCTGTATTTATCTCTATTAATAGTCCGTCATCCTCACGCAGGCGGGGATCTTAATGCGAAATTAGTCTCTGGTTAAATATTATAAAATAAGTAGGGCTTATTTGTTTATTAGCATTGCTTATATCTTTCTTCTATGGGCTTATATGGTTAAAAAGTGTTATGGGTTGCGTGTTGTGAGTTACAGGACCGATAAAAACTGAAATAAATACTTGCGCAATAAAAAACACTTAACTAATATTACAGAAAACATCTCAACCTTGCTAAAATACATCCAGTTTAACCAGCAATATAACATTTCATTACTCAAAGCCGAGCTTGACATTGCGTTGCAGCAAGATTGGGTAGATCATTTCAATAAGAAAGATTACGAAGGCGATTGGCAGAGTATTTCACTGCGTTCTGCCAGTGGGAAGGAGCAGGATATTTTGGCCAATTATGGTGTTGATCAATATCAGGACACGCCATTATTGAATCAATTGCCTTATATCAAATCCATAATTGAAGAGTGGCAATGCCCGAAAGAAACCATTCGTTTACTGGCTTTACACCCGGGGGCAGAAATTAAACCCCATAGAGATAGGGGCTGTAACTATGAGGCAGGTGTGTTGAGGATACATATTCCAATTCAAACCAACAACCAGCTGAAGTTTATAGTGGGAGATGAGCAGTTGATACTGGAGGAAGGTTCTTGTTGGTATATCGATTTTGATCAAACCCACAGCATTATTAATGGGGGAGAAAACATTCGGGTTCACCTGGTAATTGATGCCCTGAGAAATGAATGGACAGATCAGTTATTCGAAGCCAATGGCTATAATTTTGCGCAAGAAAATCAAGCTCCGGATCGGGATACTACCTTAAAAATGATAGCTGAACTGGAACAAATGGATACGCCAGTGGCTAAAACGTTGGTAGCACAATTGAAGAAAAATCTGGAA
Source organism: Pedobacter rhizosphaerae (assembly GCF_900111155.1). GTDB lineage: Bacteria > Bacteroidota > Bacteroidia > Sphingobacteriales > Sphingobacteriaceae > Pedobacter > Pedobacter rhizosphaerae. The sequence continues at coordinate 19,459 of NZ_FOGG01000025.1, read as the reverse complement.
TGAGCGCACTAATAAACTGGATTCCTTATAAACTATCGTATCAGGAAAATGACTGGCAGCTTTTGTGGCTGGATTTACAGGATAAGCATATTGAAGAGCCTTTTTTTGATGAAACCATCCAGCATTGCCACATTAAAATGAGGGAAAGGTCTAGATATTCGCCAGCGAGCAACCTAGACTTTTTAGTAGAAGCAGCAAATGGGATTGATTTTATACCACCAGCTGCATTTATCTTCCATGTTTCCCGGTGTGGCTCTACCTTATTATCGCAGGCTTTGGCAACTGCCGAAACCAATATTGTTTTTGCAGAAGCCCCCTTAATTGATGAGCTTTTAAGAATGAAGGAACAAGATCCGTCGATAACGGAAGAACAGCAAGAACTTTGGTTTAAATCGGCATTAGCCTTGATGGGCCAGAAAAGGAAAAGAGAATATAAACAACTACATGTGAAATTGGATAGCTGGCATATTCATTTTTACCCGTTATTGCGAAAATGGTTTCCAGATACCCCATTCTTTTTCCTTTCCAGAGAACCGAAGGCCATTATTGCCTCTCATCAGCAAAGAAGAGGCATTCATAGCGTGCCAGGTATGGTTAATCCAAGTATTTTAAAGGTTGATATAGCAGAAAAGCACTATGAAGACTTTAACTTATTCACCGCGGAAGTATTGGCCAAATATTATGATGCTTTAAAAGATATTGTCTTGCTCAATCATCCAAAAGATAGTTTTTATGATTACAGCTGGGGAACGAACTTACTGTTGTCTCAGTTTTTAAAGGTAGTGGATTTATCAGATTCGGCAGATGAAAGAATGTTTAACAGGTTAAACTTCTATAGTAAAAGTCCGGGGGAAAAGTTTAAAGGCGATAATAAGTTAACACTAGCCAGCTATCCGGTAGCCAACATGGCATATGAAGATTTTTTGAAACAATTAACTAAACCCTAATGGCTAAAATTATTCAATTTACAGGACTCTCTGGCGCAGGGAAATCTACTATTGCACAGGAGTTTGAAAGGCTGAGTAAGGATTTAAGGGTTAAAATTATTGATGGGGATGTGTACCGGCAAAGCCTTTGCAAAGATTTAGGTTTTAGCAAAGCAGATAGGATAGAGAACATTAAGCGACTTGGGCAGTATGCTAAAAGTATAGAGAATGACTTCGATGTGATCATAATAGCTGCCATTAACCCGTTTAATGAAAGCAGAGATTATTTAAAGGCAAGTTATCATGCAGCTTTAATATATATAACTTGTCAAATCAATGTCTTGGTACTACGGGATACCAAAGGCCTTTACAAGCGCGCCTTATTGCCTGATGAAGATCCAGATAAACTGCATAATTTAACGGGGGTAAATGATATTTTCGAGGAACCTGAAAGTGCCGATTTGATTATAAACACAACGGCGCAATCCTTAAGTAATAGTGTAAAGCAACTTACACACTTTGTTTATAGTGTACTAGAATAGATTTTTTGTAGTACTTATTGTACTCATATGTATGGGTTTGATAGGCTGTAAAAGACTTATTTTACGGTATTTTATAACTAATTGATATATGTCAATAACTAAAAACGCTCATTTAAATCTACTAAAATGAGCTTTTTGTATACTATTTTAGGTATTTGATCTACCAGAAGGGGCTATTTAGATAATTGAAAGTTTGTAGTATTTGTACTATAAGCAATTTTATTTCATCTTTACAGAAACAAACATTCCTTATTACACTTTTTATGAATACCAATAGACGCTCTTTCCTAAAGAGGAACGTCTTGTTAAGTAGTAGTCTGTTATTGGCTGGTCCAATAGACGCGCTCTCTAAGGCAAGCCGTACTATTAACACTAAATCTGTCAATCAAAAACAGGTCAATATCATGTATAGCAATGATATTAACGGGGCTGTTGATTCGACTTCAAAAGGGTTTGGTGGCTTAAAATCTTTACAAACTACCATCAATAACGAACTTCTTTCTACTTTATTATTGGATGCCGGAGGATTTTTAAATTTTAATCGGAATAACCATGCAGAAACCATCCAATGGATGAATAGGGCAGGTTACCATGCGGTTAACTTGAGTGTTGCAGACCTTAAACAAGGGCTAGACGCATTTTCCGATTTACTTCCATACATGGCATTTGATCTGCTAAGCTGTAACTACCATTTTGAGCACCCGAAATTACAAAAAGCTGTAAAAAGCTATCAGGTAATTACTTATGGTAAATACCGTGTAGGGGTTACTGGTGTTGGGGAAGTAGCGAAAATCGATGGTTTGAAAGTATCTGATCCAAATGTGGCATTAAACAAAATTGCCCAATTCTTAAAAGAAGAAAAGGGCTGCGATTTAGTTGTTTGCTTATCACACCTGGGCTTTGATACTGAAGCAGAACAACATAATAAGCAACTTGCTGCTAACACAAGTTCAGTAGATCTTATCGTTGGTGGGAATACTTCGAAAGGTAAAAACCTGCTTCATGTGCTTAGAAATAAAGATAAGACTGAAGTGTTGATGGGGACGAGTCATGCAGGATTATATTCCTTATCTCAAATTTCATTTGGTTTTGACCTGGATAAAAATACGTACAACTTGGCGTTCAAGCGACATATGTTTGGCAATCCTCTAAATGATACGTTCGTGAATACCTAAGAATTTTAATTAAACAAAATATATAACTATAAACCCAAAACTGAATTAACATGGATTTTTATTTAGCTCAAATTATTTTATTTGCCGGAAATTTTGCTCAACGAGGCTTTCAGTTCTGCAATGGACAAATTTTGTCTATTGCCCAAAATACGGCCGTATTTTCTTTATTAGGAACGACTTATGGCGGGAACGGTCAAACAACTTTTGCACTTCCCGATCTTCGCGGTAGAGCGCCGATTGGGGCAGGTCAGGGCTTGGGTTTACCCAATATCAGCTTGGGAGAAGTGAGCGGAACACCAACTACCACACTTTTAATTACCAACATGCCTATGCATAATCATACACTAACGGCAAGTTCACTTGCAGGAACTGTTGGCGTACCTTCAGCTAATGTTTTATCTGCGAGTCCTAAAACAGGATCAGGCCCTAATGCTACCACGTTAAATACTTACAATGCAGGTCCTGTTGATTCAGTATTAAACCCACAAAGTATAGGCCTTTCAGGAGGCAGTCAACCATTTAATAATATGCAACCTTATTTAGGTATAAATTATACAATTTGTGTAGAAGGTATGTTCCCATCAAGAAACTAAATGAATAAACCACTTAAAATTGGTTTTTTAATGCCTTATTCAGGAGTCTATCCGTATTATGCACAGCATATTACGGCTGGATTTCTGTGTGCAGCAACCAAAATGTCACACACCGCTACAGACTTTGCTTTTGTACCTACCTATATTGGGCAGGGTGGGAGTAAAGCCATTTTAGAAGCCGCACAAAAGCTGATTTTCTTTGAAGGTGTTGATGTGTTGATGGGGATGATTAATCCAAAAATGTATCCGGAACTAAGGCCTATATTGGAAAATCATAATAAGCTTGGCTTATTTTTCGATTTTGGAGAATCAGTACCTCCTGTGGGAGGATATGGTAGTCATATCTCTAACCTTTCTATTGGGCTTTGGCAGAGTGAATATGTACTGGGCCAATGGGCTACTAAAGAATTTGGACATAGAGGCCACATGATCTCACCCATATATGAAAGTGGGTTCAACTTGAGCTCATCTTTTCTTAGTGGTGTAGGTTCAGCAGGGTCTAATCAACTTAAAAGTACAGTTTTAAAAGAAAGCCATGCCAGTAAAGATCTTTTAGATCTGAATGATTTTTTTAATGCCATAGACGCAGATGCTCCAGATTATGTACATGCCATTTTTGTAGGTCAAATTGGAAATGAGTTTCTAAAACAATGGAGCGCAAGTAAATTCAATAATGTTATTCCTTTGGTAACCGTAGAGAATATGGCCTACCCGGATATGCTGGAAGATATAGGTCATCTGGGGTTAAACTTTTACAGTGCCTCTACCTGGAGTAAGGAACATAAAACAGGATCCAACCCTGCTTTTGTAAGGGGTTTTGAAAACTTTGGCAAACAGCAAGCCAACTTATTTGGCATGCTGGGTTATGAAGCAGGCTTAATACTTGGCCGAATGAAAGCACAACTTACGATTGGGAATACTGCTACTGCAATAGCTCATTTTAATCAAAGTGGTACTGTAGGGCCAAAGGGAGTACTTTACTTTGGCAACCCGGAACAACAAAGTTTTCCATTGATAGATATTGTGAAAATCAATACTACCAATAAAAAAAATAACGCAACTATTATTGCTCAGGGTACTGCCCTGGGATACGATATATCAACTGTTTACAGTGAAACTGAAAGCGGTTGGCAAAATCCATATTTATCAGTCTAATTAACGCTTTTATGAAGAGATTTTTTACTAAAGTAGCATTTACGTTTTCTGTGATTGTTCTTTTTCTGGCATTAGCTCCCGCATATGCACAATACACTAAAAGTCAGTTACATGTACAAGGTTTATATACCGCCCTGGCTAAAGATGCCAGTGGGAATGTTTATGTAACCAAAGCCTCATCGCCAGGGGTTTACCATGTGGTAAAATATGCCAATGGAGCCGGAACACCTACAACCATTTACAGTAACTTAACCTCACAACCAGGGGAATACCCATGGGGATTAGCTGTTGCTTCAAATGGCGATGTTTACATCAGCACCGATTTTACTTCGAGTGGTGGAGCCATTATCAGGTTAAATGCAGCATCGGCCTATTCAGCCACTACGGTACAAACCGGGAGGTTTTTTACAGCGTTGGCTATGGATGCTACAAATAATTTGTACGCTATAGAATATAACAACACCAACTCAGATTTTGCCGTGGTTAAATATACAGATCCATCAACCGCAAACTCAAACAGTAAAACCATGATTTATCATGGAATTGTTTCTGGTTCAGGGCTTAGCTACGCTACTGGATTAGCAGTGGCTACAAATGGAGATGTTTTTGTTTCCAAAAGTTTTAATGTAGACGGTGGATCTGCTCAAACCGGTGGGATTACTAAACTTACTGCACCAGGTTATACAGCTAGTCAGGTAGCAACAGGCACCTATACCACCAGTATTGCAGTTGATGACTTTGGTAACCTATATGCTAGTGAAAATGCTGGTACCGGTTACAAACTATATAAATATACCGGCGCTACCGGAACGCCCACGGTTTTTTATACGCCATTAACTGCCTCCCATCCATTTTATCCTTATGGAGTAGCTTTTATCGGTACTACAGGATATATCGCTGATGGAGATAATGGTTCGGGAGGAGAGCTAATCAAATTAACCCCAACAGACGGAACAGCTCCAACTACACCTACAGGATTGGTTGCTAATGCAGGTAGCTCGCAAAATACCTTAAACTGGACTGCCAATACAACTCCAGATTTATTGGGTTATAAAGTTTATGGGGGTACCACTTCCCCTCCAAGTACTTTATTGGCTGCTATACCAGCAGGAACTACTTCTTATACCCATACAGGCCTTGTTAATGGAACACCATATTTCTATAGCATTTCGGCTGAAGATATTTATTTTAATGAAAGCGCAAAAACTGGCATTGTTACCGCCACCCCAATACCACCAGCCATTACTTCGGCTACTTATGATGCCTCAACAGGTGCACTGGCTGTAACAGGAACATCATTTCCTGCATTAGCCGGAGCCACCAATGATATTGTAACCACTAAGTTTACCATTACAGGCGAGGGAGGAGCAAGCTATTTGCTTACTTCTGCTAACGTAGAAATCACTTCGTCAACACTGTTCACCATTAATTTAAATGCAGCAGATAGAAATGCGGTTGAGTTAATGTTAAACAAAAACGGAAACAGCTCTACTGGGGGCACAACTTATAATCTGGCAGCAGCCGAAGATTGGGCAGCAGGAGAAAATCCGGCCTCCGTCATTGCAGACGCAAGTAATGCGATTACCGTTTCTAACGTTGCCGTGCCAACCATTACCAACGCTACTTACAATGCTTCAACAGGTGTATTAGTAGTAACCGGAACAGGATTCGTATCAAGTAGCGGTGCTACCAATGATATTGTGGCTAATAAGTTTACCTTAACCGGCGAGGGAACTTATGCATTAACCAATACCGCTAATGTAGAGGTAGCTTCGACAACCAGCTTTACTTTAACATTAAGCGCCACAGATAGAACAGCCGTTAACCAGCTGGTTAATAAGAATGGTACTTCTTCTACAGGAGGAACCACCTATAACCTGGCAGCAGCCGAAGATTGGGCAGCGGGAGCAAATGCGGCGGTGAATGTAGCAGATTTAACTGGGAACGGAATTACGGCAAGTAATGTTGCCGTTCCAGCCATAACATCGGCAACTTATGATGCTTCGACAGGTATTGTTGCCGTAACCGGAACAAACTTCCTTTCTTTAACCGGAGCAACTAACGATATTGTTGCCAATAAGTTTACCGTTACCGGAGAAGGTGGATCTACTTATACTTTAACGAATACGGCCAACGTAGAGATTAGCTCAGCAACGGCTTTTAGTTTAACATTAAGCCCGGCAGATAAGGCCGCAGTTGACCAAATCGTTAATAAAAACGGAACATCATCTACTGGTGGAACAACTTATAACCTGGCAGCGGCTGATGATTGGAATGCAGGAGCGGATGGAGCGCTAAATATAGCCGATGCAGCTGGAAATGGTATCACAGCTAGTAATATTGCCATTCCTGCAATTACTTCAGCTACTTATAATGCCAACACTGGCGTACTTGCCGTAACCGGAACAGGATTTTTAAAGTTAAATGGCGCAACCAATGATATTGTAGCCAATAAATTTACTTTAACGGGCGATGGAGGTTCAACCTATACCTTAAGCAACACCTCGAATGTGGAAATAACTTCAGGTACTTTGTTTAGCTTAACTTTAAGTGCAGCAGATAGGGCAGCAGTTAACCTTATTGCTAATAAAAGCGGAACGTCATCTACAGGTGGAACCACCTATAACCTTGCAGCCGCAGACGATTGGGCAGCTGGTGCTGATGCAGCAGTTGCTGTTGCAGATTTAACCGGAAATGGAATAACGGTGAGTAATGTTGCAATCCCAGCCATTACATCAGCAACATACAATGTTTCAACAGGAGCTTTTGTGGTAACCGGAACAAACTTCCTTTCTCTTTTTGGCCCAAGCAATGATATTGTGACTAATAAATTTACTGTAACAGGTGAAGGAGGTACAACATATACATTAACGAATCTTACCAATGTAGAAGTTGCGTCTGCAACGGCCTTTACGTTAAACTTAAGTGTAGCAGACAAGGCCGCAATTGACCAAATCTTTAATAAAAACGGGTCATCATCAACAGGAGGAACCACTTATAACCTGGCAGCAGCCGAAGATTGGGCAGCGGGAGCTGATGCGGCAGTTACTGTAGAAGACTTAACTGGAAACGGAATTACAGTTTCTAACGTTGCCGTTCCTACCATTACAGCTGCAACTTACAATGCCACTACAGGGGTACTTGATGTTACCGGAACAGGTTTCTTAAAAGCAAGCGGAGCGTCAAATGATATCGTAGCCAATAAATTAACTTTTAAAGGGCAAGGAGCAGCAACTTACATACTTACTAATTCGCCTAATGTGGAGATCACCAATGGAACTTCATTTAGTATCACCGTTAGTGCAACAGATAGAAATGCTTTGGCCGTGTTAATGAGCAAAGATGGTTTAAGTGCACTAGATGCAACAGTATATAATCTGGCAGCAGCCGAAGATTGGAATGCAGGCGCAGATGCAGCTCTGGCCATTGCAGATGCAACAAACCCTATTACGGTTTCAGGTGCAAAATCTAGAAATGCCGATTTAGCCTCATTAACCACCAGCGCAGGAACATTTACACCAGCTTTTGCAGCAGGAACCAACAGCTACAGTATTAATGTTCCTTTCACCACTACAACGGCAACAGTTACTGCTACAAGGGCAGAAAGCCACGCTACATTAACTTCAAGCTTGGGAGCAGGCACATTTACAGTCCTAACAGATGGTGTAGCTTCTGCAGCTTACACACTTAATGATGGAGCGGCAACGCTTATCAATGTTAAGGTTACAGCAGAAGAACCTACGGTAAGTAAAACATATACCCTTACCGTAAACAAACAAGTAGCAGCATCTGTTGGCGATTTAGTTTGGTTAGATTATGATCAGGATGGATCAAAAGATGCTGGCGAGCCTGGTGTATCTGGTGTTACAGTTACCTTAACAGGAAATGATATTTTTGGAAATGCAATCAACTTAAGTACAACAACAAATGCTACAGGAAACTACAGCTTCGGTAGCCTGAATCCTTCAAGTGCGTATAAAATAACAATATCTGGTTATCCGGCACGTTATACCACAACTTATGATTTTGATGGTGTTGGAACGGTAGGAGCAACCTTCGCATTAGCATCTGGTCAAGATAGAACAGATATAGATTTTGGCGTGTATGATCCTCATTATGCTAATGCCGATTTATCAGCATTGAGTACTACCGCAGGATTAACGCCGGTATTTGCAGCAGGAGCAACAACTTATACTGCCAGTGTTTTAACAGCTACAAGTACAGTGAAGTTAACGGCTACAGCACTTGCAGCAGGATCTACGCTTCAAATTAATGCAAACGGAGCAGGTTTTGTTCCATTAACAAGTGGGGTAGAAACTGCAGATTTAGCTTTAAACTTTGGCAATAATACATTTGATGTTAAAGTTGTAGCACAAAACGGTACTACTACTAAAACTTATACCATAACTGTTAACAGACCAAATGCAAGTCAAACGATTACATTTGCAAGTACTGCATCAACAACTTATGGTACCGCCGATTTTGATCCTGGAGCTACCAGTGCAACATCAGCAACTAATGGGATTACTTATACCAGTAATAATTTAGCAGTAGCTACAATAGTAGCAGGTAAAATTCATATTGTTTCTGCCGGATCAGCAGTAATTACCGCAAAACAAGCGGCAAGTACAGGATATAATGCAGCAACAGATGTAACCCAAACCTTAACTGTAAATGCAAAAGATATTACCGGTAACTTCACTGCCGATAATAAAATTTATAATGGAAACAATTCCGCAAGCATATTAACCAGAACACTTACTGGTGTAGTAACCGGAGATGAACTCACCGTTACCTTAACCGGTGGAACAGCAACCTTCGATAATGCGAACGTAGCCACTGGCAAAACAGTAACCTCGGCAGGTATGACCTTAGCGGGTACTAAAGCAGCCAACTATACTTTAACATCAGTAAATACCACAACAGCCAACATTACGGCTAAAGATCTTGCTGGTAACATTACCGCAAGTAATAAAGTATATGATGGTAATAATACAGCCAATATTTTAACCAGAACTTTAACAGGAGTGGTTACAGGAGAAGAAGCAGATGTAACCTTAACAGGTGGAACCGCTACTTTTGCAGATGCATTGGTAGGTACAGGTAAAACCGTTACCGGAACAGGATTAGCCCTAACGGGAACAAAAGCAGCCAACTACAACTTAACAGGCGTAGGTACTGCAACAGCCAACATTACTGGCTTAGCCTTAACAGGTAACTTTACTGCCGATAATAAAGTTTACGATGGTAATACCACAGCTACGGTATTAACCAGAACATTAACAGGTGTTTTACCTGCAGATGTAGCCGATGTGACCCTGAATGGTGGAACAGCAAGTTTTGCTACTGCCGATGCAGCTACAGGCAAAACAGTAACTGCTGCGGGCATGACCTTAGGCGGAGCCAAAGCGAGCAACTATACCTTATCTTCTGTTGCTACAACCACGGCTAACATTACCGGACTGGCCTTAACAGGTAGCTTTACAGCCGATAATAAAGCGTACGATGGTACCAATACGGCAACCATCTTAACCAGAACATTAACAGGTGTATTACCTGCTGATGTAGCTGATGTAACCTTAAGCGGCGGAACAGCGGTATTCGGAGGTGTCAATACCGGAAATGGTAAAGAGGTTACTTCAACGGGAATGATATTAACGGGTGCAAAGGCAGGAAACTATACCTTATTTGCGGTAAATAACGCAACAGCCAACATTACGCCAAAAGATATCACCGGAACCTTCACAGCAGCCAATAAAACTTATGATGGTAACACTACCGCAAGCATCTTAACCAGAGGTTTAACCGGTGTATTAGCTGGTGACGTTGCTGATGTAAGTTCAACTGGTGGTACAGCTACTTTTGCCACAGCAACTGTTGGTACTGGTAAAATGGTAACCGCAACAGGACTAGGCCTAACCGGTTTAAAAGCAGATAATTATAACTTAACAAGTGTGGCCGGTACTACAGCCAACATTACTGGCTTAGCCCTAACGGGTAACTTTACTGCGGGTAACAAAGTTTACGATGGTAATACTACCGCTACCATATTAACCAGAACATTATCAGGTGTTTTACCTGCTGATGCAGCCGATGTAACCTTGAATGGCGGAACAGCAAGCTTTGCTACTGCCGATGCAGCTACAGGCAAAACAGTAACGGCTACAGGCATGACTTTAGGAGGTGCCAAAGCAGGTAACTATACTTTATCGTCTATTGCTACAGCTACGGCTAATATTACCGGGTTGGCTTTAACAGGTAGCTTTACTGTCGATAATAAAGTGTACGATGGTACCAATGCGGCAACAATTTTAACCAGAACATTAACAGGTGTATTACCAGCCGATGTAGCTGATGTAACCTTAAGTGGTGGAACAGCAGTGTTTGGAGGCATCAATACTGGAAATGGTAAAGAGGTTAGCTCAACCGGAATGGTATTAACTGGTGCTAAGGCTGGTAACTATACGCTATTTGCGGTAAATAACACTGCAGCTAATATTACAGCAAAAGATATCACCGGAACCTTCACTGTAGCTAATAAAGCGTACGATGGGAACACCACGGCCAGCATCTTAACCAGAAGCTTAATTGGTGTAGTAGCAGGCGATGTGGCTGATGTAACTTTAACTGGTGGCACCGCTACTTTTGTCTCTGCAACTGTTGGTACAGGTAAAATCGTTACCTCAACTGGTATGATCATTACTGGAGCTAAAGTAGAAAACTATAACTTAACAGGTGTAGCCACTACTACGGCCAATATTACAGGCTTAGCTTTAACTGCTAACTTTACTGCGGCAAACAAAGTTTACGATGGAAACAATACCGCAACCATCTTAACCCGAACCTTAACCGGTGTACTTCCGGCAGATGTTGCTGATGTGACCATTAATGGTGGTACAGCTACTTTTGCAGATGCAGATAGAGGAACTGGGAAAACTGTTACCGCTACTGGTTTAACCTTAGCTGGAGCCAGGGCCGCTAACTACAGCCTGTCTGTGGTTAACACGACCACAGCAGACATTAGCGCTAAAGACATTACCGCAGGCTTTACAGCCGATAATAAGGTGTATGATGGCAATGCAACAGCAGCTATTTTAATCAGAACCTTAACAGGTGTTTTGGTTCCAGATTTGGCAGATGTAACCGTTAACGGCGGAACAGCTACATTTAACAATGAAAATGTTGGTACAGCTAAAGCAGTAAATGCTTCAGGCTTAGTTTTAGCAGGCGCAAAAGCAGCCAACTATAACATTAGCACCGTAAATGCAACAACCGCAAATATTACGGCTAAGAATATCAATGGAAACTTTACAGCCGATAATAAAGTGTATGATGGCAATACCACAGCAACGGTATTAACCAGAACCTTAACAGGCGTATTAACTGCCGATGCTGCTGCGGTAAACCTAACCGGTGGAACAGCAGCCTTTGCTACTGCAACTGTGGGTACGGGTAAAACGGTAACTGCAGCTGGTATGAGCATAACGGGAGCAAGAGCAAGTAACTATAGCTTAACAGGTGTAGCCAACACAACGGCTAATATTACGGGCTTATCTATTACCGGAAATATTACCGCCAGCAATAAAGTTTACGATGGCAATAATACAGCAACCATTTCAGGCAGAACCTTAACCGGTGTACTAACGGCTGATGTTGCCGATGTAACCCTAACCGGTGGAACAGCCACTTTTGCCGATGCCAATAAAGGAACTAATAAAACAGTTACGCCAACAGGCTTAGTCTTATCAGGAGCAAAAGCAGCTAACTATACCTTAGCATCTGTAGCCAACAGCACAGCAGATATTACCGCTAAGGATATTTCTGGCGCGTTTACCGCTGATAATAAGGCTTATGACGGCAACACCACGGCAAGTATCTTAACCAGAACCTTAACAGGTGTATTAACTGCTGATGTAGCGGATGTTACCCTAACCGGTGGAACCGCAACCTTTGCTGATGCCAATATAGGTACGGGTAAAACGGTAACTTCAGCAGGGATGACCTTAACAGGTTCGAAATCTGCTAACTATAACTTAACAGGAGTGACCACCACAACTGCCAATATCGGAGTTAGAAACATTACCGGGGTATTTACCGCCAGCAATAAAGTTTATGATGGCAATACTACTGCTACAGTATTAACCAGAAGCTTAACGGGTGTTTTAACTGCTGATGTAGCAGATGTAAATCTAACTGGTGGAACAGCATCATTTGCTGATGCCAATGTAGCCACAGGTAAAACGGTAACCGCTGCAGGCATGACCATTACTGGTGCCAAGGCAGCCAACTACAGCTTAACCAGTGTAGCCACCGCAACTGCATCTATTACTGCTAAAACAGTTAATGGTAGCATTACTGCGAGCAACAAAGTTTACGATGGTAACACTACAGCCGCTATTTCTGGAAGAAGCTTAACCGGAGTTTTAACAGCCGATGTAGCTGATGTAACCTTAACTGGTGGCACTGCAACCTTTGCCGATAAGAACGTTGGAACAGCGAAAGTGGTAACTGGAGCAGGCTTAGCCTTATCAGGCGCAAAAGCAGCCAACTATACATTGGCCAGCCTGGCTACAACAACTGCCAACATTACGGTTAAACCAATTACGGTTACAGCAGATGCCAAAACAAAGGTGTATGGTGAAGCAGATCCTGCATTAACTTACACCTTATCTACAGGTGCGCTAGCTACAGGCGATAATGTTACAGGTGCGCTAAGCAGAGCAACAGGTGAAGGTGTAGGTACTTATGCCATCGCGCAAAACACGCTTACTGCAGGTACAAACTACAGCATTACCTATGTGCCAGCCAACTTACAGATTAACAGAAAAGCTTTAGTTATTACAGCAGATAATAAAAACAGAAACTTTGGTGAAGCTAATCCGGCACTTACCGCAAGTTACAGTGGTTTTGTAGGTACAGAAACTGCAGCTGTGTTAACGAGTCCGGTGGTGTTAAGCACTACAGCTACCATAACCTCTACAGCTGGTAACTATCCAATTACAGCAAGTGGTGCAGCAGCAGCAAACTACAGCATTACTTATGTTGCCGGAACACTTACGGTGAACCCAACAACGCAAACCATCACATTTGCAGCATTGCCAAGTAAGCTGGATACTGACGGTACCTTTACCTTAACAGCCACTGCAAGCTCTGGCTTACCGGTAACTTATACCAGCAGTAACCCGGCTGTTGCCCGAATTATTAATGGTAACCAGGTTGAGATCTTAAGGGCAGGTGTAATCAATATTACAGCCAGTCAAGCGGGAAATGCAGATTACCAGGCAGCAACTCCAGTTGTTCAGTCGTTTACGGTAATTGAGAATCCGCCACCAGTAATTAACATTTCTAGTAACAAAGGCAATAGCATCAGTAAAGGTGAAATTGCAACGCTTACAGCAACCGGAGCGGTAACCTACCAATGGTCAAATGCAAATGGTATCATCAGCGGGCAGAATACAGCAACATTAACGGTTAGACCATCTCAAAATACAACCTACACCGTTACAGGATTTAACCAGTACGGAAGAAGCAGTACCAAAACCTTTACTTTGGAAGTAAGGGCCGACTTCCAGGTGTTAAACATCATGAACGTACTTACGCCAAATGGTGATGGTAAAAATGATACCTGGAAAGTAGAGAACATTGATATGTATCCAAACAATACGGTTAAAGTATTCGATCGTTCTGGAAAGAGTGTATTTGAAATGAAGGGGTACGATAACAGTTGGGGTGGTACCTACAGAGGTTCGGTATTGCCAGAAGGTACTTACTTCTTCATCATCGATTTCGGTCAGGGAATAGGAGTAAGAAAAGGATATATCACCATAGTAGGTCAACAATAAGAGATTAACCAGTATGATCAGTTCTATAACAATAGCTATAAAACTGATCATCAATTGCTAAACGTATAAAGATGAAAACAAAAAGAATTTTTATCACATGTTTGATGATTAGCATCGGCATGACAAGCTTTGCGCAGCTTAACCCGATGGGCAGCATGTACTACCAAAACCTTTACCTCAGTAACCCTGCTATGGCTGGTATTGAAAAGGGGTGGGAAGCCAATGCTGGTTACAAGGCACAATGGACATCTGTAGAAGGCGCGCCATCTATGCAGGCAGTAACGGCAGCCTATGGTTCAGAGAACAATAAGGTTGGGGCAGGTGTATCATTTTATAATGAAAACGCAGGGGTAATTCAGCGCACCAGTTTAAAGGGTACTTATGCCTATCACTTACCATTGAGCAGCGGATCAAGCTATCTTGATTTTGGTCTTTCGGCTGGTATCATGAATGAGTGGATAGATTTTAGTAAGGTTAGGGGAGATCAGAGCGATATCTCTTTAACGAACTTCAATCAGCGTAAGCTATATTTTGATGGTGATTTCGGAATCGCCTTTCGCAATCAAAACATAAATATCCAGGCCGCATTACCCAATATGAAAAGGTTCTTTAACCGCGATTTATCCAGAGCAGTAGTAGACAGGGCAACCTATTTTGCTGCGGTAAGCTACAAGTTCATTAACCCCAATAAAGTGCTAAGTTTAATTGAACCGAAGTTTGCTTACAGGGGGATAGATAACTATAGAGATATTGTAGATATAGGAGTAAATACTCAGTTTTGGACGAACAAGTTTTTGCTAAGTGGAATTTACCATAGCAGCAGCAGTTTTTCTGTAGGTGCCGGAACAACGTATCAAAATCAGTTAGCCATATTGGTGATGTATACAACCAATACTTCTGGTTTACAAAACTATGCCAATGGTGAATTTGAAATCGGATTGAAATACAATTTTAGATAAATGGATTACATGGTCATTCCGATTGTTTATTGAGTTCTGAAATGGATTCTTCACTACACTGAATGACAACACTTTCATTAAACAACTCATTTGCTTTACCAGTTTCATGATGAAACCCATATTAGAACAAATTACGCCGATCCTATCTTTTTTAGATAGGGTCGGTGTTGTTTATAAGCTTACCGCAATAGATTCCCAAACCTTTCTTCCGGGCTTAAAACTAAGCCAAGGTACATTGATTATCGATTTAGCACAACTGCTTTATCCCGGTGATATTTTCCATGAGGCAGGACACCTCGCCTGCATGCCGCCCGAAATCAGGCAGGAGATGAGTGATGATCTGGAAAATTCAGATCTGCATCAGGGAGGGGAAATGATGGCCATCGCATGGTCTTACGCGGCGTGTATTCATCTCAATTTAGATCCAGAATTTGTATTCCATGAAGAAGGATATAAATCGGGTGGTAAAGCCATCATAGAAAATTTCCGGCAGGGAGGTTTTATGGGTGTTCCTTTATTGCAATGGTGTGGCATGACCTTCGATAATATACAGGCAGAAAAACATCAAACAGAACCCTTTCCTTATATGCAATCATGGGTGTGTAAAGCCAGACCATAATAAATATTCGTCTTGCAGAGCCGCAATTGTCCTGCTGAATTTATTTTTCGTAACCGTCCTGCTGAACTCGTTTCAGCATCTTTACCGGAAGCAGAATAGAAAGACCCTGAAACAAGTTCAGGGTGACGAGCGTATAAGAGATCATTTAAGCCCCCCAATCCGTAACCGCCTTGCTGAATTTATTTCAGCATCTTTACCGGAGGCAGAGTAGAAAGGCCCTGAAACAAGTTCAGGGTGACGGATTTTTGAGGGGATCATTTAAGCCCCCCAATCCGTAACCGTCCTGCTGAATTTATTTCAGCATCTTTACCAGAAGCAGAGTAGAAAGACCCTGAAACAAGTTCAGGGTGACGGATTTTTGCAGGGGTCATTTAAATAAATCCCATCCGTAACCGTCCTGCTGAATTTATTTCAGCATCTTTACCAGAAGCAGAGTAGAAAGGCCCTGAAACAAGTTCAGGGTGACGGATTTTTCCAGGGATCATTTAGATAAATCCCCTCCGTAACCGTCCTGCTGAACTTGTTTCAGCACCTTTAGCGGAAGCAGAATAGAAAGGCCCTGAAACAAGTTCAGGGTGGCGAGCGTACCAGAGATCATCTAAGAAACCCAATCCGTAATCGTCTTGCTGAATTTATTTCAGCATCTTTATTGTAATGTGTAAAAGGCCATGAAACAAGTTCAGGGTGACGAGCGCACCAGAGTTCAACTAGGAAACCCAATCCGTAACCGTCCTGCTGAATTTATTTCAGCATCTTTACCAGAAGCAGAGTAGAAAGGCCCTGAAACAAGTTCAGGGTGACGGATTTTTGAAGGGATCATTTAAATAGAACCCCTCCGTAACCGTCCTGCTGAATTTATTTCAGCATCTTTACCGGAGGCAGAGTAGAAAGGCCCTGAAACAAGCTCTGGGTGACGAGCGTATCTGAGATCATTTAATAGACCCCACTCCGTAACCGTCCTGCTGAATTTATTTCAGCATCTTTACGGAAGCAGAATATAAAGGCCCTAAAATAAATTCTAAGTGACGCGCATACCAAGACCCAAATCAAATAAAAACCCTTATATTTGCTAATTAAATTAGTAATTACATGGCGCAAAACGTAAACATCACCTCAAAAGGTATTCAGAAAGTATTAAAAAACTATAACGAAAAACAAGCTATAGCAGAATATATCTGGAATGGATTTGATGCCAATGCCGATCAGGTAGCCATAGATTACGTAGCCAATGAGCTGGGGCATTTAGAAAGTCTAAGCATAGCAGATAATGGCTATGGAATCAACTTTGAAAGATTACAACAAAAGTTCGATCCATTTTATGAATCGGAAAAAGCCATCCAGATTACAACACCCAAGCATACATCCAAAATGCATGGAAGGAACGGCGTAGGGAGATTAACCTTTTTTACCTTTGCGCACACCGCAACCTGGTTTACCACCTATCAATCAGAAAAAGGATTGCAAAAGGGAAGGATTCAAATCAATACAGGAGAACTCAATAATTATAACCATGATTTCTCTGAGGCCGCAAGCCCAACGGGTACAACAGGAACTAGAGTACGTTTTACCAATTTACGCATGGGTTTACAGGAATTGGAAGTCTCAGTGATTCCCTTCTTAATTAATGAGTTCTGCTGGTTTATAGAACTGAATAGAAACAAAAACTTTTCCATTAGCATAAACGGAGAACCAGTTGATTTTAGCAGTAACATCAGGGCAACTGAAACCTTTAGCATTAAACATCCCGACACCTCCACCACATTTAATATCAAATATGTGCATTGGAAGGAAAACCTTCATAAAGAGCTTTCTAAGTATTACTTCACATCTGCTGGAGAGGAGATTTATAAAGATTACACCACTCTAAATAAAAAAAGTGATGAGTATTATCATAGTGTATATATAGATAGCGATTTCTTTAAAGACTTCGATTTTAGAAGTGCAGAGAATGAGCATGGACAGGTAACTTTATTTAGTACGGCTAAAGCTTCTTTGGCTTATAAGTTTCTAATTAAAGAGTTAACGGAGTACCTCAGGTCAAAGAGAAAACCATTCTTAAAAGAGTACGCCGATCGGTTAATCGAAAACTATGAGCAAGAGCAAATATTCCCGCTAAACTATAACGAACCCGCCAACAGCAAACAGAAAAGTGAACTTGTTGCCTTAATAAAGGCACTGTATGAATTGGAACCCAAGTTATTCAGCGCGCTAAGTATAGATCAAAAGAAAATGTTGGTGAGGCTTTTAGGTATGTTATTAAGCACGCAGGCACAAGATGCTATCTTTCAATTGCTCAATGATATTGTAGCATTTACCCCAGAAGAACAAGATGAGTTAACTGAAATTTTGACTGCCTCCCGTTAGTGAGGTTACGAGTTGTGAGTTATGGGTTGTGTGTCCTGGCGTTTATTGTATAGGCGTCTACGTTTTTAGGCATTTTGCCTCATATCCTGCAACTGCTTAGTTGGGTTACGTGTTTGGACGTTTATGGTATAAGTGATTAGGTTTTTAGGCAATTTGACTCATAACCTGCAACTCGCAACCCATAACTCCCTACGAATGGGTTTTCAAGTAATTCTCCAAAGCTGCAATAAGTTCTTTTGCGGGTACGCTGTTACTGCGATTATCAAGGCTGTGCTGTGCAGAATTATATTTTTCGATAAATGTTGCTTCAGCAGAGTTGAACTTCAGATAACCCTGTTCAAAATAACGTTCTTCAATAGCTGGAGAAGAATCGAGAGAGCGAAACCACAATTTGATTAAGGCACCCGATTTCCTATCTAGAAAAAGCCAATGAAATATTTCTGATAGTTCGGCATCTTCAGGCATGTTAAGCCTTTTAATTTCTGTGATAAATAGGGATGGACTTTCAAAAAGATATAGAATCTTATAAGCTGGTAACATGGCTGCAAAAATACCCAGTAGAATCCATAAATTATAGGTTTTTTAATTAATTTGTTCATTTTTTAAAATCCAAGTAAATATTTTTCCTCATTCTCAGTCGCTTACGAATTTTGACTTGCTAATGTAATATATCCGTATAAATTTGTTGCATGACTGTAACAGTATTGGCAATTCTGGAAACTGATTTCGTGCCTGATAAGGCATTGGGGAGGGTAATGAACGAGCGTTTGCAGAAAGCTGCTTTCGAACTTCAGGAGGTACATCTTGCTGATCTAAAAAGCATGGGAGAAAGAAATGAAGATGTTGTGGTTTACATCAGTTATAACCCCAAATATAAAATTCGTTTCCGTGTAGTAAACGATGTACCCGAGCCGATAGAAAGTCTGGTTGGGGAAATCTGCGGCAATCTCGGCTATCTCTTCTGGAAAACTGCAACGGTTAACGTTTTCAAAGGAAATTAGGGTAGGGAGTCTGTAGTCCACAGTCATTAGTCTTGAGTCTGTTTACCGCACGTTAATGTTTTGGGTTATGTGTTGCGTGTTACGGGTTTAAGCGCCTAAATTGCAACCGGAACTTTAGACTAACGACTCCAGATTTTGAACTAAAAAAAAAGGTTACGGGACCAAGCGCCTCGCTGTAATTCAATTTTCATGCTGATTAAATTAGCTTCTTGAAAGGATTATACATCCAAGACTCTTGACTAACGACTCTTGACTCCGGACTAA
This sequence comes from Pedobacter rhizosphaerae, assembly GCF_900111155.1. GTDB lineage: Bacteria > Bacteroidota > Bacteroidia > Sphingobacteriales > Sphingobacteriaceae > Pedobacter > Pedobacter rhizosphaerae. Next base: position 19 of record NZ_FOGG01000025.1, on the reverse strand, counting down.
AAAAGTGTTACGGGTCTAA
>NZ_FOGG01000001.1:325367-364671 GCF_900111155.1 Pedobacter rhizosphaerae | reverse complement strand
ACCCTGTTATACAAAAGCAGATGGGATATTGAAGTCTTCTTCAAATTCCTCAAACAGGAATTAAATTTCAGCCATCTAATAAACAGAAGTGAAAATGGCATCATGGTAGTACTTTACACTACCATGATTGCCGCAACACTCCTATTAACCTATAAAGAAATTAATGGGCTGAAAGGATATAAAATCATGAAACAACACTTCTTGAATGAGCTGGAAAAATTATTGATGAAAGATATTGTGGCCTTATGTGGTGGTGATCCTAATAAAGTAGATTTATTACTTAAAATTCCCCCAAAGTGATCTTCCGAACACTTATGGTGAGTCACGGACCATGGACACAAACAAAAAGTCCTGTTGAACAGGATGTTCAACAGGACTTTTTATCTAAATATTACCTTTATTACTTACCAGCTGCTTTCTGCATGGGGTTAGTACCAACAGACTGGCCTCTAACCGCTCCACCAGATTTAGCTTTGAAAGCATGAAATTTGCTTTCTTTAGCTTTACCTCCCCAACTGTTGTTTGAAGTATCAATATCAGCTGTTTCTCTCAATGGATCAACCAGTATCGATTCTACTTCTTTATCCTTTACATAGAACTTCGATGTTTTCAACTCATTATGTCTCCAAATCTGAGCAGGAATTCTGTCTATTTCCTTGGTGCCATCTTTATAAGTAAATTCAACAATAATTGGCATTACTAAACCACCCTTGTTGCTGAAGCTTAGCTCGTAAAGGTATTTTTCTTTATACTTACCTTGTTCTGAAGCCGGAACAGGTTCAAGCGGCAGTACTGTTTCTACCCTTGTAGCGGTGGTGGTATCTACAGTGACCATACCCCTGGCATACTTATAATAGAAATCCTGTGCTGCAGTATTTTTATCTACGTAAAAGTTAATCCTTTTATCCTCCCGGTTCCTGATTTTCGAAATATCTTCAAATGCATTTACCGCAGGGCGATCAACTTTAACCATTCTGGCTCTTGCCGCCGGAACATCTTTAGGGAAATCAGCTTTAGCGAATTTTACTGTATCCAGGGCAATATCACAAGGATCTGTCCCATAAAACCATCCTCTCCAAAACCAATCTAAATCTTCACCACTGGCATCTTCCATAGTACGGAATAGGTCTGCTGGCTCAGGATGTTTAAAAGCCCATCTTCTTGCATACTCTTTAAATGCATAATCGAAAAGTTCTCTACCCATGATGGTTTCACGAAGAATATTTAAGCCTGTTGCGGGTTTAGAATAAGCATTGGGACCGAAACGGGCAATATTTTCCGAATTCGTCATAATTGGCTCCAACTCATCTTTTGGAAGCTTCATATAATCTACAATGGTATGCGCCGGCCCTTTCTTACTAGGAAATTTGTTATCCCAAAGCTCCTCTGTTAAATACTCTACAAAAGAATTTAAGCCCTCATCCATCCAGGTCCATTGGCGCTCATCACTATTTACAATCATGGGGAAGAAATTATGCCCAACTTCGTGGATAATTACGCCCAGCATACCGTTTTTAGTACTTTCACTATAAGTTCCATCTACATCTGTACGGCCATAGTTGAAACAAATCATGGGATATTCCATTCCATTTGCAGCTTCAATACTTTGTGCAACGGGATAAGGATATGGGATAGTAAAATCTGAATAAGTTTTAATGGTGTGTGCCACAGCACGGGTAGAATATTTACTGTACAGGTTGTAGGCCTCTTTACCGTAAAAGCTCATGCACATTACGGTATTGTTATTGGCTTCAATCTTCTGAGGCATGGCATCCCAGATGAATTTACGGGAAGCTGTCCAGGCAAAGTCGCGGACGTTGTTGGCTTGAAAAACCCAGGTTTTCTTGGTACTTGCTTTCTTTGTTTCTGCAATTTTCGCTTCTTCCAACGTTTGAATTTCTACAGGTGCCGCAGCAGTTTTTGCTTTGTTGTAACGGCTTAACTGTGTTGGATTTAATACTGCACTATAGTTGATACACTCTCCGGTTGATCCCACCAGGTGATCTGCAGGAACCGTCATCTGCACCTTGAAATTGCCAAAGGTTAAAGCAAACTCACCCCTACCGGTAAACTGGTGGTTCTGCCAACCTTGAAAATCACTGTACACACATAAGCGTGGGTACCATTGCGTCATGGTGAATAAGTAATTGCCATCAGCAGGGAAATATTCATACCCTCCACGACCGCCAATGCTCATTCTATCGCTAATTTTATAATTCCAATCAATGTTGAAGATAAACTGTTGGCCTGATCTTAATGCCACAGGCAAATCGATCCGCATCATGGTTTTGTTAACCGTATATTTGAGGTTTTTCCCTAAAGCATCGGTTAACCTGGTAATGTTGATTCCGTAACCATTATTCGTTTTGGCGCTCAACTTATCCAGACTCGCAGTGGTCCCCATCTCTGGCATTTTGGTAGCATCCTGATAGTTGGCACTCCTATCGGTGCTGTGCTGGTTTTCATCCAACTGCAACCAGATATAAGTTAAGGGATCGGGAGAATTATTGGTATAAGTTACCGTTTCTGAACCAGTAAGCAGGAGGTTTTTCTCGTCCAGTTCGCATTTAATATTGTAATCTGCTCTTTGCTGCCAATATTTTACACCTGGTGCGCCACTCGCAGTGCGTTGTTCATTTGGCGTAGGTAGGATGGTGCCCAATTGTTCGAACTTATTCCCGTGGTTGCTTCCAGGATTGTTCTGAATGTTTTGAGCCGTGGCTAAACTGCCAGTAAGCAGCAGTAAACCAGACAGAGTAAACAATTTATTCATAATATGTTAGTTGTTAAAAAGGGATTCTTTCTAAAGCCATTTTTAAAGCCAGGCTAAATACGGCTGCCGAAACAAATAACACCCAACTCAGGCGTTTGATTCGGGTATAATTAAAAATAATAAATGTAATGAGCAGGATAATCATCACCATAAATACCTGACCCGCCTCTAAGCCTACATTAAATCCAAACAAACCCCAGCCAATGTTTTGATCTTTGGCCAGCATCATGCGGATAGAATTGGCAAAGCCCATCCCATGGATTAAGCCAAAACCTAAGGCAAAAAAGTAATTAATCTTTACCGATTTTAGAGAGAAATTTCTCCTACACAGGTTGCTTAGTGCCGTAACAACAATGGTGCAGGGAATTAAAAACTCTACCCATTTGCTATCAAAGCGGATAATATCCATTACACTTAACAAAAGTGTTAAGGAATGCCCCAGCGTAAATGCGGTTACCAAAATCAGCACCTGCTTAACATTATGATAGCTATATATAGCAACCAAAGCTAAAATAAAGAGTTGATGATCTAATGCATCCGCACTGATAATGTGTTCCCAACCTAGTTTAAAATAAAAGATAAAATCTTGCAACGGCATTAATAAATATTTTATTTGGGCTTTATAAAGCTTAAAATTAAATTTTTATTTACAAAATCAGGAAAACTAGACAAAAACATAGGTATAAATCCCAAATTTGTTACTAAATAGTGAAAATAATCAAATTTAGATTGGGACTTAGAAGGTTGAGTTTAGACCTTTTTTTGCTTGACTCAATCTTTTACCATCCCAGGCAGATGAGTTCGTCACAGCCTTCTCCAACAACTTATATTAAAGACCCTGAAACAAGTTCAGGGTGACGGATTTTTGAAGGGTTTTCAAAGTGGATTGATTTGAAAGAGATCTGCATCGTTGGCATCCTGAGCTTATCGAAGGACCTGATTAAACATTATTAGGGCGTTTCTACAAGCTCATCGTGACATTTGCGATTAGAAGTTTGGTTTATGAGATGCCCTCCAAGGATTTTGGATAGAATTTTTAAGAATTTTCAGGATGGATTTATTGAAAGTGATCTCCATCGAAATTGTCTTGTTATCCCCAAGATCGTCCTGCTGAACTTGTTTCAGCATCTTTACTAACAGGATTCAATCTGTTGCTATACTAGAAATCCAAATTCATTAGAGAACCCTACTTTCATATGAGATTGTAAACCAGACTGTTCTCAAGTTTCACAACTCTAAATCTTATATTTATTCCAACCCTAAAAATCAGATAACATGGTTAAATTAAAATACTACTTTCAAAGACCCGAAAAAGGTTATGATCCTGTTCCTGCAGCCTTTGCTGCAAAATATGCTGATAATGAGTACCAAAAACTGGATAATGATGTAGTAGACAAAATATGTGGCCAACTGGGAGCCTTAGAAAACAGAACCTTGCTTGATTTGGGTGGTGGCCCAGGGCAATTTAGCTTGGCCTTTGCCCAACGTGGGGCGCAGGTTACCTGGCACGACATTAGCCAGAACTACCTCAAGATTGCCCGGGAAAAGGCAAAAAACAGCAAAGTGAAGATTAACTTTAGCCTGGGTTATCTGGAAGAAGCCAAAGGCAAATTCGACGTGCTCTTCAACAGAATCTGTTGGTATTATTGCCTAAACGACAAACAGTTTGCCCATCAGATTTATGACCTGTTAAATGTTGGGGGAAAAGGCTTAATCATTGTTAACAATGAAGATTTCTTAAACAAGGAATTACAGGTAGAAAGACCGCTCAAAAAACTAATCATTAAGTTTAGCTTTTGGCTCAACGAAAAACTTGGCATTAAGCTCACCCATGTTCATCCCTCTCATCAAAAGCTAAAAAACATTTTCTCCAAATTAAAATTCCAGAACCTGAATATCGAAAGGAATGGCCATAACACCTTAATTATGTTCAACAAATAGTACGTTTAATGTTAACTTTGCGTTTTAAACAATACTTATGTTCATGCGCAGATTTAAATATTTCTTCTACCTTTTTTTATTTACTTGTCTAAATTTAGCTGCAAGCAACAAACACCCTTTACATGTAAGTACGACCGAGGTAAGTTATAATGCCAAAGACAAGACACTGGAGCTAAGCTGTAAAATTTTTACCGACGACTTTGAAGCCGTTTTAGCTAAACTTTACAAACAGAAGGTTGATCTTTCGAATCCTGCGTTAAAAAAGAACATGGACGAATTGGTTAAGAAATACTTGATTTCTCACCTCCAATTAAAGGCCAACGGCAAAGCGGTTACCTTAAATTATATTGGTTTTGAAATCGATCATGAAGCCACGAACATTTACCTGGAAGTAGAAAAAATAGCCTCCTTAAAATCAGTAACGGTAAGTAATACAATCCTTTACGACCAGTTTGACGACCAGATGAGCATCCTTCATGTAGTAAAGGGAAGCATACGCAAAAGCACAAAAATCCTCTATCCCGACCAAACCTTTACTGCAAACTTTTAATTGTAATTTTTGTATTAGATATAAAATCAACATTAAAATAACATTAATTTTAATGTTGCGTTTTACGTAGTAGTCATATTTCCGAGAGGAAAATTTGTTGTAACCTTAGTTTAATATTTGCCCCCTAATGTTTAAATAAGCTATGCATCTAATCATCTTCTCTACTGTTTTGACACCGAGGATTAAGTATATCTTTAGTTTCCTGTTTAAGGATATTTTGAAGGTTGAAGTAGAATTTACCGGTAATAGTCAATACTTTATACAAAGCAGCCTCCCCAAAGTAAGTTATGGGGAACAGCCTTTGGCCGATGAACTTTTTTTTAAAAGTACGCCACTCCTATTCTCTAATAAAGTTGAAGAAGCCCTGCTAAAGCCTATAACTTTTGGAGATTATCAGGTGCCCTTTGCCGTACAGGATTCGGCGTTACCTTTTGATGTTTTTGCGGCCTCATTTTTTATCCTCAGCAGATATGAAGAATATCTTTTCCAAAAGAAGACAACAGAAGAATTTAAGGCAAATAAGAGCTTTCAATATAAGTGGAGGATTTTAAACCGCCCAATTATTGACGAATGGGCATTGATGCTGAAAAACCTGATCCGCAAAAAATATCCAGACTTTAAGTTTCATCAGAAACATTTCAGTCACCACCCCACTATCAATTTTACTGTTAGTCCACGCTTACCTAAGGGCTTTATTAATAAATCAAAGTTTTTATTCGGCGCTTTTTTTCAGAAACGCAACCGCTATCTGAGCAGCAAGTTCGACCGCCTAACAGGAGTTGACATCAATAATGAAGAGGTATTGAATGCGGTGACCCAATGGCTATCCCATAAAAAGACAAAGCCACTTTACTTTGTTAATTTTCCAGATATCCCTACCCCTTACTTGCGGGTAAACGGACTCAGTAAATGTTTATCGCAAAAAGCAGTTGGACTACTAAGACCCTGTGCGGATAGTCCGCAAGGTATCTCAACTATAAAAGACAACCTGATTAAGCTCAAAAAGATACATCCTGAGCTAATTCACCTCACCAGCCAGCAATTGGAAATTTTAAAATTCCCGATTTGCTACCTTAACCTGCTGAGTTCAGGTTTTATAGCTGATTTTTCTATGGGTTATGCCGATACCATCGGATTTAGAGCCGGTACCTGTACGCCATTCAACTGGTACGACTTACAGCTAGAGAAAGCCACAACCTTGAAAGTGAATGCTTATTGTATGACCGATCAAGCCCTTCAGTTTCTACCGCTGGAAGAAGGAAAAAAAACAGTTAACCATCTAATAGATCAGGTGAAGGTGGTAAATGGTACATTTTACAGCACCTGGCAATTGAGAAGTCTATCAGATCATTTAAAGTATAAAAAGCTGAGAACCCTCTTCACAGAAATGCTACAATCTGTAGGAGATTGAACAATTTTTGGTGCATTGAAAAATATAAACCTTAAATTTAACGGAAGATAAGACACCCGTATAGCCCTTTATTGATCATGATTTTTAATCTCAGCAAAACCAAATCCATTGCCAACACTTTCATTGCCGAATTACGGGATGAAAACATCCAGAAAGATTCTATGCGCTTTCGCAAGAACTTAGAGCGTATTGGTGAATTTTTTGCTTATGAAATCAGTAAAAATCTAAAATATGAAAGCAAGGACGTGGTTACGCCATTGGGTGTTTCTACCTGTGAAGTATTGGACCAGCAGCCAGTTCTGTCCACCATTTTAAGGGCAGGATTACCGCTTCAACAAGGATTGCTTAATATTTATGATAAAGCTGAATGCTGCTTTATTTCTGCTTACCGAAAAGTAAAGAAGAGTGGTGATTTCGTCATTCAGATGGATTATATCTCTAGTCCGGATTTAAACGACCGCGTATTAATTATGGCCGACCCCATGTTGGCTACCGGACAAAGCATGGTAATGTGTTGTAAAGAACTCATTAACCGATATAAGATAACCGAGCTCCATATTGTAGCCGCCATTGCCAGCACTGAAGGCGTGGCGCATGTTCGTGCAAATTTACCAAAGGCCAAACTCTGGCTGGGCGCCATTGATGAGGAAATGACCAGCAAATCTTACATTGTTCCCGGTTTAGGAGATGCTGGAGATTTAGCTTATGGGGAAAAAGTATAGTTTAATGTAAAATGGGTAAATGGAAGAGGGAATATTTAGCTATAGGCAGGGTCCGTCGTCCATAATTCCATTATTACATCTTACCTTTAATGTAAAATGGAGAAATGTATGATGGAGGGCTTGCTATAGGCAGGGTCCGTCGTCCATAATTCCATTATAACATCTTACATTTTAAACAACATCGTTTTTGCGAAAAATCTTTGCGAACTTTGCCTTTACATGCATCATTCCAAAAAACATATCTTCTTTGACCTCGATCATACCATTTGGGATTTCGACCGCAATGCGGAGGAAACCTTAAATGAGCTTTATCACACGTACAAACTGGGCGACTTAGGTTTAAATTCCTGTGCCGATTTCATTGCGACATACACGGAAAACAATCACCAGCTGTGGGCAGATTATCACCTTGGGAAGATAACCAAGGAATTTCTGCGTTCAGAGCGCTTTAGCAAAACCTTTTTGCAAATGGGTATTCATCCGGATGCAGTGCCACATCAATTTGAAGATGATTATGTAAGCATCTCTCCTACCAAAACCAACTTATTTGATGGTGCAGAAGATGTTTTAACTTACTTACAGCAGAAATATACGCTGCATATTATCTCTAATGGCTTTAAGGAAACCACTTTAACCAAGATGCATCTTTCCAAGCTAAATCCTTACTTTCAAAATGTAATTATTTCTGAAGATGTAGGCGTTAATAAACCCAGTCCAATTATTTTCGAGTTCGCCTTAGATAAAGCAAAGGCTAAAAAGGAAGAAAGTATCATGATCGGTGATAGTTTAGAAGCCGATATTTATGGCGCTTTGAATTTTGGGATGGAGGCGATCTTTTTTAACCCAACTCAAAAGGAAAAGCCTGAGAACGTAAAAAAGGAAATTCTACATCTTAAAGAGTTATTGGAACTGTTTTAGCGTAGTTGTGAAAACCATGGCCTACATGGTGCATTTTTTTTCACCATATAAGACACGCAAGATCATTTAGCTTAGCAATGCGCTTAGTCTGGTAAATTCATATAAGTAGAAAACTGAAAGCTAATTCTTATTTTTTTATATGACTTAAATGGTTCAATTCTTTTTACCGTACATACCATAATAATAAGTTTCTCTTTGAACCGCAAAGGTTGCAGGGTTTAACGCAAAGATTTAACCACAGAGAAAATGAGGAATACACGGAGCACACAGAGATAGCTTCGCTATTGGCAATAGCACACAGAGAAATGCTAGCGTGCCTTTAGTAATAAAATTAAATTCTGTGCCTTCCGTGTTTCCGTGGCTAAAACCATTATGCACTCAGGAAACAAATCAAGATCCCCAACTCCCCTACTTTTCGAGGAGGGGCTGCGGGCGACTGTGTAGTGGTGGGGGTGGCTATTTGCTTCATGAAAGCCTATACTGAGCCAATGCACCTGCTTCCTATTTTTCTTCTATGGCTTACATGGTTCAATTTTTTTCACCTTTTAAAAAATTTAAACTTTCCATAAGCTAAATTACCGCTCTATTTTGTTGTCATTTTTGGATAAAAGGTAATTCGGTTTATCTTTATTGAATGATGGTTTCAAAAGTCAATACTTCTATTCACCAAATTGTGGATACTTATAAAGCAAAATTACTCCACTATAATGAAGCGGTTTTTCAAACGACTCCTCCTATTGCCGGCTGGAGCTACAGCGAAGTTTTTGCTCATATTTTTGATTCGAGTATATTATCAGTAATGGCTTTAGAAAACTGCATCAACGGCAAGGGAGAAGATCAGAAGACGTTTTTTACAGTGAAGTTGATTTTGCTTTGGGGTGCTTTGCCTCCTCAAAAATACAAGGTTCCTAAAAGGCTAATTGATCGGGTAAAGAAAATGACTAAAACTGAAGCGATGCGACTTATTCACCAATTTGAAAATGCATTAAATAAAGCATATCCCAATATTTCAAAGGCTGCTTCAAATCAAAAGACTAAGCATCCCCGTCTGGGTTATTTAAACGCCAAACAATGGCATCGCTTTATCGAAATTCATCTCAAACACCACCTGAAACAGCTTAACCGCATAGAAAAGAGTTTTCAGCAAAGCATTTAATTTTTACATCTTTGCGTTGATGAAATTACCCGTAATAAAAGGTTTTGATGAAGAAGCATTTAACAAGTATTTGAAAAATACGGGTTGGTTGATGTTTGGAAAAATATTGAGCCTTCTTGTTGGGCTATTGGTAGCTCGATATTTAGGGCCGGATGCATTTGGGGAGCTGAATTTCGGATTAGCCTTGGTAGCGATCCTGGCTGCTATAGGTGCATTAGGCCTGGATACTTTTATCATCAGGGAAATTGTACAGGAACCAGATAAAAAAAATGAAATTTTAGGCACTTCTCTTTGGCTAAGAATAATAACGAATGCCTTGTTAATTCCGATTGCCATGGGAATTTATGGGTTAAGTCACCAGTTGTCTTCAACTCCCGGGCAATCATTAACGCTAATGGTAGGTTTGCTGGCATTGGCCTCGTTCTTCAAATCTTTCAATGTGATTGATGTTTATTTTCAATCGCAGGTACAATCGAAATATGTCGTACAGGTACAAAACATCTGTCTGATTATTTCTGCAGCGGTTAAAATCACAATCGTTTCCTTAAACCTGCCGCTTATTTATATTGTTCTGGCATTGGTTTTTGATGGTCTGATTTTAGCATTTGGATTGGTATTGATATATCAAAAAAGAGGCTTCAATATTTTTGAATGGACTTATAGTGGAATCCGGGCTAAATCTCTGCTTAAGCAATCAGCTCCGCTGATACTTTCTGCCGTAATGGTTTCACTCTACATGAAAATTGATGTGGTAATGCTTAAGGATGTAGGAAGCAAGGCGGTAGGCATTTACAGTGCAGCGGCCAATCTGAGCGAGGCCTGGTATTTTATTCCCGTAGCTATCATTACATCAGTTTTTCCGGCGCTGATTCATGCGAGAAAAACGGATCATGACCGTTATATCAAAAGATTGGGTAACTTGTATGATTTACTCATTTTTATTTGTATCCCTACCGCTGTCGTTGTAAGTTTTTTAGGGAATTTTATCATCCATTTACTTTATTCAAACAAATTTGAAGGTGCGGGAGCCATGCTTTCTATCCATATTTGGTCGGGCGTTTTCGTCTTTTTAGGCAGCGCCAGCTCCCAATACCTTTTGGCAGAAGGTTACACTAAAATAGCTTTCTACAGAACTGCCGCAGGTGCCCTGGTAAACATTTTACTAAATCTGTGGTTAATACCGAAATATGCAGGAATAGGTGCATCGATAGCTACACTTATCGCTTGCGCGGTTTCAACATTTTATCTTTTATTTATACCCAAAACCCGTCAACAAGGGATTATGATGTTAAAATCATTATTTTTGGTCACGGCATTTCAAAAAATATTTAAACGTTGAGCACTTTAAAAGCACTAACTCATCTCCTGGCCAAACCCCATCGGTTAAAGGCATTATTATCCTATGGCCATAAAGGCTACTTAAACAGCATCGGTTGGTTTACTGCTTTTGATAAGAAGCAGGCCGTAGATGGAAAGGGTCGGGCATTGCCTTGGGTAACCTACTCTTTTATTGATTTCATTAGGGAACGCATTAATAAGGAGCAAGATATCTTCGAATACGGCTCTGGAAGTTCTACCATATTTTATGCTGAACGGGCTAAATCAGTTACTTCTGTTGAACACGATAAAGGTTGGTTTGACCGTGTAAAAAATACCAGTCCAGGCAACGCTGAGATGATTTTCTGTCAGCTGGAAAAGGATGGCGAATATGCTCAAAAAGCAAAGCTGTTGAATAGAAAATTCGATATTATTATTGTAGATGGGCGCGACCGTGTGAACTGCTGCAAACACAGTATTGATGCATTATCCAGCCATGGCGTATTGGTGTTAGACGATAGTGAGCGTGAAGTATACGAGCCAGCAAGAGCATTTCTGAAACAAAATGGCTTTAAGGAACTCAGCTTCAGTGGAATTTCTCCGGGGCTTTTTTACGAAAAAGCAACTTCTGTTTTCTATAAAGCAGATAATTGTTTAGAAATTTAAGCAAATCTTATCCCTACCATGTTAAGCGAAGAAGTTAAAACCGCCTACGATAATTTTTACACCAATAGCGATGTTGCCTGGCGTATGCTGGGTGCAAAATACAAGGCACAAAATATTGTTGATGTTTGTAAAGGTGTTAAACCACAAAAGGTACTCGAAGTGGGTGCTGGTGATGGAAGCATCCTGCATTTCTTAAACGACTGGCATTTTGCCCCTGAACTGTATGCATTAGAAATTGCGCAAAGTGGTGTAGATCTGATCAATGAAAGAAAACTCTCCAGGCTTGTTCTTGCACAGTCGTTTGATGGATATAAAATTCCTTTTGAAGACGATACTTTCGACCTCGTGATTCTGGCCCACGTGCTGGAGCATGTAGAACACGAACGTATTTTGCTACGCGAGTTGAAAAGAGTAGCCAAATATATTGTTGTTGAGGTTCCTAAGGATTACCGATTTGGTGTAGATAAACGCATGAAGCATTTTTTGGATTATGGGCACATCAACATGTACACCCCTACTTCACTCAGGTTTTTATTACAAAGTGAAGGTTTGGAAATATTAGCAGATAAGATTTCCATGACTGCTCCTGAAACGACCAAATTCAACGAGTTTATCAATAGAAAAGCGCCAAAAACATTTACCAAGAACCTAAAGATTGAACTGGAATATCGTTTAAAAAAGATGCTCGGAAATTTATTGGGCATTAAAAAACAAGAGCAATTTGCGAATGCCTATACGGTTTTAACACAAAAGTCTGATTCAAATTTGCATATTTTTTAAAGTTCGATCTAAAATAATGCGAAACAATTGAAAAATGTAAGATGGCAGGATGGAAGATGTACGCTCATATCATCAAAACTTTTAAGCCTTAATGTTCTTGGTGCCTTCGTGGTAAAATAGTAATTACGAACCTTAATAATTAGAAACCTGAGCAGTTTACTCCCATAACACATATGCAAAATCTAGCACCCATAGCACTTTTTGTTTACAACCGTCCGCAGCATACGGCAAGGACATTGAAGTTTTTACAACAGAATGAGCTGGCTGCTGATAGCAGATTATATATTTTTTCTGACGGGGCAAAAACTTCGCAAGACGAACAAAAAGTAGCGGAGGTTAGAGAAATTATTCATAATGTAGATGGCTTCAAATCAGTAAAGGTAATAGATCGCAAAGTAAACGCAGGCCTGGCAAATTCTGTAATTGCAGGTGTTAGTCAGTTGATAAAAGACTACGGCCAGGTAATTGTTTTTGAAGATGATTTGGTGAGTTCTCCCCATACCCTCACCTATTTTAACGATGCACTAAATCGCTACAGAACAGCGGAAAAAGTAATGCATATTGGCGCATACATGTATCCTTTAAAAGCCGAAAATTTACCAGAAACCTTCTTCTACCGTGCGGCTACCAGTTGGGGCTGGGCAACCTGGGCAAGGGCTTGGGAAAACTTTGAACCGAACATAGATAAACTGATTGGTCAATTCGATCAGCAAAAAAAATCTGCCTTTGCTATAGATAATACCATGAATTTCTGGAAACAGATGCAGGAATTTAAAAAGGGAAAGAACAACAGCTGGGCGATACGCTGGTACGCCTCCATTTTCTTAAAGGGCGGACTTACACTCAATCCTTCTCAATCTTTAGTTAATAATATTGGGCATGATGGCACAGGAGTACATTCGGGCATGAATGATATTTACAATGTAATCATCAACCCTAAACCCATTACTTTTTTCCCTGATGTGATTGAAGAAAACCTTGGCGTTTATCAAACCATTAAACTTTTCCTTGCCAATAGAAAAGGGAATTTATGGGATCGCATTAAACGTTTCCTTAAAGAAAAGCTCAACAAATAGCTTCAGCCACATACAAACCCCTTATTTTCAGTAATATTTGCTCTGAAGAACAAAATTCGTTAACAAAAAGCCGATATTCCTTAATTTATTAATGGATTTGGGCTTAACTTTAGGATTCAATTTTTTACTATGAAACGATTATCCTTAATCCTCCTTTTTTTATCAAGTTTGGTGTATGCCCAGAATGCACCTGCGCCTTACGGTGCAGTTCCGTCTAAAAGGCAGCTGGCCTGGCACGACATTGAAGTATATGGCTTGATACACTTTACACCAACTACCTTTGAAAATAAAGAATGGGGCTTTGGAGATGCAGATCCAAAGACATTCAATCCTACAGATTTCAATGCAAACCAGATTATCAGTGCCGCAAAAGCCGGTGGTCTTAAAGGAATTATTCTGGTAGCCAAGCACCATGATGGTTTTGCTTTGTGGCCCACTAAAACTACCGATTACAACATCAGTAAAAGTCCATTCAGAAATGGCAAGGGCGATTTAGTTAAAGAAGTAGAACAGGCAGTTAGAAAAAACGGATTAAAATTTGGTCTTTATTGTTCTCCATGGGATCGTAACAATCCTAACTACGGAACCCCTGCTTATTTATCAACTTATCAGGCGCAGCTGAAAGAATTATACAGCAACTATGGCCAACTTTTTATTAGCTGGTTTGACGGTGCTAATGGTGGTGATGGATTTTATGGAGGAGCGAGAGAGCGCCGTTCTATCGACAATACCGTTTACTACGATTGGAATAACACCTGGGGAATTACCCGTAAAATGCAGCCTATGGCAAATATCTTCAGCGATATTGGTTGGGATATCCGTTGGGTTGGAAACGAAGACGGTCACGCAGCAGAAACCAGTTGGGCAACTTTTACGCCTATGGCACCCGATGGCAAGAATGAAGCCGTACCGGGCCAGGCAAATTACCCACAAAGCCCTATGGGCATTAGAGATGGAAAATTCTGGATGCCTGCAGAATGCGATGTTCCCTTACGTAAGGGATGGTTTTACCATGAAACGGAAAAACCTAAAACCCCGGAAAACTTATTCGACCTGTATTTAAAAAGTGTAGGCAGAGGAGCAGGATTAGATTTAGGTTTAGCACCAGATACACGCGGACAACTTCATGCGGATGATGTAGAGGCACTTAGAGCCTTTGGAAGCATCGTTAAAAATACTTTTGCCAACAACCTGGCCAAAAATGCCACTATTGTAGCCAGCAACACCAGGGGCAAAAAGTTTGATGCAAGCCAGATCTTGGATGGAAATAAAGAAACTTATTGGGCGAGCACAGATGATATGCATACCGCTAGCTTAGAACTGGATCTTAAAGCACCGCAAACATTCGATATCATTAGCCTACAAGAATATATTCCGCTCGGACAAAGAATTGAATCTTATAATGTGGAGATCTGGTTTAACAATACCTGGCAAAAGGTTTATAAAGGAACCAGTATTGGTGCTAAAAGGTTAATCAAACTAAATGATGCTGTAACCACAACAAAAGTGAGATTAAACATCACTCAATCGCCGGTTTGCCTTACTTTAAGCGAATTTGGGCTTTATAAGAAAACCCCATAATCCACGATTATTTTTCTTCTGAATACATAATTTCAAAGATCTTACCTATCGCTTTAGACGTTCGTTTGCTATAGCGATAGGTACTATCAGACTTAATATCTCTATACATCAGCATAACTGCCTGGTGGGCAGCTCTAGCCAACTTCACTTGTCTATCACGCGATGACGCATCTTCTGATTTTAGCTTTAGCTCTTCCATCTGTTTAGCCAGTTCGAGGTTCTTTTCCGTGGGACCGATTCCATCAGTTTTAATGGCATTCAACTTTACGTCTTTAGGCAGCGAGACTCTCAGACGCATTATGCCATTTAATCCTTCTAAATTGGTATTAAACTTAGCACTAAGTTCCTGATAAAGTTCTGTTTGATATTTTGGACTAAAATAGATCATTCCAGAAAAAAACAACAGAAAGAGTAAGGATGCCGCAGCATAGCGGGCCCAGCTTTTTAAGGCTAGGGTTTTCTCCATGGTAAAAGTTAAAATGTAGCAAAGTAAGAAACCAGAGATAAAACCTCCAACATGGGCCGCATTATCCACTCTTTTCCCCATAGTTCCGTTAATAAGGACTAACGCAGAAACAAATAAGGTACTGATGAGGAGCGCTTTAGTGGCATTTTTCTCGTAAGATTTATTAACCAGCAAAGCAATAAAAGCTCCGTATAAACCCATAATTGCTCCCGATGCGCCCATCATAATGGTTTCCTGATGAAAAGTAAGGCTAACCAATCCGCCACAAACGCCACTTAGCAGATATATGAAGAGAAACTTCTTCCATCCCAGCTTATTCTCAATCATTAAACCCAGATATACTAAGGCATACATATTAAAGAAAATATGACTAATGGAAGCATGTATAAACTGATAACTAATTAAACGCCAGTATTGTCCATCCAACACCATGTTGCGATGATTTACCCCTAAACCCAAAGCCAACTTTTTTGCTTCCTGCTGAATGGAGCCATAATCGACTGCATTGCCTTGGGTAAGGATAAAATTGCGCATTAAGTATGCTGAGATTAAAAATGTGATGATGAAGTAGAATGTGTTTAACAGCACCAGAATTGGTGTAACGGTATATCCTTTTTGCGGAAAAAAGAGGTACAAAACATTCCTGATCTTATCTTTTGTGGCCAGAGGTGCCTTTTCAAAGTAGTTTTTATCCTGATCGGCAATCTGTTGATGAAATACAGTCAACCTGTCTTCCCAAATTTCCTTTAGATGAAATTCTACATACTCAAACTCATGGAAAAACTTTGCTAAATTCGCTTCGTTCTTTCCATAATCGTTAAAAAGCATTTGAATCCCCACACATTCGCTTTTTACCACAGCAAAATCACCGTGAATCCTTACCGAAATCTCCTCGCTATAAGATTGAAATGAAATTTTGGTATAAGCAATCAGTCCGCTTTCAGAAAGATGGCTCAAACTCCAGCCTAGATTCTTAATGGCTTGCTGAGCCACTATAAGGTATTGATCTGCAGGAAACCCTGCCAAAGGAATGTATTTTTCGGTTTTAGGTGAATATCCCCAGCTTACAGACATAGAGCGCAATTATTTTCTTGCCTCTAAGATAATATAAGGTGATAAACTTTTGCTCTCGAAAGGAATAATCTTGGTAAATATTTTACCGCTTAGCCAAACCAGCTTCTTAAATAAACGAACACCAGCAGATTTTTGGTCTTCATTTTCCAGCCATACACTGAAACGACCAAAATAACCCGACTTTACCTCTTTTAAACCAGCTTTTTCACAAATGCTTTTAAGCAAGGTGGGATTCATGCTGTCGATATTATGCTTGTCGTAGTTTTCTTTATCGAAATTCTTTTGAAACCAACCGTTAACGGCCTTAAAGTTAGGCAAAGTGATAAATAACGTACCACCAGGTTTAACAAAAGCGATATGACGGTTAATAATATCAGCGGTATCATTAAAATGCTCTATCAGGCCACAGCTGAGCACCAAATCGTAAGTTTGCTCTGGCTGATAATTAAAAAGATCAGTTTCAACGATATGAATGTCTTTTTCTGTTAAACCATTTTTTTCTAAAAGCTCATTTACCACAGGCGGATGAACAAAGTAATCGAGCAGGGTAACATCCAGGTCGAAGTACTTTTTTAAGAATACCGCATAATACCCTGGGAAACCGCCCAATTCTATAGCGGTTTTAACTTTATCTCTGGAAATGATATCCGCCAACTGGGGATGAAAAAGGTAATTTGACGGCAACTGAACAGCCAATCCCTTTTTACTTTCCCAATAATTTACCCAAAAAGCCCTGTCGGTTAATAAATTTGCCATGAACTAAAATTTCAAAGCACCAAAGAAACGGAAAAAGTTTGTTTAATTGATAAACTGGTTGATTGTTTAATTGGTGAGCCGGTTAACTGGTGAGCTGCTTAGTTGGTTAACTGTTTAATTGTTTAACTGGCAAACTGCTTAACTGAGGAATTGTTTAATTGGTGAGCCGGTTAGTCGGTTAATTGTTTAACTGACTAACTGGTAAACTGGCAAACAATTAAGCGATTGGACGATTAAACAATTAAACAGTACCAAATTTTACTTCAAATCCTTCAATATCTCCGCTACTGCTTTTTCCAATTGAGGATCTTTATCTGCCAGGCGGTCTTCGAAAGTATTTTTCACATAAATATCTGGCTTAACGCCCTCTTTTTCTATGTTTTGTCCATCCATGGTATAACATCCCCAAGATGGTAAGCGATATGAAGAACCATCAACCAGGCCTTTTCCTGATGTAAAGATAATCCAACGGTAGGTTTCTGTCCCGATAATCTTCCCCAGCTTCAATTGTTTAAAGCCTGCGGCAGTCATTTCTGCATCGCTTAAAGATTGCTCATTAATTAACAGCACAATTGGCTTCGCTGCCGGTCCAAAATTACTTTGTGGTGCCAACTTACCGCCTCTGTATTTCCATTGCAGGTAAGGGCGCTGTGAAAGGAATTTAAGCACATCATCATGAACATTACCACCAGTATTGTAACGAAGATCCAAAATAATGGCTTCTTTATTTTCCTCCTGCTCCATCATATCCAGTAAGAAACGCTCCAGTTCACCACCGCCCATATTTTTCATGTAAGAATAAGCAATCCGGTTATTCCCCCATTTATTTACATTTTGACGGTTTTTAGTGATCCATTCATCGTAGAGATTGGTCCTCAGTGTTCCCGAACTTTCAGGGTGTACATTAGCAACAACCTCCTTACCATTTCGATTAAAAGTTAAGGTCATTTCCTTATCCAGTGATGGCTTACTGAAATAATAATCCCTATCTATCTTTTCATCCACTTCGATTCCGTTTACAGCTTTCAAGACATCGCCTTTTGCAATATTAATTCCCGTTGCCGCTGCGTTGCTCTTCGCCACAATACGTTCTACCTTAAAGGGATTATCGTTTGAAAACACAATTCCTGTTTCATTGGTAATATAATTGAGGTTTTTACGCTCTTCAGGACCGTTGCTATTGAAACCCATGTGCGAAGAATTTAATTCGCCCAACATATCATTGAGTAAAATCCTTAAATCGTTGCGGTTGTTCACATAGGGCAGATAAGCGGCGTAACGGGTTTTCATTTTTTCCCAATCTACACCATGAAACTTCTCATCGTAAAAATTCTCATCAAGCCCCACCCAGGTTTCATAAAACATCTGATTAAACTCTGCATTAAGGTTTCGGGTAAACCTGTAGTTATGGTCTATCCTATCCGCTTTATTCGCATCAATATTATATTTATTAATTACCCCGTTAATGAGTATAAAATACTTGTCTCCACTCTGAATAATGTGATAACCACCTCCGTCTGCCACTTTCTCTGTTTTTCTGTTTTCAAAAGGCTCTAGTGTGGTACGGTAAACTCCCGGTGCACCGCCTTCATGGTTGGAACTGTAAAACAAATAGGTTTTATCGCCCTTGGCAAAGGCATCTGTGCCATACTGGCCTCCAAATGCAGGACCAACTAAGGCTATGCGGTCGAGAATATCTTGGGTATTAATCTTAATCACATTTGCCGGTTTAACTGTAGGCTTGGTTTCAGCCTTTTTCTTTGCCGTATCGATTGTTTTCTTACTATCTTTTGGAGGGTTTACACCGGGCTTCACCTCTTTTGGCTCTGGCTTGTTTTCTTTAAAAAGTTCATCAAACTTATCAGAACGGTAAGGCTCGTCGTAATTGTTCAGCGCCATGCTATAGATATGCGCTTCGGACATTCCCGTTGGATAAGAAGGCTTAGTTCTTGCACTGGTAAAGAAGATGTATTTCCCATCAGGCGACCATGCCGGATTAGTTTCGGTAACTCCGGTATTGGTTAAGTTGATGGTTTTATTGTCTTTAATATGATGGACCAGGATATCCTGCTCAAAATTTCTGTAAGCCGTAAACAATACATACTCATCATTGGGCGAAAAGCTTGGAGAAGCATTTTGTATGGCCCAAAACTCATCCGTAACAATGGTTTTGCTATCGAGCGTTTTTAAATCCATTAACCGAAGTTCATTTCTGCCACTTAAATAAACGGCGAGCGTTTTGGCTTTATTAAAAGTGATATCCCTATTGTTGGCCTTATCCTTTGTAATCTGTTTAGCTGTACCCTTACCATCGCCAGTAATGGTAAACCAATTTTGATATCCGTTTGCCGTTTGACTAAACAAGATGGTTTTATTATCGGCCAGCCATTTACACTCCATCGCTCTTTCGCCGGTATGGGTAATCTTACGTACGAATTTACCATCAGCATCACTTACAAAAAGTTCACCCCTGGAGATGAAAGCAATCTTTTTACCATCAAGTGCGGCATCAAAATTAGAGATATTTCCACGCACGTCATATTCTTGCTCTTTGCTCAATACCTGGTTTCTACTCGAAGAAATATTGACCTTTTCGGTCTTCTTACCCACTACATCATAGGTGTATAACTGATAATCCTTTTCGAACACAACTGTTGAACCATTAGCCGCTACAAATGGACGCTTAATAGAACTGTCAAACTTGGTTAATGCTGTTTTTTTGCCGTTGCTTATGGTGTAAAGGTTATACTCTTCATTTCCTTCATCAGAAACAAAATATACATTCCCTTTTTGATCTACCGTAGTCCAAAAATCTTTACCAATGTAATCTGTATAACGCTTATAGCTTTTTGTTTTAGGGTTATACGATTGAATATCCGGATTATAAGCTCCTTTATAATGCTTACGATTAGCAAAACGGTAGCTTTCCCAGGTGTCGTTAAAAAACAATTGTCCGTCTGGTGCTTCGGCAATGTGATGAGTGGTATTGAAATAATTTTCGAACAGACGGGTGGCGGTACCCCCATTAACACTCACCTTGTAGCTGGAAAAAGAGTTATATCGCGATGAAGTGAAATAGATGGTTTTAGAATCCCAAGCCCAGTTGTCTACCTCGTCGGCAGCATCATTAAAGGTAAGCTGCTTGATATCTCCACCAGCCATAGGCATGATATACACATCCTGATTACCAAACTGATTAGAAGAAAAAGCCAGCCACTTACCGTCGGGAGAAACTTTCGGATTAATTTCCTCTCCCTGCATGGCGGTTATACGCACGGCCAAACCTCCCCTTACCGGAATTTTCCAGATATCGCCATCATAACTGAATACTATAGTTTGTGCATCGGGCGTTAAAGCTGGATATGCAGCAAAATAAGTCTGATTTTGAGCAAAAGTATAAGCAGGAATCAAAAGGACTGCTACTTTTAGCGTTTTCAAGATAGATTTGATCATAAGTAAGCGTATAAGGATGTTTGGAAAGTTGAAAATACGCAACAGTTTTTATAATCGTAAACAATAAAATGTATTTTTGAAAGATTTGAAAGTTGTACACTTAAATACATACGATGGCAATGGCGGCGCTGGCCGTGCTTGTTTACGCTTGAGCGATGCACTCAAAGCTTCTGGTATCGACTCCAAAGTTTTGGTGTATTACAAGTTTGGCCAAAATCCTAAAATTGATACGTTCAGTAAAACGCCATTCCAAAAGGCAAAAGCCGTTTACAACATTTTAGCCGAGCGATATTTTTCCAAATGGCTGAGCAAATCGGTAAAAACACCCTTTAGCCTGCAATGGTATGGCCGATCGGTAATCAATCACCCCGATGTTAAAAATGCAGATATTATCCACCTCCACTGGGTAAACCATGGCTTTTTGAATCCGAAGTTTTTAGCACAGCTGGACGAACTGGAAAAACCTGTAGTTTGGACCTTTCACGATAGCAATGCCTTTACAGGTGGCTGTCATGTGCGCTATGGCTGCGAACACTTCCATCAGCAATGTGGAAACTGCCCGATTTTGAAATTAAGTGGTAAAAATGATATTTCTCATAAAATCTGGCTCCGTAAGCAGAAAGCATACACCGAACTTAACTTTCATATTGTAGCGCCCAGTAATTGGATGGCACAATCGGTAAAATTTAGCAGTTTATTGGGTACCCGAAAAACAACTGTTATTCCAAATACGATAGAAACGCAGATTTTCAAACCATATGTAAAATCTGAAGCCAAAAAAATACTTAAAATAGATCCCAATAAGTTTGTTTTAATGAGTGGCTTTATGCCCTCCAAAAACGACAAGCATAAGGGAACCCCTTACCTCGTTGAAGCTTTAGAGATTTTATCACGGCGAGTTGGGATAAAAAAAGAAGACATAGAGCTGGTTATATTTGGAAACAAAGACAATGCGGAGCTTCCTTCCTTTCCTTTCAAAACCACCTTTTTAGGGACAATTAATAAGGACGGTCATTTAGCCAAGTGCTATTCTGCAGCAGATGCATTTATTACGCCTTCACTGGAAGATAACCTCCCCAATACCGTAATGGAGAGTCTTTCTTGTGCCACGCCCGTAATTGCGTTTACTACCGGTGGAATTCCAGACATGGTGAAACACATGCAAAATGGCTACCTGGCAGAATACAAAAACGCAACTGATTTGGCTAATGGCATTGAATGGTTATACCACCGTCCGAATAAGGAAGAAATTCAAAAAGCGGCCAGGTTTTCTATTTTATCTGATTTCTCGGAAGAGGTAATTGCTGCCGAACACATTCATTTGTATGAAACTTTGATTGATTTACAGCCTAAGTAAATCAAAGCTTCGCGCATTTCATTTTATTTGCCGAAAATAAAAAAAACCTCAATCTTTGTTATTTTTATAGCGAATCAAAAACAACAGCAACTTGCCTAAACTATCCATCATCACTATTGTATATAATAACGCCCGAGACATTGAGCGAACCATTCAATCTGTGATCAATCAAACCTACAAAAAGATTGAATATATTGTTATTGATGGTGCCTCGACGGATGGAACTTTAGAAATTGTAAACCGCTACCAGGATCAGATATCAAAAATTGTTTCTGAACCCGATAAAGGGATTTATGATGCCATGAATAAAGGTTTGGCACTAGCCACGGGCGATTATATTCTCTTCATGAACTCGGGCGATGAAATATACGACCACCAGACTGTTGAAGCCGTTTTTGCCTCAGCAGACTGGGCCGACATTTACTATGGTGAAACAGAAATGTATAATGATAACTGGGAAAGTTTGGGCAAAAGAAGGCACGAAGCGCCAGAGGAATTCGATTGGAAAAGTTTTAAATACGGAATGAGTATCAGCCATCAGGCTATTTACATCAAAAAAAGCATTACAGTTCCCTACGATTTGCAGTATAAATACAGTGCTGATATTGACTGGATCATCAAGGCAGCTAAAAAAGCATCTAATACTGTTAATGTACACCGTTATGTAGCCAAATATCTGGTTGGTGGTATGAGTAAAAAGAAACACCGGGAAAGCTTGAAGGAACGCTTCAGGATCTTTACAAAGTACTACGGTTTAATCCCCAATTTATTTAATCACTTCATCATCGCCTGTAATCTGGCATTGTACTTCGTGAAGCATAGAAGGACAAATGATTAGTTTTCCGAAGCCTGCTAATCTCATTTTTTAAAAACAATCTTTGAATTTTTGCTGTCTATACCATAATACCTATTAAAAACAGTAAAATTATGGGACAATTAAGTAATCGCAACATTGCAATACTTTCAGAAAGCGGATTTGAAGAAGTAGAATTGACTGAACCTTTAAAAAGGTTAAAAGAAGAGGGAGCAACCGTTCATGTAATCTCTTCTAAAAGCGGCAAAATAAAAGCCTGGAACCATGATCATTGGTCTATCGAAGTAGCTGTAGATAAAACAATTGCTGAGGCCAATGCCAATGAATACAATGGTTTAGTTTTACCGGGTGGTGTAATTAATCCCGATCAATTAAGGGTAAATGATGAAGCAATAGCCTTTGTAAGGGCATTTTTTGAAGCGGGTAAGCCCGTTGCAGCCATCTGCCATGGGCCACAAACTTTAATCAATGCAGATGTTGTTCGGGGCAGAAAATTGACTTCAGTTAAGAACATTGCGCAGGATTTGATCAATGCAGGTGCCGATTGGAGCGATGAGGAAGTAGTAGTAGATCAAGGTTTGGTAACCAGCCGAACACCTGAAGACTTACCTGCATTTAATGATAAAATTGTGGAGGAATTTGCTGAAGGCGTACACGAAGGGCAACACGCCTAATCAACGCTTTGGACGCTCTTTCTAGATTCACTCAAAAAACGGTTGGCTTGTCCAGCCGTTTTTATTGGTTTACCCACTACCTTTGATTCTTTCTCCTTCGGAAAAGGATTCCATTTGTCTTTCCTTATTACTGGCTTTGATCGGGTGAGGACTTATTTTTCTTCTATGGATTATATGGTGCAAAAAAACATTAAGGCAAGTTGAGTTTTTTAGCCACGGAAACACTGAAGGCACTGAATTTCTTTAATTATAACCACTAAGATATAAAAGATAGCAGGCGCTCTGCTTCTATTTGTGTGCGCTCAGCAATAGCGAAGCTATCTCTGTGTACTCCGTGTAATTCCTCTTTCTCTCTGTGGTTAATGCTTTGTGTTAAACTTTGCGCGCTCCCTTGGGCAGTAGGTAAATGATGGAAACGCAAGCATTCGACTGTCCTATCCGGCGAAATGCTGCTAGGCCGGAGGCGTGCATAGGAAAGGACAGTTATATTTGAACGTTTGGAGTATGGCGCATAAACAGACCTGCGAAGGTACTTTTTATCCTAAGCACAGACCGGCTCCCCGCCTAATTTAGGAGGGGCAAGGGGTGGTTAATAAGGAATTTTACCTTTCTGGTTGTAGCATCCCCTCTAGTTGTAGCGTCTCAAATGCTATTAAGTTAAGCAAAATAGTGTCCTGAGCTTCCCGATGTGAAATCGGGACAACTAGTCGAAAACCTTCTTAATAAGTCGAAAACTAAAATGGATTGCCCTTCGACAGGCTCAGGATGACAATCCATTTTAGTTTTCTCCTTAAGTTAATAGCATTGGTAGCATCTCGCTACGACCCAAAAATTTCTCGTTTCCTCGCCGCCAAAAAGTTGCAGTTACAACTTCACTTGTCTGATAATATTTTTGATGTTAAGCTCAATAATATCGGTCATATTTTTACAATAGAGATAATTCGCATCATTAAAATAATCGGCCATACTTTGTTTTAGCCTTGCGATATTTTCCGGAGTAGTTAATTCTTCTTTTTTAGAAACATCGCGTAAATCTGTCAACCGATGACGCTCACTCCTTACCCTGTGCACAATAGATGACCTCTCTTCCTGCTGATATTGAAGTACCGTTTTTTCGGTAAGCTGCTCCATACTCAGCTTCACATACGGCAGGTTTTCTTTAAAAAATTGAGGCAGATAAACTTTCAGGTTACCTTCATAAAACTGCTGATCAAAATCTATGGCCCTGATTCTAAATTGAATGTCATCAAAGTCTGGCGTAATCTGTACCACAAAATTATACGCCCTCATATCCCCCAGCAGCATAATAAGACAACGTTCATTAAATTTTACAAACTCCTTGGCAATCCGTGTAGGATTAAACTCTGGTGTATATAGTTGTCCTTTGGTAAACACATCCCCCGGTATCCCGGCGATATGCTCTTCCACCAAGGTATCGCCATCTACCAAATAATTTACCTGATTGGGCGAAAGGATCTCCTCCATTTCCAGTCCGTAAATACGGGAAGCGTCGGCCTTTTTAATGTAGAAATAATCGTAAACATCATTCAGCCTGTTTACTATCCTTATCCTAAATGGATGCGTATTTCCGAAAGTGCAATACTCTATTTTATCAATGTATTTATGTTCTACAATACGGAGATTACCTGAAGCTTTTAAACTGGCATATATTTCCTTTAGGCCACTATGCAACTTTTCAATTAAATCTTGCGCATAAATTGGTCCTTCCCATAAAGAATCCTTTCCGTATTTATCCATTAAAGGAAAAGCTTCATTAAACTGCATTAAATCATTGTATGTAATGGGCAGTTTCGCTTCTCTCTGGTAAAGACGAAGATATTTCTGTAAGGCTGGTGTAACCGGAAAAATCGGTTTTTTCTTAGAAATTTTTACATCGTTATTTTCCATTCTACAGCAATGTACTACTTTAATGAATGAACCGCAAAGCCAATCAGCGTTTTGGATAGCTAAATGGCAGTCCGGCTAAATACCTGCTGATTTTCCGATAGGGATAATTACCTGCGCCATGACGGGCAAACTGTACAATAATGGTGTTCGTTTTCGGGTCTATGTACAGCCGTTGACCAAGCATACCTTCGGCTGCGTAATCACCCTTATCGCCTTGCTGTGGAATCCACCAAAGATAATGATGCGCAGATTTTTGCCAGCCCTTTGCTGATGCAGGTTTTTCTGTACCGATACTGACAGATTGATCAACCCAACTTTCGGGTATAATCTGTTGACCATTATATTGCCCTCTGTTTAAGAACAAACGACCTATTTTTGCTAAATCAATTGCTGTAACCTGAAAACGACTAGCTACATTAGCCAGTCCGCCCGGATGATCTAAGCCCCAGGAAGCATAATATTGAGTACCAATTTTTAACCACAACTTTTCTTCAAAATATTGCGCCACCGTTTTCCCTGTTGCTTTTTCTAAAACCCAACCCAATAAAATCGGGTCTATACTTTTATACTTCCAAACAGTTCCGGGCCTGTTAACCAACTTTACATCCATTAATTCAGCTTTCATATCATGGGTGTAATAATACTTCGCCTCATCAGAAAAGAACGCCTTTAAAATCCCTCCAAAAGCATCTTTAAATTCAAGACCAGATTTCATGTCTAAAAGGTTCTTTATCGAGATATTATCAAAGGCCGGGTTGGACTTTAATTCTGGAATATATTGCAGCACTTTATCATCGAGGCTTTTTATATTTCCATCTGCCAAAGCTTGTCCAATCAAGATCGAAATCATGCTCTTAGCGCCAGAAAAAATAGTAGTTAAGGTGCTATCGGAATAACCTTTGGCAAATTTCTGATAGATGATGCTGTCATTTCTAATCACCATAAAAGCGGTTAAATCACCTTGTTCAAAATAATCATCGAAAGGGATCGATCCATTCCGGCCATTTAACACCTGGAGGCTATCCAGGTCGACACGCATTTTTGAGGCTTTTTTAAACTGAAAAGCTGTATCGCTGTGCTTAACGACAGTCTGTGGAAAGATTTTGTAGGTTACGGCATTGGGTGTGCGATAGCGCAAAACCCTTAATAAATAGGGCTTCCAGATAAACATTCCGGTTAAACAGGCTATAACCAGTATAAAAAACCATTTTAAAATCCTTTTAAAGATCTTCATCTGTGTACTCTCACTATTATTGTTGAATTGTTTAAGGGTTTAACTGATTATTGACAACTGCTTAACTAAACTGAGGATTGCAAATTGAAAACTACCTTATTGAGGTTGATGTTTCCACCTGCGGTGGCTCCAAAGCCAGTAAGCCGGTTCATCTCTAATAATCTGCTCTAAAAATCGGGTATGCATTTCTGTTATTTCAAATTCTGCAGTTTCAGCAGGATTCAAACATAACGGAACACAGTCAACTTCATAATATCCTCTCTTAATCACTTTAACCCTTAGATAGAAAACTGGCCGGTTGGTCTTTTTGGCAATCTTTTCTATCCCCAGTTGTATCGCTGTGGGCTGATTCAAAAAGGTTGTCCAGTAATTGGATTCTTCCCTTGTTGGTGCCTGATCATTACCAAAGCTAAACAGGGTAGTGATATCCTTTGTAGCTTGAAGCGCTCTAAAAGTTTGCCTCATCGCAATCATCTGATTGCCAAATTTACATCTGACTTTCTTAAACCAGGCATCAAATATGGGGTTGTTAAGTGGTTTATAAATCGGGTATTGAACTGCGGAGAAATGCAGGCCACAGCTTAAAGTTCCCCACTCCCAATTGCCGTAATGTGCCGAACAAACCAACACACTCTCTCCTCTTTGTAGATAACCTTCTATCAGTTCCCTATTGCGAAAAGGAAAACGCCTTATCGCTTCCTCCTTCGAAATGCTATTGAGCTTTACAATTTCAAAAATTAACGCAGCGAGATACTTAAAGTATTTTTTTTCTATCGCTACAATCTCTGTTAACTCCTTTTCTGGAAATGCATTCATCAGATTTGCCCTCACTACCTTTCTCCGGTAATTAAAAACATAATACAATAACACATAAAGCCCATCTGCTAATAAATATAGGATGGACATGGGTAAAAGCGATAATACAACTATAAAAAATATCCCTAAATGGGCAAAACCCTTTTTAAGCATGTTATACGGTTAAAGCGTAAAGTTAAAATTATTAATGAAAGTGCCAATTGCGAAAGACTTAAAACGACCAGGGGAATGGATTGTTTGCGGAAAAAGATTAAAACAAAAAAGCCCCGATTTACATCGAGGCTTTAATATAATTTAAAAGGCTTATGCGAATTGCTTTCCTTTAACTTTACGTTCTTGTTCTGTTAAGAAGATTTTACGTAAACGCATACTTGCAGGTGTAACCTCAATGTACTCATCAGCCTGGATGTACTCCATAGCCTCTTCTAAAGAGAATTTAATTGCAGGTGCGATACGAGTATTATCATCTGTACCAGATGCACGCATGTTGGTTAATGCTTTTCCTTTAACTACGTTTACTACTAAATCGTTATCACGGATGTGCTCACCCATAATCTGACCTTCATAAACATCAGCTCCCGGATCAACGAAGAAACGACCTCTATCTTGTAACTTATCAATTGAATAAGCAGTAGTTTGACCTTTTTCCATAGAAACCAATACACCATTTAAACGACCTGGGATTGTACCTTTCCAAGGCTCGTAAGCTTTGAAACGGTGCGCCATAATCGCCTCACCAGCAGTAGCAGTTAATACGTTGTTACGTAAACCGATAATACCACGAGAAGGAATTTCGAATTCTAAGTGTTGTAAATCGCCTTTTGGCTCCATAATTAACAACTCACCTTTACGTTGAGTTACCAACTCGATTACTTTACCAGAAACTTCAGCAGGTACATCTACAATTAATGTTTCAATTGGCTCGTGTTTTTTACCATCGATTTCTTTAACGATAACCTGTGGCTGACCCACTTGAATTTCATAACCTTCACGACGCATGGTTTCGATTAATACTGATAAATGGAGAATACCTCTACCATATACCAACCAAGAATCAGGAGAAGCAGTCTCAACCACTTTAAGTGCTAAGTTTTTCTCCATCTCTTTGTATAAACGTTCTTTAATACGTTGAGAAGTTACCAATTTACCTTCTTTACCGAAAAATGGTGAGTTATTGATGGTAAACAACATATTCATTGTTGGCTCATCAATGCTGATTACCGGTAATTGTTCTGGTGCCTCAAAATCAGCGATAGTATCACCAATATCGAAACCATCAATACCTACAACAGCACAAATATCTCCCGAGCTTACTTGTGTAGCACGGATTTTTCCTAAACCTTCGAAAGTATAAAGTTCTTTTACTCTTGATTTAACTACCTTACCATCACGTTTAATTAACGTAACCGGTTGGTTTTCTTTAATGGTACCGCGGTGAACACGACCAATTGCAATACGACCTACGAAAGATGAATAATCTAATGAAGTGATTTGCATTTGTAAAGTACCTTCGTTAATAGGTGCAGGAGGGATATTAGCCACAACCGCATCTAATAAAGCGAAAATATCAGTCGTTGGTTTCTGCCAGTCAGTACTCATCCATCCTTGTTTAGATGAACCGTAAATAACAGGGAAATCCAGTTGCTCTTCAGTAGCTTCAAGGTTGAAGAACAATTCGAAAATTTGCTCGTAAACCTCTTCTGGGCGACAGTTTTCTTTATCCACTTTGTTTACCACCACAATTGGTTTTAAACCCAATGCCAAAGCCTTTTGCGTTACGAAACGAGTTTGAGGCATTGCACCTTCAAAAGCATCGCAAAGTAAAAGCACACCATCGGCCATTTTCAAAACACGCTCTACCTCACCGCCAAAATCCGCGTGACCAGGTGTATCGATGATGTTAATTTTTACGTCTTTGTATTGAACAGATACGTTTTTAGACACGATTGTGATACCACGCTCACGCTCTAAATCGTTATTATCCAATATCAACTCTCCTGTTTGTTCGTTGTCACGAAAAATAGAACAAGAGTGTAAAATCTTATCAACCAACGTGGTTTTACCGTGGTCAACGTGTGCTATAATAGCTATATTTCTTATCTTTTGCATAAAATGCGCCTCAAATTTGCCGCAAAGATAAGGCTTTGAAATGGATTTTCAACTATATCGAGAAGTTTTTAATCCAAACTTAACACCGTAATCACTTCATTTTTAACACAAAAGCCTATTGAACCGTTGTAACTACGCCTCTTTTTAGATGACTACTTGCAGCCCTGCCTGCCTTGTATAGTTTTTTACAGCCGGTATACAGCTTTTATCCAATATCCGTACAACCTGCCGCGCATCATTAATCCTACACCGATATTCCCTTATTTTTACTTTTATCAAACACTTGTAAATGATAACACCATGCTGTTCAACTCCTTAAGCTTTGCCATTTTTCTTCCCATCATTTTTGCGCTTTACTGGTTAATTGGAAAAAAAAGGCTTAAGCTTCAAAATATCCTGTTGCTCTCCGCAAGCTATTTCTTTTATGCTTGCTGGGACTGGCGCTTCCTGTTTTTACTCATCTTTTCTACCCTACTCGATTTCTTTACGGGTTTAAAAATGGAAGAAAAACCGCAGCAGCGAAAGCTTTGGTTCTGGCTAAGTATTGGCATTAACCTGGGCTTTCTGGGAGTATTTAAATATTACAACTTCTTCGCAGAGTCTTTTGCTGAAGCCGTTTCGAACTTTGGCCTACAGGTTAATCCATGGACATTGAAGGTCATTTTGCCAGTGGGAATTTCCTTTTATACTTTCCATGGTTTATCCTATGTGATAGACATTTATAAGCAAAGGATTAAGGCCGAAAGGAACTTTACAGACTATGCTTTATTTGTAAGCTTCTTCCCCCTTCTGGTTGCTGGTCCCATTGAACGGGCTACGCATTTGCTTCCCCAAATCAAGAAAAAAAGAGACTTTAACTACAGCCAGGCCATTGATGGACTGAGACAAATTTTGTGGGGCTTATTCAAAAAAATTGTCATTGCCGATCAATGTGCAGTAATTGCGAATATGCTTTTTAACCATTCGGATGCCTATTCTGGCAGTACCTTGTTGCTGGGCGCGATCTTTTTTGCCTTTCAAATTTATGGGGATTTCTCTGGCTATTCTGATATTGCTTTGGGTACGGCAAGGCTATTTGGGGTTGAACTCCTACGCAACTTTGCCTATCCTTATTTCTCCAGAGATATTGCCGAATTTTGGCGTAGATGGCATATATCATTGTCTACATGGTTCAGAGATTACCTGTATATCCCACTGGGGGGAAGCAAGGGCGGCACCTGGACCAAGGTGCGCAATACCTTTATCATCTTTTTAGTGAGTGGCTTTTGGCACGGTGCCAATTGGACGTTCATTATTTGGGGGCTATTAAATGCGCTTTACATCTTGCCTTCCATTATATACAATACCAACAGGTCTAATCTGGATATTGTAGCCTCTGGCAAGACTTTCCCTTCTTTTAAGGAGTTTTTTTGTATCATACTCACCTTTGCACTAACCGTTTTTGCCTGGATCTTTTTCAGGGCAAATTCAGTGCAACATGCGTTTAATATCATATCTTCCATCGGTTCCAGTACGCTATTTACCGTACCGCAAATATTACCGATAAAGCTCTTGCTTTTGCTGGTCTTTTTCATCCTCATAGAATGGAAGGGCAGAAATGAACCTTACGCCATTGGTAAACTGGGCTTTAACTGGATCAAACCTGCCAGATGGAGCCTGTACTACGCCTTGGTTTTCATCATTTTTTACTTCGCCGGAGAAGAACAACAGTTTATCTACTTCCAATTTTAGCTATGAAAAAGTTTGTCCAACACCTCTTTCTTTTCTTATTTCCTATCCTGATAATGGGAATAACCATCGAATTACTGATTCGAAAAATTCCAAACGATTACGAACTGAAGAATAACTACCTGGATCATCATGCCAAAGAGGTAACGGTGCTTTTTCTGGGCAGTTCTCATGTTTATTACGGAATAGACCCACAATATATTAAAGGAAGTTTTAATGCTGCTTATGTGTCTCAATCTATCGATTACGATTTAGAGATCTTAAAAAAGTACAGAAACAACTGGTCTAAACTTAAATACATTGTACTACCCATAGATTATTTTTCTTTTTATGGCCTTTTAGAAGATAGTCCGGAGGCTTGGAGAACCAAAAGTTACAGCATTTACTATCACATAGATGCCCATAATAAATTTATGAATGACACCGAAGTGCTGAGCAATAAATTAGACCTCAACCTGAGCAGGTTATACGCCTATTACATTAAGGGGGAAACGGAAATTTCTTGCACAAACCTGGGCTGGGGTACGCAATACCAAGCCAAACGACACAAAAACCTCGATAAAACGGGCATCACAGCAGCAGCGCGGCATAGTGCTACAACCAATAGGCGATTTACCAACAATGTTCATTTGCTCAATGACATTATAACCTTTGCCGAACAAAGGAAAGTAAAAGTACTGTTATACACCAGTCCGGCTTATAAATCGTACGTTTCACATTTACATCAATCGCAATTAATGAGCACGCTCTCTGCCATCAGGCAAATCGGGAGCAGCCACCCAGGCATTAAGTATTACAATCTTTTAAGGGATAGCGATTTTAAGGCGAATGATTTTTATGATGCCGACCATCTGAATCAGTATGGTGCCAAAAAACTTTCCTTAAAAATAACTGCCCTCATCCAAAAGGAAGAAAAACAGCTATAATTATACTTCGAAAGCCCAGTTTAAAAAGGCAGGCATCACGCTTTCCCAGGTGGGTACATCGTGTTTGCCGCCAACTTTTTCATAGTAAAAAAGCTGATTTGGCCTTTTATATCCTTTGGTCAAGAGCAATTTAACCACATCAATGGTATCATCAATAGAGTCAATAATCAAATTCTTATTGCGATCTGCCAGCTCATCCTCCGTTCCTGTCATTAGCCAGAACTTCATATCGGGCTTGCTGGAGGTATGCGCTAACATTTCATGCAATATTCGATCAGCATCTGTATAACCATCAGTCAGATCTTTCTTTCTCCACCAAAAAGCGCCAGAAAACACGCCAACAGCATCGAAAATATTTGGGTTATTCCAGGCTATATCAAAAGCAGACAAGCCGCCTAAAGAAAAACCGGCAAAGGCAACCTTCCCTGTAATCGGTAAGGCAATTTTCTTCTTTACAAAAGGCAAAAGTTCCTTAATTACAAATTCTGAGTATAAATTAGCCTTTGCGCCTCTCCCTTTAAAATCAGGAATACCAGCCACACCATATTCCATTAAGCGATCTGAGGATGCTTTAATAGCCACCACAATTAACCTGTGGTTTCTTTTATTGTGATGTGCTTCTTCCAGAATTTCTACAAAGTTCATTTTAGCCACATCCTGGCCATCATTCAAAAGAAGCAACTCTATTTTTTCATTCCCTAAAATACCTTCAGGGCTGTAAATATCTATTTCAACCTCATGCTTTAAATAAGCAGAAGGGATTTTAAAACTACTGGTATTAACCTTAACGGATAAAATTGTTGTGTACATAAACTTCAAATCACCTATCACCCGGCGTTGTGCCTAATAAATTGCGGCAAAGGTACGATTCTATCTAAACTATTAAATATCAGTATCATTTTTTTACAAAGCATCCAATTTTCATCGCTTTTTAAAAATCACTTTCGCTCTTTTTATGAGATTTAATTTCTATCTTAAAACATTCATTTTTTGCTATGGTTAAAGAAGAACATAAAAAATGGTACAGCCCGAATTTAAGCATTGATATCGACTTGCTCATTTTTGGCCACAGTGGTATCCCTATTCTACTGTTTCCAACTAGTATGGGTCGTTATTTTGAGAACAAGGATTTCAACCTGATCGATTCTGTTGAAGGATTTATCAATGAAGGAAAGATCAAAATTTATTGCCCGGACGGCATCGATAAATTAAGCTGGTATAATAAAAGTATCCCTCCGGCAGATCGGGTTAAAAACCATATCTGGTATGATAAATATCTATTGGAAGAGCTTGCTCCTTTAGCCAGGCACGAAACCGGACATCAAAAAATTATAACCGCAGGTTGCAGCTTTGGCGGTTATCATGCTGCAAACTTTGCCTTCAGGCATCCCTGGCTGGTAAGCCATATGTTTAGTATGAGCGGAGCATTTGACATCACCGGTCAGTTAGACGGTTTTTATAACAATGATGTTTATTTTAACAACCCCATAGATTTCATCCCCAACAACAGCAATCCAGAATTGCACGACTTAAAAATTGTTCTTGGAACTACAGACCGCGATATGTGCAGACCCGACAACGAAAAACTCTCACACATCCTGAATCAAAAAGGCATTAATCATTGGCTGGATATCAGGCAAAATGCCGATCATGATTGGCCAATCTGGAGAGAAATGTTCCCTGAATATATTGCTCAGCTTTAAATGAAGAAATCAATAGAAATCATCAAACGATCTTATAGTTAAGGTGTTTGATAAATAAACAATAAACTCAAGGAATGAAAAAAATAGGGATTTTATTCGGACAGGAGCGCTCTTTTCCTGAAGCCGTTATCGAGCGGATTAACCAGAAAGCCGTAAAAGGCATCACAGCAGAAGCTGT
Source organism: Pedobacter rhizosphaerae (assembly GCF_900111155.1). GTDB lineage: Bacteria > Bacteroidota > Bacteroidia > Sphingobacteriales > Sphingobacteriaceae > Pedobacter > Pedobacter rhizosphaerae. Next base: position 330,584 of record NZ_FOGG01000001.1, on the reverse strand, counting down.
CAAAATTGACAAAATATTTCAGAACGTTCCTTTGGGTTATGCTGTAATTATTGATCGCATTTCTCAAGATGTGCCTTTCTACAGGGCATCTTTAAAAAATGCAGCCATCACAGGGACAGCAGTTATCAACAATCCATTTTGGTGGAGTGCCGACGAGAAATTTTTCAACAACGTACTGGCCGAACAAATTGGGGTTCCAGTGCCCAAAACAGCCTTAATTCCTTCCAGGCAACACCCAACAGGAACTACCGGAGACTCTTTTTCTAACTTAACTATGCCCCTCGACTGGGATGCCATTTTTAATTATGTTGGCTTTCCTGCTTACATGAAACCTTTTGATGGTGGCGGCTGGAGAGATGTTTATAAACTGCACGATAAGGAAGATTTTTTCAATAAACATGCTGGCACAGAACAACTGGTGATGCTTTTACAGGAGGAAATCATTTTTGAGCAATACTACCGGTGTTATTGTATTGGAGGAAAGCACGTTCGCATCATGTCTTACGATCCCCGAAACCCACACCACCTGCGTTATGCGGTAGATAGCTTTACGACCAGCAGCGCACTGCTCAAAACCATAGAAGAATACGTTATTAAGCTCTGCACTTATCTGGGGTATGATTTTAATACGGTAGAATTTGCCGTTCGGGATGGCATTCCAATTGCCATAGATTTCTGCAACCCTGCGCCAGATGCAGATATTAAAAGTGTAGGCGAAGAGAACTTCGAATGGGTGGTAGAAACCACCGCAAATTATGCCATTGAAAGGGCACAAGCACAAAAAGACGGACAAGACAATCTCACCTGGGGAGAATACATTAAATCTTCGGTGGCAGGAAAACCTTTAATCGCAAAATCAGCAAGCAAAACAACCAAGAAGCCCGCAGCGAAGTCTGTGGCAGAAAAAACTACCGCAAAACCTAAAAAACCAACTGTTAAAAAATAATAAGGGATACTATTAATGAGCATCAGGATGAATGAATTTACGCTAGGCGTGGAAGAAGAGTACATGGTAATTGATCCCGTTACCAGAGAGCTGACTTCGCACGACCAAAAAATTGTTGAGGCCGCACAAAAGATTCACAAAGACCAGGTAAAAGCAGAAATGCACCAGGCAGTGGTAGAAGTAGGCACGGGTATTTGTAGAAATACCGAAGAGGCCAGGAAAGAAATTTCACAGCTTCGATACACGGTTTCGCAACTGGCCGGAGAACAAGGACTTCGAATTGGTGCTGCCGGCACCCACCCCTTTTCACATTGGGAAAAACAATTAATTACAGAACATCCCCGCTATAACGAAATTGTAAACGAGTTGCAGGAAGCTGCCCGTTCTAATTTAATCTTCGGATTGCATGTACATGTAGGCTTTCAATCGAGAGAACTGGCCATTCACATCGCCAATCAGGTAAGGTATTTCCTTCCCCATGTTTTCGCCTTATCTACAAACTCTCCTTTCTGGGAGTCGAGAAACACAGGATATAAATCTTTCCGGACTAAAATTTTCGATAAATTTCCAAGGACTGGTATCCCTGATATTTTCAATAGTATTGAAGATTATGACAACTACGTAAAGCTACTCATCAAGACCAATTGCATGGATAACGCCAAGAAAATATGGTGGGATATTCGTGTACATCCATTTTTTGACACGGTAGAGTTTCGCATTTGCGATTGCCCGATGTTGATTGATGAATCGATGGCTTTTACAGCATTATTTCAGGCCTTATGCGCAAAACTATATAAACTCCGTTTGCAAAACATGAAGTTTATCAGCTATTCACGAGCTTTAATTAACGAGAATAAATGGCGTGCCGCCCGATATGGTGTAGATGGAAATTTAATTGATTTTGGGAAGGAAATGGAGGTAAATTGCAGAAATCTCATCTTAGAACTTTTAGATTTTATCGATGATGTGGTAGATGATTTAGGCTGTAGAGAAGACATTAATTACGTTCACAAAATACTTGAACATGGCACTGGCGCAGACAGGCAGTTGGCAGTTTACGAACAAACTGGTAACTTTGAATCGGTAGTAGATTACATTACTAATCAAACACTTATAGGCGCAAAGTAATTAAACCATGGATAAAAGCAGTTTAAAGGTAGCCATTATTGACATGAATAATGGCGCCCCTAACCAGGGGATGAGGGGGATTCAGGAGATTTTATCCCGCTTCAAAACCGACAACCACATCGACCTCCAATTTGACATTTTCGATTTAAGGCAAAAGGACGAAATTCCAGGCCTTGGGTATGATGTTTATATTTCCAGCGGCGGCCCCGGCAGCCCTGTAGAAAGTGAGGGGGAGAAATGGGAAAACGACTACTTTAACCTCTTAGATCAGATTGAAGCCTTCAATGCTGCAAATAAAGAACAAAAGAAATATGCCTTTTTGATTTGCCACTCTTTTCAGTTAGCCTGCCGCAAATACAAATTGGGAAAGGTTACGGAAAGAAATTCAAATGCCTTTGGAATATTCCCCATTACCTTAACCAAGGATGGGGAGAAAGATGAAGTTTTTGATGGCATTTCCAATCCTTTCTTTTCGGTAGACAGCCGAGACTGGCAGGTAATTTCTCCAGATTTTGAAGCGTTCGAATTAAAAGGGGCTAAACTTCTGGCAATAGAAAAAGAACGTAAACACGTGAATCTGGAAAGATGCATGATGTCTATTCGCTTTACAGATGAGATAATCGGCACACAGTTCCATCCGGAAGCAGACCCGGTGGGCATGAAAATGTACCTGCTACAGGAGGAAAAGAAAAAGCTGATTATTGATACGCATGGCGAAGCCAAATATTTCGATATGCTCAATAGCTTAGACGATCCAAAAAGGATTATGCTTACACAAAGCGTTATTCTTCCTAACTTTTTAAATAAAGCGATAGGAAAATTACAAGAAGCTTAAAACGACATGAAGCCTGGCTTTCGGGTTGTAATTACGGTTTAGCTCTATTAATCAAAGAACTATGATATCCGCTCAACGTCAGAAATACAACCAACAGTTTAGCTCAGAAAAATACAAGGCCTTTCTTCAAAAATTGGAGGAAGGCCTTATCAAAATCCCTTTCCGCGTAGCAGAAACGCCAGTTTTTGTACCCAGGGCATTAAAGGAAAAACTAATTGAGGCGGGAGATGAAATTATTCGCTTAATTAAACAAGACAACTTCAAAGCATTAACTGAAAAAGCAATTCCCGAAGAATGGCGTGTGCCAAATGAAAATGGCCAGTCGCACTTTTTAACCTTTGATTTTGGGGTTTGCAAAGATGAGCAGGGCGATCTAACCCCCATGTTAATTGAAATGCAGGGCTTCCCTTCCCTATATGGCTTTCAACACCACATGGGCAAAAAATTTAAATCAACTTTTGATCTTGATGATACTGTAGATTACTTCTTAAATGACTTCAATGAAGAAAAGTATATTGATTTATTAAAAAAGGTCATCATTGGGAAACACCAACCCCATGAAGTGGCTTTAATGGATGTAGATGCGCACAATCAAAAAACAGCCATCGATTTTCTGGTTACTGAACAAATGCTTGGAATTAAAATCCTAGCCTTAACAGATATCATTAAAGAAGGGAAGAATCTTTTTTATCAGGAAGGCGCCGAAAAAATTCAGATAAAAAGAATATATAACCGACTTATTTTTGATGAAATAGCCTCAGATCCTGAAATTTTAAGCAAAAGCTTTGATCCACGTGAAACATTAAATATTGAATGGGCCACACACCCCAACTGGTTTTACAGGATTAGTAAATACACCATGCCTTTTTTAAGGAGCAGGTTTGTACCCGAAACACGTTTCTTAAATCAAGTGGCAACAATTCCCCAGGACTTAGAAAACTACGTATTGAAACCATTATTTTCTTTTGCAGGAATGGGGGTAATTATTGATGTTCATCCAACCGATATTGCCAATATAAAAGATCCTGAAAACTGGATTCTACAAAGGAAAGTAAATTATGAGCCTGCAGTTCAATCGCCAACGGGAGGTGTTAAGGCAGAGATCAGAATGATGTACCTTTGGGCAGATGGAGAAGAGCCACAACTCTGCATCAATCTTGCGCGATTAAGCAGGGGGAAAATGATAGGCGTTAGATATAATGCAGATTTTGACTGGGTAGGTGGAACCATAGGATTTATGGAGAAATAAACCACACTTATTAACGCGCTCTGCGCACAATATTGCTAATCATCCTTTTTTACATTCAACTGAACGCTAAACTGCCAAAGGCTGTTATATTTGTACTATGGATATTCAAACGATATTAGTCTTTTTACTCTTTGCGGTGGCATTGGTGTATGTTGGCCGTTTGGTTTATAAATCTTTACAGGTTAAGAAAGATGGCTGTGGTGGAAACTGTAAATGTGGTGTTGACTTTTCTGATATTAAACCTGCTAAAAAGTAATTTGAACCTTTTATGATTCATCAGTTTAAAAGCTACCTGAAGGAAAAAATTGATATTACTGATGAGCAGTTCGACAGTATTTCTGGCGATTTGAAAGTAAAAAAGTTCGACAAGAACCAAATTGTACAGTATAAAGGTGACATGTATAAGCATGGCTTCTTCGTTGGCAAGGGGCTGCTACGCGCCTACTCCATAGATGAAAAGGGTAAAGAGCACATCTTACAATTTGCACCAGAAAACTGGTTAATTTCTGATCGCAACAGCATGAATAATGAGCCTTCTATCTTTTTTATCGATGCGATAGAAGCTACAGAAGCGGTACTGATGCCCAATGACTTTATGGAAGAAGCAGCAAGAAAAGTGCCTTGCCTGCAACCTATGCACACCCGCTTGCTCAATAATTCCATCCGCTTCATGCAAAAAAGAATCAATATGCTTTTGAGCGCAACAGCGGAAGAAAGATATCTCGATTTTATTAAACTGTATCCAAACCTCACGCTCCGCGTACCCCAATGGATGATTGCCTCCTACCTCGGCATTACCCCCGAATCGCTAAGCCGGGTAAGAAAAGAATTGGCAAACAAGCATTTCAGGCCGTAATTCATTAATTAATGAATGACTGAATTTTGAATGAGTGAATGTTCAACTCAACTCACCAATCAAACAGTTCACCAGCTAAACAATTCAATCATTCTCTCAGTCTATCCTTCAATCATTAATTATTGAATGAACGAGTTTTGAATGAGTGAATGCTCACCTCAACTCACCAGCTAAACAATTCACCAGTTAAGCAATTAAACAAA
>NZ_FOGG01000001.1:297934-325197 GCF_900111155.1 Pedobacter rhizosphaerae | reverse complement strand
GTGAATGCTCACCCCAACTCACCAGCTAAACAACTCACCAGTTAAGCAATTAAACAAATTCAATCATTCTCTCATTCTATCCTTCAATCATTAATTATCGAATGAGCGAGTTTTGAATGAGTGAATGCTCACCTCAACTCACCAGCTAAACATCTCACCAATTCAACAATTAATCATTACTTACCATACATCAATTCCGCTTCCAAACCTGCGCTGTACTTTTGTGTTATAAATATTAAACATCTCAAAAACAAAAAGATATGGCAACTACAAAATGGACATTAGATCCAACCCACAGTGAATTACAATTTAAAGTAAAACATTTAATGATCACTACTGTAACTGGTAGCTTAAAATCATTTTCAGCTGAATTATCTTCAAATGGCGACGATTTTGAAAATGCAGAAATTTCTTTCAAAGGAGATATTGGTTCTATCGACACCGGAAATACCGATCGTGACAACCACTTAAAAAGCGGAGATTTTTTTGATGCAGAGAAATTTGCGCACATTGAATTTAAATCTTCATCTGTAGAAAAAGATGGTGATGATTATACAGTAAAAGGAAACCTTACCATAAAAGGAGAAACTAAACCCGTTAAATTAACAGCCGAATTTGGTGGTATTGCAACAGATCCTTGGGGAAATACTAAAGCTGGTTTTACTTTAAGCGGAAAAATTAACCGTACAGATTTTGGTTTAACCTGGAATGCGGCTTTAGAAACTGGCGGTGTAATGGTAAGTGAAGAAGTTCGCCTTTTAGGTGAGTTACAGTTTGTAAAACAAGCTTAATTCTCTTTCAAACACAGCCTGCAGTTCAGCGGGCTGAATTAAATTTTCCATGGAGGTAATATGGAAACCAATATAAAAGAAGTATTAAATGTATTGAAAGCTCCTGCACCACATATGGTTGGTGATGGCTTTCGGGTGCACAATTTTTTCCCTAGCGGATATCAGGTTAATATGGATCCATTTTTCTTAATGGACTATGGCTCTAAAATTGAGTTTTCTGCCAGGAAAGAACCACGTGGTGTTGGCATTCATCCCCATCGTGGTTTTGAAACCGTTACTATTGCTTATCATGGCGCGGTGGCTCACCACGACAGTTCGGGGAATAGTGGTGTAATTTATCCAGGTGATGTACAATGGATGACCGCAGCAAGTGGCATTTTACACAAGGAGTACCATGAAAAAAACTATAGCTTAACGGGCGGACCATTCCAAATGATCCAACTTTGGGTAAATCTGCCAGCAAAAGATAAATTGAGTAAGCCGAATTACCAGGCCATTAAGCAGTCGGAGATGCCTGTTTTTAATTTAACTGATGATGGCGGCCGTATCGAAATTATTGCTGGTAATTACCGGGGCCTGACAGGTGCAGCAAGTACATTTACACCCATCGAGGTGTACAATGCAAGATTAAACACTGGTGCTCAGGCCAACTTTAATTTCCCGAAACAGTACAACACTGGCTTTATGGTAGTAGAAGGTAGCATCCGCATTAACGGAAAGGATACAGCGCCTGTAGACAGCTTTGTTTATTTTACCCATGAGGGAGAAGAAATTCAAGTAGAAGCTTTAGAAAACAGCATTGTATTAATATTAAGTGGAGCGCCAATTAATGAGCCAATTAGCCAATATGGCCCTTTTTTAATGAATACCGAAGAGGAAATCCAGCAGGCTATTGAAGATTACAATCAAGGCAAATTTGGATATCTGGAAGAGTAATTAGGTTTATCAATTATATTTTGAACCGGCCCGTCTTTGGATGCGTCGGTTTTTTTACTTTTTAGCTTTCGTAATTTCGGCTTTTAATTTCTCTTCAAATAGTATGGTTTTAGCTTTTACTTCCGGTAATTCATCACTTAAAGAGAAGTTTGCTGTTGCGTAAATAATCTTCCCATCCTGCCCAACTAAAACATTTGTAGGGAAGCCATGGTTGATATTCAGATTGCTGATTTCGGCTTGAGTTAAGCACACCACCTCATATTGATAGCCTGCCTTTTGCTGAAACTTCCTTGCATTTAATACGGGATCATTTGTGATCGCAATAAAACGAATGCCCTTTCCTCCATATTTCGATACCAACTGGTTCAGAATAGGCATTTCCTTGATACATGGCGGACATTTTTCGAACCAAAAGTTAATTAATACAATCTGATCTTTCAGGCTCTTGCTTGTAAAAGGTAATGCCTTAATTGTTTTTCCCTTGAAATCTGGCAATTTCTTTCCCGTTAAATCTTCGAAGAAGGTTTCTTGCGTAGCCCATTTAACAGGAGCCGTTTGCGCCTTTAAACTCAAAGCATAAATAAAGAGCGCGAATGCAAAAAGGTATTTTCTCATGCTACAAAGCAAACAAAAAAGTCCTGCTTTGCAGCAAGACTTCTCTATTTGGTTTATTAATTTTATTTGAATGTTACAGAACCATATTCTGCTTTAATGTTCAGATTACCTCCACTACCGTTACCAATCTTCCCTGAATATCTTTTCGTTTCATCATCTTTACTCACGAGATTAGCAGTTACATTACCGCCATATTTAAAGCCTGAATAGGTATTATTGACACTGAAATTTCCGCTATAACCATTTCCAAATCCAAAACCTGCACTAACGTATTCGGCATTAAAAGTAAAATTCTTACAGGCAGGAGCTATATCGTCGATAGAAATTTTATTATACTCCATATCAATATTGGCATCGCCGTTTAAAGCTCCTATCGCCACATTGGTATATTCTGTTTTTAAAGAGAGCTTCCCTACACTGGCCAAGGCTAAATTTCCATAAGACTGCTTAATTACCGTGTTACCTTTGATACTGTTGATATTTACCTTCGCATATTCGCTATTGAGCAATAAATTCCCCAGAATGCTTCCAACCGTTAAACCTCCTCCATACTGAACCTTAATATCTGCCGATCTCCTGATGGTATTGATATTTACAGCCACATATTCAGCATCAACAGCAAGGGTACCTGCAGTACCAATACTTACACCCGCACCATATTCATGTTTCACTGTAGCCGTATTTATTTCCTGGATGGTTGCTTTGCCGTATTGAACATTGATGTAATTATTTGCATTGCTTAAATTACCAGCATTCAGGTTTCCGTATTGTACTTTTAGTGACGTTGGGCCAGAGAAATTACCCATATCCACGTTCCCATATTGCTGCAATACCGTTAAGGGATTCACCGCAGGCATATAAAGAATGTAGCTTACCTTTAATTCTCTTCTCCAGGTAGTAACCCCATTTTTAATCTTTCGGCCATACCTTCCATCGCGGCCACCCATTATTGTTTTGATAGAAACTACATCACCCACCTTATTGGCATCAATGCTAACCTCATCAATAAGCTTCTGCGCATCACTGTCAGAATTACTGTAGGCTTTAATTTCAATATCAACCTTAACCTCTTTCCTATCCCAGGTTTTAATGGTAATGGCACCGTATTGATTATTCAGATTGACTTTATCGTTATGATCAACGCTAAAACTCTTACTGAAAGATTTCGTTCTTTCGGCATCACTACCTACCTGTTCTGTTTGCTGTACCTGCTGAGCAGCTACATGAGCTGAACTTACGGTAACCGTGTTTACGGCATATTTTTCTGAGGGGCTATTATTTTCAATAACCGTTTGCTGAGCGTTTGTATTTACGGCGATTAAAGCCATAAAGGCCAAAAAATATCCTGTCGTTTTCATGTGTTATACTATTATGCTCATTCAAATCCTAAAACCCGCCGACTGGTTCATCCATTTAAATGTGGTGAGCGTTGATCGCAAACTTATTTTGCAATTTTGTTTCTTTTAAATTTGATTCACTCTTTTATAATCATCAACCTGATTGATGATTAATAACTGTTGTTTAAGCAACCTCAGCTGTATTTTTCTATTTTCAATCATGGCATTTACCACCAGGGTTTGATTGGGTGTTTTAGGAAGCTCCTCTTTCAGTCGTTCATAATCATCATCCAATTTCTTTAGGTCTGCGGTGAATTTTTTATATAAATCCGGATTCGCAGAAGCAAAAATGGCCAGGCTATCCCGCTTTTCTGTGATCAATCCTGCATAGTGTACCTCCTTTTTTGCGTAAGCCTCGTTAACGTCTGCAATGTTTACGTCGTTGCCATTTAATCTTCCTAAGTAAAGCCAGCTGATGCCCAAAACCACAACGATAGCGGCCGCGGCACTCATCCATAAATATAGCTTTACAGGCTTTTTTTTCTTTTTAACCTCGAGCTCCTTTTCAATTTTGGCCCAAAGCCCCGCCGAGGGCTCCATCACATCAAATGCCCGACGGTTTTCTTTTACAAATGTTTCTAATCTATTATTCATCTCTCATCCCTTTCTGTTCTAAAATGCTTCTGAGCTTTTTCTTCGCCCTCATGTATTGTGTTCTGCTGGTATTCTCACTAATCTTCAAAATATGGGCAATCTCTTCATGATCATAGCCTTCTAAAAGATACAAACTCAACACCACCCGATAACCGTCAGGAAGTTCTGTAATTGCTCTTCTAATTTCTTCTGCCTGCAGCTGTACTTCGTATTCATCTGCACCCACTTCATCTGCAAGCTCTCCCAGCTCATCTGTTCCAACAAACTCAAACTTACGCTTCCTCAGGTAGTTGATTGATTTGTTAATCACAATCTGTTTCAACCACAGGCCGAAGGTCGTTTCCTGTCTAAAATCAACAATCCTGGTAAACGCATCCAGAAAAGATTCCTGCAATACGTCTTCCGCCTCTTCTTCGTAGTTTAAAATGCGCAGGGCCACATTATACATCGCCTTCGCATACAGTTTATACAATTCAAACTGCGCTGCCCGGCTTCCCTGCATGCACGCTCTTACTAGTTCTAGGTTTTTATCTACGTAGACGGTTTCCAAAATTTTGATGATTCTGATTATAAGACAAGGGAGATTTTGAAACGTTGCATTAAGGTAGAAAAAAGTTTTTAAGTTATTGGTGGCAAGTTATAAGTCTGGTTTCCATCTCTCTTAGTAACAAAATGAAAAGATTGTTTCCATCGAAACGCTACAAGCCAAAATCTGAATAGCAACCTGTAATTTGCTTTATGGTTAATTTTTCACATGCTTCTGCCAAATTAAGTTTATGGAAAAAGAAAGCTCCTATCATCATAAATTTGAATTCGCAAAACAAAATTCTAACTTCATACCATGGAAACTGATTTAATTATAGCCGCGATAGATAAGATACATCAAAAAGCCAATCAAGCTTTAGTGCATAAAGATGCGAATGATTTTGTAAGCCATTTTGACGATAGCCTAAACTATACCGATGCAGCTGGAGCTTCACTTTCTAAAAAACAACTCCTCACGTCATTAGAACGCTCTTTTAGAAATATCAAATCCTATCAAACCAGCCATTACCGCATTAAATCGACAGAAGAGGACGGTATTTTTACCGAGAAGATTGCCCGAAAATCTATTTTAATTAAACCGAACCTGTTGCTTTTTTCTAAAAAGCACACCATCCAAACGGAAGAAATCAATCATTGGAAAAACATCAATGGCGATTGGAAAATTATCGCTGTTGAAATCGTTTTAGAAGAGAAATATTAATTCCCTTCATTTTTTGACCTATATCAAAGTTTAGTTTTTAAAAGCACTGCAATTTTGCATCAGTTAAAAATATAAACTTAAAAAATGAAGAAAGAACACTTTAAATATCTCAACACCTTGTTTGTGGTGATTCCTATGACACTTATTATGGCATTTGTTGGGCTAATGCGCAACTATGGCTTTGGCGAAGACTGGTTCTTCAAATTTTTGAAAGCCTGGAGTGTAATGCTACCGGTGTCGTACTTATCTGCGTTTATTATTATTCCTATTGCCAGAAAGTTAGCCGAAAAGGTTACTGTAAAACCCTAAATCTTTAATTTTGGGTAAAATTGAATTGATGCACAAACAGCTTTCGGTATATATTAAAGAGAAAATCGATATCAGTGATGAAGATTTGAAAAAAGCATTGTCCTATTTCAAATCCTTAAAAGCTAAAAAAAATGAGTTATTGATTAGTCCTGGGGAAACGAACCAACGGATCTTTTTTATTCTGAAAGGATGTTTGCGTATTTTTTTCCTGAATGAAGGCGGTACAGAAGCTACCCGCCTTTTTGCCTTTGAAAATCAATTTGCCACCGCACTGGTTAGCTTTATAACCAATCAGGAGTCGCTGGAATTTGTTCAGGCAGTAGAATCTACTGAACTGCTTTACATTAACCAAAGCGACTTTTATCGCCTGCTTGAAATTATTCCCCAATGGGAAAAATTTTACAGAAGCTACCTGGAGTATGCCTATGTAACCAATACTAACCGGTTAATGTCGTTCAATACCCTTGACGCCGTACAACGGTACAGAGAATTGCTTAACAAAAACCCTACAGTGGTAAAGCGACTGCCGAACAAAATGGTGGCCTCCTATCTAAACATCTCACAAGAAACCTTAAGCAGATTAAAATCAAAGGTATAGGTTGCTAAAACATTCACCTTAAACGAGATTGCTGCTCATTTGCCTGCACCTAAATTTATTTGGCGAAAATTCCTTAAATCTTCCTTTCTAAACTTTAAAACAAAATCGGTATTTTTGCCGCTCAAATTAGAATTACAAATATGTTAAGAACAGTAACTTGCGGTGCATTAAGCCTACAAAATTTAGGTGATAGTGTAACCTTGTGTGGTTGGGTGCAGAAATCAAGAGATTTAGGAGGCATGACATTCATTGATGTTCGTGATCGCTACGGCATTACACAATTGGTTTTTAACATGGACGATAATCGCGAATTATGTGAAAGTGCTCGTGGTTTAGGCCGTGAATTTGTAATCAAGGCCACTGGAACTGTTGTAGAACGCAGTAATAAGAACCTTAAAATTCCTACGGGAGAGGTTGAAATTAAAGTTTCGGCTTTAGAGATTCTAAATGCGGCCAAACTTCCACCTTTCATGATTGAAGATGAAACCGATGGTGGTGATGAGCTTCGCATGAAATACCGTTACCTGGATTTACGCCGTAATCCGGTTCGTAACAACCTGATTTTACGTCATAAAATAGCACAATCTGTGCGCAGATACTTAGATGGCTTAGATTTCATCGAGGTGGAAACTCCTGTACTGATCAAATCGACACCAGAAGGAGCAAGAGATTTCGTGGTACCTAGCCGAATGAACGAAGGCGAATTTTACGCTTTACCTCAATCGCCGCAAACCTTTAAACAGTTGTTAATGGTTTCGGGCTTTGACCGTTATTTTCAAATTGTAAAATGCTTTAGAGATGAAGACTTAAGAGCTGACCGTCAGCCTGAATTTACACAGATTGACTGTGAGATGTCTTTCATTGAACAAGAAGATATATTGAACACTTTTGAAGGCTTAATCCGTACTTTATTTAAAGAAGTTCGTGATTATGACTTGCCTGCTGTTCCACGTATGCAGTACGCTGATGCCATGCGTTTATATGGATCTGATAAGCCGGATACCCGATTCGACATGCAATTTGTAGAGCTTAATGATTTAGTAAAAGGTAAAGGCTTCCCTGTGTTTGACAATGCAGAACTGGTAGTTGGTATTAATGCCAAAGGTGCTGCAAGCTATACCCGCAAACAACTAGATGAATTAACAGACTTTATTAAACGCCCGCAAATTGGCGCTACAGGCTTAATTTATGCCCGTCATAATGATGATGGAACCATTAAATCATCTGTTGATAAATTTTTTAACGAGGAAGATTTGAAACAATGGAGCGAAGCTTTCCAAACGGAGAAGGGCGATTTATTGTTAATCTTGGCTGGAAACACTGATAAAGTACGTAAGCAACTAAACGAACTGCGTTTAGAAATGGGTAACCGCTTAGGTTTGCGTGATAAAAATAAATTCTCTGCGCTGTGGGTACTAGATTTCCCATTATTAGAGTGGGATGAAGAAACTGAGCGTTACCATGCCATGCACCATCCATTTACTTCACCTAAACCTGAAGATATCTCCTTGTTAGATACTAAACCGGGAGAAGTGCGTGCAAATGCTTACGATATGGTTATTAATGGGACTGAAATAGGCGGTGGATCAATTCGTATTCACGATAGAGCTTTACAGGCATTAATGTTTAAGCACTTAGGTTTTAGCGCAGAAGAAGCCCAAAAACAGTTTGGCTTCTTAATGGATGCTTTTGAATTCGGTGCTCCACCTCATGGCGGTATTGCCTTCGGTTTCGATCGTTTAACCTCTATTTTTGCTGGTTTAGATTCTATCCGTGATGTGATTGCTTTCCCTAAAAATAATTCAGGAAGAGATGTCATGATTGATAGCCCTAGCACTATTGATGAGAAACAGTTAAAAGAATTAAAAATAAAGACAGATTTGTAATCAAACCATAATCTGGCCTTCAAGTTTTTCTACGGGGTTGGTGTTTCCACCAACCCTTTTTTGTTGGCTTTCCATTTTACATTCTTAATCGTCATCCTGAACCTTTGGCCGTCATGCTCCCCCAGGCAGGAAAATTAATGCTTTGATTGGATTAGCTTGTTTTGCTTAAGCATTACACTGATAACTCTAGGCCCTGAAGATAAAAAACAAAGCCCAGATTTTAATAAAATCAGGGCTTAATATTACTAGTAAGTTTCACTATCTGGCGGAATGCCATAGTCTACAAACTTTTTCTGTTTCTTTTCGCTTTTTTTACTAAACCAGCCTTTTACCGAATTAAATATCGCCGATAAATGTTCTGCGTCCAGAGACTTCCCTACTTTACCTGAGGCCAAACCTACCAGTGCTTTCGTGATAAATCCCGACCCCCTGAAAATGGTTTTGTTCATAATCATAGGTAATATTAAAGACATTGCAGTACTGCTGATGTTTAATTTTTCATCTGCTTTAAACAAATTACTTGGAGTAGCGTACTTTTTGATCAGTGCGCCAAGGGTAAACTGCTTAAAATAAGCTTTGGTGTCTCGCTTTAAATCATCTTGCTTTAAAGTATACTCTACTTTAAGCTCATGTTTACGCGCTTCCAGCTCCTGAAGGTTTCTGATATTATAATTTCTCATCGTCGCCCTCCTTATCTGCCAGTTTGTCAAAATACTTTCTGATGGCTACATTGATAATGGCTTTCTCAATGTATTTATCCTTGGTTAAATATACTATTATGGCCAGTAAGATATAGATGAGCGAAACGCAGCCAAAACCTCGTGTATTACTGCCTAAAACATCAGACAGGAACAGGGCTAGCGTAACACTACCGAATAAAAATGCAAGTATAAAACATACAATTACGGCAGTACTGGTTACCAGATCAGCAAATAGTTTGGATACCTTTTCTACGAGGTAAAGTCGTGTATATTCAATCCTTGCTTCTAAAAAGCCTTTGGCATCATCAACAAGGTCTTCAATACTTTTATCTTTATTTTCTTGCATAGTTTAGATGAGATTTAACCGGGCAACTGGTGCCCGGTTATAATTTTATGAATTAAGCATGCTCAACATCATCGCTATATTCTTCTTCAACAGTTCTCAATTTAGTTTTAATTGAGCTTACCACTTTATCTTTTAAACTAGCCAAGTTGTTAATTTCATCGGCAGCTTTATCTTTTATAGAATCGCCTAAATCTTTTAGCGATTGGCTCAGTTTATCGCGTGTTTCCTCACCTTTATCCGGGGCGAATAATATACCTAAAGCAGCACCAGCAGCCAATCCTGCCAATAAGGCAACTACAACTTTTGAGTTATCGTTCATAATCTATGTATTTTAAGGGTTTAACAATTACTTACAATATAAAATTACTATATTATTTTACTGTTAAGCTATTTTTATAACTCATTATGCTCGTTATTTGTTTTAATTCTTTCCAATCTTTCTGAAGCCAACGTACTGGTTTCATAGATTTTAACAAGCAAAATAAAATAAGACAGCAATAGAGGCCCGAAAACTAATCCCAGGATCCCAAATAAAGGAATACCAATAATTACGCCAATTACCGTAATAATTGGATGTATGTTACCAACTTTTTTCGCAATAATAAAACGCAGTACATTATCGATATTGATAATTACGACAAAGCCGAAGATAAGCATGGCCCATCCCGCAAAGTTATTTCCATTTGCAATTTGCAGAATGGCTGCCGGGACGAATACAACCGGAGGCCCCAAAACAGGGACAAAGGAAATAAAGGTGGTAATTACTCCCCAAAAAAGTGGATCCTGATACCCCAGCACAAAAAAAGACAAACTAACCAACGAACCCTGCACCAAGCAAATCAGTCCCTGCCCCAATACATTGGCATAAGTGGTATTGCGCATTTCATCTCCGAAACGTAAGGCATTTTGTTCCCTGAACGGCGCATACTTTATCAGTGAGAATTCAAATCTTTTACGCTCAATAAGCATAAAGTAGAGTAGGAAGTACATTACCAGCAAACTGAGTATAATGTTTACTGCACTGGAAATTAAGGATGGAAAAAGTTGTGTAGCCCAATTACCCAACCGATTTAAACCTTCCTGAATCAGATCCTGGTTAATCTTTATCGGAATAAGGTGCTGAAGCTTTACCAATAGGTTTTTAAAGAAGATTTCATTGTTTTTGAGTTCAGATATCTTACTAATTACCATACTGCTCAGCGCGTAGAAAGGCAGTACAATTAATACAATGCTAATGCTGATTAACAGGATAGCCACAAACCTTTTATTCCAGCCTTTTTCTTCTGCCAGGTGTATGTAAGCCGGGCGAACAATGGTATAAAGAACCAATGTACTTAAAATGGCCCCGAAGATGCTTTGTAGAGAATAAGCAATTAATACCCCCAGCGCAATGATGATGACCAGGTTAATGTTATTGCGTTGTTTATAAGAAAATACTGACATATTGAGTGAGCTGCTTGGTACTCTCTAAATATAAAAAAGAGCTATTTTGTTTTAATCTTTTTTAAATGGATAACGATCAAGGTTTCGCGCTACACAAAGTCTCTGTTGCTTTTACTTAACTTCTTTTACTCCTCTATTTTAATGGCCTTTATTTTATTATAAAGTGTTTTTCGGTCAATATTCAAAATTTCGGCAGCCTTGGTCTTATTAAAATTGACTTCCTTTAAAACCTTTAAAATAGCATCATATTCTGCCTCTTGAGCGGCATTTTTTAAATCCTTGGGTCTTTCGGCAAAGTTGGCCATGGCTAATGTCAGCAACCTTTCGCTTTCATAATCTTTAGAAAAACGATTGGATAATTCTAGTGGCAAGGCATCTGCCTGAATTTCATATCCATCGGTGAGTAAGGCCATTCTACGAACGATATTTTTAAGCTCCCTCACATTTCCCGGCCAATGATAGTGCAAAAAGCACTTTTTCACCTCTTCAGAAAAGCCCTTCACGTTTTTGCTCAATTCCTGATTAGCGACCGCCAAAAACCGATCTGCAAAAAACAAAATATCCTGCTCCCTTTCCTTCAAAGAGGGAACAGCAATTGAAAATTCATTAAACCGATGATATAAATCTTCTCTAAAAGTTCCGCTGTCAATGTTTTCAATCAAGTTTTCATTCGTAGCCACAATGATGCGTACATCCAAATCAATTTCTTTGGTACTGCCTATTCTTTTTAATTTTCGCTCTTGTACAGCACGCAATAAGGTAGCCTGTATTTCATAAGAAAGATTCCCGATCTCATCCAAAAAGAGTGTTCCTCCATTGGCTTGCTCAAAATGACCTATTTTGGTGTAAAGTGCTCCGGTAAAAGCGCCTTTTTCATGTCCGAAGAATTCGCTTGCGGCAAGTTCCTTTGTTAGCGATCCACAATCCATAGCCACAAAAGGCTGATCTTTCCGTAGGCTGTTCAGGTGAATGGTTTTTGCCACATATTCTTTACCCGTACCACTTTTCCCCGTTAAGATAATGCTATAATTGGTGGGCGCAATAAGTTGAATCTGTTTGAGAAGCTTTAATGAAGCATCACTTTTGCCATCTATATAATCTGCGTGGTTACTGTACGCTGGGGTGCTTGGAGAGGCAACAGTCTTAGCTGGTGTTTTAACAGACTCGTTTAAAGCCCTTTGTGTTTCAAGCGCTTTATTGATGGTATTTAAGATTTCATCCGGATACAATGGCTTTGTGATATAGTCGTAAGCACCAAGTTTAATCAGCTCTACAGCCAATTTAATGTCAGAGTATCCTGTAATAATGATCACACCTGTAGCAGGATAGTTTTCTTTGATTTTAATCAAGATTGCTCTTCCATCAGTATCATCTAAGCGATAATCACACAACACCAGTTCAAATGTCTGTGCAGCCATGAGTTCGAAGGCCGAACTTCCGCTGATTACGGTGATACTTCAAAACCATTTCTGGTTAGAAATCTGGAAAGCAGCAAACCAATATTTACCTCGTCGTCAATGATTAGTATTTTCTTTTTCATCAGAATAAATTTAATATTCTAAAAAATTCTCTAGATCATGAGGGATGAGCATTACTGGAGAGATTTCCGTCAATAATGTTACATATATACTAAAATTAGTCCAGTTGGGAAATATTTTCTACAATTATTTTATCAAAGAATAGAATTAATTATACACCAGCACTATTTTTTAACAAAAACAGGTTTTCTTTTTTCCACGAATGCGGCAACCCCTTCTTTAAAATCGGCTGTTTCAAAGCATTTGCCAAAGGCTTCTATTTCCACCTGGTAGCCATCTGGTTCATTAACAGAGGCCACTACCGCTTTCATTGCAGCAGCTACTGCCAAAGGCGCTCTTTGCTTTACAAAACTCAGTATCTCTTCTGCTTTAGCTACTAAATCTGCCTGTGGAACGATGTGATTTACGAGTCCAATTTTTTCCGCCTCAACAGCCGTAATCATATTGGCGGTAATAATCAATTCAATGGCCTTCCCCTTTCCTACCAGCTGCGTTAAACGCTGTGTGCCGCCATAACCAGGTATAAGGCCTAAGGTAACTTCGGGCAAGCCCATTTTAGCCTGATCGGCTGCAATCCTGATATGGCAGGCCATAGCCAGTTCTAAACCTCCGCCCAGTGCAAATCCATTTATGGCTGCCACAAAAGGCTTCGTAGAATTCTCTATCGCATTAAATACTTTTTCCTGTCCGTTTCGTGCCAACTCCTCTCCTTGCTTTCCTGTATAATCTGAAAATTCTTTAATATCCGCCCCTGCAACAAAAGCCTTTTCTCCCGCTCCCGTTAAGATTACTCCCAATACCTCGTCGGTTTCATTGGCGTACACAATAACTTCTGCGAGTTCTGTCAATGTATCTTTATTCAACGCATTTAGCGCCTTTTCTCTATTAATGGTAACATATAAAATGTTATCCTTTACTGTGGTGATTAGGTTTTGATATGCCATGCTTAAAAATTTCTATTTTGGGTAACCCATTCTTTAATGTATGCTACAATGCTTGCCATGGTAGTTCCGGGTGGAAAAAGTTCCCCAACCCCCAAATCAGCAAGTTTTCTTCTATCGCCCTCCGGAATTATCCCTCCTCCGGTTAATAAAACGTCGTCCATCTCCTTTTCTTTCATTAAATGGATAAGCTTTGGAAAAACGGTCATGTGTGCGCCCGAAAGAATGGAAATCCCAATCGCGTCTACATCTTCCTGGAGCGCAGTGTTTACCACCATTTCGGGGGTTTGGCGTAAGCCTGTATAAATCACTTCCATTCCTGCGTCTCGTAAAGACGTTGCAATCACTTTTGCGCCTCTGTCGTGCCCATCGAGCCCAACTTTTGCTACTAAAACGCGTATCGGACGATTTAATACTTTGCTCATAATGAATATTAAGTTGATGTAAATGTATCGATTTTGAATATCAAATTAATCATTAACTAAAACAAGTAGAATTACGATCAATCTTTTTACCTTTGCATTCCTAATTTACAGGTTTTTATGAGTGAAGAGAAGTCATTGAACTTTATTGAAGAAATTGTTGAGAACGACTTAAATAGTGGCAAGTATGAAACTTTGGTTACGCGTTTCCCGCCTGAACCTAACGGTTACCTACACATTGGCCATGCTAAAGCTATATGCTTAAATTTCGGACTAACACAAAAATATGGTGGTTATACCAACCTCCGTTTTGATGATACCAATCCGGTAACAGAGAAAACGGAATATGTAAATAGCCAGCAAGAGGATATAAAATGGTTAGGTTTTAACTGGAAAAATGAATTATATGCATCAAACTACTTTGATGAATTATATGGATTTGCCTTAAAACTGATCGAAAAAGGTTTGGCTTACGTGGATGAAAGCACAGCAGATGAAATTGCCGCATTAAAAGGTACACCAACCGAACCAGGGCAAGATAGTCCACATCGTAACCGCAGCATTGAAGAAAACCTGGATCTTTTCACCAGAATGAAGAATGGTGAATTTGGCGATGGAGCATACACGCTGCGTGCAAAAATCGATATGACTAGTCCTAATATGTTGATGCGTGACCCTATCATTTATCGCATCAAACATGCAGAACACCACCGTACCGGAAACAAATGGTGTATTTATCCTATGTATGATTTTGCCCACGGACAAAGCGACAGTATAGAAAACATTACGCATTCTATCTGTACTTTGGAATATGTTTCTCACCGTGAGCTTTACGATTGGTTGATTGAAAAGTTAGAGATTTTCCCTTCCAAACAATATGAATTTGCCCGTTTAAATTTAACCAGTACGGTAATGAGCAAACGCAAGTTACTTCAATTGGTTAACGAAAATTTAGTAAGCGGCTGGGATGATCCACGCATGCCTACTATTAGCGGTTTGCGCAGAAGAGGGTTTACTCCTAAAAGCATCCGCGAGTTTTGCGAGCGTATTGGTATTGCCAAACGTGAGAACTTAATCGAATTAAGTTTACTGGAATTTTGTATCCGTGAAGATTTAAATAAGACTGCTAATCGCGTTATGGCCGTTTTAGACCCGATTAAACTGGTAATTACCAACTATCCTGAAGGTAAAACGGAAGAATTAATTGGCGAGAATAACCCTGAGGCAGAAGATGGCGGTGGCACGCGTGTAATTCCTTTTAGCAACGAGCTATGGATAGAACGCGAGGATTTTATGGAAGTTCCGGCGAAAAAGTGGTTCCGTTTAGCTCCTGGGGCAATGGTGCGCTTAAAATTTGCCTACATCGTTAAATGCGAAGATTTTGTAAAAGATGCAAATGGCAACGTTACTGAAATTCACTGTACCTACATTCCAGAATCGAAGAGCGGCAGCGATACCAGCGGTGTCCATGTAAAAGGAACCATTCACTGGGTGAGTGCACAACATGCTAAAACTGCCGAAATCCGTTTATACGATAGATTATTTACTTCTGAAACACCTGATGCGGAAGAAGGAGACTTTAAAGACTACCTGAACCCTGAAAGCTTAACGATATTGCCAAATGCTTACATTGAGCCTGCACTGGCTGAAGCAAGCTTAGATAACCGTTACCAGTTTATCAGAAAGGGTTATTTCTGTTTAGATAAAGATTCTACTGCAGATAAATTAGTTTTCAACCGTACCGTTACCTTAAAGGATACGTTTAAGAAAGCTTAATTAAGCTAAAGCATAAAAAGAAGCTGCAATCACCATGCAATTTCGATTCAATTCTGTCACGTTGAGCTTGTCGAAACGACCTAACAACTCTATTCCGGTCCTTCGACAAGCTCAGGATGACACCCTCTCTATAGGAGACGGGCCCTTTTTTATGTCTATTGTTCTCTTAATACTTTGTATACACATTATACAACACCAAAATATCAACCGGTGTTAACTTTGGTGTTAAATCGCTTTGAATAAAGTGGCGTTTAAATGCGGTAATGGTAGCGCCAAGGTCGCTGGTATCATATCCCATTAATTTCAGTGCATTTGTGGTATCAAAATCCACAGGCGGATTCTTCAAAACATCATCATACCAAAAACCGAATCCTTTATCGGCTAATTTCTTCCAGGGAAAGTTATTGGGATCAGGCTTGCGTTTGGGTGCAATATCCGAATGCCCGATGAAGTTAGCAGCAGGTATATTATAGTTCTTTTTTAAGGTCGCCAGCAATTTCAATAAACTGTTAATCTGTGCATCTGGCCAGGGATCTGTAGTTCCATTGTTATCCAGCTCGATACCTATGGATGATGAATTAAGGTCGGTATCCTTACCCCATTTACTTACACCCGCATGGTTAGAGCGTAAATAATCATTAACCATATGCACTACTTTGCCATCTCTGCTAATCACGTAATGCGCACTTGTGCCTGCTTTGGTAGAATGAAAGGTTTTAATAGTTTGTGCCAGGCTATCCTGCGCTGTATGGTGAAGAATAACAAAATTGGGTTTGCGTATCCCAAAATTTACAGAACCAACCCAGGTTTGATTTGTTCCTTCAACAGGATCATAAAGTTGGCCCTCTGGCGGTATGCTCGTAATAATCCTGGCAAATTCTTTAGTTTTCTGTTTATAAACCTTCTCGGTTGCGGCATATTTACTGCTTCCGCAGGAAGACCATAAAAATGCTGAAGAGATCAGTAAGAGCGCTATAGATTTGGAAGAATAGGTTAACGACATGATTTGTTATTAAAGTAATGAAGTTACAAAGTTATAGGAAACTTCATCCTTTGCATCAAACTTTATACAATGGAATCAAATTTTACTAATTTAGCCCCGATATATATTAAGAATGAAGAATTTATACAAAACATCTGCATTTCTATCTACAGTGGCCCTTTCGGCTGCTCTAGTTACTGGCTGTACAAACAATAATAAAACCTTTAACGAAAAAGGTGAAACTGTACAGAAAGACAGCTTAACCAATTATGTAGCGCAAAGATTACCCATTTACGAAAAGGTAAAACTAACCACCAATATTAATCAGCTTAGTGTTAATGACAGGAAAATTCTTCCTCTGTTAATTCAGGCAGCAGAAATAATGGACGAATTATACTGGAAACAGGCTTATCCGCAACGCGATAGCTTGTTAGCCACTATAAAAGATGAAAAAACACGCGATTTTGTCAACATCAATTATGGCCCCTGGGATAGATTAAATAACGACAAACCATTTGTTGCTGGTGTGGGTGCCAAACCAGAAGGAGCTTCGTTTTATCCTTACGGCATTACCAAGGCCGAAATAGAAAAATCCAATCTGCAAGATAAGTTTGGGGCATATTCTATTGTTAAAAAAGATAGTTCAGGTAAGTTAAGTACTGTACCTTATCATGTACAGTTCGCAGCAGAGCTACAAAAAGCATCCTCACTTTTAAAACAAGCAGCACTTATTGCTGAAGATGCAGGATTAAAAAAATACCTGAATTTACGAGCAGATGCACTGGTAACCGACAACTTTACCGCCAGTGATTATGCCTGGTTAGACATGAAAACAAATGGTTTAGACATCATCATTGGCCCGATAGAAAACTATGAAGATAAAATGTTTAACGCCCGTACCAGCTACGAGGCTTATGTTTTAATCAAAGATAAAGAGTGGAGCAAACGTTTAGCGAAGTATGTTAAAATGCTTCCCGAATTACAGAAAAACCTTCCTGTTGCGGCTAAATACAAAACCGAAACACCTGGTACCGATTCTGAGCTCAATGCTTACGATGTGGTTTACTATGCAGGAGATTGTAATGCCGGATCGAAAACCATTGCCGTTAACCTGCCTAACGATGAAAAGATACAACAGGAAAAAGGAACACGCCGTTCGCAGCTGAAAAATGCTATGCAAGCTAAATTCGACAAGATTTTGGTTCCGATTTCCAAAGAGCTTATAGATGCTGAGCAACAGAAATACATCAAATTCGATGCTTTCTTTGCCAATGTGATGTTTCACGAGGTTGCACATGGCTTAGGCATCAAGAAAACCATTACCGGAAAGGGCTTTGTTCGCGAAGCCTTAAAAGAGCAATACAGCTGGTTAGAAGAAGGCAAAGCCGATATACTAGGCTTATACATGGTTACCGGCTTATTGAAAAAGGGTGAACTTCAAGGTGATATTAAGGATTACTACACCACCTTCATGGCCGGCATTTTAAGATCCGTACGCTTTGGGGTATCAGAGGCACACGGAAAAGCAAACATGCAATGCTTCAACTATTTTCAGGAAAAAGGCGCTTTTGAACGTACGGCCAGCGGCACTTACAAGGTAAATTTCGAGAAGTTTGCATCTGCCATGAATGATTTAAGTGCATTCATCATCACACTACAAGGAAACGGAGATAAAGTTGCGGTAGAGAAGGCACAGAAGGAGAAAGCGGTAATCTCTGCAGAATTACAAAAAGATTTAGACCGCTTAACTAAAAAGAACATCCCTGTTGATGTGGTTTTTGAACAAGGTGTTGATGTACTTGGCGTAAAATAAAATATTAACTCTTATAATTAAAAACCAGATATGCTTAAAAGTATATCTGGTTTTTTTATTCCATAGCCTGTGCCACACAGTCCACTTGCTTCACGAATTATTGGCGTCAAAAACCATTCTTCTACTAACACAGGTTCCTAATCGAAGCGCAGGGAAACGAGAATTTCTAAAAACTTGTAACCTTTTACGAAAACCATCGTCTTAAAACATGACCGGGCAGCAGAATCTCCCCCGGGAAAAACTAAACTTTTAATTAAACAGGCTGGGAACAGACGCTTTAAACGTACTGCGCGAGCTCTTTTTGCCTTTTTTTTAATGTAATAGCGTATAAACCAATGAAAACACTAACCAAACTTACTATATTCATAATATCCGCATTCACTGGACTTAATCTATATGCGCAAACCGCAAACAAGGGAAATATTACCGGAATCATTTTAAATGAGCAGAAAAAGCCTGCCGATTATGTGACTGTTGTGCTCTTCAAACTACCAGATTCCAGCCTGGTAAAAACAGCATTCACCGATCAAAATGGATTATTTAGCTTCCGTATCGAAAACCAAGGAAGCTACTTTTATAAAGCCAGCAATATGGGCTACAAAACGTTAAAAAGTTCAGTGATGACTTTAACCGGCGACAACCAAAAAATAGATTTTGGCACAGCCCAACTCGTGGCCACAACGCAAATGTTAAAGGAAGTAACTGTTGCAACCACTAAACCGCTCTTTGAGCGCAAAATGGATCGCGTGGTGATGAATGTATCCAACAGCTCAATAGCAACGGGCTCTACAGCCTTAGAATTGCTTCAAAAGGCACCTGGCGTTACGGTTGATCAGAACGATAAGATCTCTATGCTGGGCAAGCAGGGCGTATTGATTCAACTAGACGGTAAACAAACCTATATGAGCAGTGCGGATGTAGCCAACCTCTTGCGCAACATGCAGAGTGCCGAGATTGAAAGTATCGAATTAATAACTAACCCATCATCTAAATATGATGCCGCGGGTAACTCAGGTATTATTAACATCAAAACCAAGAAAAACAAAAATGGTGGCACCAATGGCAGCATGACATTGGCCGGAGGTTATGGTAAAAATTATCGGGCAAGCGGAGGTTTTAACCTCAACCACCGTACTGCACACATTAACCTCTTTGGAAATTATAACTACTATAGCAATAAAAGAGATCAATTTATCCTTATCGACAGAATCTCCAATGGCGCGATTAATAACACTTACTTTTCACAATCGGGCGATAGCGAGCGTAAAAACGCAGGCAATAACTTCAAGGCGGGCTTAGATATTTTCTTAAACAAGAAAAACACATTGGGTGTCATGGTTAATGGATACTTTAATAATGGTAGCGAAGATTTTCTAAACAACACTTTAATTGGAAACTCCTTTATTAAAACAGATTCGTCTGTTGTGGCCAACAATATTATCGATAACCGTTACAACAACCTTTCCTATAACATGAATTATAAATCGGTAATTGACACTGCCGGGCAGGAGATTTCTGCCGATTTAGATTATTCGAGATATCATGGAAACGATAAGGCTAACTACATTAACCAGTACTTATACAACAGTGGCGTTGCCATCCGCCCAACTGCATACACCAAGAATGAAACACCATCGGTAATTGACATTAAAGCTTTCAAAATAGATTATACTTTGCCCCTAAAAAAGAAGATAAAACTGGAAGCAGGACTAAAAAGCAGTTGGGTAAAAACAGACAACAATCTGAATGCGCAGGAACTCATCAATAACAATTGGCAAAATGATATCCTGAGAAGTAATCAATTTATTTACGATGAAAATGTAAATGCGGCATACCTCAACCTGAATAAGACATTTAAAACAACAAGTGTACAATTGGGTTTAAGGACAGAGCAAACCAATTCTAAAGGAAATTCGGTTACCACAGGCAAAGTGATCGAAAGAAACTATTTAGACTTTTTCCCCAGCATTTTTATCAATCAATCGCTAGGGAAAAACAACGACCTGAATGTGTCTTACAGCCGCAGGATAGACCGCCCAAGTTACGATGCCTTAAATCCCTTTTTATACTACCTGGACCAATACACTTACAGTCAGGGAAATCCATTCTTAAACCCTCAATACACGCATAATTTTGAGGCGACCTATATGCTGAAGAAAAAGTATTCTGTTACGCTTAACTACAGCAGGGTAAATGATATGATTACCGAAGTAATATTACCAGATAACGAGAAAAAAGCATTGTTTCAAACCAATGAAAACATTGCTACCCAAAACAGTTATTCTGTTGTACTCAGCGTACCCGTTAATTTTGCCAAATGGTGGCAAACGAATAATACTGCGAATGTATTTCATTTAGATTTTAAAGCACCTGATCTTGCGGGACAAGCCTTAAATAACAAAAGCACAGCTTTCCAGATCAAGTCGCAACACTCCTTTACCATTAAAACAGGTTTGCTGGCCGAATTAATGGGGAGCTTCGAATCGCCCGTTACTTATGGTGTATTAAGATTAAAAACCCGTTATGGAATTGATGCAGGTATTAGCCAAACTGTAATGGATAAGAAAGGGAGTATAAAGTTATCTGTAAATGATATTTTCAATACTCAGGTGAATAAAATCAGCAGCGCCTACCCAGGGTTGGATTATGAGTTGTATCAAAAAAATGAAACCCGTATTGTACGACTAAGCTTTACCTACCGCTTTGGAAAAAATGAAATTAAACCTGCCAGAAAAAGAAGCACCGGAACTGAAGCCGAGCAAAACAGGATGAAGAATTAGTTTAATGGTTCATTTGTCATTAGTTCATTAGCATTTCACATTCATTCAATCATTCACTCATTCAATAATTCACTCATTCAATTCCGTAACTTTAGGTAAACCGAAAACAGATGCCTGTCGAAAAAATCGTTAAGCAAACTTCCAATTTAACTGCGGAAGCTTTTATAGAAAAACTGTGGCGCTATCAATCGGATGAGGAGCTCGTCAAGATTAAACGCTATTTTAAAAACGAAGATGGTGATTACGCTGCTGAAGACCAGTTTATGGGTATCCGAATGGGACAAGTATTTGAAGTCGCCAAAGCTTTTATTAATCTCCCTATTGAAGAAATAGAAATCCTTTTAAAAAATAGAATTCATGAAGTAAGAGTTGGAGCTGTAAGTATCATGGACTTTCAGGCAAGGGATAAAAAAACAGCTGAAAACAGGAAGAAAGCATTATTCGACCTTTACCTCAAAAACCATCAATTTATTAATAACTGGGATCTGGTAGACCGCTCCGCTCCTCACGTCATCGGCGCTTACTTAATTGGTAAGGATAGAACAGTGTTGTATCAGCTAGCCCTATCGGATAATATCTGGGAAAGAAGAACTGCCATTGTAAGTACCGCCTATTTTATCAAAAACAAGCAATTAGAAGATACCTTTAAAATTGCAGAAATCCTGGTAAATGATCCTCAAGACCTGATTCAGAAGGCCGTTGGTGGATGGATTAGAGAAGCCGGTAAAAGGAACAAAAACACCTTGATTTCATTTCCGAATAAACATGCAGCCACCATGCCAAGAGTTATGCTACGCTATGCCATAGAACATTTTGATTCGGGAGAAAGGGCGTATTATCTGGGGTTGAAGAATGAAGGGAAAGCTATTCTTTAAAGATTCGTGGTATTGGTCCGTGGGCCTCAATCAATTCATGGTCCGTGCATCGCAATCAATTCATGGTCCGTGGGCCACGGACCATGGACAAAAAAGGCCGATGTTGAACACCGGCCTTAAGTTATTATTTACTCAAATACATTGATTTGTCTTTGTAAAGCTTGCGGAAGTATGGATCTTCCAAATCTTTGATGAAACGAATGGCTTCACCAGTAGATTTCATTTCCGGGCCTAATTCTTTTGCCACCTCAGGGAATTTCTCGTAAGAGAAAACTGGTTCTTTAATGGCATATCCTTTCAGCTTACGTACGATTTCGAAATCTTTTAATTTCGCTACACGTAACATAATTTTTGCTGCGATATTGATGTAAGGAACATCATAAGCCTTTGCGATAAACGGAACTGTACGAGATGCTCTTGGGTTGGCCTCAATTACATATACTTTCTCATCTTTCACCGCAAACTGGATGTTTAATAATCCGCTGATGTTTAACGCTTTTGCTAATTTCTTAGAGTAAAGCTCCATTTGATCGGTTACGCTTGTGCTCAAGCTGAATGGAGGCAATACAGCACTCGAATCTCCGGAGTGGATACCTGCAGGCTCGATATGCTCCATCATACCAATGATGTGAACATCTTCTCCATCGCAGATGGAATCAGATTCAGTTTCTTCTGCTCTATCTAAGAAGTGATCAATTAATACACGGTTACCCGGAAGATCACCTAATAATTTTACTACAGCTTTCTCTAAGTCTTCATCGTTGATTACAATGCTCATACCCTGACCACCCAAAACATAACTTGGGCGAACCAACACTGGGTAACCTACCTGATTAGCAACAACCAATGCCTCTTCAGCATTTTCAGCCACACCATAGCGTGGATAAGGAATATCTAATTCTTTCAATAAATCAGAGAAACGTCCGCGATCTTCTGCAAGATCCATGTTCTCAAATGATGTACCGATAATCTTAATGCCTTTTTCAGTTAACTGCTCAGCCATTTTTAAAGCGGTTTGACCACCCAACTGAACAATTACACCTTCTGGTTTCTCCAGGTCGATGATCTCGCGAACATGCTCCCAGAAAACTGGCTCGAAGTATAATTTATCGGCCATGTTAAAGTCGGTAGAAACAGTTTCAGGGTTACAGTTAATCATAATTGCCTCGAAACCTGACTCCTTAGCAGCCAATAAGCCGTGTACACAAGAGTAATCGAACTCGATACCCTGACCAATACGGTTAGGACCTGATCCTAATACAATTACTTTTCTTCTGTCAGAAGGAATAGATTCATTTTCCTCTTCAAATGTAGAGTAGTAATATGGCGTTTGTGCAGGAAACTCCGCAGCACAAGTATCAACCATTTTATACACTCGGCGGATGCCTAATTCTTTACGGCGTTCGTAAACCTCATCTTCCGTAACATTTCCTAGTAACCAGGCAATCTGAACATCAGAGAAACCTTTTTGCTTAAGGGTAAACAAGAAGTCGCGAGGGATATTATTTAAAGAGTAACGCTTTAATTCGATTTCAAGCGCCACAAGTTCTTGAATTTGGTTTAAGAACCATTTATCAATGCGGGTAACCTTACGGATAGATTCCAAAGGAACACCCATGGTCATTGCATCTTTGATTAAGAACAGACGGTTCCAAGAGGCGTGCTCTAAACCATCCATAATTTCATTGATATTTTTATTTTGTTTACCGTCTGCACCCAGGCCGGCACGGTTAATCTCTAAACTCTGACAAGCTTTTTGTAAGGCTTCGATAAAAGTACGTCCGATAGCCATTACCTCACCTACAGATTTCATCTGCAAGCCAAGTTCTTTGTTAGCACCTTTAAATTTATCAAAGTTCCAACGCGGTACTTTAACAATTACGTAATCTAACGTCGGTTCGAAATAAGCTGAAGTAGTTTTAGTGATCTGATTTTCGATCTCATCTAAATTGTAACCGATAGCTAATTTAGCTGCGATTTTAGCAATTGGATAACCGGTAGCTTTACTTGCTAATGCTGATGAACGCGACACACGAGGATTAATTTCGATTGCGATGATCTCGTCATTATCAGGGTTAACTGAGAATTGAACGTTACAACCACCAGCAAAGTTTCCAATAGCTCTCATCATTTTGATAGCCTGGTTACGCATTTCCTGGTAGCAACGATCAGAAAGAGTCATTGCAGGAGCAACAGTAATTGAGTCTCCGGTATGGATACCCATTGGATCAAAGTTTTCGATAGAACAGATAATGATTACGTTATCGTTACTGTCTCTCAAAAGTTCTAATTCGTATTCTTTC
The DNA here is from genome assembly GCF_900111155.1 of Pedobacter rhizosphaerae. GTDB lineage: Bacteria > Bacteroidota > Bacteroidia > Sphingobacteriales > Sphingobacteriaceae > Pedobacter > Pedobacter rhizosphaerae. The sequence goes on along the minus strand of NZ_FOGG01000001.1, from coordinate 300,905 downwards.
CAGCCTAAAACTGCTTGTTCTACCAATACCTCATGCGTAGGAGAAGCCTCTAAACCACGTTTTAAAGCAGCATCAAAATCTTCTTTCTTGTGCACGAAACCACCACCAGAACCGCCTAATGTGTATGAAGGGCGGATAACCAATGGATAGCCAATCTCTTGTGCAGCCTCTTTACCTTCTAGGAAAGAGTTGGCAATTTTAGAAGTCGCTACACCTACACCGATATCAACCATTAGCTGACGGAAAGCCTCACGGTTTTCTGTTTTCTCAATGGCATCAACATCTACCCCAATTACACGCACACCGTACTTTTCCCAAACACCACGTTCCTCAGCCTCCTTACATAAATTTAATGCAGTTTGACCTCCCATAGTAGGCAATACAGCGTCGATTCGCGGTAAATCGGCAGATGCAATATGCTCTTGTAAAATTTCCTCAATAGAATCAACAGTTAATGGGCGAAGATAAACGTGATCGCCAATAACTTTATCCGTCATAATCGTTGCCGGATTAGAGTTGATGATGGACACGGCAATACCTTCTTCTTTTAGAGATAAGGCCGATTGAGAACCCGAGTAATCAAATTCACAGGCTTGACCAATAATGATTGGACCCGAACCGATAATTAATACTGAGCGTATAGAAGTGTCTTTAGGCATGATATAAAATCAATAAAATTAAGTTAAACGGTCTGTAAAGACTACAAAGCAACGAGATTTTGTGCTTTTTTAGGAGTAAAATCCCGACTGTTCTGTCGGGATGCAAAGATAGGTTTTTCCAGCGGTTTTTAAGACACTTTTTTTAAAATAAAAAAGGGAGCTAAAAAAGCCCCCTCCAATGGCATTAAAACCACATTTATTGTTGGAGTTTAATCTCCCCTAAATCAGTGGTTGCACTATCTTTTACGGCAATATTTTCGATCAAAGTATCCTTATACGGCGCGTTTGCCCTAACCCAAACCGTATAAACGCCCTGTTTTAGATTGGTAAATGTAAATGCCCCCTGGCTCAACTGGGCTTTCAGGGTATCTGTTCCCGACACGAGAGATACTGAAGCAGCCGCATCAACAGGTGCAATTCTTCCCATTATTCCACCCAAGCGTATACTTTTAAACGCTATTGAACCAATGGCAACAATAATTAATAACGATAATATAATACCTAACTTTTTCATGGCTGATGTTTTTAATTTCAATCCGATTTAAAAGGACTGAATTTAATTTAGCTAATGTTGTTAACGTAAAATTGGCAACTTCAGTGCCACAGGAACAAAAAATTTGCTCATTGTCTTAAATAATTAACACCCTTTAACCAGATTAGTTTTAAATAATGAACACCAAAACCCGGGTTTGTACCATAATTACTACAAGACCGTCGTTCCGTTTGTATCTATTTTGTGATAATCGTTAAATACTGTTAAAAAAATCTGAGAACATGCCCTCAGTCGTCAGAATTAAGTCATGAAACGTTTTACCTCCTATTATTGGCAGAAATGTTGTAATAACAAGATCGTATTTGCGTTTTGTAAATACTTTAGACAATGATCTAAAGCTTCCTCCGCGGATTAGTTACCCGCCATGAGGATTTCTTCATAAATAGTTTGTTTGGTTTATTATCCGGTTGCAGGAGCCCTCCTCAACCGGATTTTTTCTTTTAGGACAATTTTCTCTTACTTTTGGATATAGCAACCCTGAATGTCTACATTTTTTCAGTTTCTTATTGAACAGTTTAATCATACCACCGCTTTGGAATGGGTTGCAGTGCTGGCCGGTTTTGCCTGCATCTATCTGGCTGCAAAAGAAAGTATCTGGAATTGGCCAGTATCCATCATCAGCGTATCGGCTTATGGATTTTTATTTTACAGAGAAGCCATGTATGGAGATATGGCTTTGCAAGTTTACTTTCTATCCACAGCCTTTTATGGCTGGTATTTTTGGCTAACCAAGCGGGTTGAACAGCACAAACCCATTCAGAAACTTAATCATAGTCATTGGATCTGGATATTAATGAGTATTCCCCTGATTAGCATTGCCCTCGGTTGGTTTATGGATAAGTACACCAACAGTACAGTACCTTATGCCGATGGATTTTGTACTGCTGTTAGCTTTGTAGCCCAGTTGCTGTTAACACGAAAAGTTTTAGAAAACTGGTTGTTATGGGTATTTGTCAATATTTGCTACATCCCTTTATTTATATACAAACAGCTTAACTTAAGCGCTATATTATATTTTGTATTAATTATTATCGCTTATAAAGGCTATCTAGATTGGAGAAAAACGTATCGTGAACAAGTCAGTTAAAAAAATTGCCATTGTAGGCCCAGAGAGTACGGGAAAATCAACACTATCTCAATATTTGGCTAACCATTACCAAGTGGCATGGGTTCCAGAGTATGCCCGTTATTATTGTGCCGGTTTAAATGGCCCATACACTTTGCAAGATGAAATCAATATGTTTTATGGTCAGGTAGCCCTGGAAGATGCTGTGCTTGCCACCAGTACGGATAATTTTATTATTTGCGACACTACTTTCATCACAGTTAAAATATGGAGTGATGCCATGCTGGGCGAAACACCGCAGGTTGTATTAGATGCGCTTCCTCAAAAACCCTACGATCTTTACCTCTTAATGGATATCGACCTACCCTGGCAGGACGACCCCTTGCGTGATTTCCCTAATCAAAGAGAACATTTCATGGAAGTTTGGCACAAAGAACTTCAAGCTTTAAAGGCCAATTATCAGGTTATAAGTGGCTTGGGTGAAGCAAGAATACAAAACGCGGTAAAGGCTGTGGATGGTTTTTTAGTATCAAATAGATTGATTGCTTAATCGTTGAACTGATTAATTGTTTAACTGTGCTGAAAGAACAATCCTGTCCGTCGAGTTCCACAGGAGTTCTACGGATTGTTTAATGGAGGAGAGTCTTGGACTCGGTTTAAGTAATGTTGAGTTATGAAACTCAACGGTATGTT